>NZ_LMQK01000032.1:0-223038 GCF_001424525.1 Methylobacterium sp. Leaf399 | reverse complement strand
GGGAACACGTTGTCGTAGACGTTGCGGTCCTGGTTGCCGGCGTCGAAGCCGTAGCCGGCGTTGATACCGAAGTAGAAGCCCGTCCAGGTGAAGACCGGGACCGGGACGAAGACCGGCGGCGCGGCGCGGCGCGGAAGGTCGGCGGCGAAGGCCGAGCCCGCCAGGACAATGCCGGCAAGAGCGGTGGTGGCCCGAAGGAAGGATTTCATGGTGCTGGTCCTCATACTGTCGATGAGACGGCGCCGGCGCCGGCCTCACGAAGCCTCGTCTGTAGTTCAGCAGCCTGGAAGAAGCTGTTGCGGACCGATCACGCCAGTCGCCGGAAAAGCGACCCCTTTGTGGCGATGATCCGTCCGTTGTGTTCGTTCGACCTTGGGCTACCTCGACCCTGAACGCGCTCGAACGGCCAAGGTTCAATCGCGACGGCGCCTTTCCGGCTCGACCTGGATGACGGATTGTCGCACCCCTGGAATCCGTTTGTCGGGGCCGGAATTCAGGGCGCCAGGGCGATGGCCGAGATCAGGCGGCCGTAGTCGGCCTCCTGGCGGTGGGTGGTGCGCCGGTAGCTGTAGAAGCGCTCGGCGTCGACATAGGTGCACAGGCCGAGCGAGGCGTGGCGGCCGATCTCCTCCTGTTCCAGGCGCCACAGGACGAAGCCCGGCAGGTCGAACTGGGCATGGCCCGGCCGGTCGCCGGGCGCGAAGAACCGCGCCGCCCCCGGTGCCGCCTCCTCGAAGCGGTCGCGCAGGTCCGTGCCGACCTCGTAGGATGGCTGGTGGATGGTGGGGCCGAGCACGGCGACGATCGACCCGCGCTCGGCGCCGAGCGCCTCCATCGCCGCCACCGTGGCGGCCACGACGCCGCCGAGCGCCCCCTTCCAGCCGGCATGGGCGGCACCGACGACGCCGTTGCGGGTATCGGCGAACAGGATCGGACCGCAATCGGCGGTGGCGATGCCGAGCGCCAGCCCCGGCACGACGCTCACCATCGCATCGGCCTTGGGTCGCTCCGCCAGCGCCGGCGCCTGCGTCAGCACGACCACCTCGGCGGAATGGATCTGGTAGAGGCTGGCCAGGGCGGTCTCGGCGACGCCGAGGGCCGCGCACATCCGCCGCCGGTTCTCGGCCACGCGGCCGGCGTCGTCACTCGAGCCGAGCCCGCCGTTGAGCGAGGCGTAGAGCCCCTCCGAGACGCCGCCCCGGCGGGTGAAAAAGGCATGCCGGATCGCGGGGTCCGCGAGATCGGGCGAGGTGAGGAACATCGCGTGTCCTTGCCGTTGCGGCACATGACCGAGGGAGGGTCGAGGGGTCATACCCCCTCCCCCGCCGCCGGTCACCGGACATGGGAAGGGCCGGTCCCGCCTCGCGGCACCGGCCCCGGGTGGCGTCGAGCGTCCTGGGCTAGGCCGCCCGCTTGGCGGCCTCGCCGTAGAAGGTGCTCCCCGTCTCGGCCATCGCCGCGAGGTTCTCGGGCACCGCAAAGCGCGCGCCGTGCTTGGCCTCCAGGCTGCGGGCCAGCGCCACGAACTCCCCGGCGCCCATGAAATCGATGTAGGACAGGGTGCCCCCGGTGAAGGGCGCGAAGCCGAATCCGAGGATCGAGCCGACGTCGGCCTCGCGCGGATCGGTGATCACGCCCTCGCCGACGGTGCGGGCGGCCTCCAGCGCCTGCACCACGAGGAAGCGGTGCTTGAGTTCCGTGACATCCACCGCGTCCGGGTCGAGGGTCTTGGGCTGGAGTGCCTTCAGGCCCGGCCACAGCCGCTTCGAAGCACCCTCGGGGTAGTCGTAGAAGCCGCGCTTGTTCTTGCGTCCGAGCCGGCCCTCGGTCTCCACCAGGGTGACGAGGAGCTGCTTCTGGCCGGGATCGACCGCGTCGGGGCCCAGCTGCGCCTCCGTGGCCCTGGCGATCTTCAGGCCGAGGTCGAGGGCGACCTCGTCGTTGAGCGAGAGCGGGCCCACCGGCATGCCGGCCAGCTTGCCGGCGTTCTCGATCATCGCGGCGGGCACGCCTTCGAGGAACATCTTGTGGCCTTCGAGCAGGTAGGCCGTGACGCAGCGGTTGGCGAAGAAGCCGCGGCTGTCGTTGACCACGATGGGCGTCTTCTTGATCGCCCGCACGTAGTCGAGGGCGGTGGCGATGGCCCGGTCGCCGGTCGCCTCGCCCTTGATGATCTCCACGAGCATCATCTTCTCCACGGGCGAGAAGAAGTGGATGCCCACGAACTGGTCGGGCCGGGAGGAAGCCTTGGCCAGGCCCGAGATCGGCAGGGTCGAGGTGTTGGAGGCGAAGATCACCTCCGGCCCGATGGCCGCCTCGACCTTGGCGATCACCTCGGCCTTCACCGCGGGGTCCTCGAACACCGCCTCGATGACGAGGTCGCAGCCCTTGAGGTCGGCATAATCGGCGCTGGCGGTGATGCGGGCGAGCAGCGCGTCACGGTCGGCGGTCTTGGCGCGGCCCCGGTTGATCTGTCCGGTGATGAGGGTGTGGGCGTAGGCCTTGCCCTTCTCGGCGGCCTCCATCGACCGGTCGACGAGCACCACCTCCATGCCGGCGTTGGCGCTGACGTAGGCCACGCCCGCCCCCATGAATCCGGCCCCGACGACGCCGACCTTCCTGACGCTGGTGGGAGCCACGTCCTTGGGGCGGCGCGCGCCCTTGTTGAGCTCGCCCATCGACAGGAACAGCGTGCGGATCATCGCCGCGGCCTCCTTCGACCGCAGGATCTTGGCGAAGTACCGGCTCTCGACGCGCAGGGCCAGATCCATCGGCAGCTGCAGGCCCTCGTAGACCGCCCCGAGGATGGCCTTGGCGGCGGGATAATTGTCGTGGGTCTCGCGGCGGTAGATCGCGTTGGCGGGTGGCCAGATCATCATGCCGGCGGGCGAGTAGACCTTGCCGGAAGGCGCCTTGAACTTGGGCGCGTCCCAGGGCGCCACCGCCGAGCCGCCGGCCCTGATCCAGGCACGCGCCTTCTCCACGATCTCGGCCTTGGGGGCGACCTCGTGGACGAGGCCCATGGTCTTGGCCATCAGCGGGCGGATCTGCTCGCCCTTGAACAGCATCTGCAGGGCGTCTCCGGTCTGCATCAGGCGCGGCACGCGCTGGGTGCCGCCGGCACCGGGGAACAGGCCGACCTTGATCTCGGGCAGGCCGACGCGGGTCTTCTCGTCGTCCGACAACACCCGGTGATGGCAGGACAGGCTCAGCTCGAACGCGCCGCCGAGGCAGAGGCCGTTGACGGCGGCGGCGAACGGCTTGCCGCAGGTTTCGAGCTTGCGGAACACCAGGGTCAACTGCCGCGACTCCTCGAAGAAGTGGCGCATCGCCTCCTCCTCGCCGGACTTCGCCTTGAGCTTTTCGTATTCGCGGCCGAGGCCCTGCAGCATCGTCAGGTCGGCGCCGCCCGAAAAGCTGTCCTTGCCCGAGGTGATGACGCAGCCCTTGACGGCGGCATCCGCCACCACGGCGTCGATGATCTGATGGAGCTCGGCCATGACCTGCGCCGTGATCACGTTCATCGAGCGGCCGGGCATGTCCCAGGTGGCGAGCGCGATTCCGTCGGCGTCGGTCTCGAAGCGGAAGTTCGTGAGATTCATGGCTGATCCTCCAAAGGGGGCGGCGTGGACCGTCGGCTTCTTAAGTCGATGAAAGGATTTTTGCCGTCATGGTTTTGAAGACAAACGACCGACATTAACATGGGATACGATGGGATGAGCGCGAAGGTAGCCTGCAAAGGGTGCGGAACCGGCAAAGCCCTGGACTTCACCTTCACGATGGCCTTCCAGCCCATCCTCGACGTGGAACGCGGCCGCATCTGGGGCTACGAGGCCCTGGTGCGCGGGACCAACGGCGAGTCCGCCGGTTCCATCCTCAGCCGCGTCACGGAGGAGACGGTCTACCGCTTCGACCAAGCGGCGCGGGTGAAGGCAATCGAACTCGCGGGCAGGCTCTTTCCCGCCGACGACGAGACCAAGCTCTCGATCAACTTCATGCCCAACGCCGTCTACGAGCCGGCGGCCTGCATCCGTTCGTCCCTGGAGGCGGCGCGCCGCTTCGGGTTCGCCCACGACCGGATCATGTTCGAGTTCACCGAGAACGAGAAATTCCGCGATACCGCCCACGTCCAGCGCATCGTCACCGAGTACCGCAAGCAGGGCTTCCTCACCGCGCTGGACGATTTCGGCGCCGGCTTCGCCGGGATGAGCCTGCTCGCCAACTTCCGGCCCGACCTCATCAAGATCGACATGGACCTCCTGCGCGGCATCGACACCGACAAGGGCCGCCAGATCATCACGGGCGGGATCATCGCCATCGCGCGCCAGCTCGGCGTGGCGGTGATCGCCGAGGGCGTCGAGACCCGGGCGGAACTCGACACCCTGCGCGAACTCGGAGCGACGCTGTTCCAGGGTTACCATTTCGCCAAGCCCCAGATCGAAGCCCTGCCGGCCGTGGCGGGGTTCGAGACGCAGGCCGCCCCGGTCCCCACGGGCTTCGAGACGCCGGCCGTGCGCGTC
This sequence comes from Methylobacterium sp. Leaf399, assembly GCF_001424525.1. Classification (NCBI taxonomy): domain Bacteria; kingdom Pseudomonadati; phylum Pseudomonadota; class Alphaproteobacteria; order Hyphomicrobiales; family Methylobacteriaceae; genus Methylobacterium; species Methylobacterium sp. Leaf399. Next base: position 218,518 of record NZ_LMQK01000032.1, on the reverse strand, counting down.
GCCCCGGTCCACTGAGGCGGCGCGAGGTCGCGCCGCCCGGTTCTGCGCCACCGCGGCGGGGGGGCGGCCCGGTCGTATGGTCGTCGCCGCCCGGCCGCGGGGCATCGCGGCTCAGCGGGCCGGTGCGGGAGTCGGTGCCGGGCCCGGCGCCTGCCCGGGCAGGCCCGGAGCGTCGGCCGCCGCGGCGACGGTGAGCATGTTGACGAGCTTGGTCACCGCCGCCTGCGAGATCAGCGTGATGGTCGAACCCGGATCGGCGTTGATCGCCTGGAACTTCTGGTAGATCTTGTCGTCGTAGATGCCCGAGAGATGCTTGATCTCGTCGAGGGTGAACTTGTCGGCGTATTCCTTCGACAATCCCTCGATCAGCGCGGTGCGCTGGCGGTCGAACTCGGCGCGGACCTCCTGGCGGACCTTGTCGCTCTTCTCGGCGGGCATGGCGGCCACGGTCTTCTCCAGCGCGCCGGTGAAGCCCGTCTCGAGGTTCTTGATCACGGTCTTCTGGACCAGCGCCTTGGCGGCCTCGATCCGGTCGGAGGCCTCGTCGGCGCGGGCCGCCATCGGCAGGCCGAGCAGGGCGGCCAGGGCCAGGGTGGGAAGCAGTCTCGTCATAGGGGCGTTTCCTCCGCAATGTTGGCTCGAACCGCGCCGCTCCAGGCGGCGTCGGGCGCGGGCCCGCGTCTATCAGGCTTTGGTACGGCCGGGCAGAGCGGCCGCCGGGTCGGCGGGCCGATCCTCAGACGCGCTCGATGATCGTGGCGGTGCCCATGCCGGCACCGATGCACAGGGTGACGAGCGCCCGCTCCTTGCCGGTGCGCTCGAGTTCGTCGAGCACCGTGCCGAGGATCATCGCGCCGGTGGCGCCGAGCGGATGCCCCATGGCGATGGCGCCGCCGTTGACGTTGACCTTGGCCGGATCGACGTCGAAGGCCTGGATGAAGCGCAGGACCACGGCGGCGAAGGCCTCGTTGACCTCGAACAGGTCGATGTCGGACAGGCTCAGGCCCGCGCGGGCCAGCACCTTCTTCGTCACGTCCACCGGGCCGGTGAGCATCAGGGCCGGATCGGAACCGATGTTGGCGAAGGCGCGGATGCGCGCACGCGGCCTCAGCCCGGCGCGGTCGCCCGCCTCCTTCGAGCCGAGCAGCACCGCGGCGGCACCGTCGACGATGCCCGACGAATTGCCGGCGTGGTGGACGTGCTCGACCATCTCCACGTCCGGATGGGCGTCGATGGCCACGGCGTCGAAGCCGCCCATCTGGCCCATCTGGACGAAGGAGGCCTTGAGCTGCCCCAGCGACTGCATGTCGGTGGAGGGCCGCATGTGCTCGTCGGTGGCGAGCAGGGTGATGCCGTTGATGTCCTTTACCGGCACGACCGAGTTCTTGAACAACCCGTCCGCCCAGGACTTGGCCGAGCGCTTCTGCGATTCGACGGCATAGGCGTCGCAATCGTCACGGGAAAAGCCGTACTTGGTGGCGATGAGGTCGGCCGAGACGCCCTGGGGCATGAACCACGACTTGATCGCGATCTGCGGGTCCACCGGCCAGGCGCCGCCCGAGGCGCCGAGCCCGACGCGGCTCATCGATTCGACGCCGCCGCCCACCGTCATGTCGTGCTGGCCGGCCATGACCTGGGCGGCCGCGAAGTTGATCGCGTCGAGGCCCGAGGCGCAGAACCGGTTGATCTGGATGCCCGGCACGTGGGTGCCGTAGTCGGCCACCAGCGCCGCGGCGCGGGCGATGTCGCCGCCCGCCTCGCCGACCGGATCGACGCAGCCGAGGACGACGTCGTCCACCTGTCGCGTGTCGAGGTGGTTGCGGTCCTTGAGCGCGCGCAGCGCGACCTCGGCCAGCCGCAGGGCGGTGACCTCGTGCAGCGCGCCGTCGGGCTTGCCGCGGCCGCGCGGGGTGCGGACGTGATCGTAGATGAAGGCCTCGGTCATGTGCGCGTCCCAGGTTGTCCCCGCCGACGAGCGGGCTGTGTCTTGCCGACCTGATCCCGTCGTTCCGGGGCTGCGCAGCAGAACCCGGAAGCCATCAGCCGAGGTCGTGCCTCGGTCTGAACCGACGGCTGTCATGGCGTCCGGGGTCGCTCTGCGAGCGCCCCGGAACGACCCGTGTCGAACGGCTCGGTCCGAGCGCTCTAGAACGCCTCGACCGGCAGCGCCATGGTCGTCTCGGAACCCGCCTTGATCCGCACGAGGCGCATCGCCGTCTCGGGCAGGATCCGCTCCATGTAGAAGCGGCCGGTGACGAGCTTGGCCTCCATGCGCTCGGGCGCCGAGGCCTTCGCGGCGATGGCCGCCTTGGCGATCCGGCCCCACATGTAGCCCATGGCCACGAGGCCGAGCAGGTGCATGTAGTCGGTGGCCCCCGCGCCGGCATTGTCGGGCTTGGAGAACGCGTTCTGCATGAACCACATGGTCGCGGCCTGGAGGTCGTTCAGCCCGGCCTGGAGCGGCGCGGTGAACGGCGTCATCGCTTCGTCCTCGCCGTGGTCCTTCACGAAGGTCTGGACCTCGCCGAGGAAGGCCATCATCGCGCGGCCGCCGTCCTTGGGCAGCTTGCGGCCGATGAGGTCCATCGCCTGGATGCCGTTGGCGCCCTCGTAGATCATGGCGATGCGGGCATCGCGCACGAACTGCGACATGCCCCATTCCTCGATGTAGCCGTGCCCGCCGAACATCTGCTGGGCGGCCACCGCGTTGTCGAAGCCCTTGTCGGTGAGCACGCCCTTCACCACCGGGGTCATCAGGCCCATGTGGTCCTCGGCGGCCCGGCGCTGGGCCTCGTCGTCGGACCGGTGGCCGATGTCGGCCTGCAGGGCGGTCCAGAGGATCAGCGCGCGCCCCGCCTCGTTGAAGGCGCGGATGCCCATCAGCGTGCGGCGCACGTCGGGGTGGACGATGATCGGGTCGGCCGCCTTCTCGGGCGCCTTTACCCCGGTGAGCGACCGGCCCTGGAGCCGGTCCTTCGCGTAGGCCACCGCGTTCTGGTAGGCGACCTCCGACTGGCCCAGCCCCTGGATGCCCACCGCCAGGCGCGCCTCGTTCATCATCACGAACATGGCGTTGAGGCCGCGATTCTCCTGGCCGACCAGCCAGCCCGTGGCACCGTCGTAGTTCATGACGCAGGTCGAATTGCCGTGGATGCCCATCTTGTGTTCGAGGGAGCCGCAGGAGACGCCGTTGCGCGCGCCCAGCGAGCCGTCCGCGTTGACGAGGACCTTCGGCACCACGAACAGCGAGATGCCCTTGGTGCCGGCCGGCGCGCCCTCGATCCTCGCGATGACGAGGTGGATGATGTTCTCGGCCATGTCGTGCTCGCCGGCCGAGATGAAGATCTTGGTGCCGGTGAGGCTGTAGGAGCCGTCGCCGTTGGGCACGGCCTTGGTCTTGAGGAGGCCCAGGTCCGTGCCGCAATGGGGCTCGGTGAGGTTCATGGTGCCGGTCCAGGCACCCTCGGCCATCCGGGGCAGGTAGGTCTGCTTCTGCGCGTCGGAGCCGTGGACCAGCAGGGCCGCCATCGCACCCTGCGTCAGGCCCGGGTACATCCCGAGGGCGAGGTTGGCCGACGAGGCGAACTCCTGGATCGCGCAGTTGAGCGTGTGCGGCAGCCCCTGGCCCCCGTAGGCCTCCGGTAGCGAAAGGCCCATCCAGCCGCCCTGGGCATAGGCGTCGTAGGCGGCCTTGAACCCGGTGGGCGTCGTGACGCTGCCGTCGGGATGGCGCTTGCAGCCCTCGCGGTCGCCCACCGCGTTGAGGGGGGCGAGCACCGTCTCGGCGAGCTTGGCGCCCTCGTTCAGCACCGCCTCGACCACGTCGGGCGACGCATCCGAGAAGCCGGCGAGGTTGTCGTAGCGGTGGAAGCCGAACACGTCGTACAGCAGGAACAGCGTGTCCTCGACAGGCGCCCGATAGCTCGGCATCTCGCATCCTCCAGGATCTGGGGTCGCCGTTTCGGCCCGTCGAGACCGCCGGCTCCCTCGATGGTTCATATGTAAACTATCAGACGGCACAAACGTCAAGGGGGCCGTGAACCGCTGCCGCCGGACGGGGCCGGTCGGAGCCCGCTTTCCCATTTCGGCATAGTCCTTAACTCGCTGTTTACCAAGAACGCCAAATGTCGAGCGCAATCGAACCCTTCCGTCCCCGTCGCCGCGAGGCGCCTCGGAGACGTCGGGGCGAAGTCCGGACCTCGCCGCTCAGGTTTGACGATGAAACGCAACGCGACGCTGAACCTCAAGGGCCTCGATCCGGACGTGCTCGACGCGGCCCGCGACGTGGCGCGCCGGGCCGGCATTCCCCTGGAGACCTGGATCGCCTCCGTGGTCGAGCAGGAGGCCGAGCCGCATGCGCGGCGCAAGCGCGGTCCCGGAAGCCTGCCGACCGCGACCGTCCCGTCCCCAGGTCCGGCTCCCGCAAGCCTGCCCCAGCGATTCGCCTCGTCCACCGCCGCCATCGCCGAGCCGCGCCTGCCCGCATCGCGTGTGCCCGATCCGGGCTTCGCGTTCGCTCGCGCCGCCGATGCGCCGCCGGCCCCGCTCGTCGCCGACCGTCCGGCCGAGGCGAGCAGCCTTCCCCCCGTTTCCCCGCCCGTGGAGGCACCTGCGCCCGCGGTCTCTGACGAGGCGCCCGCTTCCGTCGAAGCGGCCGTCGCCGCCCCGGCGGAGCCGCCGGTCCCGCTCGACGCCTTCGCCGCATCCCTCGCGCAGATGTTCCAGCGCCTCGACGCCATCGACAGGAAGATCGACGGCACCCACGAGGCGGCGCGCGACGCGGCCACCACGAGCGTCGCCGGCATCGAGGCGCGGCTGTCCACGGTGCTCGACGGCGGGCTTCCGCCCGTCGCCGAGATGACCGAGCGCCTCGCCACCATCGAGCGCCGGATGGCGGAGCTCGGCGAGCAGCTCGCCCAGCCGCGCGCCCTCGGCCGGCGCGGCCGGTCCGCCGCCCTCGAGATGGCCGACGCGGTGGGCGAGATCCGCCAGCGCCAGCGCGAGCTCGAGGAGCGCGGCGAGGGCCAGGCCTCCGCGCATCGCTCGGTGGCGGCGCTCCAGCACGAGGTGGCCGCCGCCATGGAGGCGACCTTCGGCGGCACGCCGTCCTCGACGATCGGCGAATTGCAGCGCGAGACGAGCCGCCTGCGCGATTCCATCGGCGGCCTCGCCACCGGCCAGGACGTCAACGCCCTCGAACAGGCGGTGCTCAGCCTCGCCAGCGGCGTCGGGCAGGCGCAGAAGCCCGCCGACCTCGCCGCGATCGTCAAGCCCATCGAGATGATCCAGGTCCAGGTCTCGCGGCTGGCCGAGGACGTCGCCGAGAACGTCCACGCCCGCGTGGCGGGGGACGTCGAGCGCCTGGCCGACCGGTTCGACCGGGTGCTGAGCGTCGCGCCCTCCGACCATGCCGACCGCGACGCCCTCGGCAGGCTGTTCGGAGAGATCGAGGAGATCCGCCACCTCATCGCGGCCCTGGCCGGCCCCGAGCGCATCCAGAGCCTCGCCCAGGGCCTTCAGGCCCTGAGCGCCCAGATCGCCAAGCTGCAGGGCGACGCCGACCAGGACGCCACCCGCATGGCCGAGATCCGGCCGCTGCTGGAGGAGATCCGCAGCGACCTCAAGGCGCCCAAGGACGACGGCATCGGTCGCCAGATCCAGGCGATGGGCGAGATGCTCGACGTCCTGCGCACCCGGCCCCTGTCCGACGCCTCCGGGTCGGATGCGATCATCGACCGGATCGACGCCCTGGCCGACAAGGTCGACCGGGTCGGCGTCAACCCGGTCGGCGACCTCATCGGCCGCCTCGAGGACCTCGGCGAGACCCTGCGCCGGCCGGCCGTCCCCGGCGGCGACCTCGCCAGCATCCATTCCATGCTCCACGACCTCGCCGACAAGGTCGACCGGGTCCAGGGCCCCGGCGCCGGCTCTTCCGGCGAAGGGCTCGACGCCCTCGAGAAGCAGATCGTCGCCCTCTCGCAGCGGATCGAGACCCGCGGCTCCGACCCGGCGATCCTCGGCCTCGAACGGTCGATGAGGGACCTCCTCGCCCAGGTCGGCACGCCCGAGGCGCCGGTGGCCGGCCGCACCGAGATCGGCTCGCTCAAGGCGGATCTGGAGGAGTTGCGGACCCATCAGGCGGCGTCCGAGCAGCGCATGCAGGCGACGCTCAACGGCGTCCATGCCGCCCTCGACCGGCTCGCGGGCCAGTTCGGCGGCCCGACCGCGCAGGCGCCTGCGGCGTCCCCTCAAGCGCCTGCGGCGTCCCCTCAAGCGCCTGCGGCGTCCCCTCAAGCGCCTGCGGCGTCCCCTCAAGCGCCCGCCGCGTCCTCTCCGGCGCCCGCCGCGCCTCAGGCCCGCATCGCCATGCCCGAGGCGCCCACGCCGGCGGCCGCACCCCGCCCGCAGGGCGCCGCGCCCAAGCGGCCGGAGCTTCCGAAGAGCGCCGTGGTGCCGACCCCGGATTCCCCCTCGGAGTGGTCGCGGGCCAAGGACGAGATCCTGGAGCCTGGCGCCGGCCGGCCGACCCGCGCACGGCCGGGCGCCACGCCGATCGAGCCCGAGCCTGAGGCGCCCGCCCCGTCGAGCAGCGAGATCAAGTCGAACTTCATCGCCGCCGCCCGCCGCGCCGCCCTCGCCGCTCAGGCCGAAGCGGCCGAGACCGCGAGCCCCAAGAGCCGCTTTCGCGAAGGCCTCGGCAGCGTCCGCCCGGCGTCGGAGGAGGCCGGCGACGTCGCCGGCGAGCCGACGCCCTCGCGCACCGGCCAGATGCGCGCGGCGATCGACAAGCGCCGCAAGCACCTGCTGCTCGGCCTCGCCGCCGTGATCCTGGCGCTGGGCGGCCTCCAGGCCATCCGCGCGTTCTCGCCGGCCCAGGCGCCGGTGCAGGAGGTCGGTGCATCGGCCGACGCGACGGCTCCCTCGAACGCCGCGCCCGTCGATGCCGGCACCAAGGCCCTCGGTTCCGACAAGCCTGTCGATGCCGAGAAGTCCGTCGCCCTCGACAAGCCGGCGGCCCTCCCCCCGGATGCCGGGCGTGCCGATCCCCTGACGACGCAGTCGATCTCGACCGCGCCCGACACCGCGGCGAGTGCGTCCCCGCCGCCCGCCGCCCCGGTCGATCCGGCCGAGGGCGCCAAGCCGGCGCCGTCGCCCGCCCGCAAGGCCGTGCCCAAGGTCGCCGACATGGGAAGCCTCGCGGGAGTGCTGAACGGCCTGCCCGCGAGCCTCGCCTCCGTGAAGAAGGCGGCCCTCGACGGCGACGGCGCCGCCATCTACGACCTTGCCGCGCGCCAGGCCGAAGGCCGCGGTGTCACCCGCGACATGGTGCTGGCGGCCAAGCTGTTCGAGAAGCTCGCCGCGGCGGGCTACGCGCCGGCGCAGTACAAGCTCGCCGGCCAGTACGAGAAGGGCCTGGGCGTCACCCGCGACATCGCCCTGGCCAAGATCTGGTACGGTCGCGCCGCCGACCAGGGCAACATCCGCTCGATGCACAACCTGGCGGTGATCTTCGCCGAGAACCCGAGCGCCACCGGCAAGCCGGATTTCGTCACGGCGGCGCAATGGTTCCGGCGCGGTGCCGATCACGGCGTGCGCGACAGCCAGTACAACCTCGCGGTGCTCCACGCCCGCGGCCTCGGGGTGCCCCAGGACCTCGTGCAATCCTACCTCTGGTTCTCCGCCGCCGCCGCCCAGGGCGACGAGGACGCCGGCAAGAAGCGCGACGATGTCGCCGGCAAGCTCGCGCCCAAGGATCTGGCCACCGCGCGCAGCCTGGCGGCCGCCTTCAAGCCAAAGGCCGTAGACCTGCCCGCCAACGAACCGCCGGCGGTCGCCGCGTCGGCGGCGATGACGCTGCTGGGAGCCCCCGCCCCCGCTCCGATCTTAGCTCCGAAGCGTAGCTGACACTGGGTCTCGGGGTGCGGCGGCGCGATCCGCCGCACCCCGGCGGCTCATGGCCGCCTTGCGGGAACCTCGATCCGCGGTGCGAATAGACCGGTCTGCCGATCCCGCAGTGGCGCGCGATCGCAGCCGGATGACACGATGCCTTTCGGAAAGCCGGTTCCCCTGATCGCCGTCGTCCTGGGCCTGGGCGGCCTGATCCCCTTCATCGGGTTCGCCGCCCTCTCCCTGAGCGGCAACGACGGCGGGCTCGGCACCATCGGCCTCTCGCCCCGACTCATCCTCTCGGCCTACGGCGCCGTCATCGCCTCGTTCCTGGGGGGCATCCGCTGGGGTGCCGCGGCGGCGCGCGAGGGCGGCAACGCCGATTACGTCATCGCCATCGTGCCGTCCCTGGTCGCCTGGGCGGCGCTCGCCATACCCGCCCCCTGGGACCTGCGGGTGCTCGGCCTGCTCGTCCTCGGCTGGGGCCTCGTCGACCAGGACCTCGTCCGGCGCGGGCTGGTGCCGCTCTGGCTCGGACGTCTCCGGCTCGTGCTGTCGAGCGTCGCCGGGGTGTCGCTGCTGGTGGCGGCCTGACGCCCCTAATCCCGCGCCAGCATCGCCTTGCCGATCGCGAAGATGCGGCCGTCGCCGAGCAGATGCGCATTAAACCCTTTCGGGAACAGCGGCTCGAAGGCCGGGTCTCGCACGTTGAGGCCGCCGGCGTAGGCGCCGAAGGCCGGCATCACCATCCGATGGCCGTCGGTGACGAAACAGCGCCGCCGCACGGCGCGCCCGCGCATGGCGACCTTGCCGCAGGGGTGGAGGTGGCCGGCGACCTCGCCCTCCTTCGCGCCCGGCAGCGGCTCGTGGCGAAGGGTCAGGCCGCCCAGTACCAGGACCTCGGCGTAGCGCCCGCCGACGCCCGATTGCACCGCCTGGTCGTGGTTCCCCGCGATCCAGACCCAGTCGCGCCCCTCCTGCAGCACGGCGATGAGGGCGCGGTCGCCCGGTTCCAGCCGCTCGGGGCCGCGCGCGTCGTGAAAGGAATCGCCCAGCGCCACGACGCAGGCCGGATCGAGCCGCGCGATCACCTCGTGCAGGCCGGCCAGGGTCTCGCGGGTGTCGTAGGGCGGCAGGAACTGCCCGGACTGGGCGGCGAAGGACGAGCCCTTCTCCAGGTGCAGGTCCGAGACCACCAGAGTGCGGTGGGCGGGCAGCCACAGGCCGCCGCACAGGTCGAGGACGAGGGTTTCGCCGGCCAAACTCAGGCCGGGGATCTTCGCGGTTCGTTCAAGTCTCTGGCCGAGCGCCAAGGCGGCATCCTTGCTGTTGTGGTCTGGCTGGTGTGGTCTCTGTGAGGCGCGCTCCACCCCGTTACCCCAGCGCCTCGTCGAGGAGCTGGGCTTCGGCTTCCGCCAGGATCTCGTCGGCCCCCTCGCCGTAGACCCGTTCGCGCCCGATCTCCAGCATGACAGAGACGGAGAGCGGCGAGACCCGGTCCAGAGCCCGGTGGACGATGCGCCCCTGAACGCGCTCCAACATCACGCCGAGGCGTACCACGTCGAGGAGTCCGGTTGCCGCATCCTGCCGCGCGGCCCGCATGAGGAGGTGGTCGGGCTGGTGCTTGCGCAGGACGTCGTAGACGAGGTCGGTGGAGATAGTGACCTGCCGGCCGGTCTTCTTCTTGCCGGGATGGCGCCGCTCGATCAGTCCGGCGATCACCGCGCACTGGCGGAAGGTGCGCTTCATCATCGCCGATTCGTCGAGCCAGGCCTCGAGGTCGTCCCCGAGCATGTCCTGCGCGAACAGGGCGTCGAGGAAGCCCGGCTCCATGGCGATGCGCTCGCTGAGATCGCGGGTCATCCAGATCGCGATGCCGTAGTCGTTGGCGGCGAACCCCAGCGGTCGCAGCCGCGCCCGCTCCATCCGCCGGGTGAGCAGCATGCCCAGGGTCTGGTGCGCCAGCCGTCCCTCGAAGGGGAACGCGGTGAGATAGTGGCGCCCGCCCCGCGCGAAGGTTTCGACCAGAAGGTCGCCCGCGCCCGGCAGCACCGAGCGGTCGCGCTGCTGGCCGAGGTAGGTCGACACCTGCGCCGGCAGCCGGTCCCAGCTCGACGGATCGGCGATGATCGCCCGCACCCGCGCCGCCAGGAAGGTCGAGAGCGGGAACTTCGAGCCGGCATAGGAGGGGATCGCCGGATCGGTGCCCGGACCGGCCCGGCTCGTCAGCGCCTCGTCCTCCGACAGGCCCTCGAAGCGCAGGACCTCGCCCGCGAACAGGAAGGTGTCGCCCGGGGTCAGGCCGTCGGCGAAATCCTCCTCGATCTCGCCGAGCACCCGTCCGGTCCTGGGCACCACCGTGCCGGGCTTGCCCCGCATGGCGCGCCCGAGGCGGACCTTCACCGTCGTCGCCTCGATGATGGTGCCGATGTTCATGCGGTACTGCTGCGCGACCCGCGCGTCGCGCACCCGCCAGAGACCGTCCGGCCCGCGAAGGATCTTGGCGAACCGCTCGTAGGCGCGAAGCGCGTAGCCGCCGGTGGCGACGTAATCGACCACGCCCTCGAAGTCCTCCCACGACAAGCCGGCATAGGGTGCGGCCGAGACGATCTCGTCGTAGAGCGACAGGGGATCGAAGGCACCCGCGCAGGCCATGCCGAGCACGTGCTGGGCGAGCACGTCGGGGGCGCCGAGCCGGGCGTCGGGGGTGTCCTGGGCGGCGGCCTCCACCGCTTCCAGCGCGGCCTGGCACTCGAGCATCTCGAACTGGTTAGCCGGCACGAGATAGGCCTTCGAGGGCTCGTCCATCCGGTGGTTGGCCCGGCCGATGCGCTGCATGATCCGGCTCGCGCCCTTGGGCGCCCCGATGTTGATCACGAGGTCGACGTCGCCCCAGTCGATGCCGAGGTCCAGTGTCGCGGTGCAGACGATGGCGCGCAGCTGCCCGGCGGCCATCGCCGCCTCCACCCGCCGCCTCTGGCTCGCGTCGAGGGAGCCGTGGTGAAGGGCGATGGGCAGCGCGTCCTCGTTGATGCGCCAGAGTTCCTGGAAGGTGTATTCGGCCTGCAGGCGGGTGTTGACGAAGACCAGCACCATCCGGTGGGTCCCGATCAGCTCGTAGATCGCCGGCATGGTCTGGAGGGCGGTGTGGCCGGCCAGCGGCAGCCGGCGCCCCGTGACGAGCATGCGCAGGTCGGGGGCGGCGCCGCCTTCGACGACGACGAGGTCGGCCATGCGCACCGCCCCCTCCCCACACGGGGGGGAAGAGCATCCCTGCGGCACCAGATACCGCCTCAGCGCGTCCGGTTCGCGCACCGTCGCCGACAGGCCGATCGCGGTGAGCCCGGGGCTCAGGCGATGCAGGCGGGCGAGGCCCAGCGACAGCAGGTCGCCGCGCTTGGAGGTGACCAGCGCGTGCAGCTCGTCGAGCACCACGCAGGCCAGGGTCGAGAACAGCTCCTCCGCCTCGCGGTGGGCGATGAGCAGGGCGAGCTGTTCCGGCGTGGTGAGCAGGATGTCGGGCGGCCGCTCGATCTGGCGGGTGCGCTTGTGCGAGGGCGTGTCGCCGGTGCGGGTCTCGACCCGCACGGCGAGGCCCATCTCGGCGATGGGGGCCTCGAGGTTGCGGGCGATGTCCACCGCCAGGGCCTTGAGCGGCGAGACGTAGAGGGTGTGCAGCCCACGCGGTTTCCGGCCCGAGGGCCGTTGCGACAGGGCGACCAGGGTCGGCAGGAACCCGGCCAGGGTCTTGCCCGCGCCGGTGGGCGCCACGAGAAGCGCCGAGCGTCCGGCCCCGGCCAGGGCGAGGAGGTCGAGCTGGTGCGGCCGCGGCTGCCAGCCGCGCGCCGCGAACCAGGCGGCGAAGCGCTCCGGCAGCCCCTCCGGCTTCGGCGGGGCGGGATCAGGCAAGCGCTGCGAGGAAGCGGTCGATCAGTTCGAGGGCCCGCTCGCTCAGGGCGCCGGGGTAGCGGATGAAGACGTGGCAGCCGCCCGGGTAGATCGCGGTGTGGCCGCCGTTGCCCGCCGCCGCCCAGCGCGAGGACATGTAGAGGGTGTCGTCGAGGAGGGGGTCGTGGGTGCCCACCGAGAACAGCGCCGGAGGCAGTCCCCTGAGGTCGGCATAGAGCGGCGAGACGTCGGGGCGACGCCGGTCGATGCCGTCGCGGACGTAGTCGTTGGCGAAGGTGGTGAGGTCGCGGGTGTTCACGACGAGGCGTTCCTCGCCCCAGTTGCGCACGCTCGGCGTCAGCCCGAGGTCGAAGAAGCCGGCGTTGAGGTTGGCGCCGCGGAAGGCGTTCGGCATGGCGTGCCTGTCGCGCAGGCGCAGCAGCGTCATCACCGCCAGGTGCGCGCCGGCGGATTCACCGCCGATCGTCAGGGCCGAGATGCCGAACTCGGCCCGGCCCGGCCCGGCCAGCCACAGGGCCGCCGCCTCGCAATCCTCGAGGGCGGCCGGATAGGGATGCTCGGGCGCGAGGCGGTACTCGACCGACAGGCAGACGAAGCCGCAGCGGTCGGCGATGCGCTCCAGCCACGGGTCCTGCTCGTCGGCCGCCCCCCAGACCCAGCCGCCCCGGTGGATGTGCAGGTAGGCGCCGCGCAGCTTGCCCCACTTCGCGGCGAGGGGGCGGATGACGCGCAGGGAGAGGGGCCCGCCCGGTCCATCGATGGTCATGACCTCGGCGCGCGCGCTGCGCGGCATCGCCGGCGAGGCCTGGGTGCCGCGGCGGCGGCGGGCGCGGACCTCGGCGATCGGCAGCGACCACGGGTCGTCCTGCGCCGCATGGGCCGCGATGACCTCGGCGTTGAGGCGCTTGGTCTCCGGATCGATCGTCGCCGGGTCGAACAGGGCGTGGTCGATCATGAAAGCGTTCGTTTCGTTGTCGGATGGCCGAGGGAGTGGGTGGGGCCGTCGCCTATGGGGAATCGCCCACGCGCGACGGCGCAGCCGTGGAGGATGCCAGTCCGGCCCTTGCCACGGAACCGCGTAACGCTCCAGTGCCGGTGCAGTTTCACACGCCTGTGGCGCGCCGGTCACGCTTCCGCCGGTTTCGCAGGGCTTCGAGGGCCCCGAACCGTTGAGGACCTGACCCGATGATCGTCGACCACGACCCGCGCCGCGAGGGCCCGGCCTATCCCGGCATCCACCCCGCCCGCCCGCGCTCCGCCCTGCACCGGTTCCTCGGCGGCTCGCCGGTGGCGGTGTTCGTCAAGCTCCTGCTCCTGTCCGTCCTGGTGGGCGCGGGCATGGCGATGCTGGGCCTGACCCCCGGGCGCCTGTTCTGGAGCGTCTACGACACGGTCCGGGACCTGATCGACCTCGGCCTCGTGACCTTCCAGGATTTCGGCGGCTGGATCCTGGCCGGGGCCGTGGTGGTGGTGCCGCTGTGGTTCCTGTCGCGGCTGCTGTCCGTCTCGAAGTAGGCCGCGAACCGCCGCATGGCCGCCTCCCTGCCGCCCACCAGCCGCAGCGTCCTCGCCCTGGCGCTGCCGATGACCCTCGCCCATGTGACGACGCCGCTGCTCGGCCTCGTCGGCGCGATGGTGATCGGGCGGCTCGGGGAGGCGGCGCTGCTCGGCGCCATGGCGCTGGGGGCGGTGATCTTCGATGCGATCTTCTGGTCGTTCGGTTCCCTGCGCATGGCCACCGCCGGGCTCACCGCCCAGGCGGTGGGGGCGCACGACCGTGACGACGTCGACCGCACCCTCGCCCGGGCGCTGGCCGCCGCGGTGCTGGTCGGGCTCGTCATCGTGCTGGCGCAGGTGCCGATCGCGGCGCTGGCCTTCCGGATCAGCGGGGCGAGCCCCGAGGTGCTGGCGGCCCTGGCGGCCTATTTCCACGTGCGCATCTTCGCCGCGCCGTTCACGCTGGCCAACTACGCCATCCTCGGGTCGGTGCTCGGGCGCGGCCGTACCGACCTCGGCCTGGTGATCCAGGTCGCGATCAACCTCGCCAACATCGCCCTGACCCTCGCCCTGGTGCTCGGCGCCGGCCTCGGGGTGACGGGGGCCGGGATCGCGACCCTCGTCGCCGAGGTCGCGGGCACGGGCCTGGGGCTCTTCGTCCTCGCCCGCCTCGGGTCGCGGCCGTTCCGCGTGCCCCTGGCGGCGATCCGCGACCCCCTGGCGCTGGCGCGCATGCTCAGCGTCAACGCCGACGTGATGATCCGCACCCTGCTCCTCGTCGGCGCGATCGTGCTGTTCTCGGCGCTGGGGGCGCGGGCCGGGGACGTGACCCTGGCGGCCAACGCCGTGTTGTGGAATCTCTTCCTCGTGGGCGGGTTCTTCCTCGACGGCTTCGCCACCGCCGCCGAGACCCTGTGCGGCCAGGCGGTGGGGGCGCGCGACGAGACGGCGTTCCGACGCGCCGCCCGCCTCAGCCTCGCCTGGTGCCTGGTGTTCGGTGCTGCGATCTCCGGCCTGTTCCTCCTTGGCGGGGAGCGCTTCATCGACGGCGTCACCACGAGCCCGGAGGTGCGCGAGGCCGCCCGGCTCTACCTCGTGCCCGCGGCCCTGGCGCCATTCGTCGCCGGCCTGCCCTTCGCCTTCGACGGGATCTACATCGGCGCCACCTGGACCCGGGCGATGCGCGACCTGATGCTGGCGGCGACCCTGGTCTATGCGGTGCTGATCGTCGCGACATGGCAGGCGGGCGGGGGCAACCTCGGCCTCTGGCTCGCCTTCTTGGGGCTCCTGGGCGCGCGCGGGATCGGGCAGGCGCTGGCCTATCCGGGCCTCGTGGCGCGCACCTTCGGCACGCCGCTCGCCGTCAGGGGCGACGGTAGCGCGCCGCGGCGGCTCTGACCTGGGCCTGGGCCGCCACCACGCTGAGGCCCTGGAAGGCCTGCATCACGTCGTGCATCATCTCCGGCGGCGGCTCGTCCGCGGTCCTGGCGGTGGTGAGGCTCGACAGGATGCGCCAGCCGAACCGGATCGAGCGCACGATCGGCAGCAGCGGCTCGTAGCTCCCGCTCTCGTAGGCATCCACCGCCATCTGGCTCGGAACGCCGGCGAGGCGCGCGAGGCCCACCAGCGCCTCCATCACCCTGCCCGCCCTGATCCAGGCGATCAGCACGCCCTCGTCGATGTCGACCCGGCGGGCCTGGGTGCTCACGAACACCTCGGCCGCCAGGAGGGCGTTGCTGCGAACCGGCGGGAGCGGCGTCGGCGTCGGCTCGGCGGCGCGCACCCTCGCGAAATTGGCCAGGCGCAGCCGCAGGTCGGCCGGCAGGTCGCCGCGGCGTGCCAGCATCTGCCCGAGGTCCGCATCGGCGAAGGCGCGGTCGCCGAGCGCCATGAACCCCTGCGGCGTGAACTGGGCGCCCGGGTTTCCGGCGACGAGGCGCACCACCTCGGGCTCCCCGCGCGCCACCAGGATGTCGGCCACGGCCGGTTTCAGCACCAGGCGCCGCGCCATGGCGAGGAGGTGGCCCTGGCCGCGCCGCGAGGCCAGGGCGGCGAGGTCGGCGTCGACCAGCCGGCGCGAGCGCGCCAGGACCGGCCGGGCCACCGCCAGCACCGCGTCGAAGGCGAGGTCCCGCACCACCCCGCGCGGGGCGTTGGGAATGTCGGCGAGCCGTTCGGACAGTTCGGCGCGCGCCGCATCCTCCATCTCGCGGGCCAGATGCAGGATCACGGCGTCGAAGGCCGCGACCTGATCTTCCGCGAGGCGGGGCGCCTCGTCGGTGAAGAGGGTGGTGAGCCCGCGCAGCAGGCCGTCACGACGACCGAGCCCGCCGCGGGCGACGGAATCCTCGATGTCGGTGAGGAGCGAAGCGAGCGCGGCCACCATGGAAGAAGCAATCCCCGCCGGAGGACCCCAGCCCTCGCTCACGGTCCTGGGCGCGCGACTTGGTCTCGAAGGTAGGAGAGTGGGCGAGAAGGATTAAGACTCTCCTGATCCCGCCGGTCGGGCCGCAGCCGGCTCTCGGACCGGGCAGCCCTCCGGGGCGATCCCGACCCTGTCCGCGTCGGCATTGGCACGGCCGTGGGCGTCGATCGCCGCCTCCATCTCGGCCAAAGCGGCCAGGAGGTGCCGGCGCGCGACGCGGTTCACGATCCCGCCCGTGTTCGTCTCGATCTCGACGACGGCGTCGGCGCGCTCGTGGACGCCGCGCCGCGCGGCCGTGACGGCGGGGTGGGGGGCGATGAAGCGCGTGGCGCCGTCGAGCCAGCGCATCAGGGCGACGGCAAGGCCCGCATCGCCCGGGGGATGAGCGACCACCCGCTCCTGCGCCCCCGAGAACGTCCCACGGATGTCTTTGCGAAGCTGCGTCACGGCCCTTGCCCCTCGGCCACGCCGCGGGCCGGCGCCCCCACGCGCCCGTCCCGGCCGGGGACGAGGCCTCGCGCCCAGGGTGTGTCGGCGTGCGAGACCCGTTCCGCTGCGGGAGGATCGGACGATGGCGGCAACCGGTTAAGGCTTCGTGCGCCCCGCCTCCCGGCGTCGGCAACCGGGGATGTCGCCCGTGTCCGGCGCCTCCGCGATGGTATCAAACCGGTGGGATCGACAGGTTTTCGCAGCTTGGCAGGGTGTCGCGGCAGGCGCTGTGCATTAAGTTCCGCGGCCTCACCAGGGGAATGCCCGATGTCCGACCTCCGCCTTCGCCGCAGCGTCCTCTACATGCCCGGCTCGAACGCCCGGGCGTTGGAGAAGGCCAAGACGCTGCAGGCGGATTCGCTGATCCTCGACCTCGAGGACGCGGTCGGGCCCGACGAGAAGGAACTGGCCCGCCAGCAGGTCTGTGCCGCGGTGGAATCGGGCGGCTACGGCGAGCGCGAACTCGTCATCCGCGTCAACGCCCCCCAGACCCCATGGGGCGAGGCCGACCTCAAGGCGGCGATCCAGGCGCGGCCCAACGCGATCCTGATGCCGAAGGTCTCCTCGCCGGCGGTGCTGGAGAGCATCGCCAACCACCTGGAGGCCCTCGACGCCCCCGAGCACATCGCCATCTGGGCGATGATCGAGACCCCGGCCGCCATCCTCAACATCCAGGAGATCGCCAAGGCCCGGCGCGACCGGCGCACCCGCCTCACCTGTTTCGTGCTCGGCACCAACGATCTGGCCAAGGACACCTGGGCCCAGCTCGTGCCCGGCCGGGTGCCGATGCTGCCCTGGATGATGCTGACCCTGGCCGCGGCCCGTGCCGAGGGCCTGACCATCCTCGACGGCGTCTGGAACGACATCGCCGACGTCGAGGGCTGCCGCGTGGAGTGCCGCCAGGCGCGCGACCTCGGGTTCGACGGCAAGACCCTGATCCACCCCAACCAGCTCGAGCCCGCCAACACCTCCTTCGCCCCCACCGAGGAGGAGGTCCGCCGCGCCCAGCTCGTGATCGACGCCTTCGACAAGCCCGAGAACGCCCGCCGCGGCGCCATCAAGGTCGAGGGCCGCATGTACGAGCGCCAGCACATCGGCATGGCGCGGCGCGCGGTGAACTGGTCGGAGGCGATCGCCGCGCGGGGGTATTGAGGGGGCCAACGCGCTCTCCCGGCCGCGGCGATCCTGCGGCGGCGGGTCCGCTCGCGGGGACCGGCTTCCTGTCGTAGGCTGACCCCTCGAGCAATGGCGGCGGAGGGCCGGACGTCGTGCGACGCCTCCTGAAATTCCTGCACACGATGGGCGCCATCGGCATGATGGGGGCGATGGCCTGCCTCGTCGTGATGCTGAGCTTCACCCCGCCCCCGGCCGCGCTGCCCGGCTACGCCCTGATGCGCGGTGCCATGGGGGCCGTCGCCACCTGGGTGTTCCTCCCGTCCATGGCGCTGACCCTGCTGGCGGGCCTGCTGGCGATCGCCCAGCGCGCCTTCCACAACGCCGGCTGGGCCTGGGCCAAGCTCGCCACCGGCGTCCTGATCTTCGAGGGCGGGCTCGTCTACATCCAGGGGCCGATGCGGCAGGAGGCCGACCTCAGTGCGGGCGCCCTCGCCGGCCGGGTCGACCCCGCGATGCTGGCCGACCTCGGCTCGGAGCGCGGCGTGCTGTGGACGCTGCTGGCGGTGGCGACGGCCAACGTGGTGCTCGGCGTCTGGCGCCCGCGGCTCGTCCGGCGGCCGGCGAGCCCGCCCGCCGACGAGCGGATCGTGGTCGAGGCCGTGCGCTAAGCATCATTCTGCGAAGTGGTCTGCGGTTCGCAGGAAAAAATGATGCCCCATCAAGGAGATTGAAGCAGGCCTTCGTGGGGCGACCCACGAAGGCCTGCTTAGGATCGAGGACGTCGGCCGGGCGTGACACGCGCCCGGCCCTTCCCTCGCTCGGCGCCGCGGCCTAAGTCTCCGGCATGAGCCGCGTGCCCGCGAAAGACCGTTCCTTCCAGAAGGACCTGCCGCCGGACGGCTTCGACGAGCGCGAGGAGGTCGACGAGCCGCCCGAGCGTGCCGACGACAGCCCCGAGATCGACTTTGATTTCGAGGAGGGCGCGGTCAAGGCCGGCACCGAGATCATCCGCCGGTTCTGGACGACGCTGCCCTCGGGGCCGGGCGTCTACCGGATGTTCGACGACAAGGGCGACGTGCTCTACGTCGGCAAGGCCAAGAACCTGAAGGCCCGCGTCGGTTCCTACGCGCGGGGCCAGGCGCATTCCAACCGCATCGCCCGGATGATCTCGCAGACGGCGGCGATGGAGTTCGTCACCACCGCCACCGAGACCGAGGCGCTGCTGCTCGAGGCCAACCTCATCAAGCAGCTCAAGCCGCGCTTCAACGTGCTGATGCGCGACGACAAGTCGTTCCCCTACATCCTGGTGACGGCGGATTCCGAGGCGCCGCAGATCGTCAAGCACCGCGGCGCGCGCCGGCGCAAGGGCAGCTACTACGGGCCCTTCGCCAGCGTCTGGGCGGTGAACCGGACGGTGAACGCGCTGCAACGCGCCTTCCTGCTGCGCACCTGCTCGGACAGCTACTACGAGAACCGCACCCGGCCCTGCCTGCTCTACCAGATCAAGCGCTGCGCCGGCCCCTGCACCGGCGAGATCGCCCTCGACGATTATGCCGGCATGGCCGAATCCGCCCGCGCCTTCCTCTCGGGCAAGTCGAACGCGGTGAAGGACCGCATGCGCGAGGAGATGCAGGCGGCCTCCGAGGCCCTCGAATTCGAGCGCGCCGCCCGCTTTCGCGACCGGATCGCCGCGCTCTCGGCGATCCAGGGGACGCAAGGCGTCAACACCCAAGGGGTCGAGGAGGCCGACGTCTTCGCGCTCGACGAACAGGCCGGCCAGTTCTGCATCGAGGTGTTCTTCTTCCGCAATTTCCAGAACTGGGGCAACCGCGCCTATTTCCCCAAGGCCGATCGGACCATGACGCCCGACGAGGTGCTCGCCTCCTTCATCGGGCAGTTCTACGACGACAAGCCCGCGCCCCGGATCGTGCTGGTCTCGCATCCGATCGAGGACGCCGAGCTGCTCGGAGCCGCCCTGTCGAGCCGCACCGAGCACCGGGTCGAGATCCACATGCCCCAGCGCGGCGAGCGCAAGAACCTCGTCCTCTACGCCCAGCGCAACGCCAAGGAGGCCCTGGCCCGCCGGCTGGCCGACACCGCTTCCCAGGGCAAGCTGCTGGTGGCGCTCGGGCAGTCGTTCGGGCTCGCCAGCAGTCCGCGCCGGGTCGAGGTCTACGACAATTCGCACATCATGGGCACGAACGCGGTCGGCGGCATGATCGTGGCCGGACCCACCGGCTTCATGAAGACCCACTACCGCACCTTCACCATCAAGTCGGAGGAAATCACCCCCGGTGACGACTACGGCATGATGCGCGAGGTGCTGCAGCGGCGCTTCAAGCGCCTCGTCAAGGAAGCGCCGCGCAACGCCGTCGAGCCCGTGGTGGCCGCCGATGCCTCCGCTCCCCCGGCCGATCTGCCCGACGAGGTCGAGACCTTCCCGGCCTGGCCGGACCTCGTCCTCGTCGACGGCGGCAAGGGCCAGCTCGACGCCGCGCGCACCGCCCTCGAGGAGATCGGCGTCACCGACGTGACGCTCGTGGGCATCGCCAAGGGCCGCGACCGCGACGCCGGCCGCGAGACCTTCTTCGTGCCGGGCAAGCCGCCGTTCAAGCTGCCGCCGCGCGACCCGACCCTGTACTTCGTGCAGCGCCTGCGCGACGAGGCCCACCGCTTCGCCATCGGCACCCACCGGGCCAAGCGCAAACGCGAACTCGTGCGCAACCCCCTCGACGAGATCGGCGGTATCGGCCCGAGCCGCAAGCGCGCCCTGCTCAACCACTTCGGGACGGTCAAGGCCATCGAGCGCGCCGCCTTCGAGGACATCGCCAAGACCCCGGGCGTCAACGCCGCCACCGCGCGGGCGGTGTACGATTTCTTCCATGCGAACGGGTGAGGATGGCGCGGCCTCGCCGCATGGGATGGCCTAGCGGACCGGTTGACCCCCGCGACCCAGCGTGGTTCACCGCGCCCATGAACGCCGTCCTCCCCCGACGCCGGTCGCCGGCCTGGAACCTGGCGAATTGCCTGACCTACGGGCGCCTGGCGGCGGTGCCCGTGATGGTCGCCCTGCTGTACTGGCCCGACGAGCCGGCGGCCCGCTTCACCGCGCTAGGCGTCTTCGTCCTGGCCGCGATCACCGACTATCTCGACGGCTACGTCGCCCGCACCTATGCCCAGAGTTCGGCGCTGGGTCGCATGCTCGACCCCATCGCCGACAAGCTCCTGGTGGCCGCCTGCCTGCTGATGCTGTCGGCGGACGGGTCGATCTCCGGCTGGACCCTGTGGGCCGCCATCGTGATCCTGTGCCGCGAGATCCTGGTGTCGGGCCTGCGGGAATACCTCGCCGAGCTCAAGGTCGGTGTACCCGTGAGCAAGGTCGCCAAGTGGAAGACCACGCTGCAGCTCGTGGCGATCGGCTTCCTGGTCGCAGGCCCCGCCGGCGAGACGCTGCTGCCCGGCACCATGGCGGCCGGGATCGGCCTGCTCTGGCTCGCCGCGGCCCTCACGCTCTACACCGGCTACGACTACATGAGAGCCGGCATCAAGCACGTGATCGACGATCCGCGCTGATCGGGGCAGGGCTGAGGAGCCGGACAATGAAGCTCGTCTATTTCGCCTGGGTGCGCGAGCGCGTCGGCAAGGCCGAGGAGATTGTGGACCTGCCCGCCGGCATCGCCACGGTCGCCGACCTCGTCGGCTGGCTGCGCGGGCGCGGCGAGGAGTATGCCGCCGCCTTCGCCGATGCCGGCGTGGTGCGGGCGGCCATCGACAAGGTCCACGCCAAGCCGGATTCCGCCCTCGCCGGGGCCAGCGAGATCGCCTTCTTCCCGCCGATGACCGGCGGCTGAGCGCTCAGGGCGGCGTCAGGGCCGAGCCGAACGCCGCCAAGTTGTTGGTCATCATGTCGATGTAGCTGGCCGCCGGCCCGTCCGGCTTCGAGAGGGCGTCCGAATAGACCTTGCCGCCGATGCGGGCGCCGCTCTCCTTGGCGATCTGCTGCATCAGGCGCGGATCGGCGATGTTCTCCAGGAAGACGGCGGGGATCTTGTCCTTGCGGATCTGGCGGATGATCCGGGCGACGTCGCGCGGGCTCGCCTCGCTGTCCGACGAGACCCCCTGGGGGGCGATGAAGCGAAGGCCGTAGGCGGCACCGAAGTAGCCGAAGGCATCGTGCGTCGTGATGACCCGACGCTGGTCGGCCGGGATCGCCGCGATCGCCGCCCTGGCCCGCGCATCGAGGGCGTCGAGCCTGACGAGATAGGCGGCGGCGTTGGCCGCATAGGCCGCGGCATGGGCGGGATCGACCCTGGCGAGCCCGTCCCGGATGTTGGCGACGTAGCGTTTGGCATTGGGAATGCTCTGCCAGGCATGCGGATCGACCGCGTGGTCTTTTCCGTGATCATGCCCGTGATCCTGATCCGCAATGGTGGCGACCCCCGTCGAGGTCGTGATCACCGGCGCCTTGCTGCCCGAGGCCTTGATCAGCCGGTCGATCCAGCCCTCGAACCCGATCCCGTTGACGAACACGATCTGCGCCTCGAGCAGGGTGCGGGCGTCGCCGGGGGCCGGATTGTAGCCGTGGGCGTCGGCATCCGGCCCCACCAGGGTCGAGACGACGACCCAGTCGCCGCCGACCTGGCGCACGAGGTCGCCGAGGATGGAGAAGGTGGCCACCGCCCGGATCGGGGCCACCTCCTGGCTCGTGGCGGACCCGAGGGCCAAAGCGGATCCGAGCCCGGAGAGCAGGACCGTCAGGAACACGATCGCGCGTGAGCGCCGGTCCGGGCGGGAGGGAAATCGGGGTCGCATGCGGGGCCTCGTCCTCAACGATCGCGACGTCTTAGTGTAACACTATCACATTGCCAATCCGCCCCATGATCTTGATCTCGGGACCGGGCACCGCCAAACAGCGGGCGACGCGGCGGCGACCGGCCTTCGCGTCGGGCACCACGAACGGATCAGCATGGCGCGTCGGCCGCTCCCGAGGGGCGATACCCTCCCCCTCCTCGGCCGCGTCTGGCGGGAATGGCTGGCGCCGCACCGGGCGACGCTGGCCGTGGTGCTGGTGCTCATCGCCGTCGTCGGCGCCGCCACCGGCCTCTATCCGGTGCTGATCAAGTCCGCCTTCGACGCCTTCGACGCCAAGGACGTCGGCGCGCTGTCCTACGGCCCGATGGTCGTGGTCGCCATCACCGCCATCCGCGGTTTCGCGCTGTTCGGGCAGACCGTGCTGACCAACCGGGTGGTGACGCGGGTGGAGGCCGACATGCAGGTGGCGCTCTATTCCCACCTGATCGAGGCGGACCTCGCCCAGCTCGGGCGCGAGAGCCCGGCCGCCTTCACGCAGCGCTTCACCACCGACTTCGCCTACATCAAGGAGGCGCTGACCCGGATCTCGACGGTGCTCCTGCGCGACATCGCCATGCTGGTGGCGCTGGTGGCGGCGCTGGTCTGGATGGACCCGGTGCTGACGCTGGTGGCGGCGGTGACGGTGCCGTTCGTGGCCGGGCCGATCGCGCGGATCGGGCGCAAGCTCAGGCGGGTCTCGACCTCGACCCAGGAGCAGATGGGAGCGGCCGCCAGCCTCATCAACGAGAGCCTGCAGGGTGCCCGCATCGCCAAGACCTACGGCCTGGAGGGCTACCTCAAGGGCCGGGCCAGGCAGGCCTTCGACGAGGTCCGCCGCCTCAAGATGAAGACCGCCAACGCCCGCGGACGGCTCGATCCGCTCCTCGAGGTCGGCGGCGGCCTGGCGGTGGCCGCCGTGCTGGTGCTCGTGGGCCAGCGCGTCATGTCCGGCGAGCGCACGGTGGGCGATTTCACAGGCTACGTCGCCGCGCTCCTGCTGGCGGCCCAGCCGGCCCGGGCGCTCGGCACCCTCAACGCCATCCTGCAGGAGGCTGCGGCCGCCCTGCAGCGCTACTTCGCCCTGATGGACGAGGCCCCGCGGGTCCGACAGGCGGCCGACGCGACGCCCCTGCGTCTGGATCGCGGCGAGATCCGGTTCGAGGGCGTGCGGTTCCGCTACCGCGACGACGCCCCGGCCCTGGAGGGGATCGACCTGACCGTGCCGGCGGGCTCGGTCACCGCGCTGGTGGGGCGCTCGGGCTCCGGCAAGTCGTCGCTGCTCAACCTGGTGCCGCGCCTCTACGACGTCACCGCCGGACACGTCGCCATCGACGGCCAGGACGTGCGCGCGGTGACGCTCGCCTCCCTGCGCGAGGCGGTGGCCGTGGTCTCGCAGGAGATCGTGCTGTTCGACGACACCATCGCGGCCAACATCGGCTTCGGCCGGGCCGGTTCGACCCGCGCCGAGATCGAGGCCGCCGCCGAAGCCGCCGCGGCGCACGGCTTCGTCTCGCGCCTGCCGGAGGGCTACGACTTCCGGGTCGGCCCCGGCGGCGGACGCCTCTCGGGCGGCGAGCGCCAGCGCATCTCGCTGGCCCGCGCCTTCCTGCGCGACGCGCCGATCCTCCTCCTCGACGAAGCCACCAGCGCCCTCGATTCGGAATCCGAGCGCCTGGTCCAGGCGGCTCTCGCCAGGCTGATGCGCGGCCGCACCACCCTGGTCATCGCCCACCGCCTCTCCACCGTGCGCGACGCCGACCTCATCGTGGTGATGGAAGCCGGCCGCGTGGTCGAGACCGGAACCCACGAGGCCCTCATGGCATCGGGCGGGGCCTACGCCCGCCTCCACCGCGTCCAGCTCACGGGCGACGCCGAGACGCTGCCCGAGCCCTGAGCGGCCCCGACCGCCGCCGGCCGCGTGCCCCGGCGGCGACGGCCGTCAATTTATTTGCGGTGCGACGTAAAAATTTTGCGCTGCGGCATAGTAGGCCGGTCATCGGTGATGATAGACGACATCATTGCCGATGACCGAACTGCGAGACCGATCATGCATGAAAATTCAGTTTCCGAGGGTAAATCCGAGTCCGAGACGTCGTTCAACCGGCGCCGATTGCTTGAGTATCTGACCGCCAGCCCGCTCCTCGCCCCGAGCGGCGCCAGGGCCGTGGCCGGATTGCTGGCGCTCGGCACATCCGAGGCCATCGCCCAGAGCTACGACGTGCTGCGGCAAGCCCCCGTCATGAACGGCGACCTCATCGCCTCGCCGGCCCAGGCGCTCAACGTGTTCGACTTCGAGCCGGTGGCCAAGAAGGAATTGCCCCCGGCCCATTACGGTTACCTCGCCAGCGGCGTCGACGCGGACAAGACCCTCAGGGCCAACCGCGACGACTTCGACAAGATCACCATCCGCACCCGCCGCCTGATCGACGTGCGCAAGATCGACACCTCGGTGAAGATCTTCGGCGAGACCTGGGCGAGCCCTATTGCGCTGGCCCCCGTGAGCAGCGTCGGCGCCTTCCATCCCGAGGCCGAGGCGGCGGCCGCCCGCGCCTGCAAGGTCAAGGGTCACCAGATGATCCTCTCGACGGTGGGCAGCACCTCGATCGAGGACGTGATCAAGGAGCGCGGCGCCCCGGTCTGGTACATGCTCTACCCCACCGACGACTGGGCGGTGACGGAACTGCTGGTGGCGCGGGCCGAGATGGCCGGCGCGCCCGCCATCGTCCTGACCGTGGACCGCCAGGGCGGCCGCAACACCGAGACCCTGTTTCGCGACCGTCGCGGCGACACCCGCACCTGCACCGATTGCCATACGCCCGGGTTCAAGAACGAGGTCAGCCGCAAGCCGATGTTCGACGGCATCGACGTGTCCAAGGTGACCAACCTCTACGGCACCGGCATGACCTGGGACTACGTGAAGCGCCTGCGCGGCATCGTGAAGGGCAAGCTCGTCCTCAAGGGCATCGTCACCCACGAGGACGCCAGGACCGCGCTGGACTACGGCGTCGACGCCATCATCGTCTCGAACCACGGCGGCCGTGCCGAGGAGAGCCTGCAGTCGACCATCGGTGTGTTGCCGGAAGTCGTCGGGGCCGTGAACGGGCGCATCCCCGTGCTGGTCGACGGCGGGTTCCGCCGCGGCACCGACGTCCTCAAGGCGCTGGCCTCGGGCGCCACCGCCGTCTGCATCGGTCGGCCCTACGTCTGGGGTCTAGCCGCCTTCGGCCAGCCCGGCGTCGAGATGGTGCTCACCATCATGCAGCGCGAGTTCGAGACCATCATGCGCCAGGTCGGTGCGACCAGGCTCGCCGAGATCACCGGCGCCAGCATCCACCGCGCCTGAGCCGACAGCGATCCCGGATCTTCGTGAGGTCCGGGACGATCGTGGGCGATCAGGCGACTTGAGCGATCAGGCGACTTGAGCGATCAGGCGACTTGGCGCTCAGGAGACCTGAGCGTCCGCTTCCACCAGGATCTCGCGCTTGCCGGCGTGATTGGCCGGCCCGACGATACCCTCGACTTCCATCTTCTCCATCAGCGAGGCGGCGCGGTTGTAGCCGATCTGCAGACGGCGCTGGATGTAGCTCGTCGAGGCCTTCTTGTCCCTGAGCACCACCGCCACGGCCTGGTCGTAGAGTTCGCCACCGGCCTCGCCGAAGCTGCCCTGGTCGAACACCGCGATGTCGGCCTCGGGCTCCCCCGGCTTGGCCGGATCGCCCGCGCCGTCGTCGGCGGTGACGGCGTCGAGGTAGGACGGCCGGCCCTGCCGCTTGAGGTGGGCGACCACGCTCTCGACTTCCGAATCCGAGCAGAACGGTCCGTGCACGCGAGTGGTGCGCCCGCCGCCGGCCATGAACAGCATGTCGCCCTGGCCGAGCAACTGCTCGGCGCCCATCTCGCCCAGAATCGTGCGGCTGTCGATCTTGCTCGTCACCTGGAAGCTCATCCGGGTCGGGAAGTTCGCCTTGATCGTGCCGGTGATGACGTCGACGGACGGGCGCTGCGTCGCCATGATCAGGTGGATGCCGGCGGCGCGCGCCATCTGGGCGAGACGCTGGATCGCGCCCTCGATGTCCTTGCCCGCCACCATCATCAGATCGGCCATCTCGTCGACCACGATCACGATGTAGGGCAGCGGGTTGAGGTCCATCTCCTCGGTCTCGTAGACGGCCTCGCCGGTGTCCCGGTCGAACCCGGTCTGGACGGTGCGGGTGAGGACCTCGTCGCGGTCGCGGGCTTCCGTCAGGCGCGCATTGAAGCCGTCGATGTTGCGCACGCCGAGCTTCGACATCTTCTTGTAGCGCTCCTCCATCTCGCGAACGGCCCACTTGAGGGCGATGACCGCCTTCTTGGGGTCCGTCACGACCGGGGAGAGCAGGTGCGGGATGCCGTCGTAGACCGAGAGTTCGAGCATCTTGGGGTCGACCATGATGAGGCGGCACTCCTCCGGCTTCATCCGGTAGAGCAGCGACAGGATCATGGTATTGATGGCCACCGACTTGCCCGAGCCGGTGGTGCCGGCCACCAGCAGGTGGGGCATCTTGGCGAGATCGGCGATGATCGGCTCGCCGCCGATGTTTTTCCCTAAGCACAGGGCGAGCTTGTGCGGCGTCTCGGCGAAGTCGGCCGAGGCCAGGAGTTCGCGCAGGTACACGGTCTCGCGCTTGTCGTTGGGCAGTTCGATGCCGATGGCATTGCGGCCGGGCACCACGGCGACGCGGGCCGAGACCGCCGACATCGAGCGGGCGATGTCGTCGGCGAGCGAGATCACCCGGCTCGACTTGGTGCCCGGCGCCGGCTCCAGCTCGTAGAGGGTCACCACCGGGCCGGGGCGCACCGCCAGGATGTCGCCGCGCACGCCGAAATCGCTCAGCGTCGCCTCCAGCAGCGTTGCGTTCTGCTCCAGCGCATCGGAGGAGATCAGGCTGGACGCCGACGGACCCTTGGGCTCGGCCAGCAGCGTCAGGGCCGGATGCGCATAGGCGCCGTTGCGCGGGGCGGGCGCTGCGGCGGCCGGGCGCACCGTCGGCGGTACCGACGACGGCGGCTGGCTGACCCGCGAGCGCACGGGCGCGGGCTTCTCGTGCAGGGGCTCGTCGACGACCGTGTCGTCGTCGCCCTCGTCGTCGTGCAGGACCGGCGGCAGGCTGGCCCTGCGCGCCGCGACCGGTGCAGGCGCCGCGGGCCGATCCGACACGTCGAAGACGGGCTCGCGCCGACCGTCGTGCCCGGCGGCTCCGGTCCAGGCCGGCTCGTCCTCGTCCGCGAAGGCCCGCTTGGCGGCGAGCGCCGGCGAGTTGCCCGTGTAGACGGCCGCCGTGGCGGCGGCGGTCCGTTGCGCCCGCCAGTCGCGCACCCAGGTCCCGATGCCCTCCCGCCCGGCCATGACGCCCTGCGCCACCGTACCCAGCGACAGGATGCCGAAGCTCGGCTCGTCGGCGGCCTCCCGCTCCGCCCGGCCGGGCTCGCGCCGCACGGGGCTGCGCACGGCCGGATAGGGCTCCTCCTCGATCTCGTCCGCCGGGCCCACCCGGCAGGCGGCGGTGAGCGCCAGGATCGCCACGACCGCGAAGCCGAAGCCGCACAGGGAGGCCGCAGCGGTCGAGACGACGCCGACCAGGGTGCGGGCGGCATGCATCAGCGCGTCGCCGGCGACCCCGCCGAGCCCGGTCGGCAGCGGCCAGCGCGTGGTCGGCGGCAGGGCGCTGGCGACGGCGCTGGCCGCGAAGAACCCGATGATCCACAGGGTGATGCGCAGGCCGCCGTTCGGCAGGTCGCGCGAGCGCATGAGGCGGATGCCCCACAGGGTCGGCGGCAGGGCGAAGGCCAGCGAGCCGAGCCCGATCAGCTGCATGGCGAGATCGGAGACCACGGCGCCGGGCGCGCCGAGCACGTTGTGGGCGGCATGGTTGGTGGCGTGGTTGAGGCTGGGGTCGTCGATCGACCAGGTGGCCAAGGCCACCGTGAGCGCCGTGGCGCCCGCGAACAGGACGAGGCCGCCGAGTTCCGTCATCCGCTTGGCCAGGAACGGACGCAGGGATTCGACGAAGGTCTCGTAGGGCGATGCGGAACGTCGGAGCGAGCGCATGCGGGACCAGACACAATGAGAACTGTCCGGTAACGCTAACGGCCGTCGAGTTAACGGCCGTTTAAGGATGCCGCCGTGGCCGCCAAATGCCTGTGGGCGGCGGCCGAACACCCGTCGCGAACCTCTGCGGCGCAATGGGACGCGCCCACGAAAAAGGGCCCCGGATCGCTCCGGAGCCCCAAGGCAGTCGCGTCGGCTGAGATCAGCGGAAGAGGTTCAGCAGGCCGCCCGGCTCGGCGTAGATGCCGGGAGCCGCGGTGGAGGTCTGGAAGGTGATCGACCCGATGAAGGAGTCGCCGCACCACTTGGAACGGCCGCCGGTCACCAGTCCGCGGAAGTCGCCCGAGACCGTGCCGCACTGGACCTGGTTCAGGTTGGTGGTGTGGTAGCGGGCGTCGAGGACGATGTTCTTGTAGGTGTAGGAGATGCCGACGTTGCCGTAGGCGTAGCTCGGCAGGTCGATCACGTTGAAGCGACCGATGGCGGGGTTGAAGCCGCTGGCCGAGTTCTTGAGGGCGCCGAGGAAGTAATGGCCGCCTTCACCCGAGATCGAGAAGCCGCCGGCATAAGCCTCGGGCAGGAAGGAGAACAGGGTCGCGGGAAGCGTGTAGGCGAGCGTGCCCGAAGCGTAGGTGCCGTTGGTGTGGGTGCCGAGGTAGTTCGGCGCGAAGAACACGTTGGCGCCGACGGTGAGCGAGTCGGTCAGGGGGTAGGTGACCTTGCCGGCGTACTCGATGAAGTCGGTGTTTTTGGTGGTGAACGGCACGCCCGGGGCGGCGAACAGCTGCGTCTCGTTGGGGTAGAAGTAGTAGATCACGCCGAAGTCGAAGGCGAGCTTGTCGAAGGTCGGGCGGATACCGGCGACGAGATCGAACTCCATGTCCGGGCGCGTCGGCAGGCGGGTCTGGTAGGTGGCGAAGCCCGTGTAGGCGAAGCCGCCGAAATACTGTGCCTCGAAGAAGGTCTGGTAGCTGCCCTGGCGATTCGACTGGGAAATACCGCGGAAGTTATAGTCCGTCTGGTAGCGCGAACCGAACGAGAAGCCGATCAACGGATCCGGAGCCTTGGCTTCGATCGGCATGACCTTGGGGGCTGCGAGATCTGCTGCATGAGCCTGGCCCAGGCTCAGCAGGGCCGCGACGGAAGCAGCAACTCCGCGCATGGACATCTTCGACTTCATAGACCTCAGCCCCTTTTTCGACGTTGACTGACGGTGCCGGAAACGGGGGGAGACAGCAAAACTAACTTTCGGGCAAATGCCCAATTCTTGGGCAGATAACCCCTCTGCATGGGGGTTCCCGCCGCGATGTTGTTTTCGCGACACAATTTCGCCGTCGGATCGCCCTCGCCGGACGCGTCTGCTCGCCGGTTCGACCGGTGGCGACTTCGCCGCGCGGCAGCGGCGGGCAATGAAAAAGGGCTCCGGTTCGATGAACCGGAGCCCTTTGACGTCGGCTCGCCGCGATCGACGGTCTCGGCGGAGACCGCCGATCCCGTCGTCGGCCGGTCAGTAGTTGTAGGCGCGCTCGCCGTGGTCGGCGATGTCGAGGCCTTCGCGCTCCTCGTCCTGGGTGACGCGCAGGCCGATGGTCAGGTCGACGAGCTTGTACAGGATCGCCGAGCCGATGCCCGACCACAGGATGGTGAAGCCCACCGCCTTGGCCTGGGCCAGCATCTGCGTGGCCATGTCGTAGCTGCCCACCACGAGCTCACCGGGCTTGGTGGTGTAGTCCGGCAGGCCCGCGCCGCCGAAGTCCTGGCTGACGAGGATGCCGGTGGCCAGGGCACCGAGGATGCCGCCGACGCAATGGACGCCGAACACGTCCAGGGAGTCGTCGTAGCCGAGCGCGTTCTTCACCGTGGAGCACATGATGAAGCAGAGCGCGCCGGCCACGAGGCCCAGCACGATCGAGCCCATCGGGCCGGCGAAGCCCGCCGCCGGCGTCACCGCGACGAGACCGGCGATGGCGCCCGAGAGCATGCCGAGCAGCGACGGCTTGCCCTTGAGCAGCCACTCCACGAACAGCCAGGAGACGGCGGCCGCGGCGGTGGCGACGAAGGTGTTGATCATGGCCAGGCCCGTGGTGCCGTTCGCCTCGAGGTTGGAGCCGGCGTTGAAGCCGAACCAACCCACCCAGAGCAGCGAGGCGCCGATGGCGGTCATGGTCAGGGAGTGGGGAGCGAGCAGGTCGCGGCCGTAGCCGATCCGCTTGCCGAGCATGATGCAGCCCACCAGGCCCGCGACGCCGGCGTTGATGTGCACGACGGTGCCGCCGGCGAAGTCGAGAGCGCCCCACTTGAAGATCATGCCGGCGTCGGCGTTGACCGCGTCGAGCGCCGCCTGGGCCGTGGCCTTGGAGGCCTCGTCCGTGGCTGCGGCCACCGCCGCGGCGGCGTTGCCGACCAGGTCCGGACCACCCCAGTACCAGACCATGTGCGCCATCGGGAAGTAGATGAGCGTGGCCCACAGGACCATGAACACGACCAGCGCCGAGAACTTCATCCGCTCGGCGAAGGCGCCGACGATGAGGCCGGGGGTGATCATCGCGAACGTCATCTGGAAGCAGATGTAGACGTATTCCGGGATGACGACGCCGTTGGAGAAGGTGGCCACCGTGGTGGTCGGGTCGACGCCCTTGAGGAAGGCCTTCGAGAAGCCGCCGACGAAGTCGTTGAGGCTGCCGCCGTTGGTGAAGGCCATGCTGTAGCCGAAGCAGACCCACAGCAGGCAGACGAGGCAGGCGATGGCGAAGACCTGCGTCAGGACCGAGAGCATGTTCTTGGTGCGCACGAGGCCGCCGTAGAACAGGGCCAGGCCCGGCAGCGTCATCAGCAGCACGAGGGCGCTCGACATGAGCATCCAGGCGGTGTCGCCCTTGTTCGGGACCGGTGCCGGCGGTGTCGCGGCCGCGGCGGGCGTCGGCGTCTGTGCGAGGGATGGCTCGATGATGAGAAGGGCCAGTGCGGCGCCTCCCATCCCGAGCGCCAGGGCATTGCGAAGTTTCATGGAAACGAGACTCCCGATCGGGGTGCGATGCTGATGTGAAGGGGTGAAGGGTGGGGGCTGCCCGCGGCGGGCCGTCCTGCCCGTGAGGGGCGGCTGCGACGTCCTAGAGGGCGTCGGCGTCGGTCTCGCCGGTGCGGATGCGGACGGCCTTCTCGAGGGGCAGCACGAAGATCTTGCCGTCGCCGATCTGGCCGGTGCGGGCGGCGGCGGCGATGGCGTCGATCACGGTTCCGGTGACGTCCGCGGAGACGGCGACCTCGATCTTGAGCTTGGGCAGGAAGCTGACCGCGTATTCGGCGCCGCGGTAGATCTCGGTGTGGCCCTTCTGCCGGCCGTAACCCTTCACCTCGGTCACGGTGAGGCCGTGGACGCCGATGCCGGTCAAGGCGTCGCGCACCTCCTCCAGCTTGAACGGCTTGATGATGGCCATCACGATTTTCATGGGCGGCGCCCCCTTGTCCGATGTTGGCCCGGACCCCCGTCCCGCTCGAGGGCGGGACCGGACGCGATCCGGACGATGTCGCGGGGGCCGGCATGGCTCCGCTCGGGCCGCCGTCATTCAAGGACTATGCCAAGCGGAACCTTTTGTGTCCGGGCGTATCTGCCCGCCCGGCAGCCTGTTCTGGCGCCCAAAGCGGCTGGGCGATGCGCCCGTGGGCGGCGCGCCGGGGGCTTCAGATCATCGAAGTCGCATATTGGCGACAAAATAGGCAAACCGGGCTGTGCGACGGCTCAGCTTTCGCTGCGGCGAGGGCGAATCATCCCCTCCTGCGCCACCGATGCCACGAGCCGGCCGTCCTGCGTGTAGATCAGCCCCCGCGCGAAACCGCGCGCACCGCCCGCACTCGGGCTGTCCTGCGCATAGAGCAGCCACTCGTCGGCGCGGAACGGCTGGTGGAACCACAGGGCATGGTCGAGGGAGGCCGACTGGATGGCCCCGTCGAACACGGTCTGGCCGTGGGCGATCAGGGTGGCGTCTAGCAGCGTCATGTCGGAGGCGTAGGCCAGCACCGCCTGATGGATCGCCGGATCGTCGGGCAGGGGAGCCACGGCGCGCAGCCAGACGTGGAAGCGCGGCTCGCGCGGTTCGCGCCGAAGATAGCGCTCGATCTCCACCGGCCGCAGCTCGATCGGGCGCTCGCGCCCGAAATAGGCCAGGACGGGGCTCGGCATGCCCCCTCCCCCCTTGGCGGCGACCTCGCGGGAATCGGGCAGGCCCTCCGGGCCGGGCACGTCCGGCATCGGCAACTGGTGGACGACGCCGGTCTCCGGGTCGTGGTAGGACACCGACATCGCGAAGATCGCCCGGCCGTGCTGCTTTGCCACGACCCGCCGGGTGGTGAAGCTGCGCCCGTCGCGGATGCGCTCGACCTCGTAGAGGATCGGCTCCTTCGGGTCGCCGCCGAGCAGGAAGTAGGCGTGCAGCGAGTGGGGCGGACGCGTCGCAGGCACGGTCCGGGTCGCCGCCACGAGGGCCTGGGCCACCACTTGGCCCCCGAACACCCGGGGCCAGCCGACGGTCGGGCTGATCCCGCGATAGGCATCCTCGGCGATCGCGTCGAGATCGAGGACGTGGAGGAGTTCGGTGACGATGCCAGTCATGCGGCCGGGGTGCCCTTCATGCGGTCGCGATCCCGTGGGAAGGTGATCCGGACCGATGGCCGCGTTGCGGCCGTTGGACGGGGGACATAGCAGTCCCGGTGCCGCGATCCAGACGGTTCGCGACACCGATGCAGGATGGGACGCAGGAAGGAATGAGCGGAATGGACGGCGTGACGACGGACCCGGCCGAGAGACGCCTGCCGCGACGGACCATCCTCGTGGCCGGCGCGGGCATCCCCGGTCTCGTCCTGGCGCTGGCCCTCAAGCAGGCGCACGGCGAATCCCTCGACGTCCTCGTCTGCGATCCCGCCCTGCCGGCGGGAGCCCACCGCCATCGCGGGCGCGCCTACGCCGTCGCCAGCGCGGGAAGGCGCCTGCTGACGCGCCTCGGGCTCTGGTCCGGGATCGCGGGTGCGGCCGAGCCGATCCGCGACATGACGATCAGCGACAGCCGCCTGTCCGACCCCGTGCGTCCTGTGTTCCTCACCTTCGCGCAGGATGCGGATGCGGGCGAGACCGCACCCTTCGCGCACATGGTCGAGGCCGAGCCCCTGGTGGCGGCGCTGCTCTCGGCCTGCGCCGCCGCCGGTGTCCGCCTCGAGGCCTCCGGCGTGGTGGAGGCGGTCCCGGCCGGGGGCGCCCTGTCGGTGCGGCGCGACGACGGCAGCGTCGTCGCCGCGTGCCTGGTGGTGGCGGCCGACGGTGCCCGCTCGCGCCTGCGCGAGGCCGCCAAGATCGGCTGGGTCGGCTGGTCGTACCCGCAGGTGGGGATCGTCGCCACGGTGGCGCACGAGCGCCCGCACCACGGCCGGGCGATCGAGCATTTCCTGCCGAGCGGCCCCTTCGCGATCCTGCCCCTCGTGGACGGCGGATCCCTCGGGCACCGCTCCTCCATCGTCTGGACGGAGCGGAGCGCGGATGCCACCGCTCTCCTGGGCGGCACGGACGAGGACACCCTGGACGAGGTCGAGCGTCGTTTCGGCGCCGGTCTCGGACGGATCGCGCTGGAAGGAGCGCCGCGCCCCTACCCCCTCGCCTTCGGCATCGCGCGGGCGTTCCAGGCGGAGCGGCTGGCGCTCCTGGGCGACGCCGCCCACGTCATCCACCCGATCGCCGGCCAGGGCCTCAACCTCGGCCTCGCCGATGTCGCCGCCCTCGCCGAGGCGGTCACCGACGCCCTGCGGCTCGGCATGGACCCCGGCGGGCGCGACGTGCTGCTGGCCTACGAGCGCAGCCGCCGGTTCGACACGCTCGCCATGGCGACCGCCACCGACGGGCTCAACCGCCTGTTCTCCAACGACATCCTGCCGCTGCGTCTCCTGCGCGACCTCGGCCTCGGCCTCGTCGACAGGCTGCCCCGCCTCAAGCGCCGGTTCATCGGCCAGGCGTCGGGCGAAGCGTCCGGCGAGGGCAAGGCCCTGCCGCGGCTCCTGCGCGGCGAGCCGCTCTGAACCCCGCGTCCGGCCGGCGAGGCCGGATGCGGACCTTTGCCCGCTCCGGGCGGCCTCAGGCCTTGCGGGCCTTCTCCCGCTCGATGCCCTCGAGGATGAGGCGGTGGGCCTCCGCCTTGTCGCCCCAGCGCAGGATCTTGACCCACTTGCCGGGCTCCAGGTCCTTGTAGTGCTCGAAGAAGTGCTGGATCTGGTGGATCGTGATGTCGGGCAGGTCGGTGTAGTTCTCGATGCGGTCGTAGCGCATGGTGAGGTTGCGCGAGGGCACCGCGATGATCTTCTCGTCCTCGCCGGCATTGTCCTCCATCACGAGGACGCCCACCGGGCGCACGCTGATGATGGCGCCGGGCGCGATGGCGCGGGTGTTGGCCACGAGCACGTCGCAGGGGTCGCCGTCGCCCGACAGGGTGTGGGGGATGAAGCCGTAGTTCCCCGGGTAGTGCATGGCGGTGTAGAGGAAGCGGTCCACCACCAGGGCGCCGGCCTCCTTGTCCATCTCGTACTTGATGGGCTCGCCGCCGATCGGCACTTCGATGATCACGTTGACGTCGTGGGGCGGGTTCTTTCCGATCGAGACGGCGTCGATGATCATGGTTCGTTATCTCCCGGGCATCGAGGGCCTGTGGCCCCGTTGCCCGTGTCTTTAAGGCGCCCGCGCCGCGAAGCAAAATCGTCCGCGGCGGTTTCCCGTGACAATCCGGGCGTTTCGACCGGAGCGAAGGGTCAGGCGCCCGGCTTGCGCCAGCGCGCGGCCAGGCGCTCCCAGGTCCGCTCGATCCAGCGGGCGGAGCGTTCGAGGGGCACCTTGAGGCCCGGGACGTCCTGGCTGATGAGGGCGAGGCCCACGGGCAGCATCCACAGCCCGAGGACCGGCAGGATCGAGAACACCCCGCCGAGTATGAACAGCGCCGCCGCGACGATCCGCACCGGACGCCGGGACGGCTCGCGCAACCAGTCGAGGCCGGCGCGCAGGCGATCCGGCAGCTTCGCGCTCAACCGGTCGACGCGGGAATCCCAATCGGCGGCCGTGACGTCCATGGTCGTTCGCTCCTCGGGCGACCGCGACAGGATGGCGGCCCCTTACGGACGTGAACGAACGAACGCGCGTCGGCGTTCAACCGAACCGATAGCCGACCTTGGGCAGGAGCGCGCCGGCCAGCCGCTCCACCGACTGCCCGACCACGATCCCGCCCTGGCCGACATAGAACGCCAGGGCCCGCTCGTTATCCGCCAGCGACCACACGCCCACCCGGCCCATGCCGCGGTCGGCCAGGTCGTTGCGGATCGCCCGGAACAGGCGCCGGCCGAGGCCGAGGCCCTGGTAGGCGGGGGTGATGTAGATCTCGTCGACCTCGCCGGCCGTGCGCAGGATGCTGCCGCGGGTCCGGCCGTAGCTGGCGTATCCGACGATGGTGTCGGCCGCCTCCACCACCACGAGCGGGCGGCCGCGCCGGGCGGCGGCGCACCACCAGGCCGGGCCGCGCCGGGCGATCATCTGCTCCAGGCAGATGCCGGGGATGATGCCGCGGTAGGCCTCGCGCCAGGTCTCGTCGAACACGTCGGAGAGACGATCCGCGTCCTCGGTGCGGGCCCGGCGGATGCTGATCGTGCTCGTGCTCATGACGTGTCCCCGCGGCGGATGGGAAGAGCGAACCGGCATCGAAGACCACGATGTCGGCAAAGACAAGGCCGGTCGCGCAAGGCAAGCCCGATGCCGGACGCGCAGCACGCGCCCGGTCCGACGTGGCACCCGTCCCCGATGCCGGCCACGTTGCCGCCCCGTTGGCCGACTGGTAGAGCCGGATGGATCGTTCCTCGAAGACCCCGGCTGGCCCCTCCCCCTCGTGTTCAAGCGCTTCCTGAAGCCAGAGACCCGCTATGCCCGGCGCATGGCGCGCATCGCCCGGTTCGAGCAGCCGATCGCAGGCCCGGTCTCGCGGGCCAAGGCCTGGGCCAACATGCTGCTGGTGGATCACGGCATCTTCAGGCTGGCCTACCTCAACCGTCACAGGCTCGGGCAAGGCAAGATCTGGCGCTCGGCGCAGCCGACCCCGCACCAGCTCGCCTGGTTCCGCCGCCAGGGCGTGAAGACCGTGGTCTCCCTGCGCGGCGGCCGCGAGCACGGCTCGTGGCCGTTGCAGCGGGAAGCCTGCGAGCGCGAGGGGCTGGTGCTGGTGGAATTCGTGCTGCGCTCGCGCGAGGCGCCCTCCCGCGAGACGATCCTGGCCGCCAAGGCCTTCTTCGACGGTATCGCCTATCCGGCGGTCATGCACTGCAAGTCCGGCGCGGACCGGGCCGGCCTCGGCTCGGTGCTCTACCTCATCCTGCACGAGGGCCGGCCGGTGGCCGAGGCGATGGGGCAGCTGTCGGCCCGCTACGGCCACTTCCGCTTCGCCAAGACCGGCATCCTCGACGCATTCTTCGACCTCTACCGGCGCGAGGGCGAGGCGAAGGGCATGGATTTCCTGACCTGGGTCGAGACCACCTACGACCCCGAGCGGCTCACCCGCGAGTTCCGGGCCGGGTTCTGGTCGGACCTCCTGGTCGACCGGGTGCTCAAGCGCGAGTAATATAAAATTGAATTTACAAAGTTAGATAATAATATTTCATTTTATGATCCAGATCCCGATATTTTCATCCCATTTATATTCTTGTTGTTTTTCTACTTTAACAATTTTATTATAATGAGTATATTCATACCCAATAGTTAATGTAGTTTCAGGAGATTCTAATATTTGATCTGATGTAATATTATGTTTCTTAAATTCTTCGATATTATCGAAAATTCTTTGCCTTTCATCTTTTGCGGGGAGCAAAAAGTTTTTTCGGAAAAGGCCTGAATAGTCGTATTTTTGGTCTCCAACTTCAACTGTAATATGTACGGTTACGTTTCTCATGTCGTGGTTGGTCGTATTTCTATAATCGATCCATGATCTAGAAATTCCATTTTCTCTTACAGATTTTAATCTAAATAAAACTGACGGCTGCATTGCTCCTTGAAATGTTTTCCAAGCTAAATGATTATTTATTAGAGAGTACATCGTTGAAATTATTGCGCCAACACTCGTAATAATTAACAAATTTATTTTGATAATATCATCAATATGAGAATTTTTATTTGATATAGTATATATAAAACATACAAAAATGGCGCATATAAATATTAATAAGGATATAACGTGAAATATCTTTGGCCCGAATCGCATCTTCGCAGTATTCCGCTTATTCGAGAATATCTACCCGCGACGCCTCGCGGAACGGATGCGCCGGATACGTCCCGATGATGCGCAGCTCCCGCGAGAAGTAGCCGAGCTCCTCCAGCGCCCTGGCGAGTCCGGCGTCGTCTGGCCGGCCGTCGACCTCGGCATAGAATTGCGTCGCCGAGAACTGGCCCTCGATCATGTAGCTCTCGAGCTTCGACATGTTGACGCCGTTGGTGGCAAAGCCCCCCAGCGCCTTGTAGAGCGCGGCCGGCAGGTTGCGCACCCGGAACACGAAGCTCGTCACCGCGGCGACATCCGCCGCCGGCGCTTCCGGCTCGGGCGAGAACACCACGAAGCGGGTGGTGTTGTGGCTCTCGTCCTCGACGTCGCGCGCCAGGATGTCGAGGCCGTAGACCTCCGCCGCCAGGGCCGGCGCCAGGGCGGCGCGGCTCGGGTCGCGCGCCTCCATCACCTCGCGGGCGGCACCCGCTGTGTCGCCTGCCACCACCGCCTTGAGCCCGAGCCGGCGGATCAGGCGCCGGCACTGGCCCAGCGCGTGGACGTGGCTGTGGACGCTGGTGAGCGCCGACACCGGCGTGCCGGGCAGCGCCATCAGCTGGAAGTGGATCGGCAGAAAGTGCTCGGCCACGATGTGGAGCGGCGAGGTCGGGATCAGGTGGTGGATGTCGGCGACCCGCCCCGCGATTGAGTTCTCGATCGGGATCATCGCGCGGGCGGCCCGCCCCTCGATCACCGCCGCGAAGGCGTCCTCGAAGCTCGGGCACGGCAGCGGCGTCCAGTCCGGATAGGCCTGCGAGCAGATGATGTGCGAGTTGGCGCCGGGCTCGCCCTGGTAGGAGATCGTCGTCTGGGTCATGCGGCTCAGTTCAGGCGGCGGGCGGTGAGGAGCGCGCGGGCGCGCTCCAGGTCGGCGGGGGTGTCGACGCCCAGGGGCAGGTCCTCGACGACGACGGCGTCGATGCGCATGCCCGCCTCGAGGGCGCGCAGCTGCTCGAGTTTCTCGCGCTGCTCCAGTTCGCCCGGCGGCAGCGCCATGAAGCGTCGCAGCGCCTTCCGGCGGTAGGCGTAGAGGCCGATGTGGTGGAACAGCGGCCCGTCGCCCCAGGGCGCCTGGGCCCTGGTGAAGTAGAGCGCGCGCAGGCGGTTGGGCCCGACGCTGTGGCCGATGAGCTTGACCACGTTGGGGTCGCGCGCCTCCTCGTCGCGGGTGATGACCGCGCAGAGGGTGGCGATGTCGACCGTGCGGTCGGCCAACGGCGTGATCGCCGCGCCGATGACCGCCGGGTCGATGGTCGGCAGGTCGCCCTGCACGTTGACGACCACGTCGTGGTTGCCCTCGGGGTCGATGATCTCCAGGGCCTCCGCCAGCCTGTCGGAGCCGGAGGGGTGGTCCGCCGCGGTGAGCACCGCGAGCCCGCCGGCCGCCTCGATCACCGCGACGATCTCCTCGGCGTCGGTGGCCACCACCACCGGACCGATCCCCGCCTCCACCGCCCGGCGCCAGACGTGGAGGATCATCGGCTCGCCGGCGATGTCGGCGAGCGGCTTGTTCGGCAGACGGGTGGCCGCCAGACGGGCGGGGATCAGGACGAGGGGATCCGACATCGATGCCCAAAAAACCCTGCGTGGCGCGGCGGCCCGCCGCGGATCGGCGACCTTCGCGGCCGACCGGTCGAAGGCGAAGCGGCGGCCCGCGCCGCGTGCTTACCAGGGGGGTCGGCACTTGTCATGGTCGGGACTCTTGTCATAGTCGGGACTCTTCCAAGCCGGGACCGCAGCGGTTTCCGGCGCTTCCTCCGTCCCGTCCCGGCAAAGCGGCGACTGCGACGCCGAGGAATTTCGATCCGGCATTGTCAAGATCGACCCCGAGCGGCTAAGCACCCTCAACCCTTTTTAAAAGTCCGGCGTGCAACGACCGCCGGACGTGCCCGCGCGCCATCGCGGCTGGTCGCACCGGAGTTGTCGAGAATGGACTCGTTCGAGCTGAACAAGGTTGCTGGCGCGGTGCTCGGCACCCTCCTGTTCGCCATGGGTTCGGGGTTCGTGGCCGAGCTGATCTACAGTTCCAAGCCCGCCGGCGGTGCGGGCTACGCCCTGCCCGAGCCCGTCGCCGCCACCGGCGCCCCTGCGGCGGCGGCCAAGGTGGAGCCGATCGCGGTTCGCCTGGCCAGCGCCAGCGCCGAGAAGGGCCAGGCCGGCAGCAAGGCCTGCCAGGCCTGCCACAGCT
This sequence comes from Methylobacterium sp. Leaf399, assembly GCF_001424525.1. Taxonomy (NCBI): domain Bacteria; kingdom Pseudomonadati; phylum Pseudomonadota; class Alphaproteobacteria; order Hyphomicrobiales; family Methylobacteriaceae; genus Methylobacterium; species Methylobacterium sp. Leaf399. Next base: position 178,745 of record NZ_LMQK01000032.1, on the reverse strand, counting down.
TCGACAAGGCCAGCGCCAACAAGGTCGGCCCCGGCCTCTGGGAGGTGGTCGATCGCAAGCTCGGTTCGCACGCCGGCTTCGAGTACTCGGCCGGCCTGAAGGAGAAGGGCGGCGTCTGGGACTACGCGCAGCTCGACGGCTTCCTCGAGAACCCGAAGGGGTACATCAAGGGGACCAAGATGGCCTACGCCGGCATCTCCTCGCCGCAGGAGCGGGCCAACGTCATCGCTTACCTGCGTACCCTCGCCGAGAGCCCCAAGCCGCTTCCGGCCGCCGAAGCCAAGCCCTGATCGCAAGCCCCGATCGCGCGACGGTCGGGCGGACCGGGCCGGGCCCGGCCGCCGCCGGCCGGATTTTCATAACCTCCGCAAGCGCGCGGCGCGGGACCGATGGACCCCGACGGGGCGCGACCGGGTAGCGCGTTGACCGTCCGGTGATCCGGCCTAGCTTGCATCCGGGCAGCGGTGGGTCATGCTGCCCGCGGGAGCGTCAAGAACATGGGTGTCGAGTCTTCGGTTGCCGTCATCGGCTCGGGGTTGGGCGGGTTGGCAGCGGCCTGCGTGAGTGCGGCGCGCGGCCATAAGGTCACGCTCTACGACAAGAACGATTGGCTCGGCGGCAAGGCGGCGGTGCTGCACGAGGGCGGCTTCCGCTTCGACATGGGGCCGACCATCCTCACCGTGCCGAAGGTGCTGGAGCGCATCTTCCAGGAGGCCGGGCGCGACATCACCGACTACCTCGACCTGCGCCGGCTCGACCCGCAGTGGCGCTGCTTCTTCGACGACAACACCCAGATCGACCTGATGGCCGACGTGCCGACCATGGCGGCGTCCATGGACCGCTTCGCGCCGGGCACCGGCTCCGGCGAGGGCTACAAGAAGTTTCTCGAAATCTCCGAGCATCTCCACGGCGTCTCCGAGAAGTTCTTCTTCTGGAAGCCGGTGGAAGACCTGTTCGACACCATCAACATTCGCGCCAACATGAATCCCGGCACCCTGCGGGACGTCCTATCCCTGCGCATGGGTTCGTCGGTGGCCGGCACCATCCGGTCCAAGGTCAAGGACGAGCGCCTGGCGCAGATGCTCGACCACTTCGTGCAATACGTCGGCTCCTCGCCCTACGGTGCCCCGGCCGTCCTCTGCGCCATCGCCCACATGCAGACCGCCGAGGGCGTCTGGTATCCGATGGGCGGCACCCGCGCGGTGGCCGAGGCCCTGGCCAAGCTCGCCGGCGAACTCGGCGCGACCCTGCGCCCCGGCGACGAGGTGACCGGCCTCGCCATCGAGAACGGCGCGGTCAAGGGCGTGAAGACCGCCACCGGCGTCACGCCGTTCGACGCCGTGATCTCCAACATGGATTCGGTCCGCACCTACCGCGAGCTGGTGGGTGGCGACGTCGGCCGATCCTACGAGAAGAAGAGTTTCGAGCCGGCCTGTTCGGGCGTGGTGCTCTACCTCGGGCTGAACAAGCGCTACGAGCACCTGAACCACCACGACTTCGTCTTCTCCCGCGATCCGGAGGAGGAGTTCGACTACATCTACCACAAGGGCGAGCCGGCCCCGGACCCCACCGCCTATCTCGCGGCCCCCTCCTCCACCGACCCGAGCGTGGCGCCCGAGGGCGGCGAGGCGCTCTACGTCCTCGTCCACACGCCCTACCTGCGGCCCCACCACGACTGGAACGCGATGTTCCCGGCCTACCGGCAGGTGATCCTCGACAAGCTCAAGCGTACCGCCGGCATGCCGGACCTGGAGGAGCGCATCGTGGTGGAGCGGCACCTGACGCCCCAGGACATCCACGAGCGCTACAAGGTCCTGAACGGCGCGATCTACGGTCTCGCCTCCCACGGCAAGTTCATGGGCGCGTTCAAGCCGGGCAACCGCTCGCGCCAGGTGCGCGGCCTCTATCTCGCCGGCGGCGCCGCCCATCCCGGCCCCGGCATGCCCATGGTGATGATGTCGGGCTGGATCGCGGCCGATGCCCTCGATACCGACATCCAGGGTGGCGCCAGGGCCGGCAAGAGCGCGGCGTGATGCGCATGTCCCGGGTTCGAGCGTGAGCCGGCGACCGGCGGCGGACGATCCGGGCGCCGCGCGTTCGGCCCTCGCCTGGGCGTTCATGGTCGCCTATTTCACCCGGTTCACCCGCCGCCACCTCAACGCGGTACGGCTGGCGGACTGGGGGCGCCCGGCGATCGCCGATCACCCCGGGCCGGTGGTGGTCTACTGCAACCACCCGGCCTGGTGGGATGCGGCCGTCGTCGTCCTCCTCGCCGACCGCTTGTTCCCCGCCCGTGTCAGCTTCGCGCCGTTCGACGCCAAGATGCTCGAGCGCTACGGCATCTTCTCCCGCATCGGCGCCTTCGCGGTGGACATCGACTCGCCGCGCGGGGCGGCCCAGTTCCTGCGCGCCGCCCGCCTGCTCCTGGCGCGGCGCGACGCCATGATGTGGATCACCGCACAGGGGCGCTTTTCCGACGTCCGGGTGCGGCCCCTCGGCCTCAAGGCCGGCGTCGCCCATGTCGCCGAGATCGCCCCGGACGCCGTCCTGGTGCCGCTCGCCCTCGAATACGCGTTCTGGGAGGAGCGGGGGGGCGAGGCCTTCGCCGCCTTCGGTGCGCCGATCCTCGCCCGCGACCTCCTCGCCCTGCCCCGGGGTCAGCGCCTGTCACGCCTGGAGGCCGACCTGATCGCGACCCTCGACCGGCTGAGCGGTGACGTGATCGCCCGCGATCCCGCCCGCTTCGACGATCTCGTGGCGGGGACGAAGGGCGTCGGGGGCGTCTACGACGGCTGGCGTCGCCTGCGCGGCCTCGTCACGGGACGCCGCTTCGACCCCGCCCACCGCGCTGCCGCGCTCGGGAAACCCGCCCCGTGATGCTCGCCCTCTCGCTGGCCGCCTTCGCCCTCGCGTTGCTTCCCGCCGTCCTCGCCGCCATCAATCTCACCCTGCTGCGGACGCCCGAGCCCGATGCGGCCAGCGGCGACCTCGTCTCGATCCTGATCCCGGCGCGCGACGAGGCGGCGACCATCGCAGGCACTGTCACCGCCGCCCTGGCCAGCACCGGCATCGCCGTCGAGGTTCTCGTCGGCGACGATCACTCCACCGACTCCACCGCCGCGATCGTGCGGGACATGGCGAACGCCGACCCGCGCCTGCGCCTCGTCGCGATCCCGGCCCTTCCCGAGGGCTGGACGGGAAAGAACCACGCCTGCGCCAAGCTCGCCGCCGAGGCCCGCGGCGACCGCCTGCTGTTCATCGATGCCGACGTGGCCCTGGCGCCGCGGGCCGCCGCCGGTCTGGCCGCACACGCCGCCCGCAGCGGCGCCGCCCTCGTCAGCGCCGTGCCGCGCCAGCGTATGGAGACGCTCGGCGAACGGCTCACCGTGCCGATGATCAACTTCCTGCTCGTCGGTTACCTGCCGATCGCGATGATGCGCGCCTCGCTGCGTCCGTCCCTCGGCGCGGCCTGCGGGCAGCTCGTCCTCGTCGACCGGTCCGTCCATGCCGCCACCGGCGGCCACGGCGCCATCCGGGCGCGGCTGCACGACGGCGTCTTCCTGCCGCGCCTCCTGCGCGAGGCCGGACACCGGACCGACCTCGTCGCCGGCCATGCGCTGGCGACCTGCCGGATGTATCGCAGCTTCAGGGAATCCTGGGCCGGGTTCTCGAAGAACGCCCACGAGGGGCTGGCCACCCCCCGGGCCCTGCCGGTCTGGACGCTGCTGCTCGCCGGGGGGCACATCCTCCCGTGGCTGCTGCTGGCCGCCGCCGCGGTGGGCGCCTCATCCGGTGCCGCCACCTTCGTGGCCTTCGCCGCCCTGCTGGTGTCCCTGGGCACCCGCATGGCGATCACGCTGGTCACCCGCGAGCCGGCGGCGACCATCCTGCTCCATCCGCTCGGCGTCACCGTGGCGCTGGCGATCCAATGGAACGTGCTCCTGCGCAAGAAGCGGGCGGGCGCCGCCCTGTGGAAGGGCCGGAGCTACCCCGTCGGCGGAGCCTGAGGCTCGTCGCCCGTCTCGGCCACGATCCAGGCCATCGTGTCCGGGTCGGCCTCCAGCACGGGCAGATGCAGGACGATCGGCGTCTCGTAGGGATGGCGCGCCTTGAGCGCCGCGGCCAGGGCGGGCCCCAGGCTCTCGCGGGTCTTGAGGATCGTCACGACCTCGTTCCCGCGCTCCACCGTGCCCTTCCACGCATAGACCGAGGTCATGCCGGGCAGCACGTTGACGCAGGCGGCGAGCCTGGCCCGGACCAGTTCCTCGCCGATGGCCAGCGCCGTGCCGGCGTCGGGGAAGGTGGTGTAGACGAGGAGCGGACGCTCCATGCTAAGAGCCTTTCGTCGGACCCGCCGATACGGCGGCCCCCGATGGAGAGGTGCGGGAAGCCCCCGCGTCAAGAAGGCGGACGCATGCTGAACCCGCGGCGCTTCCACCGGCTCGCCTTCATCGCGAGCCCGACGCCGGATGCGCGCCAGGCCGCCGCGACGCTGATGCGCCGCTACGACCACGTGGCGCCCGAGGAGGCCGATGTGGTGGTGGCCCTGGGCGGCGACGGCCTGATGCTGCAGGCGCTGCACCGCTTCATGGCCGCCGGCACCCCGATCTACGGCATGAACCGCGGCACCGTCGGCTTCCTGATGAACGAATTCCGGGAGGACGGGCTGATCGAGCGGCTGGAGGCGGCGCAGGTCAGCATCATCCATCCCCTGCTGATGGAGGCGGTGGACACCGAGGGGCGGTCGCACCGGGCGCGCGCGCTCAACGAGGTCTACATGCTGCGCCAGACCCACCAGACCGCCAAGCTGACGATCGCGGTGGACGGTCATGTCCGCCTGCCCGAACTCATCGCCGACGGCGTGCTCGTGGCGACCCCGGCCGGATCGACCGCCTACAACCTCTCCGTGGGCGGGCCGATCCTGCCGCTCAACGCCCAGCTCCTGGCCCTGACCCCGATCTCGGCGTTCCGGCCCCGGCGCTGGCGCGGGGCGCTGCTGCCTGATTACGCCCGTATCCGCATCGAGGTGATCGACGCCGAGCATCGGCCGGTCTCGGCGGTGGCCGACCACACCGAGTTCCGCCGCGTCGCCACGGTGGAGACCTGGCTCGACCAGGAGACCGACCTCGTCCTCCTGCACGACCCCGACCACAGCCTCGACGAGCGTATCCTGCGCGAGCAGTTCGGGTGAACCGGCTCCGCCGGCTCATTCAAGCGGCGAGCCGCACCCGGTCGGCGCGGTAGCTCGCCACGAGGGTGTCGGGGATCGTGTCCTCGGTGGTAGCCGTGGGGGGCGTCCGCTCGACCCCTTGCGCGAATTCCCGCATCAGCGCGTCGGACAGGCCGTCGAGGATGGCGGCCACCGATCCGGGCGCGGCCACGTCGGCGGCCACGTCGGCGGCGGGGGCTGCGGTCGCCTCCAGGTCGGCGTAGTCCGGCGCCTTGGCGATCCGGGCCTGCGCGTCGCGCCATTCGGCATCGATCACCTCGGCCTCGATACGGGCCTTCTCCTCGGCCTGGGCGACCTCGCCCAGCGCCTTGGCCACGAGGCGGGCCTCGTCGCGGGCGGCTTCGGCCTCGTAGCGCGCCAGCAGCGCCACGATGCCGGACGCCTCGGCGAAGGGCATCGCCTCGCAGGCGGTGAGCGCCCGCTCGATCATCCGCCGCGACAGTGCCGCGTCCGAGATCTCGACGCGGCCGCGGCTGGCCTCCCGCCACGCCGAGAGGGCGCCGGAGAAGGCCGGCAGCAGCGCCTCCGGCAGGCCGGCGCGGCGATGGAGGGCGGTGAATCCCGCACCCGAGGAATCGAGCATCAGCCCGGCGACGCGGTTGCCGCCGAGGCCCGTGAGATCGCAAAGGGCCGCTTCCACGAAGGCCATCCGCCCCGACAGGATCGCCCGCAGGATCAGGCCGGCGTTGAGTTCGCCCTGGCGGCGCAGGTGCGTCACGAGGCGGGCGAGGTCGATGGGGTGGGCGTCGACGCTGAAGGTGAGGGTGGCGCGCTCGCGGGCCTCGCGGCTCGCGCGCTCCGAGCGCACCGGCGTCAGCCAGCCGGAATCCACCGCGAAGGCGGCGAGCGTCTCGGCGAGGCGGGCGGTGATCGCCTGGCGCACTTCGAGGGGCAGGTCCGGCCGGGCGAGCAGCGCCTCGCGCAAGGGCGCCGCGTCGCCGTGCCGGCCCACCATGCGCAGGAGGCTCCCGGTGGTGATCTCGGCCTCGTGGTTGGTCGCGAGCGCCACCAGGGACGGCACCTCCCCGAGTTCGGCCAGGGCGCCGGCCACCGCGTAGCTGAGGCGGTCGCGCGCGGCGATCGCCGAACGGACCGTCTCGCAGCCGATGGCGATGCCGTCGACGAGGTCGGCGTCGCTCAGCACCGGCGACCGCGCCAGCACCACCGCGGCGATGTCGGCCTGGTCGGAGGCCAGGGCGATGATGAGCGCGCGCGGCGCTTCGGGCGCACTGGCGCAGGCCAGCGCCAGCGCCAGCCGAACCTGGCGCGAGGGATCGTCGAGGAGCCCGATCAGGGCGGTCCTGGCGTTCCAGGTCTCCTCCGCGTCGAGGCCGCCGTAGAGGAAGGCCCTGGCGAGATGCGTCGCCGCCTCCGCCCGCCGGGCCGTCGAATCGTCTTGGGTCCAGGCGAGGAACTGGCGGATGATCATGGACCGCTCCGGGTCGTGGAGAGGAAAGGAACGAGGCTGCCCGCCTGGCGGCTCGGCGGCACGACGAATTCGGCCGGGCGCGGCGGCGGCGCCGGTGCCCCGACGAGGGCGACGGAGACGGTCGAGACCCGCGCCGTCTCGGCCTGGACCGCGGTGGCGGCCGGCGCCGCCACCGTCTCGGTGCCGGTGCCGTCCGAGCGCGGGAAGTAGCTCGGCGCGCTGCGGGTCGCCTCGATGGTGCCGCGCGCCTGCCAGAGCTTGGCGACGCCGTCCGAGACGGCGCCCTGGCGACGGTCGGTCTGGAACATCGAGCGCAGGCCGCCGCCCTCGAGGGCGGCATAGGCGGTGGGGGCGCCGGGCAGGTCGGTGACGGTGGAAGCGGCCGGCCGTGCCGCCCCGGCCTGGCCCGCGGCCTGGGCGGTGCCCAGCAAGGCATAGAGTTCGGCGGCGCCGCGCGGCCGCCCGGTCCTGTCGTAGAACAGGGAGCGGTTGGCGGCCGCGGCCTCGGGCATGTCGAGGGCTGCGGCGCGGGCCGGGCTCGCCTGCGCCGTGCCGATGAGGGAGGCCGCCCCGCGCGCGCCGAGCACATGGGCGGCGTAGAGGTCGCCCGAGGTCGGCTCGCGCCCGAGGCTGGTGGTGAGGGCGTCGCGGTTGGCCTGGGTCAGGGCACCGGCCATGGTGGCGGCGATCCTGGGGTCGCGGCGCAGGTCGAGGATCGCCTGGCGGGCGGAGGCATCCGCCACCGCGAAGGTACCGTCGGCGCGCGCGGTGATGGCGTCGGCATAGGTGGCGAGGCCGAGCTTGGGTCCGGCGGTCTTCATGACCCCGAGCCAGGTCTGCTCGATGAACTGGAACAGGCCGGTGGCCGAGGAGGTCCCGGCCTTGGCCGAGGGATCGAGCCCGGATTCGCGCTTGGCGGTGGCCAGGAGATAGTCGAACCCCGTCCCCGAACTCTGCGCACCCTCGCGGATGGCGTCCACCACCGCGCCGCCGCCCGTCCCGGCCGTGGCGCGCGCACCGGCGTCCCGGCCGGTGCCGGTCTCCCTGGTGGTCGCGGTGGGCGTGGTGAACAGGTACATGCGCCGTCCGGGTGAGGGCGCCGCGCCGGATGGGACGCCGCGCCGGAGGGATGGCGTCGGCCCTCCCTCGGTCGCGCGATTTTGTCTTGCCTATGGTAAAGGAAGCTTGAAGGCGGCCCCGCGCCGTTCACCCTTCCCGCAGGCCGGCGCCCGCCGATGCGAGCGATTCCCTCATGCGAGCGATTCTCCTGGGCGACGCAGGCCAGGACCGGTTCGGTCCCACCGGGGTGGACTGGCCCGCCGGGGTGGACTGGCTCGCGCCGGCTCCCACGCAGGACGGCGACGGCGGGGCCCCGATCGCGACCGGTGCCGCCGGCCTCCTGCTACCGGTGCAGGACGGGCGTGACGTCGCGCGCCTCGGCGTCCGGCTGGCGGTCCATGAGGCGCGGGCCGGGCTCGGCGACGGGTCCATCCGGATCGTGGCGATGATCGCCGACGCCCGCGGCGTCCTCGGCCTGCCGAGCCTCGTCGGAGCCGGTCCGCGGCTGTCGGGCATCGCCTGGGACGCTCAGGCCCTTTGCGCCGAGATGGGGCTGCCGGCCTGTCGCGACGCGGCCGGCGGGCTCGTCGCGCCGCTCGCCCGGATCAGGGGGCTCGTGCGGATCGCGGCCGCCGCCGCCGGCATCTCGGCGATCGATACGGCCTGCCCCGACGATCCGGAGCTGGCGGGCGATGTCGCCGCCGCCAGGGCCTATGGGTTCGCGGCCAAGATCGCGGCCCGACCCGGCCAGGTCGCGGCGATCACTGCCCCGCCCCAGGCGGACGCTTGAGTTCAAACCGGCTCTCGGGCGTGACCGTGAAGTAGTCGGTATGGCCGCCGCGCATGATCGGGCCCATGGCGGCGGTGTCGACCTGGCCGTCCCTGACGAAGGCGTCGTCGATATAGACCGACACCACCTGCCCGATCACCATGAAGTGGCTGGCCTCGCCGCCCTCCAGGGGCACCAGCGGCACGGTGCGCACCCAGCGGCACTCGATCGCCGCCGGCGATTCGGCCACCCGCGGCGGCCTCACCTTTCGCGACGGGGCCGGGGTCAGGCCCGCAAAGGCGAACTCGCTGCGGCCGCGCTCCAGCGGCGCCGAGGTGGCGTTCATGGCATCGCGCAGGGCGTAGGTGGCGAGGCTGCACACGAACTCGCCGCCCTCCTCCGCGAAGGCCAGCGCGTCCTTGCGGCCGTAGGAGGAGAACATCACCATGTCCGGGTCGCTGGCGATGGCGTTGAAGTAGGAATAGGGGGCGAGGTTGAGCGCGCCCGCCTTGTCCATGGAACTGATCCAGCCGATCGGCCGCGGCGCGACGAGGGCCTTCAACGGGTTGTGGGGCAGGGTCCGGTCGGTCGAATCGTAATGCATGCGGGCCTCGGGGCTCCCACGGAAACAGGGACTTCGTGTCGCGACGTGAATTCTGCTGCAAGTCCGGTGGCTCGAAGTCCGTCGTTTCGGTGGGGACCCTCAGAGCCGGGTGACGATCGAAGCCGGATCCGGCCGCGGCCGGTCGCTCGGGATGTCCGTGGGGTGTCCGATGTGGACGAAGCCGGCCATCCGCTCCTGCGGCGCCAGCCCGAGCGCATCGAGGACGCGCCGGTCGTAGGCGAACCATTCGGTGAGCCAGGCGGTGGCGAAACCGGCCGCATTGGCCGCCACCACGAGGTTCATGGTCGCCGCCCCTGCCGAGAGCACCTGCTCCCACTCCGGGATCTTGATATGCGGCCCGGCCCGCGACACCACCGCCACGACGCAGGGGGCGTGCGACAGCCGTCTGCGTTCGAGCTCGAGGCGGCCGGCATCGGCCTGGGGATGGTCGGCGCCGTAGGCCTCGGCGATCACCTCCCCGATGCGCGCCCGCGCCTCACGCTCGATGACGATGAAGCGCCAGGGGGCGAGCTTGCCGTGGTCGGGCACCCGCGCGGCGATGGCGAGGATGGCGTCGAGCGTCTCCTCGCTCGGACCCGGTTCGGCGAGGTTCACCGGGGGCACGGAGCGGCGGGTGCGCAGGAGGTCGAGGGTGGCGGTCATCGGGGCTCTTCGCGGCTGGCGGTCGGCGGCGGCCGCCTTCGGTCCCGCCGACGGTGCGACACCCCCTATAGGCGAAGCGGCCCATCCGCCGGAATGGAGACGGACGCGGCAAAGGGTCCATAAATGCCCCCATAAATGCCCTTAAGAGTGCATGGATGCGGACGGGCGTCCACGCCGGCATCGGCTTTCGTCACGGAGCCGCCACGGTCGCGCGGCATGGCCGGTGGATGCGGGCTTTCGGGAGGCGTGGGATGAATGCGATGCGGCTGACCTGCCGTCGATCCGGACGGTGCGGTTCGATCCTCGCCGTGATCCTCACGATCGCCGGCCCGGCCCCGGTTCGGGCCGAGGAGCCCCCGGGCCGCAACCAGGGCCTGCCGACCCCGTCCATCACCGGCGGGCAACTGCCCCTCCCCTCCACCCAGGGCGAGACCGCGTTGAGTCTCACAGCGCTTCTCGCCGGGAGCGACCGGGCCCTGCGCTCGGGCCTCACCTGGCGCATCTACGAGGATCGCAGCGATGCCGGCCGGCCCGCCATCGTCGCCCGCTCCACCGACGCCGACCCGCGCTTCTCCCTCGCGCCGGGGGCCTACGTCGCCACCGTCACCTACGGCTTCGCCAGCGCCTCCAGGCGCATCGTCGTCTCCGGCGCCGCCATGACCGAGCAGGTGCGGATCAACGCCGGTGCCCTGCGGCTCTCGGGTGCCATCGGCGACGTGCGGATCGCGCCCGCCGACCTCGCCTTCTCGATCTTCGTGCCGATCGGGGCCAATTCCGAAGGGCGCCTGGTGCGCAGCGCCGTCAAGGCCGGCGACCTGATCCGCCTGCCGGAGGGGACCTATCACGTGGTCTCCACCTACGGGGAATCGAACGCGATCCAGCGGGCCGACCTCAAGGTCGACGTCGGCAAGGTCACCGACGCCACCCTCAACCACCGTGCCGCCACGGTGACCCTCAAGCTCGTGGCGGCACCCGGCGCCGAGGCCTTCGCCGGCACCGCCTTCAGCGTGCTGACCCCGGGCGGCGACACCATCCGCGAGGCGATCGGCGCCTTCCCGGCGGTGACGCTGGCGGAGGGCGACTACGTGCTGATCGCCCGCCACGACGGTCAGGTCTACACCCGCGAGTTCAAGGTCGAGAGCGGGCTGAACCGGGATATCGAGGTTCTGGCCAAGGCGGGGTGATAGCGGTCAGGATTGCACGAGCGTCGTGAAATCTGACCATTGTTCGATCCGAAAGGCACGGATGTCGCGTACCGACCGTGGAAACCAGGGAAGCGCTTTCAATGCCGTGATCGCCGAGAAGAGGACCGCGAGATCCTCGTCGGAGCTGACGTAGAGACTTCCCTGAATCCACGCAAAACCGTAACGATCGAGCGTAGAACGGATATCGGCGTAGGCCTGCGGGACACCTTTGGGGTGATGGGCTTGGGTGTCGGCGACGACCAGATCGAAGGCAATGGCGAACATCAGCCTTCGATCGGATCGTCGAGGAGGTCCTTCAGGCGGTAGTCGACCTCTTCGTTCGTCTCGACGACCCGAACCCGCATGGCTGGATCACCCGCGGACGATGTCGTTCCGACACCGACGATTTCATAGACCGGGCCGATCTCCCCGAACCGGCGCCATGTGCCGATCAGGCTCTGCGGGGACGGGCGTGATTCGATCGCGGCTTGGCTCATGTCCGGAAGGTACCAAACGCGGCCCTGAAAGACGACATCGAACAGGGGCACACGTCCAAACTTCGGCTCAGGGCGCCGGAGCCACCGCATGCCGCCCGTCGAGCGTCACGTCCTCGCTCGGCACGCTCTCGGCGACGGCATTTGCCCGCCTGCGATCCGGCGAGGTCGCCTCCGCCACGAGGTCGGCCAGCGCCTGGTCGAGGCCCACGGTCCGGGTCTGCTGGCTGCCCATGCGGCGGATCGAGACGGTGCGCTCCTCGCCCTCCTTGCGGCCCACCACCAACATCACCGGCACCTTGGCCAGCGAATGCTCGCGGACCTTGTAGTTGATCTTCTCGTTGCGCAGGTCCGCCTCCACCCGCATCCCCGCCCGGTCGAGGGCGGCGACGACCTCGCGGGCGTAGGGGTCGGCATCCTGGGTGATTGTGGCCACCACCACCTGGACCGGTGCGAGCCACAGCGGGAAATGCCCGGCGAAATGCTCGATCAGGATGCCGGTGAACCGCTCCAGCGAACCGCAGATGGCGCGGTGGACCATGACGGGCGCGGTCTTCTGGCTCTCGGCGTCGACGTAGAAGGCGCCGAACCGTTCGGGCAGGTTGAAGTCCACCTGCGTCGTGCCGCACTGCCAGTCGCGCCCGATGGCGTCGCGCAGGACGTATTCGAACTTCGGCCCGTAGAAGGCGCCCTCGCCCGGGTTGATCGACGTCTTGATCCGCCCGCCCGACTGCGCCTCGATCTGCGCCAGGACGCGGGTCATCACGTCTTCGGCGTGGTCCCACAGGGCGTCCGAGCCGACGCGCTTCTCGGGGCGTGTGGAAAGCTTCACGACGATGTCGCCGAAGCCGAAGTCGGCGTAGGTGGACAGGATCAGGTCGTTGATCGCCAGGCACTCGGCGGCGAGTTGGTCCTCGGTGCAGAAGATGTGCGCGTCGTCCTGCGTGAAGCCGCGCACCCGCATCAGGCCGTGCATGGCGCCGGACGCCTCGTAGCGGTGGACCACCCCGAACTCCGCCATGCGCAAGGGAAGGTCGCGGTAGGACTTCAGGCCGTGCTTGAAGATCATCACGTGGCCGGGGCAGTTCATCGGCTTCAGGGCGAACCAGCGCTTGTCCTCGGCCTCGTCCCCGGCCGATTGGGCCGCGAACATGTTCTCCCGGTACCAGTCCCAGTGGCCGGAGGTCTCCCACAGCGACTTGTCGAGGATCTGCGGGGCGTTGACCTCGGCGTAGTCGCCCTTCAGGCGCCGGCGCATGTAGGCGATGAGTTCCTGGAACACGGTCCAGCCCTTGGCGTGCCAGAACACGACGCCCGGCCCTTCCTCCTGGAAGTGGAACAGGTCCATCTCCCGGCCCAGGCGCCTGTGGTCGCGGCGCTCGGCCTCCTCGAGCCGATGCAGGTAGGCGTCGAGGTCCTCCTTGGTGGCCCAGGCGGTGCCGTAGATGCGCGTCAGCATCGGGTTGTTGGAATCGCCGCGCCAGTAGGCGCCCGCGACCTTCATGAGCTTGAAGGCGGTGCCGACCTTGCCCGTGGAGGTCATGTGCGGGCCGCGGCACAGGTCGAACCACTCGCCCTGCCGGTAGATCTTGAGGTCGTCGCCGGGGGGGATCGCGTCGACGAGTTCGACCTTGTAGGCCTCGCCCTTCTCCGAGAACAGGTTGCGCACGTCCTCGCGGGTCCAAATCTCCTTCGTGAACGGCGCGTCGCGCGCGATGATCTCGCGCATCTTGGCCTCGATCTTGGGAAAGTCCTCCGGCGTGAACGGCTCGGGGCGCGAAAAGTCGTAGTAGAAACCGTTCTCGATCACCGGGCCGATGGTCACCTGCGTGTCCGGCCACAGGGCCTGCACGGCCTCGGCGAGCACGTGGGCGCAGTCGTGACGGATCAGCTCCAGGCTGCGCGGGTCGGTGCGGTCGAGGAACTCGATGCGCGCGTCGCGGTCGATGGGGTCGGCGAGGTCGCAGACCCTGCCGTCCAGCGCCATGGCGACGGTGCGCTTGGCCAGGCTCTTGGCGATGCCCTCGACCACGCTGCGCCCGGTGGTGCCGGCCTCGACGTCGCGCGTATTGCCGTCGGGGAATGTCAGGATGGGCATCGGTCAGGTCTCCTGTCGCTCACTCCTGCGAACGAGGCAGGTAAGCGGAATTTTTCGGCGGTCCCGCCAAAGGGGGCGGGCCGTGCCCTTTAGACCGAAACCGGGCGGGACGAAATCACGGTGCCGCCGCCGTCGCCTGGCGCGAGGTCGGGCGCATCCCTGGGTTGACAAGCCCGGCCCGCCGCCCGCTTCGTGCCCCGCGATACCGGGGCTGTCGAGGAGAGCCCCCCGGCGGCCGGGAGGAGCCACGATGCCGAGCGAGGATCCAGCCGTGCCGGCCTCCCCCGCCGCTGCGCCGCTGCATCGGACCTGGCCGCACACGTGGTGGCGCCTCGTCGACGCCAGGATCGGCATCGTGCCGCTGCCGGTCTATGCGATCCTGGTGGTGGTGCTCGCGATCCTGACGCGCGAGGGCGAGATCAGGCCCGATGCGCCCACCATGATCGCCGTTCTGGTGCTCGGCGGCTTCACCTGCGCCGATATCGGCAAGCGCCTGCCGGCCTTCAACCGCATCGGGGCCGGGGCGATCTTCGCCACCTTCATACCCTCGGCGCTGGTCTACTACCGCCTGATCCCGCCGCAGATCGAAAAGGCGGTCATCGACTTCACCAGGTTCACGAACTTTCTCTATCTCTACATCGCCGCGATCATCGTCGGCAGCATCCTCGGGATGGACCGCGAGGTGCTGATCAAGGGCTTCCTCAAGATCTTCGCGCCGCTGGCGGCGGGCTCCGTCGCGGCGGCCCTCGTGGGCACCGCCGTCGGCACCCTTTTCGGGCTGGGCGCGCACCACACCTTCTTCTACCTCGTCGTGCCAATCATGGCCGGAGGAGTCGGCGAGGGCGCGATCCCGCTCTCGATCGGCTATGCGGCCATCCTCGGCCTGCCCCAGGGCGACGTCTTCGCCCAGGTGCTGCCGCCGGTGATACTGGCGAGCCTCACCGCCATCGTCCTCTCGGGCACCCTCAACGCGGTCGGCAAGCGCTACCCGCACCTCACCGGCGAGGGCCGCCTGCAGCCCGACCACGAGGCAGCGGCGCCGGTGGCGACGGCAGAGGCCGCGCCACCCGACGTGGCCACCATCGCGGCCGCCGGGCTCACGGCGATCACGCTCTATCTCTTGGGCGTGATGGCCCACCACCTCACCGGCCTGCCGGCGCCGGTGGCGATGCTGTTCCTGGCCGTGGTCGCCAAGCTGACGAGCGCGGTCTCGCCGCGCCTCCAGGCGGGCGGCTTCGTCGTCTACAAGTTCGTCCAGACCGGGATGACCTATCCGCTGCTCTTCGCCATCGGCGTCTCGATGACGCCCTGGGACAAGCTCACCGCCGCCTTCACCCTCCCCAACGTGGTCACCATCGTCGCCACCGTGGCGACGCTGATGGCGACGGGCTTCTTCGTGGGGCGTCGCCTCGGGATGTATCCCATCGAGGCGGCGATCGTGAACGCCTGCCACAGCGGCCAGGGCGGCACCGGCGACGTCGCCATCCTCACCGCCGCCGACCGCATGGCGCTGATGCCCTTCGCCCAGATCGCCACGCGGATCGGGGGCGCGCTCACGGTGACCGGGGCGCTGGTGGCGTTGCGGGCATTCGGGGGGTGAGGGTTTGTGACGGGCAGGACGGTATTGCTCGTCAGATCAGCGAAGTGAACCATCCGACTGTACTTCGCCGTAGAGGACAAGCACGCTAACGGCCGTCGCCGTCCTTCGCCACCACGTCTCCGGTCAATGGAGGCGGCGCCAGCACCCCGCGCCAGCGGCCATAGGCCCACGGCCGGTACCATGCGGCACGGCCCGGCAGGGTCTCCGGCACGAGGTCGATGCCGTGCGTCCCGAACGGCCCGCACCGGCAGATCCGTGAAAACCCGATCCAGCCGCCGGCCCAGAGCCCGTGTCGCTGGATCGCTTCGTCGGTGTAGGTGGAGCACGTCGGCCAATGGCGGCACTGGCGGCCGACGAGGCTCGACAGGGTGAGCTGGTAGCCCCGGATCGCCCAATGCGCGGCGCGGCGCATCGCTATCTCCTTGGCGTGGTGCGACGATATCGGAAAACCGGATTCCCCTTCATTCCGCATCGTGCTCTATTCGGCGGCTTGGCGACGGGCCTCCACCCGGTCGAGCGCATCGACCACGGCGTCGAAGGTCAGCAACGTCGAGGCGTGGCGGGCCTTGAAGTCGCGCACCGGCTCGAGGACGGCCAGATCCGCCCAGGCGCCCTCGGGCGGCGGGCCGTTCTCCTTGAGCATCCGCCGCATGGCGGTGCGGACCTCGCGCAGGGCCTCGGCCCGTTCGCCGACCACGTGGCGGGCCATGATCGAGGCCGAGGCCTGGCCCAGCGCGCAGGCCTTCACGTCGTGGGCGAAATCGGTGACGACGCCGTCGGCATCGACGGCGAGGTCGACGGTCACCGTCGAGCCGCACAGCTTCGAATGGGCGGTGGCGCTGGCGTCGGGCGCATCGAGCCGCCCGAGCCGGGGAATGTCGGCGGCGAGTTCGAGGATGCGGCGGTTGTAGATGTCGTCGAGCATGGCCTCGAACCCGTGTCCTGGCGGCGGAGCGCCCCGTCGTCGTGCCGGCCCGGTGCCGGACGAGGCCGTATCTGCACCGACCGCATTGCGCGATCCGCTGAGAACGACGATATAGTCGAGGGCGTGCCGTTTCGCGAGGATGCGGTTCGCCGATCCAGTGTCGCGCTCAACGCCATGAACCACCGCACCGTTCGGGCGTCGGCCGACCGCGAGACCGGTCGGGATGGTTCGACCGAGATGACCCGCCGATGTACGCAAAGCCCGACGCCACACCGATGACGTCCCGCATCGCGCGGGCGGGAGATGCCATGGATGCCGCGCTCAAGTCTCTCTCGTATCGCCTGAGCGAGACGCAGGGCGCCCCCGCTCCCGCCACCAACGGCCACGACCGGCGCAACGACAACGCGCCCGCCCCCGTCGAGGTGGCCCCGCTGCCGGCTTCGGCCGAGCGCGTCCCCCCCGAGATCGCCATGGTCCGGCCGAGCCGCGAGGAGGCCGAGGCGGCGGTGCGGGTGCTGTTGCGCTGGGCCGGCGACGACCCGACCCGCGAGGGCCTGCTCGACACGCCGGCGCGCGTGGCGAAGGCCTACGAGCAGATCTTCTCCGGTTACCGCCAGGACGCGGAAGTGCTGCTCGAGCGGGTGTTCGAGGAGGTCGAGGGCTATTCCGACATCGTGCTCGTGCGCGACATCCCGTTCTACTCCCATTGCGAGCACCACATGGTGCCGTTCATGGGGCTGGCCCACGTCGCCTACTACCCGAGCAAGGGCGTGGTCGGCCTCTCCAAGCTCGCCCGCGTCGTCGACACCTTCGCCAAGCGCCTGCAGACGCAGGAGACCATGACCGCCCAGATCGCCGACGTGATCGAGAGCATCCTCAAGCCCCGCGGCATCGCCATCATGGTGGAGGCCGAGCACCTGTGCATGGCCATGCGTGGCGTCCAGAAGGCGGGCGTCTCCACCATCACCACCCAGTTCCGCGGCCTGTTCAAGGGCGATGCCAACGAGCAGGTCCGCTTCCTGACCCTCGTGCGCAACAAGTCCTGAGGCGGCACCGGCCGAAGCGATGACCGTGTCCGACAGCGGCTTTTCCGCCCCCGGTTCGCGCACCGAGATCGAGGAAGGCGCGGCCTTCACGCCGCGCTTCGACGCGCAGGGCCTGATCGCCTGCATCGCCGTGGATGCCGGCGACGGCCGCGTGCTGATGATGGCGCATATGAACGCCGAGTCCCTCGCCCTCACCCTGAAGACCGGGCAGGCCTGGTACTGGTCGCGCTCGCGCGGCGAACTCTGGCACAAGGGCGCCACCAGCGGCCAGGTCCAGACGGTGGTGTCGATGCGGGTCGATTGCGACCAGGACACCCTCCTGATCACGGTCAATGTCGGGGGCGACGGCGGTTGCTGCCACACCGGGCGGCGCGACTGCTTCTACCGAACGGTTTCGGTCGATCCCAGGACCGGGCTCGCGAGCCTCGAGACCGCGCGGTGAGCTGGGATGGCGTGTCCCAGAGCGCGTTCGCCCGGGGCCGCGACCGTTTTCCGGACGGTGCCGTCGAGCCGGTGGCGGAGCGGGCGCCGCGCGGGCCCCGGATCGGGCTCGCGCTCGGCGGCGGCTCGGCCAGGGGCTGGTCGCACATCGGCGTGATCGAGGCGCTGGAGGAGGCCGGCATCCACCCGGAGGTCGTGGCCGGCTGCTCCATCGGTGCGGTGGTGGGCGGGTGCTACGCCGCCGGCAAGCTCCCCGTCCTGAAGGATTTCGCCCTGTCGCTGACGCGGCGCGGCGTGATGGGGCTCATCGACGTGCGCTTCGGCTCCGGGCTGATCGCCGGGGACCGCCTGAGACGGCGGCTCCAGCGCGATCTCGGCGAGCGCCGCATCGAGCAGCTGCCGGTTCGCTTCGCCAGCGTCGCCACCGAACTCGGTAGCGGCGAGGAGGTCTGGCTAAGGCGCGGGTCCCTGGTGGAGGCGATGCGCGCCTCCTACGCCCTGCCCGGCATCTTTCCGCCCGTGCGCCTCGAGGCGCGCCTCCTCATGGACGGCACCCTGGTGAATCCGGTGCCGGTGACGGTCGCCCGCGCGCTGGGGGCCGATCTCGTCATCTGCGTGAACCTCAACGGCGAGGCCTGCCCCGAGCCCGTCGCCGTCGATCCGCCCGCGACGCTCGTGTCCGAGGCCGGCGATACCGTCGCCCTCCATCGCGGCTGGGCGATCCTGCGCGGAATGCGCGGGGCGGGCCGCCGCATCGCCGGCCGGCGCCGACGCCCGGCCCGGGAGCCCGGCGCCCCGGGCATGGCCCGGGTCATGCTCGACGCCTTCAACATCACCCAGGACCGCATCTCGCGGGCGCGCCTGGCCAGCGACCCGCCCGACATCGCGGTCCAGCCGCGCATCGGCGGGATGGGGCTGTTCGAGTTCCATCGGGCCGAGGAGGCCATCGCCCTCGGCCGCGAGGCGGCCAGGGCCGCCCTCCCCCAGATCCGCGCGATGATGGTCTGCGCGGCGTCGCGGGTGTGATCCTCGATCTCGTCCCCTTTCCGTCGATCGCGTCGTGATGTGGAGATGGGCCTCGCTCAGCCCACGCCGATCGATCCCGCCACTTGCGCCGTCTCCCGGGCCGCCCGCAGGATGACCGCCGCCACGGTCTCCGGCGCCTCCTCGTGGGCGAGGTGGCCGAGGTTGCGCAGGAGTTCGACCCTGGCGCCGGGGATGCGCCGCTGCACGGTAAAAGCGGTCTCGGGCGAGACCGCCCTGTCGTCGCCGCCCACCACCAGCAGGGTCGGGACGGCAAGGCGCGGCAGGTCGCGGTCGAGGGCGGCCAGATCCCAGTTCGCCATCATCCCGAGCGCCCCGGCGACATGGCCGGGAAAGCGCAGCAGGCGGCGGTAGAGGGCGAGGCCGTGGGCGTCGAGCTTCGAGCCGGTGCCGCGCATCAGGCGCTCCACCGCCGCGGTGTCGGCGCTCCAGGCGAAGATTTTTGGGGTGACGGGATTGAGGAACAGCACCTTGGCGAGACTCGGGAACAGCACCGAGGCGAGGCCGGGAAAGGGCATCAGCGCACCGTTGAGGGCGACGAGGAGGTCCGGACTGGCGCCGCCCTCGAGGCTCATCCGCGCCAGGATCGCGGCGCCGGCCGAATGCCCCACCGCGATCCGGGGCGCGACATCGAGGTGGCGCAGGAGCCCGGCGAGCGCCGCTGACATGCCGGGCAGGGACAGCCGGCCCGGCGGCAGCGGGTCGGTGAATCCGTGGCCCGGCAGGTCGAGGGCGAGCACCCGGAAGTCGGCGGCCAGGAGGGGCGCCAGCGCGCGCCAGGAATGGGTGGCCGCGCCGGTGCCGTGGACGAGGAGCAGGGCCGGCGCGTCGGGTCGGCCCATCTCCTGGATGTGCCACACGAGGCCGGCGGCCTCGACGAAGCGGCTCGCGGCGCGGTTGGGCCAGTCGCCCCCGTCGCGCTCCCACTGGGGACGGTCGCTGCGGCTCGTCATCGCGTCTCCTGCGACAGCGCCTTGACGGCGCCGCTCACCTGGCTCGCGTCGGCATAGGGCAGCGCGAGGTAGCGGGCGTCCATGGCCGCGGCCAGGCGCCGGGCCACGTCCTGGGGCCGCGGGGCGGTATCGATGAAGATCGCGCGGATGCCGGTGGCCCTCAGCGCCGCGGCGGCCTTCAGCGCGTCGGCGCCGGCCTGCGCCCGGCCGGCCTCGCCGACGCGGTCGATGTTGGCGCGCCCGTCGGTGAGGATGACCACCACCGGTGTGCCCCCGCCGCGGCGCACGCCTAGCGCCACCTGCATGGCGATGTCGAGGCCGCTGGCGAGCGGCGTGCCGCCGCCGCCGGGCAGGGCCGAGAGCCCGCGCTTGGCCCGCACCAGCGAGCGCGTCGGCGGCAGCACCAGTTCGGCGCTGCGCCCGCGGAACGCCACCAGGGCGACCTTGTCGCGGCGGATGTAGGCCTCGGCCAGGAGCAGCTCGACGGCGCCCTTGGCCTCGGCCAGCCGCTCCAGGGCGGCCGAGCCGGAGGCGTCCACGGCGAAGATCGTGGTGGTCTCGGTGCGCTGCTTGAAGCGGGCGATGCGCACGTCCTGCGGGCGCACCACGAGGCGCCGCCCTTCGCGCCCGCGCATCCGTTGCCAGGGGGCGGCCGCGCGCAGGGTCTCGATGAGGTCGAGGCGGCCGCTGCGCGCGTCGCCGGGGCGGCTGCCGGCCGGGCGGCCGCTGCGGGAGGAGGCCGCCGCCGCGCCGATCCGGCCGGCCCGCGGCACCTTGGGCCTGAGCCCGCCCTCCGCGAGCTGCGCCAGCAGGCCCGGGGGGATCGCGGCCCGCGCCGCTTCGACCACGCGGTCCTCGAGCTCGGACGCGGTCCGCTCGGCGTCGGTCTCCGGCGCGGGCTGCGGCTCCTGCTGCGGGCCGTCCCCGCCCTCCTCGTCGGGTTCCTGGGAGTCGGGTTCCTGGGCGTCGGATTCTTCGGCCTCCTCCGGCGCCGTGGGCGGCAGCCGGGTCGCGCGCGGGCCGAGCACCAGCCGCGCCGCTTCGATCGTGTCGGCCTCGTCCACGGTGGAGCGTCCATCGAGGCCGGCGGCGATCCGGGCGACGCGGGCGGCCAGCAGCGGGCCGCGCAGGGACAGGACGCCGAGCGCGGCCGACGCCTGGCACAGGGCCGTCACTGCGTCCTCCCCCAGCACCGCCGCGCCCATCGGAGGACGGGGGAGCTGATCCGTGTCAGCCTCGATGTCCCTGACCGACAGATCGGTGAGGTCGATCCAGAAGGCGAGCCGTTCGGCGAGCACCGGGGAGGCCCGCTCCTCCTCGCCGATGCCCTCGTCGAGGAGGACCAGTCCGAACCGGGCCGGCCGGCTCTCGGCGAGCCCGTCGCGCTCCACCCGGACGAGGCCGGTGTCGAGGGCGGCGGCCAGGCGCGCCGCCGTGCCGGGGCTGAGGCGCTCGGCCATGGGCACGACGACGATGCCGCCGTCGGCGTCCGCGAGCAGGCCCCGTTGCGCCACCGGCCGCCCGGCGGCCAGGGTCGCGGCGAGGTCGAGGCCGCCGATCAGGCGATCGTCGGCGATGCCGCCCGGCATCTTTCGCCATGGCGCGGCCTTCGGCATGGCCGCGTGGAGGGCGGCGAGCCAGGCGTCGCGCACCGGTCCCGCGCCGGCGCGCACCAGGACGCCGCCGCAGCTGTGGGGATCGTTCGCCACGAGACGGGCGATGCGCATGGCGTCGCGCCACAGGGCCGCCGCATGGAACCCGCCCTCCCCCGCAGAGGGGGGAGGGTCCGCCGGCACCGTGTTCACAGCGGAAAGACCTCGGCCACCGCCCGCGCCACGCGCGCGGTCGAGCCGGATTCGTCCAGCGGGTTGCGGCGTAGGCGGTGGCGCAGGGCGGCCGGGGCGATGCGGACGAGATGGTCGCGGTCCACCGTCCGGGCCCCCTCGAAAGCGGCCAAAGCCCGGGCCGTGCGCATCAGGGTGAGCTCGCCGCGCAGGCCGTCGGTGCCGAGCGCGAGGCAGAGCCGGGCGGCATCCTCCAGGGTCGCATCGGGCACCTCGAGACTCGGCAGGCGCGCGCGGGCGGCGGTGAGGTCGGCCTGGATGGCGCGGTCGGCGGCCTCGTAGGCCGCGCAGAACCCGGCCGGATCGCGCTCGAAGGCGTCGCGGCGGCGCACCACGTCGATGCGGGTGGGCAGGTCGGTGGGGGTGGTGACCTCGACGGCGAGGCCGAACCGGTCGAGGAGCTGGGGCCGCAGTTCCCCCTCCTCCGGGTTGCCGCTCCCCACCAGCACGAACCGCGCCGGGTGGCGCACGCTCAGGCCCTCGCGCTCGACGGTGTTGATGCCGGAGGCGGCGACGTCGAGGAGGAGGTCGACGAGGTGGTCGTCGAGGAGGTTGACCTCGTCGATGTAGAGGAAGCCGCGGTTGGCCCGCGCCAGCAGCCCCGGCTCGAACGCCTTCTCGCCGTGCGCCAGCGCGCGTTCGAGATCGAGGGCGCCGACCACCCGGTCCTCGGTGGCGCCCAGCGGCAGGTCCACCACCGGCACCGGCACGAGGTGGGACCGGCGCTCGCCCTGGCGCGCGGCGCAATGCGGGCATGGGTCGGGGCTCTGGGCGGGATCGCAGCCGTAGGGGCAACCGACCACCGCCCTCATCTTCGGCAGCAGCGCGGCCAGCCCCCGGATCGCCGTGGACTTGCCGGTGCCACGGTCCCCGAACACGAGGACGCCGCCGACGGAGGGGTCCACGGCGGCGATCAGCAGCGCCCGCTTCATCTCGTCCTGGGCGACGATGGCGGAGAAGGGAAAGGTGGTCACGCGGGGGCACGCTTTCGTCATGGTCGGTACAGGGAATCGCACGAAGCGCGAACTCCCCTTCCCCGCGGCTGGGGAAGGTGGCCCGCGGAGCGGGTCGGATGAGGGTGGCTCCTCTCGCGGGAGGGTGCCCTCACTCCCCCATGCTCCGCAAGCGCCCAAACGCGCGCAGGCGAGCGGATGCACACAGGCCGCCGATGGCGCACCCGACCGGTCCCGGACGGCGCGGTTCCCTCCCCTGACGGCGAGGGAACACGAAAGCGGATCCCGCGATCGTTCAGTCGGTGGCGCCGAATTCCCCGACGTGCCGCCGCGGCGAGCGTCTCACTCCGCCGCCGCCCGCTCCACGCCCATGCGGCCCCAGATCGAGGTGAGCGCGCCGACGAGGTGGTCGATGTCGGCGTCCGAATGCAGCGGCGAGGGCGTGATCCGCAGGCGCTCGGTGCCGCGCGGCACGGTGGGGTAGTTGATCGGCTGCACGTAGATGCCGAACTCGTCGAGCAGCGTGTCCGAGATCGCCTTGCACAGGACGGGATCGCCGACCATCACCGGCACGATGTGGCTGTCGTTGGGGAGGTAGGGGATGTCGGCCGCGTCGAGGCGGGCGCGGACCTGTGCGACCCGCTCCTGATGCCGGATGCGCTCGACGTTGCTGCCCTTGAGGTGCCGGATGCTGGCAGCCGCACCCGCCGCGACGGCCGGCGGCAGCGAGGTGGTGAAGATGAAGCCCGAGGCGAAGCTGCGCACGAAGTCGCACAGTTTCTCGGAACCGGTGATGTAGCCGCCGTGCACCGCGAAGGCCTTGCCCAGCGTGCCCTCGATGACGTCGAGGCGGTGGGCCAGGCCCTCGCGCTCGGAGATGCCGCCGCCGCGATTCCCGTAGAGTCCGACCGCATGGACCTCGTCGAGGTAGGTGAGCGCGCCGTGGGCTTCCGCCACGTCGCAGATCTCGGCGATGGGGGCGATGTCGCCGTCCATGGAATAGACCGACTCGAAGGCCACGAGCTTGGGGCGCGAGGGATCGATCAGCCGCAGCTTGCGGTCGAGGTCTTCGGGATCGTTGTGGCGGAAAATGTGGCGCTCGGCGCGGCTCGCCTTGATGCCCTCGATCATGGAGGCGTGGTTGCCCTCGTCGGAGAGCACGACGCAGCCCGGCAGCTTGCCGGCGAGCGTGCCCAGCGCCGCCCAGTTCGAGACGTAGCCGGAGGTGAAGAGGAGGGCCGATTCCTTCTGGTGGAGGTCGGCCAGTTCCTGCTCCAGGAGCACGTGGTAGTGGTTGGTGCCCGAGATGTTGCGGGTGCCGCCAGCACCCGCGCCGCAGCGGTCGAGGGCGTCGTGCATGGCGTCGAGCACGATCGGGTTCTGGCCCATGCCGAGGTAGTCGTTCGAGCACCACACCGTCACCGGGCGCTGGCCGCCGGGCGTGTGGTGGGTGGCATGGGGGAAACGGCCGTTGTGGCGTTCGAGATCGGTGAAGACTCGGTAGCGGCCCTCGTGATGGAGACCGGCCAATGCGTCACCGAAGAATGCCTCGTAATCCATGGGCGTCCCCTTTCCCTGTCATCCGACGTTCTGTGCGGCTCGTGACAACCTAGCTTGACACTCGAAGTGACAATAATTCTAGACACGAAATTTGCCAGCACTTTTTTTCGGCCCTCGCCGACTCTTCGTGGGAGGGGGGGACGATGGGGTATGGCCGGGGTCACGCCGCGCCTGCGCACCGTGGGCACCGAACGCAAGATCAGGTCGTCGGATGCGGTCGATACCCACCTCCCCGTCATCCCGGGGCTGTGCAGCACAACCGGGAATCCATGAGTGCCGCCGACGACCGAAGAGCTGTCGGCGGCTCCGGGTTCCGTGTTCGCCTGCGGCGCCCCGGGATGACCGAGGGTGGCCGTGACCGTGGGGATCGCCGTCTCGCTTGTGTGTCGCGACCTCGGTGCGCGGTGCGACCGCAGCCGTCGAGATCCCCGCGTCACCTCAGCACCGGATCGCAATTCGAATCGGCTTCGACGGATCGGGCCGTCTCGACGATGCCGTCCCTCGAGCCCTACAGCGCCTTGCCGTCGTGCCAGACGCAGTTGGAGGCGAGGATGCCGAGGTTCACGTCGGACTTGGCCGGCTGCGGCAGGGTCTTGCCGTCCATGGCGAGGTCGATCTTGATCTCGACCTGGCCCTTCTGCTCGTTGGTCCGGCGCGAGAAGTAGCAGTACTGCTGGAAGGGCGCGTCCTCGTTGGCCTTGAAGTTCCAGCCGGTGACGATCTGCCCGTCCATGTAGGGCACCTGCTTGAACACCGTGAAGCTGGTGTTCACCGTGGCCTTCGAGGCCGGGGCGGCGTCGGCGCCGAGCTGCGCCTTGGTCGGCGTCGGGGTCGCGGCGGCCCTGGGGAGCCCGCCCTCGAGCTTCAGGGTGTTGTCGGTGAGCGTGACCTCGCCCTTGGTCTTGATGGTGACGTCGGAAAGCGCCGTCTGCATGGCGGCGGCGATCTTCTCGGCGGCCGAATCGAACTGGTTCATCGTGGCGTAGCCGTAGAAGCTGGCGCCCAGGCCCGCCCCCGCCAGCAGGCAGAAGGCGCCCGCACCGAGGGAGCGGAACAGGAAGGCGCGCGCGGCGGTCATCCGCGCCTCCGCCCTGAGGCGGCCGTTGACGCTCTGGGCGAGGACGACGTTCTCGGGCGTCCCTTGCGCGTGCAGGCTCATGCGCCCGCTCCCGCGCTGGCCGGGACCGCCGTCGGCGCGCTCGCCGCCGGCCTGCGGTCGATCGGGATCACCGCGCCGCCGGCCGCCGCCTCGCGGGCGGCGGCGGCATCACGGGCCGCCGCGGGCTTTGGCTGCTGCAGCCCCATCTCTTCGCGGATCGCGTCGGTGATCGAATCGAGCATGTAGGGCGTGGCCGCCGGGTCGACGGTGGCACCGAGGTCGTCCTCGTCCATGAAGGTCTTGCGCACCGAGACCGAGCACAGGGCGAGGATCGTCGAGGCGAAGGCGGCGCAGAGCGCAGGCACGAACACGAAGATGCGCAGGAAGGCGTGGACCTGCGCGTCGGTGACGTCGATGGGGTCGACGCCGTAGACCATGGCGGTGAAGGAGTGCAGCTGCGAGCGGTTGACCGCGTTGCGATAGGCCTGCTCGGCGTCCGCCACCTTGCGGTCGGCCGCACCCCGGTCGAGCTCGGCCCGCGCCTTGCGGGCGTCCTCGAGGGATTTCACGACGAGGCCGCGGTCGGCGCCGGCCTTGGCGACGCTGGCGTTCAGCGTGGCGGTGCGCGGATCGGTGACGCACTTCAGGTTGGAGTAGCGCTGGCCGCGGCTGTTGGTGCCGGAGATCCGCTCGCACCGCTGGGCGGGAAGGCCGGCGAGCTGGGTGGCGTTCTCGGTGGCCCGCTTCTCGATCTGGTCGAGCTCGGTGGTGTATTGCGCCACCCGGGCGTCGGCGGCGCCGATGCGGCCGTCGATGGTGCTGCGGTCGGCCTGGGCGTCCTTGAGGGCGGTCTTGGCCTTGGCCGCATCCATGAGGCGGGGGTGGAACATCATCTCGCCGAGCTGGGACACCGACTTCGTCGTCACGCCCGCCGCGAAGACGATGCCGATGATGGCCAGCACCCGCACGACGAACGAGCGCTGCGTGCGCGCCAGGATGCCCAGCGGCACGCGGCACAGCTCCACCGCCGCATAGACCAGCGGCGCCAGCAGCATGAAGTAGAAGGCGCGCGGATCACCGTCGCTGTAGTAGCCCGCGAACAGCCAGGCGCCCCACAGGGACGCCCCGATCACCATCGCCTCCACGAGGTAGGCGATGCCGACGTAGCCCCACTTGATGCGGTAGCCCTTCTCCACGTGGCGCTCGTGCCGCCACTGGTCCGTCTCGCGGATCCAGGCACGGCGCTCGCGCTGGACGTCCCTGCTCGGGGGGGTTCTCGGCATGGGGCACTCTGGTTTCGATACGCGACGGAGGCGGGTTTAACATCCGGTTAAGCAGCCGCGTTATGCGGCTATTGTGCCGTTTTTGGGCCAGCCCGCGGTCTAATCGTCGGCCTGTGGTTCCCGACGGGCCGGGATCGCCGTCGCGGAAGGCTTGCGTCCCGCATCCGCCTCGCGCAAAGCCGCGCTCGGGCGGCGCGGCCGTGGCCGGCATCGCTCCGGCCGCTCGCGGCCCGAGGACGCCACGCTCGCGGCGGCCGAGAACGGAGCCGGACTGCGATGACCGACGTCCACGCCGGCTCCTACAAGGAAGCCATCATCTTCCTCGTCACCGCCGGCGTGGTGGTGCCCCTGTTCCACCGGCTGCGCATCAGCCCGGTCCTCGGTTTCATCGGGGCGGGGGCGCTGCTGGGGCCGTTCGGCCTCGGGCGGCTGGCCGACGGCCTGCCCTGGATCGGCTACGTCACCATCGGCAACCGGGACCAGATCGCGCATCTGGCCGAGTTCGGCGTCATCTTCCTGATGTTCATGATCGGGGTGGAGCTGTCCTGGGAGCGCCTGCGCACCCTGCGCCGCCTGGTGTTCGGGCTCGGCTCGGTGCAGGTCATCGCCTCGTCGCTGGTGATCGCTGCCTGCCTGCGCGCGGTCGAGGTGCCCTTCGGCGCCGCCCTCATCGTCGGCCTGGCCCTGGCCCTGTCCTCCACCGCGGTGGTGCTGCCGGTTCTCGCCGAACAGAAGCGCCTCAACACGCCGGCCGGCCGCGCCAGCTTCGCCGTGCTGCTGTTCCAGGACCTCGCGGTGGCGCCGATGCTGTTCGCGGTGGCGGTGCTGGGCATGAAGGAGGGCGGCAACGTCGGCTCGGCCCTGGCCATCGCCCTGGGCCAGGCCGCGATCGCCCTCCTCGTCATCGTCGTGGCCGGCCGCCTCGCCCTGCGTCCGCTGTTCCAGCTCGTGGCGCGCACGCGCTCGCCGGAACTGTTCATGGCGGCCTGCCTGCTGGTCATCGTCGCCACCGCGCTCACGGCGGCGGCGAGCGGCCTGTCGATGACGCTGGGCGCCTTCATCGCCGGGCTGCTGCTCGCCGAGACCGAGTACCGCCGGGCGATCGAGGCGACGATCGACCCGTTCAAGGGGCTCCTCCTCGGGGTATTCTTCGTCTCGGTGGGCATGGGGCTCGACCCCGCCCTGCTGGTGTCGGCGCCCAAGACGATCATCGGGCTGGCCCTGTGCCTCCTGGCGATCAAGGCGGCGGTGATCGTGGCGGCGGCGCCGTTCTTCCGGGTGACGCGGGCGGTGGCGCTGGAGGCGGCGCTTCTGCTCGGCCCGGGCGGCGAATTCGCCTTCGTGCTGATCGGCGGCGCCATCGCCGGCGGCCTGGTGCCCGAGCCGGTCGGCCAGGCGGCGCTGATCGTCACCACCGTGACGATGATCGCGATCCCCGGCCTCGCGGTGGTGGCGCGCCGGCTCGGGCGGCGGCTGTCGTCGGCCCGCCTTGGCCGGGCCCGGGCCGAACCGCTGCCGGCCAAGCTGCAGAACCGGGTGATCATCGCCGGCTACGGCCGGGTCGGCCGCCTCGTCGGCGAGATGCTGGCCCGCCACAAGATCCCGTACCTCGCCCTCGACGCCGACGCCGCTCGGGTCTCGGAACAGCGGCGCCTGGGCAACCCGGTCTACTTCGGCGATTCCGCCAATCCCGAGCTGCTGCGCCGCTGCGACATCGCCTCGGCGCGGGCGCTGGTCGTCACCCTCGACAACCCGCAGGCGGTGGAGGCGGTGGTGGAGGCCGCCCGGGCCGAGCGGCGCGACATCACCATCGTGGCGCGGGCGCGCGACGCCCGCCATGCCGCCGCCCTCTACGAACTCGGGGTCGACGACGCCGTGCCCGAGACCATCGAGGCCTCGCTCCAGCTCTCCGAGGCGGTGCTCGTGGATGTCGGCGTGCCGATGGGCCTCGTGATCGCCTCGATCCACGAGCGCCGCGACGAGTACCGCGCCATGCTCAAGCGCAAGGAGACCGAGGTGCGCCCCGCCTTTCGCGCCCGCCGCACCGTCGGAAAGGGAACGCCGCCCGAGGAGGCCCCGGTCGCCGAGGCGCCGTGACGGGCCGGACAGAGAGCGGCGAGGGTCCGGTCCGGCGACGCTGCGATCAGAACAGGCGTCCCTGGCCCAGGTTCGGCGACGTGGGCGCGCCGGGCTTCGGCACCGGCGCCGCCTCGGCGCGCTCCTTCACCGACCTCGGTCCGCGACGGACGCCGACGCGCGCGCGCGGTTCGCTGCCGGTGGCGAAGCTGCAGCGGTAGACGATCTCGTCGGGGGGGCCGAGCGCGGTATCGAGGGGCACGGTGACCGTGTCGCCGGAGTAGCGCCACTTGCGGGTGCCCTTGTCCCAGTAGAGCCAGATCATCGTCGGATGGCCCTTGATCGCGAAGACGGCGGCGTTCTTGGCCAGCGCCTGGATGGTGCGCGGGTCGTACATGCCCTTGGCGCGATAGGCGTCCTGGAACGCCTGCGGCTGGCGCTCGACGAACGTGTTCTTCACGATCTGAATCGTGGCGCCCGGTTTGCCAAGAAACCGCTTGAAGTCGCTCAAAGATCGCAAGACGACCGACATGGCGTCACCCTTATCCAGGACCGTACGAGCACGGCCCTGACTTGCACGAGACTGTGCAGACGAGCTGTTCGATTCTCGTGACGCAGATGGAGGGGGGGAGAACGCTACGGCGCGGGATATCAACAGGTTTCCCGGGTTATACCCAGCTTCGTGCCGGGCATCGCAACACCGTCCTGCCCATCGAGCCCGCGTGAACGCCGATAAATTGCTTATTCAGCTTCGGAATCCCGGCCGACGACCGGCATGGGCCGGGGTGCCGAGGGGCTCGCCGCGGCGCCGTTCCGTGCCGGCTTGACGCGGCGCCCGCCTTGCCGCGTTGTCGGGCGATGCTGCTGCCGTTCTTCACAGCCCTGCGCGCCGCCCGGGTGCCCGTCACCCTGCGCGAGTACCTGACGCTTCTGGGCGCCCTCGACCGCAATCTCGCCGACCGCAGCGTCGAGACGTTCTATCTCCTGGCCCGCACCGCCCTCGTGAAGGACGAGCGTCATCTCGACCGGTTCGACCGGGTCTTCGGTACCGTCTTCAAGGGCGTCCAGTCCCTCGACGCGGCGGTGGAGGCGTCCGCCATCCCCGAGGAATGGCTGCGCAAGCTCACCGAACGCTACATGACCGACGAGGAGAAGGCGCAGCTCAAGGCGCTCGGCTGGGACAAGCTGTTCGAGACGCTGAAAGAACGCCTCGCCGAGCAGAAGGAACGTCACCAGGGCGGTTCGAAGTGGATCGGCACCGGCGGCACCTCGCCCTTCGGCGCCTACGGCTACAATCCGGAGGGCGTCCGGATCGGCCAGGACGGCAACCGCCATTTCCGGGCGGTGAAGGTGTGGGACCGGCGCGACTTCAAGGACCTCGACGACGGCGTCGAACTCGGCACCCGCAACCTGCGCGTGGCGTTGCGCCGCCTACGGAGCTTCGCCCGCACCGGAGCGGCGGAGGAACTCGACCTCGACGGCACCATCCGGGCGAGCGCCGCCAAGGGCTACCTCGACCTGAAACTGCGGCCCGAGCGCCGCAACGGCGTGAAGGTGCTGCTGTTCCTCGACGTCGGCGGTTCGATGGACCGGCACGTGGAACTGGCCGAGGAACTGTTCTCGGCGGCGCGGGCCGAGTTCAAGCACCTCCAGCACTTCTATTTCCACAATTGCCCCTACGAGCGGGTCTGGACCAACAACCGCCGCCGCCACGACGAGGGCATGCTTGTCCTCGACCTCGTCCGCACCTATCCGTCCGACTACCGCCTCGTCTTCGTCGGCGACGCTGCCATGAGCCCCTACGAGATCGCGATGCCGGGCGGCTCGGTGGAGCACTGGAACGAAGAGGCGGGCCAGGTCTGGCTGCAGCGGCTCCTCGACCACTTCCCGAAGGCCGCCTGGCTCAACCCGACGCCGCCCGAGCACTGGGCCTACACCCAGTCCACCGCCATGGTCCGGCGGCTCGTCGACGACCGGATGTTCCCCCTCACCCCTGAAGGGATCGAGGGCGCCACCAGGGTTTTGATGCGGTGACCGGCCCACCCGTGGACTCGGCCGATCCGGTGCGGTTGCTTCTGCCCGAAGGCATGTCGACCCTCGTTCCCGAGCTCGATGTTCGCGACCTCGCCGGAAGTCTCGCCTTCTGGTGCGACGGTCTCGGTTTCCGGGTCGCCTATGCCCGGCCGGAAGACGGCTTCGCCTTCCTCGAACGCGAGGGCGCACAGGTCATGCTCTGTCGCGCCAACGGTAACTGGGGCACCGCCGCGCTCGAGCCGCCGCTCGGCCGCGGCATCAACCTGCAGGTTACAGTCGCGGCAATCGCGCCGCTCCTGACACGTCTGGATACCCTGTGCTGGCCGTTGTTCCGTGCCCCTCACGAGGCCCGGTACAGAGTCGGCTCGGGCGAGGTCACCCTCCGGCAATTCCTAGTGCAGGACCCGGACGGCTACCTGCTCCGCTTCGCGCAGACCATCACCCCTGGCGAGCCGGCGTCGTCACGGTGAGCCCGTCGAGGTCGGGCTTGACGCGGATCTGACAGGAGAGGCGCGAGGTCGAGCGCACGTCGGAGGCGAAATCGAGCATGTCCTGCTCCATCGGCTCGGCCGGCCCGACGACGGCGGCCCAGTCGGCGCCGACGTAGACGTGGCAGGTGGCGCAGGCGCAGGCGCCGCCGCATTCCGCGTCGATCCCCGGGACGTTGTTGCGGATCGCCGCCTCCATCACGGTCGAACCGACCTCCGCCTCCACTGTCCTGGCCGTGCCGGCATGGTCGACGTAGGTGATCTTGGGCATCGCTGGCTCCGGGTTCGTCCACCGCATGTGTGGCCGGTCTTGTGGCGCGCGCCTGCCTTGAAGGGGCGGGCCCCTGAAAGCAAGCGTCGCGGCGGGTCCGGCCATTATTCCCTGCGCCGACGCGAGAGCGCCAGGGCGGTTCCGCCGGAATGCGCCGGCGCCCGCTTTTGCCGCACGGGTCAGCCGGCGCCGGGCCCGAGGCGGTCGATGGCCGCCAGCGTGTCGGCGACGACCCTCGCGACATCCGCAAGGCCGGGAGGTGCGGGGTCCCCGGCGCGCAGGCCCGCCTCCACCTCGGCGCAGAGCGCGGCCAGCGCGGCGGCCCCGACCCCCAGGGCCGAGCCGCGCAGGGTATGGACCAGGTCGGCCCGCGGCGCCGACGCCGGCCCGTCCTCGCGAATGCGGGGCAGGAGCACGGCGCATTGATGCGCGAACAGCGCCAGCACCTCCCGCGCCAGGTCGGCATCGCCGAAGGTCTGGGCGTCGAGATGGGCGCGGTCGATCAGGGCGGGAGACGACACGTGGGGCGATCCTGGGCCTGCGCGGGCGAACCGGGGGCGGCTGTCCACAGGCCATGCGGCGGCGGTTCGCAGGCGCTTAAGCATTGAGGCATCATGCGGATAGCCCGCTGCCGGAGTTCGGGCTTTCGTTTGGTAACCATTCCGTTAAGGTTTTTCGGGTGGTTCGCCCGGCTCGGGTATCCCGGCCCGGCGGCGAAGTCTAAACTTCCTTGGTAAATCGGTAAAAATGACTCCGCCCGCCGGTGACAGCGGTGGGTCGGGGCTCGCGTGACGAGGCGTTGGATGGCCACGGAAAAGAAGCTCAAGGATCCGGCCGAGGCGGCGCTTTCCGCGATCGAACAAGCTCTGAACCTGGACATGCTGACCCCCGAGCGGGACGACAAGCGCGTCGAGCCGCGGTTGCCCGACGTCGGCGACGGCGACGACCTCCTCGACCGCAACGGACGCCTCGCCCCCCCACGCCTCGACCTCGATCCCCCGCTGGTGTCCGACCTCGCCCAGGCCGATCGTTCGCGGCCCCGGCGCGAGGGCGGGCTCCTGCCCCCCGACCGCTCGCTGGTGGCTAACGACGACCGCCAGAACATCGGCATCCTGCAGCAGACCCTGCGGGTGCGCCCGTCCTCGAAGCCCTACCTCGTGGCAGCGATCGCGGCGATCGCCTGGATCGGGGCCCTCGTCGGCCTGGCCTGGCAGCAGTCGGGCGGCGACCTGCGCGCCTTCTTCGCCGGGATGACCGCCCTTCAGTCCGCCGTCGCCGCCACCGTGGTGGTCGGCCCCACCGTGCTGTTCCTGATCATGGCCATGCTGGCCGTGCGCGCCCAGGAGATGCGCCTCGTCGCCCGCGCCGTCGGCGAGGTCGCGATCCGTCTGGCCGAGCCCGAGAACTTCTCCACCGACGCGGTCCTGACCATGTCGCAGACCGTGCGCCGCGAAGTGGCCGCGGTGGGCGACGGCGTCGAGCGGGCGCTGGCGCGGGCCGGCGAACTCGAGACCCTGGTGCGCGGCGAGATCGCCACCCTGGAGCGGGCCTATTCCGAGAACGAGATCCGCATCCGGTCGCTGGTCGACGAACTCGTGGCGCAGCGCGAGTCCATCGTCGCCAACGCCGAGCGGGTGCGCGGCGCCATCGCCGGCTCCCACCAGAATCTCACGGCGGAACTCGACGGCGCGGCCGAGCGCATCGTCGCCGCCGTCACCGGTGCGGGCGACCGGGTCACCGGCGCCCTCGACGCGCGCGGCGAGGCCATCACCACGGCGCTGGGCGACCGCGGCGACGCCATCACGGCGGCGCTGGGCGTGGCCGGCGACAAGGTGGTCGGCCTCGTCTCGGAGCGTGGCGACGATCTCGTCCAGCGCCTGACCACCACCAGCGAGGGCGTGCGCGGCAGCCTCGCCGACGTCGGCAACGCCCTGGCGCAATCCCTGGAGAGCCGTGCCGGCGAGGTCACCCAGGCCTTCGAGCGCACCGGTGGCATCCTCACCGCGACGCTGGCCGACAACGCCGGCCAGGTCGCCAGGACCCTCGCCGAGACCGGGGCCGAGGTGATCTCGGCGCTCAACCGCCAGGGCGGCGCCGTGCGCGAGAGCTTCGAGGAATCCGCCCGCTCCCTCGAGACCACCTTCCTGTCCCGCGGCACCGAACTCACCGAGCGGTTCGCCTCCACCGGCGGCACCATCACCGCACGGTTCGCCGAGACCGGCGCCGCCCTCACCCAGGACATCGCCACCCGCGGGGCGTCCCTGCGGGCCGAGATCGAGGCGGC
Source organism: Methylobacterium sp. Leaf399 (assembly GCF_001424525.1). Lineage (NCBI taxonomy): Bacteria > Pseudomonadati > Pseudomonadota > Alphaproteobacteria > Hyphomicrobiales > Methylobacteriaceae > Methylobacterium > Methylobacterium sp. Leaf399. Next base: position 145,314 of record NZ_LMQK01000032.1, on the reverse strand, counting down.
CGGCACCGGCGTGTCCGATCTCATCGAGACGCGCAGCCGCGACGCCCACGCCGGCCTCGTCCTGGCCGCCACCGGCATCGTCGAGACCTTCAGCACCAGCGCCGCCGGGCTGCGCGACGACCTCGTCGCCTCCGCCGAGGGCCTGGCCGCCAGCGTCGGCGCCAGGGGCGATGCCATCGCGGACCGGATCGCCGCCGTGGCCGACCGCCTGCACGAGACCGTGACCGTCCAGGGCGGCGGCCTCGAGACCCGGCTCGATGCGGCCGGCGAGCGGATCGGCAACCTCGTCCTCCTGCGGACACAGGAGGCGACCATCGCCCTCGACGGCGCCTTCACCTCCCTCGGCCAGACCTTCGAGACCCGCGCGTCGGGCACCGTCGACAGCCTGCGCTCCACCGTCGACGCGCTCGGCGCGGACATCGACGGCCGTGGCGCCAGGGTCGCCGAGATCGTCCGGCTCGGCGCCGAGGCGATCACCACCTCCGTCGGCACCAGCACGGATGAGGCGGTCAGGGCCCTGCGTCACTCCGCCGAAGCATCGGCCGCCACCGTCGGCGCCAGCACGGCGGAGGCCGTCGAGGCCCTGCGCCGCTCCGCCGAGGAGACCACCAGCGCGGTCGGCGCCAGCACCGGCGAGGCCGTCCAGACGTTCCGCCGCTCGGCCGAGGATATGACGGCCGCCGCCGCCGCCAGCGCCGACCGCGCCGCCGAAGCCATCCGCCTGTCCGCCGCCGGGGCGACCGGCGAGCTCGAGGCGCGCACGGCGGACGTCGCCGCCGTGTTCGACCGCCGCGTGGCGGCCACCGCGGACGACCTCTCCGCCAGGACCCAGGCGGCGGCCAACGCCCTGCTCGAAACGGTCCAGGGCGTCGGCGGCGAGCTCGAGCGCAGCGCCGAGACCTCCGTCGAGGCCCTGCGCCGGGCTGTGCTGGGCATCGGCGACCAGGTGACGGAGCGGACCGCGCAGGTCACCGGCGCCCTCGCGCAGGCGGCCGAAGGCCTGCGGGCCGACCTCACCCAGCGCATCTCGGAGGTGGAAACCGCCTTCGGAAGCCAGGGCCGCGGCCTCTCCGACCTCATCGCCACCCATGCCCAGGATGCGCAGGCGCAGATCGCCGGCGTCGCCCGCGACGTGGTGATGGCGGTGACGACCCATGGCGCGCGCGTCAACGACGCCCTCGTGCGCACCGGGACCACCTTCACCGAAGCCACCGAAGGCCGCGCCCGCGACATCGACGCGGTGCTCAACGACCGCCTCTCCGCCCTCATGGAGACGATCTCCCGCGGCGACATCCTGGCGGACCGGATTTCGCGGAATACGGCGTCCCTGACGCAGGTCGTGGACGGCCAGCTCGCCGAGATGGACCGCGTCATCACCGTGCAGGGCAAGGCCATGGCCGAGACCATCGCCGACCGCACGCGGGAGGCGCGCGATGTCGTCGAGGCGCAGCTCGGCGCCCTCGAGGACCGCTCCGTCAAGCGCACCGCCGAGATCGGCGAGACCTTCACGACGCTGGTGACCCACATCGACGGACATCTCGGCGCCCGCGCCACCGCGCTCAACGAAGCCCTGATCGTGCGCACGGGCGAGATGGCGCGCATTATGACCGAGGGCAGCCGCGACCTCGTCCAGGCGCTGGACGCCCGTGCCGACGGCATGGCGCAGGACATCGCCGCCCGCAGCCAGAACCTCGGCGACACCCTCGGCGTCCGTGCGGCCGAAATCGCCGAGCGGATCGAGGCGCAGACGGTCGCCCTCGCCGGCCGCCTCGACGACGGGGTCGGCCGCTTCGACACCGGCGTCCTCCAGCGCCTGGAGGCCATCGGTGCCGCCCTCGAGGAGCGCAGCCGCCTCATCGACGAGACCTTCGGCGCCCAGGCCTTCGAGGCGATCCGCCTCATCGAGAGCCGCACCCGCGCCGTCGACGACGAACTCGCCGGCCGCACCCGCGAACTCGTCGCCCTGGTCGAGCAGCGCAGCGGCGGCGCCAACGAGGCGCTCGCCGCCCAGGTCGAGGCGGTCCGTGCCGCCTTCGCGGAGCGCGCCGACGACCTCGGCACCCTCATCGACGCCCGCACCGCGGCCATGACGAGCGAACTCGACGAGAAGGGGCGCCAGGTCTTCGGCGCCCTGGGCGGCCGCATCACCGAGATCGCCCGTCTCTTCGACACCGGCAGCGCCTCGCTCGGCGCCCTCCTCGACCAGCGCGGCGAGGCCGTGCTCGGCCGCCTGCGCGAGGTCGTGGCGGAAGCCGACCGGCTCCTCGCCGAGGGCGAAGGCCGTCTCGGCAAGACCCTCGACACCCGCACCGCCGACATCAGCGCCCTCCTCGACGAAGGGGTCCGTACGGTCCACGGCCTCCTCGACGACCGCACCGGCGAGATCCGCGGCCTGCTCGACGGGCATGCCGGCGCCCTCGCCCATACCTTCGACGACCGGGCCAGCCAGATCCGGGCCCTCCTCGACGACCGCACCGGGGCGATCACCGCGACCCTCGACGACCGCACCGGCCGCATCCGCGCCCTCGTGGACGACCATTCCGAAACGCTGGCCGCGACCTTCGACGGAGGCACCGACCAGATCAGGGGCCTGCTCGACCGTCATGCCGACGGCGTGACCGCCACGCTGGGCGACGGCACCGCCCGGATCGGCGGGCTCATCGAGACCCACCGGACGGACCTCGCCGCGGCGATGGACGGCGGCGCCGGCCTCATCCGCGACCTCGTCGAGACGCATGCCACCGTCGTGGCCACCGCGCTGGGTGACAAGGCCGTCGAGATCAAGTCCGCCCTGGAGCACCACGCCGAGGAGCTGGCCACCACCCTCGACGGCCGGACGGAGAGCCTGCGCGCCATCGTGGGCGGCCATTCCGGCGCCATCGCCGCGACCTTCGGCGACGGCACCGCCGAGATCCGCAACCTGCTCGACCATCACGCGCAGGGCCTCGCCACCACGATCGCGCAGGGCGCGAGCGGCATGCGGACCCTCGTCGACGGCCAGTCCGGCGTCCTGGCCGCCACCCTGGAGGAGAGGACCGAGCAGATGCGCGGCCTCCTCGACCAGCACGGCGAGTCCCTGACGGCGACCCTCGACGACCGCACCGGCCGCCTGCGCAACCTCGTCGACGGTCATGCCCGCGCCTTCACTACCACCGTCGACGAGCGCACCGCCGAAATCCGCGGCCTGCTCCAGACGCATGCCGGCACCGTCGCGACCAGCTTGGACGACCAGACCGGCGCGATCCGGACCCTCCTCGACGGCCACGCCGGGGCGCTGACCGTCACCTTCGACGAGCGCATCGATCCGCTGCGCGACAGCCTGACCGAACGCAGCCAGCAACTCGTCTCGACCATCGAGACCGCCCTTACCCGGGCCACGGGCGCCATCGACGTGCGCAGCCAGGCGCTGCTCACCCTGTTCGACGAGCGCATCGGCGGCCTCGACGAGGTGGTCCAGGGCGGCGGCGCGCGCTTCGCCAAAACCATCGACGACCGCACCAGCGGCATTCGCGGCCTGTTCGACGAAATCCTGCGGGCCCTCGACGGACTGGTGGACGGCCGTGCCGAGGCCCTCGCCGACCGCCTCGACGCCCGCACGCAGACCCTCGCCACCCTGTTCGACGAGCGCATGCGTGCCCTCGACGCCCTGGTGGAAGAGCGGGCCTCCGACTTCGCGCGGACGATCGAGGCGCAGGGCTCGAGCCTGACCCAGACGGTCGACGCCCGCAGCGAGGCCTTCACCAGCCGCATCGACAACCGCATGAAGGTGTTCGCCAACCTCGTCGCCTCCCGTGGCGACGCCCTGGCCACGGCCTTCGACGACCGCCAGGACGCCTATTCCACCCTGGTGGATCAGGGCACGGCCACCATGCTCGCCGCCTTCGACGAGCGCGTCAGCCGCCACGCCGCCCTCGCCGAGGCCCATGCGGCGGCGCTGGGTGCCGCCCTCGACCAGCGCAACGCCGCGATCAGCACTCTCCTCGACGGACGCACCGAAGAGCTCGGGACCGCCTTCGAGCGCCGCACCGGGGCGCTGGCCACGCTCATCGAGAGCCGTGGCCAGGCCCTGTCGCGACGCCTCGCCGAGAGCGCCGAGGTCATCACCCGCGCCATCGAGGAGCGCGGCGGCGCCCTCGTCACCACCCTGGACGGCCGCGGCACCGAGGTGGTCGAGGCCCTGGGCCACCATGCCGACCGCCTGCGCGACCTCGTCGAGGGCCCGGCCGCGACCCTGGTCGGTTCGCTCAACGACAGCGGCCAGGCCATCGAGCGGGCCCTGGCCGAACACGGCCAGCCCCTGGTGGAGGCGATCCGCGAGCGGACCGAGGCGCTGGTGGCGCAATCGGATGCCTCCGCCAATGCCCTGCTCAGTGCCATCGACGGCGGCGCATCGCGTGCCATCGCGACGCTGACGGATGCCGGCGACCGCCTGCGCACCGATCTCGGCGGCGTACTCGGCCGCATCAACGGCGCCAACGAGGCCCTTCGCGACCTCGTGTCCGGTGCCGGCACCAACCTCGGGGCGATCGAGGAGGGACTCGCCGGCCGCGTCCACCAGATCGAGGCCGCCCTCACGCAGATCGCGGAGGAGACGCGCCGGGCGAGCCAGGCCGTCTCGGAGCAGGTCGACGCCCTCAAGGGGGTCGCCGAAGGCGCCCTGCGCGAGGCCGGCGAGCTGGCCGAGACCCTCGACACCCGCGCCCGGGTCCTGACCGAGCGCAGTGCCGAGCAGGTCGGCGGCCTGACGCAGGTCGCCGGGTCCCTCGAGACCATCGAGGGCCGGGTCTCCCAGGCCCTGGCCGAGCGGGCGACCGCGATCGAGGGCGTCCTGGCGCGCATCGAGGAGCGCTCCGGCACGCTGGAGGCCCAGACCGCCCGCTTCGACGCGACGGTGGAGCAGACCCTGCGCGCCGCCGAGGAACGGGCTCGCGGGATCGGTGCCGCCCTGTCGGAATCGGCCAAGAGCGCCGGCGCCGCCGTCACCGGCGATTTCGAGCGCCTGCGCGAGGGCGCCAGCAGCGAGGGCGAGCGCACCACGCGGGTCGTTCAGGCGGCCATCGCCAGCGCCTCCGAGCAGATGATGGAGGTGTTCTCCGCCGCTTCCGCGCGCTTCGGCGAATCGGTCACGGTCATGCGCGACATGGCCGCCGAGATCCGCGGCGAACTCGACGCCACCCGCGCCGACCTCAAGCGCGGCGTGCTGGAGATCCCGCGCGAGACGCAGGACGCCACCGGCGAGATGCGCCGGGTGGTCTCCGACCAGATCAAGGCGCTGAACGAACTCTCGGCCCTGGTGTCCCGCTCGAACCGCTCGGTCGACGTCGCCCAGCCGGCCCCCGCCGCCAATCCGGCCGGCGTCGCCACTGCGACCGGCACCCCCAAGGTCGCTGCGCCGTCGCCGGCTCAAGGTCTGGTGGTGCGGTCCGAGCCGGTCCAGGCCCCGCCGCCGGCCCCCGCACCGCCCGCCGTCATCGCGGTGACGCCGGCCGGTGAGGCCGGGCCCGCCCGCTCGGTGTCCACCCCGGCGACCGCCGCGCCGCGGCCGGGCGATCCCCTGCGCGTGGCCGCCCCCGGCCCGCGCAAGGAGGATGTCCGCGGCAGCCGCGACAATCGCGGTTGGCTGTCCGACCTCCTCACCCGTGCCTCGCTCGACGAGGGCAGCGAGGAGGAGATCCGCAACGCCGTGCCGGTTCCGTCCTCCGGTCGTGGACCGACGGGCCGGACGGCGGGGCTCGCCCCGGCGGCCGCTCCGCAGGGCTCCGGCTCGTCCCAGGCATCCGTCCCACCCCAGGGCCCCGTCTCGCCTCAGGTGTCCCTCGCCCCTCCCCCCGCCGCCAAGGCGGCGACCGAGCGCAAGGTCGCGACCCTCGACAGCCTGACCACCGACATCGCCAAGATGATCGATCACCGCACGGCGGTGGACCTGTGGGAGCGCTATCGCCGCGGCGAGCCGAACCTGTTCGACGCTAGGCTCTACACGCCGCAGGGTCGCCAGACCTTCGAGGAGATCCGCCGCCGCTACGGCGCGGATGCCGACTTCCACCGCACGGTGGACCGGTACGTGACCGAGTTCGAGCGGCTGCTCGGGGACGTCTCGAAGAACGACCGCGACAGCCGCCGGGCCGACGCCTATCTCACCTCCGAGACCGGCAAGGTCTACACCATGCTCGCCCACGCCAGCGGCCGCTTCGACGGAGCATAGAAGCGGGCGCCGGGCTCGACGCATCGAACCGGCCCGCAACCGCGCGGGCCGGTTCGATCGTTTAGCTCGGGTCGTCGGGGTAAGGGAGCAGACGCGCGCGGCTACCGGCGTCGGTCGAACGGACATCGCGTGAACGCCATTCCGGCGCCCGCTCCCTCAGATCAGGCCGAGGCCCGACAGTTCCCGGCGCAGGCCCTCGGGCATTTCGGCGAGGTCTCCGGCCGCGGCGTCGCCGAGGTCCGGGGGCGCGTTCCCGGCCTCCAGATAGCGCCAGCCCTGGAACGGACGGCACGGCCGCGGGCTCACCGGGACCACCGCTGCGTCCAGGACCAGGCGACAGCGTCCGATCCCGTCGGTATCGGTGAAGGGTGCGATCTCGCGGATCGTCTGGCGTCCGCTCACCGTGCCCTTGATCACCCAGTAGATCGATCCGCCGCCGGCGATCTCGGCCGCGCGCTTGGGCACCATCCGCGTCGTATGGACGGGGGCCGGATCGAGGCCGGCGGCCAGGGCGAGGGTGCGGTTGGCCGCGATCCGCCGCACGAGGTCGTCGAGGGAGGCGGGACCGACGCAGAGCTTGAGGAGATGCAGCGCCATGGCGGGCCGGTGTCAGCGCCCGCCGTTCACCCAGCGCACGATGTCGGCCAGGACCACGGCCATGGCGCGGTCGAGGCCGGCGGCGGCGCTGCCGGGGTCGACCTTCGCGATCGGCACGCGCGCCTGGAACACCTTGGCCGCCACCACGCTGCCGCTGGCGTCGGCGATGAGCTTGACCGAGAGGTCGACGACCGCCTCGCTCGATCCGGCCGCGATGTCGAAGGCGCGGATCTCGCTGATGAGCTGGTACTGGGCCGCGATCTTGTCGCCGGGCCGGCTGACGGATCGCAGGCGGCCGGAGTTCTCGAGGCTCTGGATGATGCGGGTCTGGAGCAGGCGCGGCAGCCGGTCGGACCATTGCCCGCCACCGAGGAACGAGAGCCCGCCCCCCGGTTCGCGCACGATGATGCGGTCCGCCTCGAACGGCTGCAGGCCCACCGGCTCGGCCACGACGATCGAACGGGCGGAGGCGGCGACCCGGCCCTGGCCCGGCAGGGCCATCAGGTCGAAGGTCAACGGCGCGGCCCCGCCGCAGCCGCCGAGGGCCGTGGCGAGGACGATCGCTGCAAGGGCGGGTCGCTGGAACATCATACGCGGGGAGGCCTGGACGCTATCGCAGCGCGAAACGCTGCGACCACTAAACTACGGCAACGCTCGTTTGGTGCCGTGCGCGCGGACACACCGGCACGCTCGCGGCTGCGATCAGCGGGCGCCGTTGTATTCCGGCAACGACGGCTTGCCGCCGAAGATCACCTGCGAGGGATCGCGTTCGAGGTTCTTCACCGTCCGGTTGAGGGTGTTGAGGGTGCGCTGGCCGTCGGTGGACAGGGCCTCGACCTCGCGCCGGCCGGTGCCGCTCAGGCGGTTGAAGCTGGTGGCGATGTTGGCGGTGCGCTTGTCGAGATTTTCGGACAGCGCCCGGAAGGCACGGCCGGCGTCGCGCACCGAGATGGCGGCATCGCGGACTTCCGCGAAGGTGCTCGATCCCGCCTCGCCGGAGGCGGATCCGAGGAAGCCCTGGGCACCCTTCAGCACGGCATCGACCCGGTCCGCGGAGCTGTTGAGCTTGCCCGCCAGCGAACGGGCGTCCTTGACCGCGCCCTCGATGTCGGGGCTCGCGGTGCTGAGCGCCGTCGAGAAGCGCTCGGCGTTGTCGATGACCCGGTTGAGCTTCTGGCCGTCGATCGCCTTGACGAGGGTGCTCACCGCCGGGCCGCTCTCGGCCAGGGTCTTGGAAAAAGCCTCGACGTTGGCCAGCGTGCGCGTGATGGCGCCCTCGTTGCCGGCCACGATCTTGTCGAGGCGCTGGAGCACGTCGTCGGCGCGCTGGGCGATCTGCTTGGCCGCCGTCATCATGTCCTGGATGTCGGAGCTGTCGGCGAAGATGGTGGGCATCTGGTCGCCGCTGGCCGGGGTCAGGGCCGCCGCATCGGCGTTGCCGCCGCTCAGCGACACCACGGAGACGCCGGTGAGCAGGGCCGAATCCAGCCGGGCGCGGGTGTCGGCGCGCAACGGCGTCGTGCTGTCGACCTCGGCGATCGCCACCACCCGGCGCGGGTCCTGCGGCAGCAGGCGCACGCTCATCACCTCGCCGACCTTGATGCCGTTGAAGGTCACCGTGGAGCCCTTGGCGAGGCCGCCGACGCTGCCGGAGAAGACGATGCGCACGCTTTCGCGCAGCTGGCTGCGCGATCCGCCCTGCAGCCAGAACACGAAGCCGAAGCCGGCCACGATCACCGCCAGGGTGAAGGCGCCGATGAGGGCGTAGTTCGCACGAGTCTCCATGATGTCAGTCCTGTCCGGGATCGGCGACGGATGCGCTGTGCGCCGACGCACGCCGCAGCCGGAGGGCGCAAGCGTCAGGCATGCACGCCGACCTTGTCGGTGACGATGTTGCGGGCGCGCTTGCCGTGGAAATAGGAGCGCAGCCAGGGATGGTCGCTGGCCAGCATCGCCTCGATCGGGCCCTGCGCGATGATCTGCCCGTCGCCCAGGGCCGCGATCCGGTCGCAGGCGGTATAGAGGCTGTCGAGATCGTGGGTGACCATGAAGACGGTCAGTCCCAGGGTCTGCTTGAGGGTGGCCACGAGTTCGTCGAACTCGCCGGCCCCGATCGGGTCGAGGCCGGAGGTCGGCTCGTCGAGGAACAGCACTTCCGGGTCGAGGGCGAGCGACCGGGCCAGCGCCGCACGCTTGATCATGCCGCCGGAGAGCTCCGAGGGCAATTTGTCGGCGGCGTCGGGCTTGAGGCCGACCATTTCGATCTTGAGGCGCGCGAACTCGTCGAGCAGGCGCTCGGACAGGTTCAGGTGCTCGCGCATCGGCATCTGGATGTTCTGCTTGACGGTGAGCGCTGAGAAGAGGGCGCCCTGCTGGAACAGCACGCCCCAGCGCTGCTCGATGCGCCGGCGCTGGGCGATGGAGAGCCCGTCGACGTTCTCGCCGAAGACCTCGATGGTGCCCGAGCGCTTCGGCACCAGGCCGAGAATGGTGCGGGTGAGCACCGACTTGCCCTGGCCGGACGGGCCGACGAAACCGAGGATCTCGCCGCGGTAGATGTCGAGATCGAGCCCCTTCATGACGATCTTGTCGCCGAAGCCGACGACGAGATCGCGCACGCTGATGATCACGTCGCGTGGCGGCGTGGCGCCGGGGGGATGGGGTGAGTCTGTCACGGGCGTCAGCGGGTTTCGCAAATGTCGTCACCGGTCTTGCGTCGAAAACCTGCGACGGACCAAGGGCCTGAGCGGCGTGAGGCGTCGGCGCGCCACCCTGCCTAGAAATCGATGGCCGCGAAGAAGACGGCGAAGAGACCATCAAGCACGATCACCATGAAGATTGACTTGACGACTGAGGCGGTGACGTGGCGGCCGAGGGATTCCGCCGAGCCTTCGACCGCGAACCCCTCGATGGTGGCGATGATGCCGATGATCAGCGCCATGAACGGCGCCTTGATCAGCCCCACCGCGACGTGGTGCATCGAGACCGCGGCCTGCAGGCGCGACAGGAACGCCTCGATCGTCATGCCGCCGTAGAGGGTGGCCACCAGCCCGCCTCCCGCGAGGGCGGCCAGGGAGGCGAGGAAGGCGAGGATCGGCAGGCCGATCACCAGCGCCAGGATGCGCGGGACGATCAGGATCTCGATGGGGTCGAGGCCCATGACGCGCAGCGCGTCGACCTCCTCGCGCATGCGCATCGAGCCGATCTCGGCGGTGAAGGCGCTGCCTGAGCGGCCCGCCACCATGATCGAGGTGAGCAGCACCCCGAGTTCGCGCAGGATCAGGAGGCCGATGAGGTTGACGACGAAGCTCTGGGCGCCGAACCGCTGCAGCTGGAAGATGCCTTGCTGCGCGACGATGCCGCCGACCAGGAACGAGATCAGCACGATGATCGGCACGCCGTTGAAGGCGACCTGCTGGATCTGGTTGACGAGCGCCGTGCCGCGGAAGGTGCTGGGGCGGGAGGCGACCCGCAGGCAGGCGAGCACCACCTCGCCGAGGAACGCGAGGCCGGTGACGAGGTCGGTCTTGCCCCCGACCACCCGGACGCCGAAGGCCTCGAGGAAGCTGTAGACCCGGCCGCGGCGGGCCGGCGGCACAGGGACGGGGCTGAGGATGCGCGCCTCGCGCAGGAGGATGCGGTGCTCGGGAGAGGCGCCGGCATAGACGAACGTGCCGCCCGCCGCCTCGACCTCGCCGCGGGTGCGTTCCAGCACCCAGGCCCCGAGGGTATCGAGGCGCATCACGCCGGACAGGTCGATCCGCACCGGCTGGGCGCGCGCGTCCTGCGTGATGCGGGCGGCGGCGGCCTCCACGGCCGGGGCCTCGTCGGCGGTCCAGCGACCGCTCAGCGCGACGGTCCCGCCCTCGAGGAGGGTGGCGCCGGCGCGGTCGCGCTCCTGGACGGCATCGGCGGTTCGCACAGATCGACACTCCCGTGGTGAGGCGCGACGCGCCCCCGTCCCTAGCCCCCGCCCGGGGTCTGCTGACTCACAAACGAGGCGTTGTGAAGGCTTCGCGTCCGGCCCGGCGCTGGCCGAGGCTCGCCAGCAGCAGTCCGGCCAGCGCCAGGGGCGCCATCAGCAGGAAGGCGAGGATTCCGCCGCCGGCCGCATAGGCCAGTCCGCTCATGAGGGTGGAGACGGCCGAGGCGAGGGCGTTGCAGGAACTAAAGGTGCCCTGCGCGCGGCCGCGGGCGCCCTCGGGGGCGAAGCGGGAGACGGCGGCCATGGCGCCGAGCTGCGTGGCGCCGAAGGTGAAGCCGTGCAGGAGCTGCAGGGCCAGCACCGGCCCGAGGCGATCGCCGAACAGGGCCATGCCGACGGCGCGCAGGACGGCGGCCGCCCCGCCGATCCCGATCAGCCGGAACGGCGTGCGCCAGGCCGCCGGCGCCCTGCCGATCAGCCAGAACAGGACGATCTCGGCCACGACCCCGATCGCCCAGAGCACGCCGATCCAGGGCGCCGAGATGCCGTGCGCGCCCCAGTGGATGCTGGCGAAGGCGTAGATGGCGCCGTGGCTCGCCTGGATCGCCGCGGCGGCGGCCACCGCGATCCAGAGGACGGCCGGGAGCCGCGGGCGGCCGGTCTCCCGCGTCACCGCCACCGCGACCGGCGTCGGCACGCGGGCGGCGATGGCGGTGAGCGCGGCGATGACGGCGAGCCCGGTGAGCAGCCACGGGATCGCCGGGCGCTCGCCGAAGGCGTCGAGCAGGAGGCCGCCGGCGAGGCTCGCGGCCAGGAAGCCGATCGACCCCGCCATGCGGATGCGGGCGTAGTCGAGGCGGTGGCTCGCGCGCACGGCGGCCAGGGTCAGGTAGTCGATGCTCGGCACCAGGGAGGCGCCGGCGACCGCGTTGAGCGCGATGAGGACCGCGAGGACCCACCAGCCGACGGTCGCGCCGGCCGGCATCAGGGCATAGGTCGCCGCCAGGGCGAGGCTCCCGGCCACGATCAGCCTGCGGGCGCTGAGGCCCCGGTCGATCAGGCCCATGAGCGGCGCCGTCGCCACGATCCTGATCGCGATGGGAAGGGCCAGCAGGGCGCCGATCACCCGCGCGTCGAGGCCCAGGGCATTCAGCCAGACCGGCATGAACGGCATCGCGATGCCGATCTCGACGAAGACCACCGCGTAGAGCAGCGACAGCCGCGCCGCGCCGGGCTCGGTCGAACCGGGGTCGGCGAGACGGGGAGAACGGCTTTGCACGGGCACCGGAGGCGTGGGCCCCGGCGACGGGCCGGGTTTTCAGCGTAAAGCCGTCGTTAAAGTCATCGTGTCAACCTGACGGGCCTGGACGCCGGACGACGCTTCCCGTCGCCCGTCCGGGGAGTCGGTCCGAGGACGCGTTGGCATGTCGGGTTCCCAATCACTGACGGCGATCGACGCCTCGCAGTACGAACTGATCGAAGCCACGATGGCCGAGAGTGCGCGCGGGCGCTGGTTCCTGCAGGAATACGCGCGCCGCAACCGCACCGCCGACACCGAGATGCTGCTCGGCGCGATCGAGCGCCTGGAGGGCGTCGTGGTCGCGCAGCGCGCCGCGGCGCCCGAGACCGAACGGGTCGAGCGCGTCCGCCACGACCTGATGGACATGGCCGACGCCATCGCGCGCACCAAGCTCGAGGTCGCGGCCATCGATTCGCCCGATGCCGCGCACGGCCGGCTCGGCCTCGCCCTCGACGCCATCGTGCTGGCCACGGAGCGGGCGACCTCCGACATCCTCGCCGCGGCCGAGCACGTGCAGGAGGTGGCCTGGACCCTGCGGGAATCCGGCTCCGAGACCGCGGTCTGCGACGAACTCGACCGCATGGCGACGCAGATCTACACCGCCTGCTCGTTCCAGGACCTCACCGCCCAGCGTACGGCGCGGATCGTCCACACGCTGCGCTACCTAGAGGAGCGCCTCGGCGTGATGATGGCGATCTGGGGCGACGAGGCGACGCCGCCGGCCGCCGAGGACGCGCTCGGACCCGAGGTGCTCTGCCAGAACGACGTCGACCGCTTCATCGATACGGACGCCTTCGCCGCGTCGCTCGCCGTCGCCTCCCCGCCGGCGGACCGGAAGCCCGAGCGTCCCGCGTTCGACGCCCTCGACGACGCGATCGCCTTCGAGGAGGCCCCGGCGGTCGTCGAGGCCGTTGCCGGGGCGGCCTCCGAGGAGGCGGCACCGGATGTCGGCGTCGCGCCGAGCCGGGACGATCTCGGCGCTTGGGACGAGGCCGCCATCCAGGACGATCCCGCCCCGGAGCCGGATGCCGAGGTGGCGCCCGCCGGCGGGACGGCGCCCGGCAAGACCGATATCGAGACCGCCTTCGCCGACATCGACGGCCTCACGGACGAAGAGAAGGCGGCGCTGTTTTCCTGATCCGTGCCGTCGCGAGTTCGTGGCATTCCCTTGACTTCGTGCGGTTTCCCGCATAGCCCCCGCCACTCGTAGCCGGACGATCGTCCGCCTTCGCAAGCCGCCGACCGGTCCATCGAGACCGGAGGTCAACGCCCGACAGCGCGATGCGCCCTCGGGCGGGATTTGCGTTGGCGCAACCGCAGCGTCCGGCCCCTTCGTGCGATGCCAGCGAGCCGTATGTCCGACGCCGTCCCCACCTTGAGCCTCGCCGATGCGGTGAACGATGCCTGCCCCTGGTCGGGCAAGCCGATCTCGGCGGATGCGCTCACCCTCTACAACGGCGCGGTGGTCGGCTTCTGCGACCCGGAGTGCCGGGACAAGTTCGCGCGGGCCGTGAACGCCTTCGAGGCCGCGCTCCAGGCGCGCCGCGTCACCAACGCGGGCCTCGACCAGTGACGTCGATCGCCTGAGGGAGCCCGCATGTTCGAAGGCCTGTCCGACCGGCTCTCCGGTATCCTGTCCGGTCTCACCCGCCGCGGTGCGCTCACCGAGGCGGACGTCACCGCCGCCCTGCGCGAGGTGCGCCGGGCCCTGCTCGAGGCGGACGTCGCCCTCGAGGTCGTGCGCGACTTCTCGGAGAAGGTCCGCGCCAAGGCGGTGGGCGCCGTCGTCGTCAAGTCGGTCACCCCCGGCCAGATGGTCGTCAAGATCGTCAACGACGAACTCGTGGCGATGCTGGGCTCGGACGCCGGCCTGATCGATCTGAACGCGCCCGCCCCGGTCGCCATCCTGATGGTCGGCCTGCAGGGCTCGGGCAAGACCACGACGACCGCCAAGATCGCCCGCCGCCTGGTCCAACGCGACAAGCGCAAGGTGCTGCTGGCTTCCCTCGACACCCGCCGCCCGGCGGCGATGGAACAGCTGGCGATCCTCGCCAAGCAGGTCGGCGTCGAGAGCCTGCCGATCATGGTCGGCCAGTCGGCGGTGCAGATCGCGCGGCGGGCCATGGATGCCGCGCGCCTGGGCGGCTTCGACGTGGTGATGCTCGACACCGCCGGCCGCATCACGCTGGACGAATCGCTGATGTCGGAGGCGGCCGAGGTCAAGGCCGCCACCAACCCGCACGAGGTGCTGCTGGTGGCCGATGCGCTCACCGGCCAGGACGCGGTGGTCACCGCCCGCGCCTTCGACGAGCGCCTCGGCGTCACCGGCATCGTGCTCACCCGCATGGACGGCGATTCGCGCGGCGGTGCGGCGCTCTCCATGCGCGCCGTCACCGGCAAGCCGATCAAGCTCGTCGGCACCGGCGAGAAGGTCGACGCCCTCGAGGAGTTCCACCCCTCGCGGGTGGCCAACCGCATCCTCGGCATGGGCGACATCGTCTCGCTCGTGGAGAAGGCGGCCGAGACCATCGACCACGAGCAGGCCCTGCGCACCGCCGAGAAGATGCGCAAGGGCAAGTTCGACCTCGACGACCTGTCGATGCAGCTCGGCCAGATGGAGAAGATGGGCGGCATCGGCGGCCTGATGGGCATGCTGCCCGGCATGGGCGCGATCAAGAAACAGGTCGAGGGCGCCAACCTCGACGAGACCATGTTCAAGCGCCAGCGCGCGATCATCTCCTCGATGACCGCCCAGGAGCGCAGGAATCCCGACATCCTCAAGAACTCCCGCAAGAAGCGCATCGCGGCGGGTTCGGGGACGAAGGTCGAGGAGCTCAACAAGCTCCTCAAGATGCACCGGACCATGGCCGACATGATGAAGGCGATGGGCTCGGGCAAGCGCGGCATCGGCCAGGCGCTCGGTTCGATGTTCGGCATGGGTGCAGGAGCGATGGGCGGCGGCGGGATGCCGGGCGGCATGCCCGGCCTGCCTCCGGGCATGCCCGAGCCGACGCCGGAGATGATCGCCGACATGCAGAAGCAGATGGGCGGCAAGCTGCCGCCGATGCCCCCGGGCCTCGGGGGCGGCGGAAAGATGCCGGGCCTGCCCGGTCTCGGCGCGAAGGGCGGGTTGCCGGGCCTCGGCGGCTTTCCATTCGGAAAAAAGAAATAGGGGCGAATAGGGAGTGGCGAATAGCGAATAGGGCCAATCCACGATCTATTCGCTATTCGCTAAAATTCCAATTCCAGCATACCGACACACACACAGGAGCAAGCCATGTCCCTCAAGATCCGTCTCACCCGTGGCGGCGCCAAGAAGCGCCCGTACTACCGCATCGTCGTCGCCGACGCCCGCGCGCCGCGCGACGGCCGCTTCATCGAGAAGGTCGGCGTCTACGACCCGATGAAGGCCAAGGACGATCCGGCCCGCATCGTGCTCGAGTCCGAGAAGATCCAGGCCTGGCTCGCCAAGGGCGCCCAGCCCACCGACCGCGTCCTGCGCTTCCTCGATGCCGCCGGGCTCGCCAAGCGCCCCGCGCGCAACAACCCGCAGAAGGCCGAGCCGGGCGAGAAGGCCAAGGAGCGCGCCGCCAAGCGCGCCGAGAAGGCCGCCGCCCCGGCCGAAGACGCTGCGGCATAAGGGTATGTCCCCTCCCCTCTGCGGGGAGGGATCGGGGCTGGTTTAGCTTCGCTCGACGAAGGCTCGCCCAGCCACCCCCAACCTCCCTCCTCCCCGCCGGCGGGGAGGAGAGGCGCGAGACGCCTGTCCGGCATCGGATCTTTCCGAACGCCGGCACCCCCTTTCGGTCCGACGCTCTCGAACGCGGTTTTGCACGATGGCCCGCCGCCCCACAGGATCGAACGCGTCCGGTGACGGCGGACGTCGTGCCCGGACGAGCCGGCTCGACGCGGGCACGCCCACTTCTGCACGCCCACCGAAGCCCGTCCCCGAGCCACTCCCTCCCCTCACCGATCCCACCCTCGTGCGGATGGGCGAATTCGGCCGGGCGCACGGGCTCAACGGCGAGGTCCGGCTCAAATCCTACACCGGCGATCCGCTGGCGATCGGCTCCTACGGGCCGCTGATCGGTGCCGACGGGCGCCGCATCGAACTCACCGACGTGCGTCGGGCCGGTGGCGCCTCCCCGGACCTCCTCGTGGTCCGGGTGAAATCTGTGGCCGACCGCACCGGTGCCGAGGCCCTGAACCGCCTCGCGCTCTACCTCCCCCGTGAGCGCCTGGGCGACGTCGAGGACGAGGACGAGGTCTTCACGGCCGATCTCGTCGGCCTCGACGTGGTCGATGGCGAGGGCACCGTACTCGGCACGGTCACCGACGTACCCAACTATGGCGGCGGCGACCTCCTCGAGATCAAGCCGGCGGCCGGCGGCGCCACGGCGCTTCTGCCCTTCACGAAGGCCTTCGTGCCCGTCCTCGACGTCCCGGGTGGGCGGGTGGTGATCGACCCGCCGGACGACCTGTTCGCGCCGCCCGGGCCCAAACCCGCCGACGAGCCGGATTGATCGAATCTGCTTGGGTCCCCGGTCTATCGCAGGTTTTCGCCGCAAAACCGGTGACCGCTTTTGCGAAACCTGCTCAGCCGCCCGGCCTGGCCGCCTCCATCACCGCCCGCGCCGCCTGGAGCGGAGCCGAACTCAGGGCCAAGGGGCCGTCGAAGGGCCGCTCGTGCAGGGCGACGACGCCCAGTGTCGTGACCATGGCGGTCGAGAACAGCATCAGGGCCGTCAACTGCGTCACCGGCCGGTCCATGTGCACGAACCCGATGGACAGCATGGTCAGCCCGGCCAGCACCATCAGCGTCAGCCATTTCGACTGGTCGGCGGTGGCGTCGCTCAACGACAGCCGCTCGCCCCTGGCGGTGCGCAGCCCCATCACCGCGTCGAGGAGGGCCGAGTGCGCGGCCGCCCCGGCCTCGGTGCCGTGCCGCGGGTCCGCGGCGCCCTGCATCAGGCGGCCGAGGGTCTCCCCGGCCTTCGCCGACGAGGTGGCGTCTGCCATCTTGGGCCATTCGTCGGTGATGAGGGCATCGGCGTAGGCGACGAGTTCGGCCCGCAGGTCCTTCATGTCCGACACCGCGGCGATACTGAGATCGTGGATCGCAAGGAGGCCGCTGCGTTCCGATTGCACGATCCGCGTGGCGGTGCGCTGGCGCTCCCAGGCATCGTTGGCGACGAACCCGGTGAGGAGCGCCAGGAGCACCGAGATCGCGGTGAAATAGGTCGGGACCATGCCGCCGCCGATCCTGGCCATCGCCGGCCGCGTCATCGGCAGTACCGTGAGGCCGACGATGAGCGCGCTGGCGAAGCCGAACACGGCCGCGATCCAGACGAAGATCAGCCAGACCGGCTGATCGAGCCAATACGCGAGAACCACACCTCACCTCCGCGACGATCCGTTGCGGGCTCCAGCCTTAGGCGATGGCCGCTACCGAAGGGTGAATCCCGCCATCCGCTCACGGAGCCCTGGTGCGGCTGCGGGTCGTGGAGTCCTTGCAGGGCACGATGCCGGCCGGGTCGGGACGCGCGTCCGCTGCCGGCGCCTCGAAGATCGCGAGATAGTCGCTGCCGCCCTCCAACTTCGAGAAGCCGGCCTCGCGGTAGCCGGCCGCCGCGAGTTCGCAGCGCAGCAGGGCCGGCGGCGTGCCGTGGCGGGCGGGGATGTCGTCGTCGTCGACGATCCCGATGCGGCCACCGGGCTTCATGGCGGCGGCGAGATTGTGGAGCAGCCCGTAGGGCTGGTCGATCTCGTGGTACATGTGGACCAGCACCGCCGCATCGACGGAGCCGGGCGGCAGCCGCGGGTCGTGCGACTGGCCGCGCACCACCGTGACGTTACCGAGCTTCTCGTCGCGGACCCGGCGCGACAGGTCGTCGAGGTAGGACGGGATCACGTCCTCGCCGAAGACGCGGCCCTGAGGCCCGACGATCCGGCTGAGCCGCGCCACGTAGTAGCCGCTGCCCGCGCCGATGTCCGCCACGGTCTGGCCGGGCCCGATCCCCATCAGGCGGGCGACCTGTCCGACCTCGTCGCGCTTGTCGCGGCTCGCCTCCGGCGCCCAGACAGAGGTGATGATCTCCGCCACCGGTCGGTCCGGCCGGGGGAAGGCCGAGGCCGGCAGTCCGGCCGGCCCCAGCGGCTCGGCGGCGTGGACGGGCAGAACGAGGAGGGCGAGGAGCGCGAAGGAACGGATCATGTCGCCGGCGATGGTAGCCGGTCGAGGGCCCATGGCGCCAACGCGATTCCGGGGCGTCGGCGAGACATATGGACCGGGTCCTGCGGCGGCCGCGCCCGGTCTCGCCTCAGGCCGCCTCGGGGGTGCCGTGGGCAGCGCCGAACCTGTCCTTGAGCCTCTGCTTGAGGGCGCGCAGGAGGCGTCTGCGCCCGCTCGCGCCGAAACGCGACAGGTAGAGCGGGATCATCAACGGGTTGCGCAGGACGAACGGGGCGTCCCCCTCCACCATCGTGCGGATGGCGATCAGCGGGATCGGCGAGCGGAACGAATGGAACGTCCGGTTGACCACGCCCGGCTGCGACGAGTCCGGCTCGAACAGCCCCACCATCAGGCCGTGCCAGGCCGCGCGGTACCGCACCGACCGCTGCAGCACCTGCAGCCGTGCGACGCCGTCCCGGTCGGCGTGGGCGGGAAAGGCGACGACCACGGTCCGGAACAGGCTGGTCCTGGGCGAGCACGGGATCGCCTGGAAGAGGTCGATACCCCTCAGGAGGGTGGCGCGCATCCGTCCGGCGTCGCCGGGATCCGCCGCGTAGACGCTCAGGCGCGCCAGGTTCTGCCGGACCGCAGGCGCCATGTAGGGGCAGACGTGGCCGCTGCGTCCGACATCGCGATGCGGCTGCATGACGTAGTCCTCGAACCAGGCCGCGATGCCGGACGCCGTGGGGTCGTCGGTCCGGGTCCGGAACGTCGCCCAGTCTTCCCAGGCCGCATCCGTCACGCCACCGGGCGTCTCCGTCTGGTGTTCGCCCATCGTGCCCTCGCGAGCGCATCGTGAACGGCGCCGTCCTGGTCCCGGTCGATCGTGGTCTTCGATCGCCGGGCCGATTGGCGAGCCGGTGGGTGCACGATAGCAAAACCAGATCGCCGCACAACGAAACCTCGCGCTGAGCAACCGAGAGATCGGCAATGTGCTTAACAATGTTGATTCGGTGCCGGTCGCCCTATCGAATGTTGATCTATGTTATTGGGCTACGTGAGTAGGGTATTCGGAGTGGCTCGGATGTCCACTTCGCCGTTCGGAGCTCGGCCAACCCAATACGGGAGGCCATCAAGACTTCGATCGCGCGAGGCCGCGACGGGCCGTGAGCCGCCGGATTGCATGAGCGGCGAGGAGTGCGCCGCCGTACTGCAGGAACCCGTTCTCGGCCAGATCGGCCGGCGCCATGCCCGCAGCCATAGCGAGGCGCGTCAGGCCGTTGAGGACGACGACGCCGAGGGTGAACGCGAGGACCGAGATCAGGACGGCGACGAAGTTCGGCAGGGGCGTATCGGGCATGGGTGTATAGGGCATGGGTGCGGCATCCGGCTGGCCGGTTGCCGACGGAGCAAACTCCACGCCACCGCGGCGTTGCCCGTCACGCCGCGGGCGGGCGGGTGGCGACCATCGAGGGCCGCTGGGCGAAGCCCTCGTACCAGAGCGCCGTCTTCGGCAGCCGGGCGGCCCGGGTCGGGTCGGGAAAGCGCAGGTCCAGGTAGCCGATGGCGCAGCCCAGCGTGATCACGCCGATGTCGACCCGTTCGCCCAAGCCATCGGCCTGCGCCTCGACGTCTGCCAGCACCGTGGCGATCTTGGCCTCCTGTCCCGCGATCCAGGCGGTCGAGCGCTCGGCCTCGGGCCGGGCGGTGAGTTCGTAGCGGATCAGCAGCGCGGCATCGAGGAGGCCGTCGGCGGTGGACTGAAGCGCGAGGGCGTCCCAGCGGGCCGGGCCGGCGGAGGGGAAGATGCCGCCCTCGGAGAGGGTATCCAGGTACTCGCAGATCACCCGGCTGTCGGCGAGCACGAATCCGTCGTCGTCGATCAGGGTCGGCACCTGGGCGAGGGGATGATGGCGCAGGATGGCGGCATCGCGCGTGACCGGATGGGCGGCGGTCGGCAACAGCGCGATCCGATCGGTGAGGCCGAGCTCATGGGCGACCACCATGACCTTCCGCGCGAAGGGCGAGAAATGCGAATGGAACAGCTGCATCGGGGTATCCGTGGCGATGAAATCGGACCGGGCGGTCGATCACCCGATCATCGGCGTCCGGCGGGCCGCGGTGCGGCGACCGTCTCCGGCGCAGGGGCGGGTTTGGGTGCGGGGCCGAGGCGGGGGATCTCCACCACAAGGCGCTTGACCGGCCACCCGTCAGCCCAGCGATCCATGTCGCTGAGGCGGGGATTGTTCTTGAGGGTGGCGGCGTCCGTGCCCGCGAAGGCTGCGGTGGCGGCCAGATCGAACGTCTTCCAGTACGCGAGATAATCGAGGCTGTCGGAGCGCGCGTTGTTGAGCTGGGCCACCAGCGTGGTCTGTTCGCCGGTCAGTGCCATGTCCGCCGACCAGCGGAAGGGCGGAGGGGGCTGCTTGGGGTCGCGCGGCGGCTCCGGCGGTGCCTTGATGGCGCCGCCGTCGAAGGCGGCATCGACCCCGGCCGGGGACGCCAGGGTCGCGGTGAGGGCCGGAAAACCGTGGTCGTCCGAGAGGACGCGCACGAACAGCTTGCGCTCGGGGGGAACGGAGGTCGCCTCGCGCAGGATGCGCCGGGCCGCGAGATCGGCCGCGCGGGCGTCGCGGTCCCCGATCATCGTGACCATCAGCGTCTGGGCCGGCAGCGCGGCGAGATCCTTCAGGGGAACGCCGCGGGAGCGGGCGTCGCTGGCGATGCCGCCGGGCATGACGACGAAGACCAACTTGGGCACGGGCAGGCCTTCCGCCGCCGCTTCGGCCGCCAGGGTGGCGGCGATGGGCGCGCCCGCGAGATGGCCGAGGACCGCGACGCGGTTCAGGTCGGGCTTGGCGTCGCCGTCCTGAGCGATCTCGGCGAAGGCGGCCTTGGCGGACTTGATGGCGTTGGCGGTGGCATCGGCAGGCCGGGTGCGATTGACCTCTTGGAAGCGCGGGAACACCACGAGGAAGCCCTTGCGGGCGAGATGGTCGATCCAGGCGCCGTAGACCTGCGGGTTCGGTGCCCCCCAGGCATGCAGGACGATCGCCACGGGGCGGCCCTCGGCCGGCGCCGGTCCGGCCTTGTGAAAGACGTAGCTGGCCGACCCGATGCGGCCGACCGCACGTTTCACGACGGTGGCGCTCCGGTCACCGTTTGCGCCGGGGCCTTCGATCGGCTGGACCGGAGGCGCCGCGGCCTTCGCCGCAGCCACGAGCGACAGCGTCACGGCACATACGGCGGCGACCGTGCCGAGGCTTTTCATCAGGGGCATCCGGAACTCGGCGGTGACGGCGGATCGGGCGAAGCGACCTCGTTCTCTTATCAGAGATTCAGCGGCGGCAAGGCAGCCGCACCGTCACCACCGGACAACAAGGAGGGCCGGCCGATGCCAGGAATAACGAATTCCGGCTGCCTGTTGCCCTCAACCCTCACCCTTGTGAACGTTTCGCTGCTCGTCGATCCGTCTCGCCAGCGCAAGCAAATCGCTGGGTTGCCCTGCCCCGGTCACATCGCCGTAGAGACCCTTTAATTCCTCGCCGAGCTTCGCGACGAGCTTTGTCGACGAAAAGCCGGTGTGAAACGAATCACTGTCTTGGGATATAGCCGGGCGTTGATAATCGACGGTGATCATGGTGTGATCTGTTCACGTTCAGGCTTCATCACCGCGCGAGACATGACGCGCAATGACTCGGTCAACGCATCCGTCGAGCCAAGTTTCCCCTAAGATCCTGAATTTTATCGCCCACAATGACGTCAGGCCGGCCGGGAATCTCCCACCAGCGCCGGTCGGTCCGGCGTGCCGGGGCGCGGCGGCGCGTTCTCCTCGACCCACGACAGAATGTCGGCCGCACGCCAGGGCTTGGGAATGAAGGTGGCCGAGACCCGGAGGTCGCTGGGCTGGTCGCCGGCATCGCCGGAGGTCAGCAGGACGCGGACGCGTGGCCAGGTCACGCCGATGATCCGTGCCAGTTCGAAGCCGCCAATCGGACCGGGCGTGCGCACGTCCGAGAAGACGACGCTGACTTCGTCGGCACGATCGTTCAGGATGGCGAGGGCGTGTTCCGCCGTCTCGGCCTCGATCACGTCGAAGCCGGTCTCCTCGAGGAGGGTCGCGGCCAGGAAGCGCTCGTCGGGTTCGTCCTCCACGACCAGGATCATCGGCTTACGGGCCGTCGAACTTACAGCACTCATCTGCGTCGAACGCCCCCGACGGCGAAAAGATCGGCCGATCCTTTCGTAACTCTCGAGACCCGTTAAGGCTTCATTATGTCAATCCTGCGGACCATCGGTCGCGCAGGGTTTGTATGGAAGCCGGGTCGGCCGATTCTCCAGCGCGGTCAGCCCGCACCGTTCGCCTTGAGGAAGGCCAGTGCGCGCGCCCAGCCATCCTCGGCTGCGGCCTTGCGGTAGCTCGGCCGATAGTCCGCGTGGAACCCGTGCGGTGCGTCTGGATAGACCACCAGCTCGACCGACTTGCCGGCCGCCTTGGCCTTGTCACGGGCCTCCTCGATGCTCGCCACGGGAATACCGGTATCGGCGCTGCCGTAGAGGGCGAGGATGGGGGACTGGATCTCGGTGACGACATCGCCGGCGGTCCTGGGCTGGATCGACGTGCGCTCGCCCCCGAGCTGCCCGTACCAGGCCACGGCCGCCTTGAGGTCGCGACGGTGGGCGGCATAGAGCCAGACGGCGCGCCCGCCCCGGCACCAGCCCATGGCCGAGAGCCGGTCCGGATCGCCCTTGGCGGCGGAGGTCGCCCAGGCGGCCGTGGCGTCGAGATCGGCGATCCACTGGGCGTCCGGCGTCTTCGAGATCACCTCGCGGATGATCGTCTGGGCATCCGTCATCGTCGCGAGATCGCCCTGACGGGCGTAGAGTTCCGGCGCCACGGCGCAATAGCCGGCCTTGGCGAGACGGCGGCAGATGTCCTTGATGTAGGCGTGGACCCCGAAGATCTCCTCGATGACGAGGACCACCGGGAACGGACCGCTCCCCTCCGGCACCGCGCGGTATCCGGGCATCGGCCCGTCCACGGTCGGAATGGCCACCTCGCCGGCTTCGATCCCCACCGAATCGGTGGTGACGACCTGAGCCTCCACCGAGGTCGTCGCCAGGGTCAGCCCCGTCATCAGGCTCGTCATGACGAACCCGCGCCGCGAGAACGGAGGAGTCAGCAGGCCCTCGTGACCTTCGGGGGCGTCGCTTCGGTGAGCCGTCTCGTCGTGCTGCATGAGATCCTCGCCAGTCTCGCAATCCTCACCGGACTTGCCCGACGCGAAGGACCATCGGGCACCGGCCCCGTCAACCGCCGGTCGGGGCCGCACGGGCGCGGTCCCTGCCGCCGGTCAGCGGCCCGCGACCGCGACCCTGCGTCTGTCGCCGGTCTCGTCGCGACGCCATGCCACGTCGCTCGGCAGAGGGCCGGGCGGCTTGCGCCCGCCATGGCGCCGACGCGACACGATCTCGCCCAGCGACGTGAACCCCAGGTCGACGATGTCGCGTCCGCTTCCGAACCTCGGACCGAAGCCGATTGCGAACGACCGCATCAGATCAGGATCTGCGGCGACCCCGTAGCGGCCGAGGGCCACCATGAAGGCGTCCCGCAACGGTCCCGGCTCGCACCAGCTCTTCTCCGCCAGATGCAACGGCCACTCCCAGAGCTCGCCGTCCCGGCGCCGATCGATACCCGCCCGGTCGATGACGTATCCGGTGCGCGGATGCTCGATCCCCTCGGCGGTCACGCGCCACTCCCCGTTGGCGTAGAGCACCTCCGTGCACGGCACGGC
Organism: Methylobacterium sp. Leaf399; assembly: GCF_001424525.1. NCBI lineage: Bacteria > Pseudomonadati > Pseudomonadota > Alphaproteobacteria > Hyphomicrobiales > Methylobacteriaceae > Methylobacterium > Methylobacterium sp. Leaf399. Next base: position 121,323 of record NZ_LMQK01000032.1, on the reverse strand, counting down.
ATCGCAAGCCGGCTCGACATCACAATCGACCATGGTGGCCTCCCGCCGCGAGACCGGGCCGCCGTCTCGGCGGGACCGGAACATTACGGGAACGATGATCGCAAAGGGGACTCCCGTCAACCGGCGTCGTTCACTTTTCGTTCGTCGTCATGCGCGGCGATCAGCGCGGCTTGAACAGCGGATGCTGCACCCGGTCGCCGGCCTTGATGCCGAGGCGGGCGGCTGTGCCGGCGTTCAGTTCGAGGACGGCGAGGACCGGTTCCCCGGAGGGGATCACGCGGGTCGACTGCGGTTCGGTGTCGGCGGCGATTCGCGCGATGGTGCCGTCCGCCCGGATGAACAGCATGTCGAGGGACAGGTAGGTGTTCTTCATCCACATGGCGACCGGGGCGACCTTCTCGAAGTCGAACAGCATGCCGTGGTCCGCCGCCATCGTGCGGCGGAACATCAGCCCGCGCGAGCGGGCCTCGTCGTCGCGCATGACCTCGACGGCAAAGCCGTGGCTGGCGCCGCGGGCCGCGATGGTGAGCGGCTCGGTCTGGGTCTGTGCCGCCGCCGACACCTGGAGGAGAACCAGGGCGAGGAAGGCTGCGGCGAACCGCTGCCAGGGGCGGGAGCGGAAAACGGACATGTGCATCGCTACGGTTCTGCCGCGTCAGTGGGAGGCGGGCAACGCACCGTCGAGAAGGCGGACTTCGGCCGCCATCACACCCTTCGATCCGTCGCCGTACCGGACGAGAACGGTCTCGCCGGGTTTGAGTTCGGCGATCCCGTAGCGGCGCAGGGTCTCCATGTGCACGAAGATGTCCGGGGTGCCGTCGCCGCGGCTGAGGAAGCCGAACCCGCGCAGGCGGTTGAACCACTTCACCACCGCCGTCTCGAGGCCGCTGGTGGGCGTCACGCTCACATGGGTGCGCGGCATCGGCAGTTCGGAGGGGTGGGTCGCCGTCGACTGATCGAGGGACATCACGCGGAAGGCCTGCCAGCCGCGGGCGCGCCGGGTCGCCTCGACGACGACGCGCGCACCCTCGCTCGCGCCCTGGTGCCCGTCCCGGCGCAGGCAGGTGATATGCAGCAGCACGTCCGGGGTCCCGTCGTCGGGCACGATGAAGCCGAAGCCCTTGGCGACGTCGAACCACTTGATGCGGCCGGCGACCTCGATGAGATCGAGGGGGCGAAGCTCCTCGGACGACAGGCCGTCGGCGATTCGGGCGTCGTCGGACGATGCGGCTGGGTGCGACCCGTGGAGGCCCGATCCGAAGACGTCCGACATTGTAAGCAACCCACACCGAATCACGCTGCGCGATCCGCAATCAAGATTAACAAAGTCGTGACTCGGCGGAAGCCCGTTTGCCCGCCAGCACTGCCTCCCGATCGCGCAATCTCCGCCGACCCGGCAAAGGCGCAACAGGTGGCGATCGCACATGCCCCTGCCCTGCCCGGGGGAAGCCGCTGATCGGACTCGGGAAATCTCAACCCGCGCTCCTGCGGGGCCGGAAAGGGTCGACGGCCGCCTGCGACGCCGTGGCTGCCGGCGGCCGTGACAGGTCGCCCGGACCGCCGATCGATGCTAGGGGCCGCGGCCATGCAGAGCGCCGAGACCACCCCGCCCGCCGCCGTTCCGCCGGGGCGGCGATTCGCTGCCCTCGACGCCGCCCGGGGTGCGGCCCTCGTCGCCATGGCCGCTTATCACCTGGCCTGGGACCTCGGCCATCTCGGCCTCACGCCGGAGAACTATGCGCTCACCCCGCCCGGCAAGGCGGCCGCGCACGGCATCGCCGGCACGTTCCTGTTCCTCGTGGGCATCGGGCTCGTCCTGATGCGGGGACGGGGCGAGGCCGCGACGGAGGCCATCCGCCGGCGGCGTTTCCTGATGCGGCTCCTGCGGATCGGCGGAGCGGCCCTGGCGATCACCGCGGCCACGCGGATCGCCTTCCCCGACAGTTACATCTTCTTCGGAATCCTGCACTGCATCGCCCTGTCGAGCGTGCTGGCGGTGCCGTTCCTGCGCGCGCCGGCGCTCGTGTCCGCACTGGGGGCGGTCGCGGTCCTGGCGGCCCCCCACCTGGTGCAGGCCGAGGTCCTTCCGCCGGTAAGGGTCTTCGACGATCCCGTCCTCGCCTTCCTGGGGCTGGGTCGCGGCGTTCCGCAGACCAACGACTACGTGCCGCTGTTTCCCTGGTTCGGGCTGGTGCTGGCCGGGATCGCCGCCGCCCGCCTCGCCGGCCCCGCCGCTGTGCGTTCCTCGCTCCCGGAATGGGCCGCGACGGGCCGCGCGATGCGCGGCCTGGCGATGGCCGGGCGCCACAGTCTGTCGATCTACCTCGTCCACCAACCGGTGCTGCTCGGCCTCCTCACCGGCGTCGTCGCGCTGAGCGGCCAGCACCCGCGCGCCGGAGAAGCGGAGTTCCGCCGGGTCTACGCGCGCAACTGCACGGAGACCGGCGGCGAGGCCGGGCCGTGCCGGATCGCGGCACGCTGCGTCGTCGTCGGCTTTCGCCGGGAGGGGTTGTGGGCCGAGGCGGGCCGCTCGTTCACGCCGGCCGACCGCGCCCGCGCGCAGGCCCTGTCGCAGGCCTGCTACGAGGCGGCGGCATCCCCTCCCTGATCCGGGAAGGGCCGTGCCTGATCCGGGAAGGGCCGTGCCTGATCCGGGAAGGGCCGTGCGGGGACGTCAGTCCTTGGCGCGTTCCACGTAGGAGCCGTCTTCGGTCATGATGACCACCCGGGTGCCGGCCGCGATATGCGGCGGCACGGCGGTGCGCACGCCATTCGACAGGATCGCCGGCTTGTAGGACGAGGAGGCGGTCTGGCCCTTCATGGCCGGCTCGGTCTCGGCGATCTCCAGCACCACGCGCTGGGGCAATTCGATGGTGAGCGGCACCCCGTTGTGGGAGGAGAGCTTCACCGTCATGTTCTCCTGGAGGTAGGGGGCGGCATCGCCGACCACGTCTTTGGGCACCGCGACCTGCTCGTAGGTCTCGGGGTTCATGAAGTGGTAGCCCTCGCCGTCCTCGTACATGAAGGTGTGGTCGCGATCCTCCACGAAGGCGCGCTCCACCGACTCGGTGGTGCGGTAGCGCTCCGAGATCTTCACGCCGTCGGTGATGCGGCGCATGTCGAGCTGCGTCACCGGCGTGCCCTTGCCGGGGTGGATGTTCTCGATCGTCAGGATGACGTAGAGCTTGCCGTCCTTGTCGACGACGTTGCCCTTGCGGAGCGAAGAGGCGATCACCTTCACGGGGTCTGGTCCTGTCTGTACGAAAATGCTGCGCACGCCCCGTCGGGTCCGGCCCGCGGGAACGGCATCTGTGGTTCGCCACTACTCCATCCGCGCCGTGGTTGCCAGTCGCCGCTGCGTCAGCGCGTCCCGGCGACGTCGATCCACGGCGCGCGACGTCGTGAGCGCGCCCTCGCCCTGGTGGACGCCCCAGGTCCACGCCGACCGTCGCCCGGTCCTGATGATGCGCAACCGCGTGGTCGCGGCCATGCGTGCGCATCTGTCGGCGCATGATTTCGTGGAGGTCGAGACGGCGGCCCTGCAGGTTTCGCCCGGCAACGAGACGCATCTGCACGCCTTCTCGACGCAGATCGTGGCGCCGGACGGCTCCCTTGCCCCACTCCATCTCCACACCTCGCCCGAGTTCGCCTGCAAGAAGCTGCTCGCGGCCGGCGAGACGCGGCTCTTCACCCTCGCGCGGGTGTTCCGCAACGGCGAACGCAGCGCCCTCCACCATCCCGAGTTCACGATGCTCGAATGGTATCGTGCCGAGGCCGGCTACACCGTGCTGATGGAGGATTGCGCCGCCCTCCTCGCTGAGGCCGCGCATGCCGCCGGCACGCGACACCTCGAGTTTCGCGGGCGCCGGTCCGATCCGTTCGCTCCCTTCGAGCGGCTGACCCTCGCCGAGGCCTTCTCGCGGTTTGCGGACATCGACCTCCTGGCGACGATGGACCGGGATGGCGCCACCGACCGCGCCGCCATGGCCGAGGCGGTGGCCGGTGCGGGACTGCGGGTCGCGCCCGACGATACCTGGTCGGACCTCTTCGGCCGCGTCCTCGTCGCGACAATCGAGCCGCACCTCGGCATCGGCCGGCCGACGGTCCTGCACGCCTATCCGGCCAGCGAGGCGGCGCTGGCGCGCCGTAGCCCGGACGACCCGCGCGTGGCGGAACGGTTCGAACTCTATGCCTGCGGAGTCGAACTCGCCAACGGGTTCGGCGAACTCACCGATCCGGCAGAGCAGCGCCGCCGCTTCGAGGGCGAGATGGCCGAGAAGGCGCGCCTTTACGGGCGGACCTATCCCATCGACGAGGATTTCCTGGCCGCCCTCGCCCTGATGCCGGAGGCGAGCGGGATCGCCCTCGGCCTCGACCGGCTGGTGATGCTGCTCGCCGGTGCCCCGCGCATCGAGGACGTGGTCTGGACGCCGGTCGCCATGGGTGTCCCATGATGGGCGCCCCATGCTGACCCGCACCTTGCGCAGCCCGGCCGATCTCGTCGCGGCCGGCCTCGCCGCCGCGACCGACATGGCCGCCCTCGAATCCGTGGCCGCGCGCTATGCCATCGGCGTGACGCCCGACATGGCCGAGTTGATCGCGCCCTTCGACCCCGCCGACCCGATCGGCCTGCAGTTCCTGCCGCAGGGCCCCGAATTGGAGACGCGGGCCGAGGAGCGGGCCGACCCGATCGCCGATGCCGCCCACAGCCCGCTGCCCGGCCTCGTCCATCGCTATCCCGACCGGGTGCTGCTGAAGCCGCTCCACGTCTGCCCGGTCTATTGCCGGTTCTGCTTCCGCCGCGAGATGGTCGGCCCCGGCGGCCTCGGCAGCCTGACGGAGGCGGAGCTGAACGCTGTCTTCGCCTATATCGCCGCCCGGCCCGAGATCTGGGAGGTGATCGTCACCGGCGGCGATCCCTTCGCCCTGTCGCCCCGCCGCCTGGAGCGGATCGCCGCCGGCCTTCGCGCGATCGGGCACGTCCGTGTCCTGCGCTTCCATACCCGCGTGCCGGTGGTCGATCCGGCTGCGGTCGATGCCGACCTCGTGGCGGCGCTGAAGCGTTTCGGGCGTGCGGTGTTCGTGGCCCTGCACGCCAACCATCCGCGCGAGTTCACGCAGGCGGCCCGCGCCGCCTGTGACCGGCTCGTCGACGCCGGCATCCCGCTGGTGAGCCAGAGCGTGCTGCTGCGCGGCGTCAACGACGATGCCGCCACGCTGGAGGCGCTGATGCGGACGTTCGTCGAGAACCGCATCAAGCCCTACTACCTGCATCACGGCGACCTCGCGCCGGGCACGGCGCACCTGCGCACCGATCTCACGCAGGGCCGGGCGCTGATGGAGGCCCTGCGCGGACGCCTCTCGGGCCTGGCGCAGCCCACCTACGTCCTCGACATTCCCGGCGGCCACGGCAAGGTGCCGGTGGGTCCGGCCTATCTCGGCGCGGACGGCGCCGGATGGCGGGTCCGGGATCCGCAAGGGGTCGAGCACGCCTACCCGCCCCGCCCCGGCGATCCCGCCTGACGGCGCACTCCTTCCCACCATCGGACCGGCCCGCGCGATGTTCTTCCCGCTTTCGAAGCTCGTCTTCTTCCTGATCACGCCCTCGAACTTCCTGGTTCTCCTCGGCTGCCTCGGGGTGCTGCTGGCGCTGGCGACACGCCTGCGCCGGATCGGGCTGGGGCTCGCGACGGCGGGCCTCGTCGGCCTCGCGGTCGCGGGGTTCTCGCCGCTCGCCACCTGGATCGCCCTGCCCCTCGAGGACCGTTTCCCGGCCTTCGCCGACGACGGCGGCCCGGTCGCCGGGATCGTGGTGCTCGGCGGTGCCGTCGAGACGGGCCTGACCATGGGCCGTGGGCAGATGATGACGAACGACGCCGGCGAGCGGCAGGTCGCGATGGCCGACCTCGCCAGGCGATACCCGGGCGCCCGGCTCGTGTTCTCCGGCGGCAGCGGCAGTCTGGCGGGGGAGACCACCTCCGAGGCCGAGGTGGTCGGGCGCTTCGCCGATACCCTTTCCCTGCCCCGCACTCGCCTGATCCAGGAGGACCGCTCGCGCAACACCCGCGAGAACGCCGCCTTCACCGCCGACAAGGTCCAGCCGAAACCCGGCGAGCGCTGGTTGCTCGTCACCTCCGCCTGGCACATGCCGCGGGCGATGGGGTGCTTCCGCAAGGCCGGTTTCGACGTCGTGGCCTATCCGGTCGACTACCGCACCGGCGCGCGGGGGGATGCGGCCCGCTTCAACAGCTTCGCCTCCACCGGGCTCCTCGTCCTCGACCTCATGGCCAAGGAGTGGGTCGGCCTCCTCGCCTACCGCCTGGCCGGCTACACCGACGACTGGTTCCCGGCCCCCTCCCCGTCCGCGACGGGCAGCCCGAGCCGGTAGATTCCGCGAAAATCGTCCGGATCGTCCACGGGCCGGCCCTTGCGCAGGATCGCGATGCAGCCTTGCTTGACGAGGGCCACCGCCGCCCGGCGCACCGGCTGCATCAAGGGGCTCCAGCCCTCCGGATGCGGACCGCCGAGGGCACGCGCCACCTCGGAGGGACAGACGGTCTTGTCGGCGCCGCGCGTCTCGACCATGGCCAGGATCGTCTCGGTGATGAGCGCGTCGCTCGGACGGACCGGCTTCGTCATAGGAGCATGGTCATAAGGGCATGTCCTCGTCCGCCAGGAGGGCGGCACGGATATCGGAGGCGAACTGCCGCCGCCACATCACATAGACCGCACCGGCGGTCGTCGCCATGAGCACCCAGGGCCCCACGAACCAGCCGAGGTAGGCCAGTGCGAACAGGAAGGCGCGCTGCCCGCGGGCGAAGTGCCCGCCCGCGGCGATGTTCATCGCCGCCGCCCGGCGGGCCGCCCGCTCCATCTCGGCCTCCCCGGCGCCCGAACCCTTCGTCGGGATCGCGCCGATGAGGATCGCGCCGTAGTTGAAGAGGCGATAGGCCCAGGCGAACTTGAAGAAGGCGTAGACGAAGACGACCGCCAGCCCCGCCACCTTGATCTCCCAGGTGACGCGGCTGGCCACCGCGCCGAACGGCAGCGCCCCGAACAGGGTGAGCACGTCGTCGCTCGAGCGCGACAGGGTGAGGACGCCGCCCAGCGCGATCAGCGAGGTGGACGCGAAGAAGGCGGTGCCGTTCTGCAGCGAGGCGTTGATGGTGGTGTCCACCACCCGGTTGTCGCGGGTGACGATCTGCCGGGACCAGACCTCGCGCTGGCCGTTCATGAACTGGCTGAGGCTGGTGCGCCGCCCACGCATCCGGCCGACGGCCAGGCCGTAGCCGAGCCACATCGCGACGAAGACGATCAGGGCGGCCAGATCGAGGTGCGAGAAGTCCGCCGGGAGCGACACGGTGGAGAGGGTCTGGGACGCCATGGTCTCCTCGTCTGTCCGCGTCCGCGGCGGGTGGCACGAGACGCCGTGGGACGATGCGCCGGACGGGTGCCGCGACAATGCCGGCCTGTTCTGCGTGCGGATTCGGCCGAGGTCCAGGTCCGGGGCGCGCTCCGTCGCGCATGCCAGCCGTGTGTCCGATACGAACCCCTCCACCCGACGTCGTGTTCGCCGACGTCAGTCGGACAGGATCGAAAATCCCTCTGCGGACGGCATGGACTCGACCTCGGCGACGACGATGTCGTTGACCCGCGCGCCCGGCGGGCCGCGCCGGCAGGCCTCGATCATGGTCGATACGCCCTCGGCCGGACCGGAGAACAGGGCCTCCACCGTGCCGTCCACGCGGTTGCGCACATGGCCCGACAGGGCGCGGCGCAGCGCTTCGTCCCTGGTCCAATACCGGTATCCGACGCCCTGCACCCGACCCCGGATCACGACCTGCACCGTTCTCGTCTGCGTCATCGTCCCTCGATTTTCCCGGCCGATCGCGTCAGCGCGCCCGGCGCTGCCATCCGTGCATCTCCCGGAGGTAGGCCGCCGGCAGTTGCGCGGCGACCGCCGCCGCCAGGACCGCTTCGAGATAGCCGGGCCGCGGGATCCCCGCCACCGCGTTGCCGCCGAGGTAGATCAGCGCCCGCTTGATGCCGCCCGTCGTCACCACCGGCTGGGACGCCTTGACGTAGAGCCCGCCCGACACGCCCTCGTAGCGGTCCAGCGCCGGCATGTCGGCGAGCTTGAGGTCCCACAGCACGCCCCACACCGTGGCGGCGGGGTCGCGCACCACCGAGGCGTAGCCCTCGCGCATGATGATGAAGCGGTGCCGGTTGAGCCGCCCCAGTCCGATCAGGATCGAGCCCGGGCAGCGCAGGGCCATGGCGCCGGCGTCCATGTTGGCGCCGTAGGCGAAATAGAGGGGCATTGCGTGCTGAAGGATAAGGTCTTGTCTGCGTTACTTGCCGCCCTGCTCGTCCGAGCGGCGTATCGCCCGCTCATTAGCGAGCACGGCCAGATAGGCCGCGGCTAGGACCACCGCCGGGATCACGAAGGTGACGAAGATCTCGCCGGTGTTCATGACTTCAGGCTCCGCAACGCGCGTCTCGCGAGAATATGTAGGCCCGCACCGGCACAAAACCAAACGCCGGCGAAGAACGCCGTGGCGAGGCTCGGAGCCGGGGCCACGGCGATGCCGAAGCTGACCGCCGTGACCGGCGTGACGACGCCGATCACGATGAAGGCCACGGCGATGTTGTTGATCCCCGTGGCCAGCAATTTGGTCTGCTCGTTGTGCGTCGTGTTCACGCCTCGCGCGATCTCACGCGAACTCGAGGATCACCGCGTCCACCGCCAGGCTGTCGCCTTCCTTCGCCGAGATCTTCGAGACGGTGGCGTCGCGCTCGGCGCGCAGCACGTTCTCCATCTTCATGGCCTCGACGATGGCCAGCGCCTCGCCGTTCTTCACCTCCTGGCCTTCCGTCACCAGGATCGCCTTCACGAGCCCCGGCATCGGGCAGAGCACCTGCTTGCCGGAGCCGGCGTTCTCCTTGACCGGCATCAGGGCGGCGAGTTCGGCCTCGCGGCGGGTGTAGACGCGAGCCTCGGCCGCCGCGCCCGCGTGCTGGAGCGAGACGCCGTTGAGAAGGCCGCGCACCTGGATCGCCACCGCGTGGCCGCCGATCTCGCCGGACCAGACCGGCTCGCCCGGGCGCCAGTCGCTGACCACGTTCAGGATGCTGCCGTCCTCGGCCGTCACCGCCAGCGCCTCGCCGATGGTGTCGACGGTCACCGGGTAGGCCTGGCCCGCCAGGATCACGACGCGGTCGCGCTCGAAGTGGAGCAGGCTCGGATCGCGCATCTGGCCGGAGATGCCGCGCTTGCGCTGGTTGAGCTTGTGGTCGATGGCCGCCGCCGCGGCCGCCATCCGCTGCGCGATCTCGCCCGCGGGCTCCGGGGCGACGAAGCCCTCGGGGAACTCCTCGGCGATGAAGCCGGTGGAGAGGTTGCCCGAACGCCAGCGCGGATGCGCCATCAGGGCGGCGAGGAACGGGATGTTGTGGCGGATGCCGTCGATGGCGAAGGCATCCAGCGCCTGGGCCTGCGCGTCGATCGCCTGCTCGCGGGTCGGCGCCCAGGTCACCAGCTTGGCGATCATCGGATCGTAGTGGATCGCGATCTCGCCGCCCTCCTCGACGCCGGTGTCGTTGCGCACGATCGCCTCGCCGAACCGCCCTTCCGCCGGCGGGCGGTAGGTGGTCAGGCGCCCGATCGAGGGCAGGAAGTTGCGGGTCGGGTCCTCAGCGTAGACGCGGCTCTCCACGGCCCAGCCGTCGAGCTTGACCTGGTCCTGCGTCAGGGGCAGCGCCTCGCCGTAGGCCGAGCGGATCATCATCTCGACGAGGTCGACGCCGGTGATCATCTCGGTGACGGGATGCTCCACCTGCAGGCGGGTGTTCATCTCGAGGAAGTAGAAGGACTTGTCCTGGCCGGCGACGAATTCGACCGTGCCGGCCGAATCGTAGGCGACCGCACGCGCCAGGGCCACGGCCTGCTCGCCCATCTTCCTGCGGGTCTCCTCGTCGAGGAGCGGCGAGGGCGCCTCCTCGATCACCTTCTGGTTGCGGCGCTGGATCGAACACTCGCGCTCGCCGAGATAGATCACGTTGCCGTGCTTGTCGCCGATCACCTGGATCTCGATGTGGCGCGGATCGGTGATGAACTTCTCGACGAACACCCGGTCGTCGCCGAAGGAGGACGCGGCCTCCGACTTGGCGCGGGCGAACCCCTCGGCGACCTCGCCCGAGGAGTGGGCGATGCGCATGCCCTTGCCGCCGCCGCCGGCCGAGGCCTTGATCATGACGGGGTAGCCGATCTCGTCGGCGATGGTGACGGCGTGCTCCGGGCTCTCGATCACGCCGAGGAAGCCCGGCACCGTGGAGACGTTGGCGGCCGAGGCCGCCTTCTTCGACTCGATCTTGTCGCCCATGGCGGCGATGGCGCCGGGGTTGGGTCCGATGAAGACGATGCCGGCCGCCTCGAGCGCCCGCGGAAACGCCTCGCGCTCGGACAGGAAGCCGTAGCCGGGGTGGACCGCCTGCGCCCCGGTCCGCTTGCAGGCGTCGACGATCTTGTCGATCACGAGGTAGGATTGCGCCGCCGCGGCCGGGCCGATGTTCACGGCCTCGTCGGCCATGGCGACGTGGACCGCGTCGCGGTCAGCGTCGGAATAGACGGCCACCGTCTTGATGCCCATCCGCCGGGCGGTCTTGATGATGCGACACGCGATCTCGCCGCGATTGGCAATCAGGATCTTCTCGAACATCGGTCCGGGCACTCTGGGTCGGTCGGGATCACGGGACGGGACGAGCCGCCCAAGCTTGCCTCCGTTAAAGCAGTTGTGCTGCTTCGGAAAGCTGATGGTCGCATCCGCTGCGTGTTTCCTGAGGGCCGTCCGGGCTTCGGGTCGTGTCACCTCGCGTGCGCGATCTCGTTCGTCGACGCCGGGGGGCGGGGCCTATCGGGGGCGCCTTCGCGTCGGGCGCCGCATCCGTTCCGGCTTCAAGCGGCGAGGGCCTGCGGGGCGGTCGCCTCGTCGGCCTGGCGGGTCCCGCCCGCGAGGGCCTTCGCGGCCTGCGCCTTGGCAGCCAGCGCGAAGGCGATGAAGTGCTCGTCGCTGGCCTGCGCCTCCTGGACGACGCTCAGGGCGATCCGCGCCGCCAGGGGGGTCGGGCCGGAACCGGCGCCGAGGGAGGCGGCAAGCCAACGGGCGATGCCGGCATCGATGTAGCCGGTCGGGCGCTCGCCCCAGACGGCGAAGTCGACGACGAGGGCGGTGAGGAGGTCGCCGAAGGCGGGATCGGCGTCGACGGAGGCGCGGTCGAGGGCGATGAGCATGTCGGCCTCGTCGCGGCAGGCGATGCCGTCGACGAGGATCTCCCCGGCCAGGAGGCGGACGTCCCCGGCGTCGAGGCGACCCTCGGCGACGACACGGTTACAGAAAAGCTGAAGAGAAGCGTTGATCATTGGTTGATGCTCCTGCGGCTCTACTTGGGGCCGCTCGATGTTTCCGTCTGTTTTCGACTATGCAGGACGGCATCGTTCCATCGGTTAACATCGAGATCTGAACGCGCGTTCAGGTTAAAGCGTGCTCACGAAGCAGCCTTTCGAAGATGTGACCGCGAACGGGTGGAGCCGCCGTCGCCGTGGCGGCGGGCGGCTCGCCGGCGCCGCCGCTTTTTCAACATCGTTTGCCTGTCTATCGCGGCGGGATATGGGGTGTTTCGCCGGGTCGGAGTGCTCCGGCCCACCCGCTTCGTTCCAGTAGACCGCGCCCGCGAGACCGTGCCGAATGCCCCCTGCATCCCGCCTGCGCACCGTCCTCATGCGTGCCGTCCTTCCGGGCCTCCTCGCCGCCGCGCCGCTCGGATCCGCGTTCGCGGACAAGATCAAGAACCCGACGGCGGTGTTCTCGGGCCTCGACAAGGTCACCGGCCGGATCGTCTCCTTCGAAGTGGCGGTGGACGAGACCGTGCAGTTCGGCGCCCTGCAGCTGACCCCGCGGGTCTGCTACAGCCGGCCGCCCACCGAGAGCCCCAAGACCACGGCCTTCCTCGAGGTCGACGAGGTGACCCTCGACAACAAGTACCGGCGCATCTTCACGGGCTGGCAGTTCGCCGCGAGCCCGGGCCTGCATGCCATCGAGCACCCGATCTACGACGTCTGGCTCGTCGATTGTAAGGGCGGCACCGACATCATCGCTGAGGCGCGCGAGCAGGAGGACGTGCCGGTCCTGGCCGCCAAGTCCGAAAAGACCAAGCGGCCGACCCGCCGCGACGACCCGACCCGCACCGCCCAGCAGGTCAACCCGCGGGGCCAGGTCGACGTCGAGGGCCCCCGCGGCGTGCCGGTACAGCCGCGCCAGAAGCCATCGCGAAAATTCTTCCCCAACAACGAGGGGCCCGCCCCGGCGCCACCGCCGCAGCAGCCCCAGTCGATCTTCGATTCCCTGTTCCGGTAGGAGCTCCCATGCCCGAGGCGGCGACGATCCTTGCCTTCGCGGCGGTCTCCCTCGGCATGGTCCTGACGCCGGGACCGAACATGGCCTACCTCGTCTCGCGTTCGATCTGCCAGGGCCGCCTCGCGGGGTTGGTCTCCCTGGCCGGCGTCGCCTGCGGTTTCGTGGTCTACATGCTGTGCGCGGCCTTCGGGATCACCGCCCTCGTTCTGGCGGTCCCCTATGCCTACGACGGCCTGCGCCTGGCGGGCGCGCTCTACCTCGGCTGGCTGGCCTGGTCGGCCCTTCGCCCCGGCGGGCGCTCGCCCTTCGCGATCAGGGACCTGCCCGCCGACAGCAGGACGAAGCTCTTCACGATGGGCTTCGTCACGAACCTGCTCAACCCCAAGATCGCCATGCTCTATCTCGCGCTGCTGCCGCAGTTCGTGACATCGGAGCACGGCCATATCCTGTCGCAGACGCTCGTGCTGGGTACGGTGCAGATCGTCGTCAGCGTCGGCGTGAACGCGATGATCGCGCTGGCGGCGGGGTCGATCGCCGGTTTCCTCGCCACCCGGCCGGGATGGCTGAACGTCCAACGCTGGCTGATGGGCGGTGTCCTCGGAGGCCTCAGCCTGCGGATGGCGTTCGACACCGGTCGCTGAGCGGGCCTGTCATCCTTCGAGGGCGGCAAGCACCTGCGCGCCGCGGCTCGGCTCGCCGACCGGCCAGACGTCCCAGGCGGCCGGCATGACGATCGCCTCGGCGAGACGACGCTTGTAGACGTGGCGCGGCACCTCCGTCACGCCGAACTGCAGCAGGTGGTCGGTGACGAACTGGGTGTCGGCGAGGCGGTAGCCCCCGGCCCTGAGGCGGGCCACGAGGTGGACGAGGGCGACCTTCGAGGCGTCGCGCTCCACGTGGAACATGCTCTCCCCGAAGAAAGCGGCGCCCAGCGACACGCCGTAGAGCCCGCCGACGAGGCGACCCTCGGCATAGACCTCGACGGTGTGGGCATGGCCCTGATCGAACAGCGCGCCGTAGAGGTCGCGGATGCGGCCGTTGATCCAGGTGCGCTCCGCATCGCGCCGGGGTGCCGCGCAGCCCGCGATCACACCCTCGAAGTCGCGGTCGACCCGGACCTCGAACACGTCGCTGCGCACCGTGCGGGCGAGGCGCCGGCCCACATGGAAACCGTCGAGGGGCAGGACCCCCCGCGCACGCGGCTCGACCCAGTAGATGGCCGGGTCGTCGGCGTCCTCCGCCATCGGGAAGATGCCGGCCGCGTAGGCCTTGAGCAGGATTTCGGGCGTGATCTCCACGCGGTCGCCATCGTCCGAAGGTCGGTCGTGCATCGTCCGATCCTGCCCCGGCCTCGGCCGGATGGCCAGTGCCGGCACTGGCCGCCACATGCGAAAACGGCGGGGCTCTCGCCCCGCCGCCGCTTCACATCGTTCTCGCAAGACTTAGAACTGGGGGCCGCCCGAAGTGGTTCCGAGGTTCGGCACGGCCCGGTTGATCTGCTCGGCGTTGCCGCCCTTGGCCGAATCCTCGACGATCGCCTCGCTGTTGGAGCGGTAGGGTCCGTCGATCACGGTGCCGGTGGCGTCGGGATCGACGAGGACCGGGCGGTCGGCGTTGCGGTAGACGCCGTAGGTCGAGGGGTTGTCGATGGGGCCGCGCGTGGTCTGCCCGGCCTGCGGGACAGCGCGCTCGGGCTGGCCGACGTTGCCGGACGGCGACTGCGCCAGGGCGGCGGTGGCGCTCAGGGTCGCGGCGACGAGGGCGAGAGTGATGGTACGCATGGTGGGTGTGACGTCCTTTAGAAAATGATCGTGCCGTCCGACCGGCATCGGTGCCGTCGGCATGGGGTGAGAAGTCGGCTCCTCCCGCCGCGTTCCCGTCGATCCTTCGTCGGCAATCCGTCGCACCCGACGGGTCTTGCGAACGCGGGATCGTCACCCGGTGTGCGATGCACCATCGCGCCGAGGCCGAAATGCCGAGACAAATCGGCTGCCCGTGCCCTCGCGAGGCGAGCAAACGTGCAAAGAGGGCTTCGCGACCGATCGATGGTGCACAATCTTGATGTGCGCTCGCGCACCAACCGTGGCTGGTGCCGGCCGTTGCACCGGGCTTCGGCGGCCTATTCGAGATCCTGAAGGCACCGTGCGGCGATCAGCGAAGCGGCGGTGCGGTTCTCCACCCCGAGCTTGGCGTAGATCCCTTCCAGGTGCTTGGTCACGGTGCGCGGGCTCAATCCCAGGATCTCGCCGATATCGCGGCTCGCCTTGCCGCGCGAGAGCCAGAGCAGCACCTCCGCCTCCCGGTTGGTGATCGGCAGGCGGCGGCTCAGGCGCTCCAGGCCGGCGGCGGTGCCGTCGCGCGTCAGCCGCAGCAGGATCTCGGCCCCGGTGCTGCCGATGAAGCTCAAGGAATGGGTGGCGCCGGCCCGGTCATGGAGCGCGAACGAGCCGGCCTTGCCCCCCGACAGGCAGCCGGTGAGCCAGGCCCGGGCGGCGGCGGAAAGGCCGAGGGGCCCGGCTTCGGGCGCGATCTCGGCGAGCAGTCGGGCCGCCTGGGGAGTCGACCACAGCACGGCTCCGGCCGGGTCGACGGCGAACAGCGTCCGGCCGGTGGTGTCGAGGGCGGCCCGCGCCGATTGGGCGGAGCGGGCACCGGCCAGATGCACCCGGATGCGGGCCAGGATCTCGTCGGGGGCGATGGGCTTGGTCACGTAGTCGACGCCGCCGGCGTCGAGCCCCTTCACGATGTGTTCGGTCTCCGACAGGCCGGTCATGAAGATCACCGGCACATGGGCGAGGTGGCGCTTGGCCTTGAGCCGGCGGCAGGTCTCGAACCCGTCCATGCCGGGCATCACCGCATCGAGCAGGATGACGTCGGGGGTGATCTCGTCGACGAGGGCCAGGGCGAGGTCGCCGGCCACCGCCACCAGCACGGTGGCGCCCGACCGCTCGATCGCCTCGGTGAGGAAGCTCAGGGTCTCGGGCGAGTCGTCGACCACGAGGACGATGTCGCGCTGCGGCTCAGCCATCGCGGGCGAGCCCTTCGAGCACGCTCATGTAGCGGCGCAGGTCGTAGGCGGCGACGAGGCCGCGCATCCGCGCCACGAAGGCGGTCGGCGCCGCCTCCTCGGCCGCGATCTGGTCGAGCTTGGCCTCGATGCCGCGAATATGCCCGATGCGCCCGAGCCGGAGGAGGTCGGCGACGTGCTCGCGCCGGGGCGCCGCTTCGGAAAGCGGGACGGCCGCGGCCGGCGTCTCGGGTGCCTGGGGCCGGTCGAGGCCGAGCAGGACGCAGACCCGCTCGACGAAGTCCCGCAGGTCGAAGGGTTTGGCGATGATGTCGTCGTGGGGAGCGTCGTCGCCCCGGTTCGGGGCGATCTCGTGGACGTTGGCCGACATCATCGCGATGCGGGCGGTGTGGCCCGTCTCGCGCAGGGTGCGCGCCAGCGCCCAGCCGCTCATGCCCGGCATCGCGATGTCGAGGAGGAACAGGTCGGGCCGGTGCGAGGCGGAAAGGCGCAGGCAGGCCGGGCCGTCGGCGGCGTCGATCACGGTGAGGCCCAAGGGTTCGAGGATCTCGTGCATGAGCCCGCGATGGGCGGCATCGTCGTCCACCACCATCACCATGCGCCCGCCCCCCACCGAGCCGCGCGCGCGGGTGGCCTGGACCGGCCCCACGGCGGGACGCGAGACCGAGCCGAGCATCAGGCGCACCCGCGCCTGGGTGCCCTGCCCGACCGTGCTCGCGATGGTGATCTCGCCGCCCATCACCTGCGCCAGCAGATGCGCGATGGTGAGCCCGAGGCCGGTCCCCGGCGTCGCCCGTGCCGCCGGGGTCGAGCCGCGCTCGAACGGCTCGAAGATCCGCTGCAGGTCCGCCTCGGGGATGCCGAGCCCGGTGTCGCGGATCGTGAACACCGCGACCTCGTTGCGGTAGCTCAGATCGAGGACGACCTCGCCGGTGGCCGTGAACTTGATGGCGTTGGAGAGGAGGTTGAGCAGGATCTGGCGCAGGCGCTTCTCGTCGGTGGCCACCACCGCGGGCAGGTTGGCGGGTCGCGTGAAGCGGAAGGCGAGGCCGGCTTCGCTCGCCTGGAGGCTGATCATGTCGACGATCTGGTCGAGGAAATCGGACAGCCGGATCTCGTTGCGGTGGACCTGCAGCCGCCCGGCCTCCATCCGCGAGATGTCGAGGAGGCCGTCGATGAGCCCCGAGAGATGCTGCGCGCTGCGGCGGATGACGCGGATGCCGTTCTGGCGCGAGGCCGGGATCTCGGGGTCGCCCTCGATGAGCTGGGCATAGCCGAGCACGGCGTTGAGCGGCGTGCGCAACTCGTGGCTGATGCCGACCACGTAGCGGCTCTTCGCGAGATTGGCGGCCTCGGCGATCTCCTTGGCCTCCTGCAGCTTGGCGTCGGTGACCTTGTGGGCCTCGATCTCGGATTCGTACAGGGCGGTCTGGCGGGCGGTCTCGCCCTGTGCCACCCGGCGGCTCTCCTGGGCCAGCACGAACAGCCAGGCCACCACCCCGAGGATGACGACGAGGATCAGGAACACGCTGGTCAGGGCCGTCGCCAGGGCCTCGCGGTGCTGGGGGTTCTCGGCCGCCGCCCCGGCGTGGACGATGCCGAGGATCAGCGCGATCACCGCCACCAGGGTCGCCATCAGCGCGAGGTAGCGCCCGAGCGGCGCCCCGATCCAGGCCGCGGTGCGGCTCGGCAGCACCGTCGCCAGGGCCGCCTGGGCCTGGGCGTCGAGGCGGCCGTGCGGCTTGCACAGGTCGCCGCAGCGCGCGTCCAGCGAACAGCACAGCGAGCAGATCGCGCCGCCGTAGGCCGGGCAATGGGCCATGTCCTCGGTGTCGAAGGGATGGTCGCAGACCTGGCAGGTGATGGTCGAGGCGCCGCCCCAGTCGGTCTTCGCGCTGCGCGCCAGGTAGTAGCGCCCGCCCGTGGCGTAGGCGATCAGCGGCGCGCCGGCGAAGGCGGTGGCGAGCGCCAGGACCGGCGCGAACGGCTGCGGCCCCTCCCCCATCCACCCGGCATAGGCCGCGCAACCGGCGAGGATCGCGGCGGCCATCGCCCCGGTCCCGACCGGGTTGATCGCGTAGAGGTGGGCGCGCTTGAACTCGATGCCCGGCGGCGACAGGCCGAGCGGCTTGTTGACGGCGAGATCCGCCGAGAGCGCGCCGACCCAGGCCGAGACGACGACGGCGTAGAGCGAGAGCGTGCTGGCGATGGTCTTGTCGATGCCGAGCTCCATCAGGAGGAGCGCGATGGCGACGTTGAAGACCAGCCACACCACCCGCCCCGGATGCGAATGGGTGAGCCGGGAGAAGAAGTTCGACCACGCGATGGAGCCGGCGTAGGCGTTGGTCACGTTGATCTTGAGCTGCGAGATGACGACGAACAGCGCCATCAGCGCCACCGCCGCCTCTCGCGAGGGCACCACGTAGCCGAAGGCGATGGCGTACATCCGGGTCGGGTCGCTCGCCTGCTCGGCCGGCACGCCGTGGCCGAGGGCGAGCACGGCGAGGAACGACCCGAGCAGGATCTTGAGCATGCCGGGCAGGATCCAGCCGGCCCCGGCGCCGAGCACCGCCGCCCACCAGCGCCCGCGATGCGCCGCCGTCCGTTCGGGCACGAACCGCAGGAAGTCGACCTGTTCGCCCACCTGCGCCAGCAGGGCGAGGAGGATGCCCACGGCAAAGCCGAAGGCGGCCGGATCGAAACCGTCGGCCCGGCCGGAGGTGCCGGCATAGCCGGTCCAGGCCTCGAACGAGCCGCCGCCCTTGGCCGCGATGAAGGCGAGGGGCAGCAGGTTGAGGACGATCCAGATCGGCTGCGTCCAGATCTGGAAGCGGCTGATCAGGCTGATCCCGTAGATCACCAGCGGGATCGCGGCGAGCGCGCTGACGACGTATCCGATCGACAGCGGCAGGCCGAAGGCGAGATTGAGCGCCAGCGCCATGATCGACGCCTCGATGGCGAAGAACAGGAACGTGAAGCTCGCGTAGATCAGCGAGGTGATGGTGGAGCCGATGTAGCCGAAGCCCGCCCCGCGGGTCAGCAGGTCGATGTCGACTCCGAAGCGGGCGGCATAGACGCTGATGGGGGCGGCCGTGGCGAAGATCACGAGGCCGGCGACGAGGACGGCCGCCACGGTGTTGGTGAAGCCCGTGGCCAGCACCAGGGTGCCGCCGATCGCCTCCAGCGCCAGGAACGAGAGCGAGCCCAGCGCCGTCTGCGCCACCTGGAACCCCGACCAGCGCCGCGCCGACTTGGCGGTGAAGCGGAGCGCATAGTCCTCCAGCGTCTCGTCGGCGACGAAGCGGTTGTAGTCGCGGCGGATGGGGACGATGCGCTGCCGGGCGGTCATGGGGTCGGCTTCATTGCGCCGGGAAAGAAATCCAGCGCCGCGATAAAAATCGAGCCTGGTCGGTTCACGTGATGTCCCCTCCTGAGCAAGGATCGTGCACGCGGCCTATCGCAGCCGTCGATCCGGTCAGGTCAACCAATCCTCGATCTTCAGATCTCGGACACGCTCGAATTCGCGCCTGTTGTTGGTGACGAGCACGAGGTCCAGCGATAGGCATTGCGCTGCGATCAGGAGATCGTTCGCGCCGATCATCAGGCCTCGCCGTTCGAGATCCGACCAGATATCGCCATAGGTCTTCGCGGCCGGCGGCTCGAAAGCGAGAACCGGTAGCGCGCCGAGGATGCGCTCGGCCGATTCGGCGAGCTTGATGGATGCGCGTTTGGCGACCCCGTAGCGAATCTCCGCCGCCACGATGACGCTCGTGCACACCCGATCGTCACCGGCCTGTGCGATCCGCCTCAGGACGGGGCTCTGTCCACGATCGTTGATCAGGCTGGACATGATGTTGGTGTCCAGCAGGAACCGGCTCACAGATCGACCCGATCGACCTCGAGATCCGCGATGACATCGAGCCGATCCTCGGCATCGAGCGGAGCGAGGCCGGACAAAGCGGCGGACAACGAAACGTCGTCGAAAGGCTCGATGAAGAGCCGTCCTCCTTCCCGACGCAGCATGGCCCGCTTCCCGGGAAGCTCGAATTCGCGCGGGATGCGAAGGGCCTGACTCCGGCCGTTGCGGAAAAGGCTGACGATACGTTCCATGGTCGGAGCATATGGCCTATGCCGCGACCTATGTCACCTCCCGCAGGCCCCGCTCGCGGAAGCGACCTACGCAAAACAGCGTATATGCTGCGGCGCGTCATGCGGCCTAGCCTTTGCTTCGTCGGGTCGCGGCCAGTGTCACGAGCCGCGCGCTGAACGAAGAGGGGTCGAGGTCACGATGGCAGACGAGACGAACACCGGTTTGCAATCGGCGCTGCGGCGCAGGCTCCTGATGGGTCTGGCCGGCGCTCCGGCCCTGGCCCTGCTGCCGCGACTGGCGTTCGCCGCCGGCCCGCCGACCGCGATGGTCAACACCAGCGGCCTCGCGGTCACCGACACGGAAGTGACGGTGGGCATCCTGCACTCGGCCACCGGCACCATGGCGATCTCCGAGACCGGCTCGATCCAGGCCGAGAAGCTCGCCATCGAGGAGATCAACGCCGCCGGCGGCGTGCTCGGCCGCAAGATCAAGATCATCCAGGAGGACGGCGCCTCCGACTGGCCGACCTTCGCCGAGAAGGCCAAGAAGCTCCTCGTCAACGACCATTGCGCCGCCGTGATGGGTTGCTGGACCTCGGCCTCGCGCAAGGCTGCGCTGCCGGTGTTCGAGCAGTACAACGGCCTCCTGTACTATCCGACCTTCTACGAGGGCCTGGAGCAGTCCAAGAACGTCATCTACACCGGCCAGGAGGCGACGCAGCAGATCCTCGCCTCGCTCAACTGGGTCGCCAAGGAGAAGGGCGCCAAGACGTTCTTCTTCATCGGCTCGGACTACATCTGGCCGCGGACCTCGAACAAGATCGCCCGCAAGCACATCGAGAACGTGCTCAAGACCAAGGTCGTCGGCGAGGAATATTTCCCGCTCGGTCATACCCAGTTCAATTCGGTCATCAACAAGCTCAAGCTGACCAAGCCCGACGTGATCTTCACCGACGTCGTCGGTGGCTCCAACGTGGCGTTCTACAAGCAGCTCAAGGCGGCCGGCATCGACCTCTCGAAGCAGACCCTGCTGACCATCTCGGTGACCGAGGACGAGATCGACGGCATCGGCGGCGAGAACATCGCCGGCGCCTATTCGTGCATGAAGTACTTCCAGTCGCTCAAGAACCCGAACAACGAGAAGTTCGTCGCCGCCTTCAAGAAGATGTGGGGCGAGAAGACCGTGATCGGCGACGTCACCCAGGCGGCCTACCTCGGGCCCTACCTGTGGAAGATGACCTGCGAGAAGGCCAACTCCTTCGACGTCGACAAGCTCGCCGTGGCCTCGGCCGACATCGAGTTCAAGGAAGCGCCGGAAGGCTACGTCAAGATCCACCCCAACCATCACCTGTGGTCGAAGACCCGCGTCGCCAGGGCCCTGCCCAGCGGCCAGTTCGAGGTCGTCTACGAAAGCCCCGACCTCATCGAGCCCAACCCCTTCCCCAAGGGCTACCAGTAGTCGGCGCGCGATTTGCAACGGCCGGCGGGCCCCGTAGGGCTCGCCGGCCTCGATCCGACCCTTGGCCTCATCCCGAAGTCCCCGCGGAGCGGGGCTCGAAGGAGGGTTCGGGAGACGATCGCGCGTGCCGGAGGTCTCCCTCGAGGCCTCCGCTTCGCTCTGGCGCCTCGGGCTGAGGCAGCGGTCGGGGCAGACGACAAAGACAATCCGCGCCGGCTAGATGAATCGGAGATCGGGCGATGTTCGGTGATTACTCACTCGCGGACCTGAGCGCGATCTTCGCGATGCAGGGCTTTGCCGGCCTGATCCTGTTCTCGGTCTACCTGCTGATGGCGCTCGGGCTCGCGATCATCTTCGGGCAGATGGGCGTCATCAACATGGCGCACGGCGAGTTCATGATTCTGGGTGCCTACGTCACCTACCTCTGCTCGACCTTCTTCCAGACCTACCTGCCCGGCCTGTTCGCCGCCTACTTCTTCGTGGCGATGGCGCTCGCCTTCCTCGCCTCCGGGGCGCTGGGGATGCTGGTGGAGTGGAGCCTGATCCGCCACCTCTACAAGCGTCCGCTCGATACCCTGCTCGCCACCTGGGGCCTGTCGCTGATCCTGCAGCAGACCTACCGCACGGTGTTCGGGGCCCGCGAGGTCGGCGTGGAACTGCCGTCCTGGCTGATCGGCTCGGTGCAGGTCACCGACACCATCGAGGTGCCGATCAACGGCATCTTCGTCATGGCCGTCACCACCCTCATCACGCTCGGCGTCGCGGCCCTGATGTACCGCTCGCGCTTCGGCGCCCAGGTCCGCGCCGTGGTGCAGAACCGGGCCATGGCCGGCGCGGTGGGCATCGACACCGAGAAGGTCGATCGCCTCACCTTCGGCCTGGGCTGCGGCATCGCCGGCATCGCCGGCTCCGCCTTCACCATGGTGGGGTCCACCGGGCCGACATCGGGCCAGCTCTACATCGTCGACACCTTCCTCATCGTCGTGTTCGGGGGGGCTGCGAGCCTGCTCGGCACCATCGCCTCGGCGTTCTCGATCTCGCAGACCCAGTCGACGCTGGAGTTCTTCCTGTCCGGCTCCACCGCCAAGGTCATCACGCTGCTCGCCGTCGTCGGCATCCTGATGCTGCGGCCGCAGGGCCTCTTCACCCTCAAGGTCCGGCGCTGAGGAGGCGAGGATGGAGCACACACCGATGGCACACCGATCCGCCGCCGCCGAGAGCGTCCACGACAACCCGTTCATGAAGCCGATGGAGTGGGTGAGCCTGGCACTGCTCGCCGCGGTGATCCTCGTCGTCCTGCCGATGCTGCTCGACGCCTTCCGGCTCAACCTCGTTGGCAAGTACCTCACCTACGCCTTCGTGGCGCTCGGCCTCGTCATCTGCTGGGGCTTCGGCGGCATCCTCTCGCTCGGCCAGGGCTGCTTCTTCGGTCTGGGCGGCTACTGCATGGCCATGTACCTCAAGCTCGAGGCATCCAGCGTCGAGAACACCAAGATCCAGTCGACGCCGGGCATCCCCGACTTCATGGACTGGAACCAGATCACCGAGCTCCCCTGGATCTGGAAGCCGTTCCAGAGCCTGCCCCTCACCCTCTTCCTGGTGGTGGCGCTGCCCGCGTTCTTCGCCTTCGTGATCGGCACGGCGATGTTCCGGCGCCGGGTCGGCGGCACCTATTTCGCCATCATCACCCAGGCCATCGCGGCGATCCTCACCATCCTGATCGTCGGCCAGCAGGGCTACACCGGCGGCATCAACGGCATCACCGACCTGCGCACCCTCAACGGCTGGGACATCCGCACCGACAGCGCCCACAACATCCTCTACTTCGTCAACGGCGGGCTGCTGATCGGCTGCATCCTGTTCGCGCAATACGTGAAGAAATCGAAGCTCGGGCGCATCCTCGTCGCCATGCGCGACAAGGAGGACCGGGTCCGGTTCTCCGGCTACCAGGTCGCCAGCTTCAAGACCTTCGCGTTCTGCATGGCCGCCGTGTTCGCCGCCATCGGGGGGGCGATGTTCACCCTCCAGGTCGGGTTCATGTCGCCCTCCTTCGTGGGCATCGTGCCCTCCATCGAGATGGTCATCTACGCCGCCGTGGGCGGGCGCCTGTCGCTGTTCGGCGCAGTCTGGGGCACGCTGCTCGTCAACTGGGCCAAGACCAGCTTCTCCGAGAGCTTCCCCGAGCTCTGGCTGTTCGGCCTGGGCGCCCTGTTCATCGCCGTGGTCCTGGCCTTCCCCAACGGTCTGGCGGGCATCTACCGCACCTACGTCGAACCGCGCCTCACCCGGAAGGTGAAGGCCCTCGCGCCGGCCGAGGCCCGTGCCCTGCCCCACGGCACCCCGGCCGAATAGGAGCCCCCGTCCATGAACGCCGCCATGCTGCATGCGCCCCTCATCGGCGAGAGCCCGGACGCCCCGAAGTTTCTCCTCGCGGTGGAATCCCTCACCGTGTCCTTCGACGGGTTCAAGGCGGTCAACGACGTCTCGTTCTACGTCGATCCCAACGAGATCCGGGTGATCATCGGTCCCAACGGTGCCGGCAAGACCACGGTGCTCGACCTGATCTGCGGGCGCACCAAGGCCAGCACCGGCTCGATCAAGTACAAGGGCCAGGAACTCACCAAGCTCTCCGAGAGCGCCATCGTCCAGGCCGGGGTCGGCCGCAAGTTCCAGACCCCGTCGATCTACGACGACCTCTCGGTGTTCGAGAACCTGGAGATCTCGTTCCCGCGCGGGCGTTCGGTGTTCGGGGCGCTCACCTTCAAGCGCGACGCCGAGGTCCGCGACCGCATCGAGGAGGTCGCGAGCATGATCTTCCTCAAGGACCAGCTCACCGAGCGGGCCGAGTTCCTCAGCCACGGCCAGAAGCAATGGCTCGAGATCGGCATGCTGCTGATCCAGGACCCCGAACTCCTGATGCTCGACGAGCCGGTGGCCGGCATGAGCGTCGGCGAGCGCATCAAGACCGCCGAGCTCCTCAACCAGATCATCGTCGGGCGCTCGGTGCTGGTGATCGAGCACGACATGAAGTTCGTCGAGGACATCGCCCATCGGGTCACCGTGCTCCACCAGGGCAAGGTGCTGTCGGAGGGGTCGATGGAGCGGGTCAAGAACGACCCCAAGGTCATCGAAGTCTATCTCGGCCACTGAAGGATTTTTTCGCGATGCTTCAGACCGCTCCTCGTCCCGCGCAGGCCGCTCCGGTGCCGCCGTCCCTCGCCGCCGGCGTCACGCCGATGCTATCGGTGGAAAACCTCCACTCGGCCTACGGCCAGAGCGAGGTCCTGCACGGGCTCGATTTCTCGGTGGCGCCCGGCGAGATCGTCGCCGTGATGGGCCGCAACGGCATGGGCAAGACCACGCTCATGAAGACGCTGATGGGCATCGTACCGGTGAAGTCCGGTGCGATCCGGGTCGCGGGCGAGGACGTCTCCACCCTCAAGAGCCACCAGCGGGTGGCCAAGGGCCTCGCCTACGTGCCGCAGGGGCGGATGATCTTCTCGACCATGACGGTGCAGGAGAACATCGAGACAGGCCTCACCGTCACCAACGAGCGCAAGGTGCCGCAGGACCTCTACGCGATGTTCCCGGTGCTGCTGGAGATGAAGGGCCGGCGCGGCGGCAACCTCTCGGGCGGCCAGCAGCAGCAGCTCGCCATCGCCCGCGCCCTGGCGAGCCGGCCCAAGGTGTTGCTCCTCGACGAGCCGACCGAGGGTATCCAACCCTCGATCATCCGCGAGATGGGGCGGACGTTGCGCAAGATCCGCGACGACCGCGGGCTGTCCATCGTCGTCTCGGAGCAGGTGCTGAGCTTCGCCCTCGACGTCGCCGACCGGGTACTCGTCGTGGAGAACGGCGCCATCGTCCACGAGGCGATGCGGGCCGACGTCGACGAAGCCAAGGTGGCGCGCTTCCTGTCGGTCTGAGGGAAATCCATGAGCGATTACGCGATCTTCGACCTCGGTGATTTCGTTCTCCAGTGCCAGAAGACCCTTCGCGGAGCCAAGCTCGCCTTCAAGACCTTCGGTACGCTCAACGCCGCCAAGGACAACGCCATCGTCTACCCGACATGGTACTCCGGCCAGCACTACGAGAACGAATGGCTGATCGGGCCGGGCAAGGCCCTGGACCCGGAAAAGTATTTCATCATCGTCCCGAACATGTTCGGCAACGGCTTGTCCTCGTCGCCGAGCAACACGCCGCCGCCCTGGAACGGGCCGCGCTTTCCCAACGTCACGGCCTACGACAACGTGCGTGCGCAGCACCGGCTGGTGACCGAGGTGTTCGGCATCGAAAAGCTGGTCCTCGTCACCGGCTGGTCGATGGGCGCGCTCCAGACCTATCATTGGGCGGCGATGTATCCCGACATGGTGCCGCGCATCCTGCCGTTTCAGGGTTCGGCCAAGTGCTCGCGGCATAACTTCGTGTTCCTGGAGGGGGCCAAGGCCGCGCTCCAGGCCGATGCCGCCTTCAAGGACGGATGGTACGAGACGCCGCCGACGCGGGGCCTGCGCGCCTTCGGCCGGGTCTATGCCGGCTGGGGTCTGTCGCAGACCTTCTACCGGATCGAGGCCGACCGGACCCACATGGGTTACGCCTCGCTGGAGGACTTCCTCGTCGGGTTCTGGGAGGGCCTGTTCTACACGCGGGACGCCAACAACCTGCTTGCCATGCTGTGGACATGGCAGAACGGCGACATCAGCGCCAACGAGATCTTCAATGGGGATCTCAAGGCCGCTTTCGGGGCGATCACGGCGGACGCGATCCTGATGCCGGCCTCCACCGACCTCTACTTTCCACCCGCCGACAACGAAATCGAAGCCGCGCTGATGCCGAAGGCGGAGTTGCGCGTGGTCGAGACGTGGTGGGGCCATTTCGCCGGCGGCCCCGGTACGAGCCCCGACGACATCAAGGTCCTGGACGACGCGCTGAAGGAACTGCTCGCGCGCTGACGCCGGACACACGCCGTCCAAGGCCGCCGAGCGGCCTGGATCCAGGGATCACCAGGGAGACGAACGCGCATGGCCGAGACGCTCATCAAGGTCGACCTCACCCAGTCGGCCTACGACAACGACATGGTGCACAACCGCTGGCACCCCGACATCCCCATGGTGGCGATGGTCAAGCCCGGCGACGACTTCATCGTCGAGACCTACGATTGGACCGGCGGCTTCATCAAGAACAACGATTCGGCCGACGACGTGCGCGACATCGACCTGTCGATCGTGCACTTCCTCTCCGGCCCCATCGGCGTCGAGGGCGCCGAGCCCGGCGACCTCCTGGTGGTCGACCTGTTGGACATCGGCGCCAAGCCCGAGAGCCAGTGGGGCTTCAACGGGTTCTTCTCCAAGAACAACGGCGGCGGCTTCCTCGACGAGCATTTTCCGCAGGCCCAGAAGTCGATCTGGGACTTCGAGGGCATGTTCACGAAGTCGCGCCACATCCCCGGCGTGCGCTTCCCCGGCCTGATCCATCCAGGCCTGATCGGCTGCCTGCCCGACCCCAAGATGCTCGAGACCTGGAACACCCGCGAGAAGGCGCTGTTCGACACCAATCCCACCCGCGTTCCCGCGCTGGCCACCCTCCCCTTCGGTCCCACCGCCCACATGGGCCGGCTCAAGGGCGAGGCGAAGGACAAGGCCGCCGCGACGGGCGCCCGCACGGTCCCGGGGCGCGAGCACGGCGGCAATTGCGACATCAAGGATCTGTCGCGCGGCTCGAAGATCTACTTCCCCGTCTACGTGCCGGGCGCGGGCCTCTCCATGGGCGACCTGCACTTCAGCCAGGGCGACGGCGAGATCACCTTCTGCGGTGCCATCGAGATGGCTGGCTGGGTCCACCTCAAGGTCAGCCTGATCAAGGACGGCATGGCGAAGTATGGGATCAAGAACCCGATCTTCAAGCCCTCGCCGATCACCCCGAAATTCGACGACCACCTCATCTTCGAGGGTGTCTCGGTCGACGAATACGGTAAGCAGCATTACCTCGACGTCACGGTGGCCTACCGCCAGGCCTGCCTCAACGCGATCGAATACCTGAAGAAGTTCGGCTACTCGGGCGCCCAGGCCTATTCGATCCTCGGCACCGCCCCGGTGCAGGGCCACATCTCCGGCGTCGTCGACATCCCCAACGCATGCGCCACCCTGTGGATTCCCACGGGCATCTTCGACTTCGACATCAACCCCGGTGCGGACGGGCCGATCAAGCACATCGATGGATCGATCCAGATGCCGCTCTCGCCGGATTTGTAGTCTCCTGGCTTGCCGTTCTTTCCGGGCGGCAAACCGTGACCACTTTGCATGAAAGCACGGATATGCCCGTCTACGATTACGCTTGCGATAGCTGCGGCCCGTTCACGGTGCTGCGCCCGATGGCGCAGTTCCGCGATCCGCACGATTGCCCCGACTGCGGGTCGTCGTGCGGACGCGCCTTCCTCACCGCGCCCAACCTCGCCTCCATGGATGCGGGCAAGCGCAAGGCGCATGCGACCAACGAGCGGAGCGCCCACGCGCCCCGCCGCTCGTCGGGCCACGGGGCCGGCTGCGGCTGTTGCGGCGGCGCTGCCAGGACCAAGCAACCGGCGGCCGCGAAAAGCTTCCCCCACGCGCGGCCGTGGATGATCAGCCACTGACGCGAAAGTGGCCCCCCTCCTCACCTCTGCGGTGAGACGATGGAGGTGGGGGTGGCGGGGTGACCCTGCCGCACTGAAAGCGGAACCGCCCCCACCCCTGCCCTCTCCCCGCCAGGGAATGGGGAATGCGTCGGGCTTTCCGAAACGCGCGATGACAGAAGGAGCACCGTCATGATGCACGGCGACATTTCCTCGAGCAACGACGGCGTCGGCGTGGCCGTCGTCAACTACAAGATGCCCCGTCTCCACACGAAGGCGGAGGTCCTCGAGAACGCGAAGAAGATCGCCGACATGGTCGTCGGCATGAAGTCCGGCCTGCCGGGTATGGACCTCGTGATCTTCCCCGAATACTCGACCCACGGCATCATGTACGACGGCGCCGAGATGTACGAGACCGCCTCGGCCGTGCCCGGCGAGGAGACGGCGATCTTCGCCGAGGCCTGTCGCAAGGCGCGCGTCTGGGGCGTGTTCTCGCTCACCGGCGAGCGCCACGAGGAGCATCCCAACAAGGCGCCCTACAACACCCTCATCCTGATGAACGACCAGGGCGAGATCGTGCAGAAGTATCGCAAGATCATGCCCTGGACACCAATCGAGGGCTGGTATCCGGGCGATCGTACCTATGTCTCGGACGGGCCGAAGGGTCTCAAGATCAGCCTCATCATCTGCGACGACGGCAACTACCCGGAGATCTGGCGCGACTGCGCCATGCGCGGGGCCGAGCTCATCATCCGCTGCCAGGGCTACATGTATCCGGCCAAGGAGCAGCAGATCCTGATGTCGAAGGCGATGGCCTTCGCCAACAACTGCTACGTTGCCGTGGCCAACGCGGCGGGTTTCGACGGCGTCTACACCTACTTCGGCCACTCCGCGATCATCGGGTTCGACGGCCGGACGCTCGGCGAATGCGGCACGGAGGAGATGGGCATCCAATACGCCTCGCTCTCGAAGTTCCTGATCCGCGATGCGCGCACGCACATGCAGTCCGAGAACCACCTCTTCAAGCTCCTGCACCGCGGCTACACGGGCATGATCAACTCGAAGGAGAACGAGCACGGCAAGGCCGAATGCCCCTACGACTTCTACCGTCGCTGGATCGAGGACCCGGAGGGCACCCGCGAGGCGGTCCACGCCGTCACCCGGCCCGGCGTCGGGACCGAGGAATGCCCGATCGCGGGTATCCCGACGACGCCGCGCTGACCCGCTGCGGCGTCAGCTCATGTAGTTGACCAGGGTGAGTTTCGAGAGGGTCGAGGTGACCTGGTAGCTCGCCTGCAGCTGGGTCTGGAGCGCCAGGAGCTTGGCCGTCACCTCGTTGACGTCGACGGTGTCGAGGCCGTCGAGGGTGTCCTGCAGGACGGCGCGGGTGGCGCCGTTCTCGGCCTTGGCGTCCTGCATGTTGCGGGCGGCGAGGCTGAGGTCGCTCGCGATGCTCTCGATGCTGCCCGCCGCCCGGTCGGACGCCAGGACCGTGCGCGAGCGCTCGGCCAGGGCCTGGTAGCGGGCATTGTCGGGCGTGCCGGCGGAGGTGTCGGTGAAGCGTTCGGCCGCCAGGGCGGCGATCCCCGCCAGGACGGCCCGGATCGGCGCCTCGTTGGCCTGGGCGCCGATGCCGACCCTGCGGCTGGCGTCGACCTGGACCGCGGCGGTGGTGCGCGGGTCGGCGGAAGTGTCGTCGCCGGTGTACCAGATCACGGTCTTGGCCGCCGCCGTCGCGGGTTCCGAGACGAAGCCGCCGTTGGCGGTGTCGACCCTGCGCGGAGCGAAGGCCGTCTGCTTCGAGCCGGCGAAGAAGTCCTGGGCCGCGATCGTCGAGGAGGACGCGGCCAGGGTGGTGGCCGCGCTGGTCTCCAGGGCGTTCGCGAGCGCCGCCTGCATATTCTGCGCGGTCACCGCCGGGTCGGCATCGATCCGGAACTGCCCGCTGCCGCCGGTCGAGGTGGTCGACTTGGCGGTCAGCGTGATGGTGGTGGTGGTGCCGTCGCGCATGCCCAGCGCCACCGTCACCGTGTCCCCGTCGACCGGGCGCGTCGTGCCGGAGACGGAGAGCGCGACGCTGGCGGGCGCACCGCCGGAGAAGGCGAGGTCCACGCCGGGAGGGGTCCCGCTCTGGGCCGCGGCCACGGCCTTGCCCGACAGGCTAACCGAGAGGTTGGCGGCGGCCTCGCCCGAGGAAGTGCCGATGGCGAACTCGTTGGTGCCCGGCGTCGGGGTGGTGCGCGCGGTGTAATCCACAAGCACCTGGCTGCCGTCGGGCTGGTTGACGCTCACGCGCACCAGGTCGCCGTCCTTGGGCTGGCTCGAAAAGCTCGGGGTCACGGTGGGGGCCACCGCCGCGGTGCGCGTCGCCTGGATCGCGGCCGGGCGCGAACTCGTCACCGACCCGATGAAGAAGCCGAAGTTGGCGCGGTCGGCGGCGGCCTTGCCGCCGTCGCCGGCGACGGTGGCGGCTTCCGACAGCGTCACGCTGCCCGGGCCGGCGCTGCCCACGGCGAGGCCGCCCCGGCCGGGGCTGAGGGCGCCGTCGGCGGCCTTGCGCTCGGCGATGACGTCCCGGAGGCCGTCGCGGCCGAGCACGGGGTCGCCGTCGAGGATCGCGGCGCTGGCGGCCACCGGCGGCCGATCGGTCTCGCGTCCGCCGAACAGGTAGCGGCCGGCCGCCTGCTGGTTGAGCGCGTCGAGGGCCGCGTCGAGATTGCTGCGGGCGATCTTGGTGGCGGTGTCCACCGACGGGCCGGTGCCGAAGGTGCCCGCCGCGGCGAGGGAGGCGCGCACGCCGTCCCCCAGCGTCGCGACCTGGGTGACGCTGGTGGTGGCGAGGTTGACGCGCGTGGTGGCGCCGGCGATGGCCGCGTCGTAGCCGTCCAGCGCCGAGAGGGTGGCATGGGCCGAGAGGCTGGTGGTGCGGGCGGACCCGAGGCCGCCGTAGCTGTCGGCGGTCTGCTGGGTGGCGAGCTGCGTCGAGAGGCCGTCGAGGCGGTTCTTGATCGACACCAGGTTGGCGGCGTTCCGGTCCGAGACGTAGGTGCCGGCGGTGAAGGGCGAGATGGACATGGCGGGCCTCGGATGCGGTCACGGATGGGATGAGCCGGCGGAACGGGGGCACGCCCCGCAGCGCGCTAGATCCGCATCAGGGTGTCGAGCATGTCCCGGGCGGCGGTGAGCACCCGGGCGTTGGCGGTGTAGGCGGTCTGGAGCTGGATGAGGGTCGACATCTCGTCGTCGATCTTGACGCCGGATTTCGACGCGAAGCGGCTCTGGGCGGTGGAGAGCGCGATGGTCTGGCCCTCGTCGAGGTCCTTGGCATTGGCCGCCCCCGCCCCTTGCGCGTCGACGATGCGCTGCGCGAACCCCTGGACGCTGTCGACGAAGGGCGCATTGATGCCGCCGATGCCGCTGGCTGCCGAGAAGGTGCGGTTGGTGCGTGTCAGGGCGTCGTAGAGGAAATCGGGGCGGGTGGTGTCGCCGTTCTGGGTGGTGGGGCTGGTGTTGACGAGGGTGGCGGTGGATTGCGCCACCGACGGGTTGATGGCGATGCGCTGGGCGAAGCCGGTGAGCTGGCTGCCCCCGTCGATCGATCCGGTGAAGAGCTTGCCCGATTTGGCGCCGTCGACGAACAGCGCGAACTGCGGCTGGCCGGTCTGGGTGTCTGCGCCGCTGCGCGGCACCGTCACGCTGGCGCTCGTGGCGAGCAGGGTCGGCGCGTTCGCGGCCGGATCGCTCAGGATGCGCAAGGCCCCGGCCCCGGCGCCGGGCTGGGCGGTGACGGAATAGGTCGGGCTCAAGAGGCCCGCGAGCGTGTCGGCGACGCTCGGGTCGCCCGGTCTGGTGGGCAGGCTGAAGCCGATCACCGTCGCGGACGGGTCGCTGGTGTCGGACGCGCTCACGGCGGGCGCCGGCCGCAGGTTCGAGGGCACCAGGATCAGGTTGCGCTGCGTGCCCGCCGCGTCCCGGACGCTCAGGGTGATCGCGTTGCCGGCGCTCAGGCCGGTCAGGTCGATGTCGAAGCCCGAGGCGGTGCCCGCGGTGACGGCCGTCCCGGTGGCCTGCCGGTCGGAGAAGCTGCGCGAGAGCCCGGCGGCGAGATCGTCGAGCTGGCGCTGTGCCTGGGGCAGGATGGTGTCGCGCAGCTCGATCCCCGCCGCCAGGGAGCCCGAGCCGATGCCGCCGTCGGCGATGAGGTCGATGCCCGCCCCCCCCGGCTGGCGGGCGATGATGGTGCCGACCCCGCGCTTGGCCGGATCGGTGGAATAGCTCGCCTCCGGGGTCATCGCCGGGCGCTGGTCGAAGCTCAGGGTGGTGGCCACCGCCCGTTCCACCAGGGTCAGCCCGGAGCCGGTGACGATGGTGGCCGAGCCGTCGCGCTGGGGAACCGTCTTGACGTCGAGGAAGCTCGCGAGGGTCGTGACCTTCTGGTCGCGCTGGTCGAGGAGGTCGGCCTTGGCGGAATCGTCGCCCGAGGCGACGATCTTGGTGTTGAGGTTTGCGATCGCGCTGAGGAGGTCGTTGACGTCGCGAACCTCGGTGGCGAGCTGGGACTCGGCGGCGCCGCGCAGGTTCTGCACGCCCTGCGCGATGCCGCCGATCTTCGCGGCGAGACTCGATGCCCGGTCGACCACCGTCGAACGGGCCGGCGGTGAGGTCGGATCGGCGGCCAGCCCCTGGAGCGCCTGGGCGAAGCCGTTGACGACGCCGTCGAGGGCGGTGGCGCTACCCGGCTGTCCGTAGAGCTTGTCGAGCTGGCCGCGCACGTCGGCGATCCGGCCGGTGTAGGCGGAGCCCGAGGTCTCCAGGCGCAGCTGTGTCTGGGCCGCCTCGTCGAGGGTGCGGTTGATCAGGCCGGTGGCGACGCCCGAATTGCCGACGCCGTCGCTGACCGTGGACAACGTCCGCTTGACGTAGCCGGCGGTCCCGACGTTGGCGATGTTCTGGGAGACGACGCCGATGGCGGCCTGGGTCACCCGCAGGCCGGCGGTGGCCGTGTTCAGGGCGTTGGTGGCCATCTCGTCCCTCCGTTCTCGGTCGTCGAGGCCTTGACCGGATAGGATATCCGGCCCGAGTCTCTAAGAAATTGCCCTCGCACCGGGCATCTGCCGAAAATCCGATCCGTGTTCCGGCCCGGTGCTCGGGCCGGCAGACCCTTTTCGGCGATCAGCGAATGATATTGATCAGCGCCGACATCATGTCCTGAGCGGTGGACATGACCTTGGTGTTGGCCGAATACGCCTGTTGGGTTACGATCATCTTCGAAAATTCGCTCGCAATGTCCGTATTCGACTGCTCGATGGTGCCGCCGATGACCGTCGATCCCTTCAGGCCCACCAGGGGCGGGCCCGAGTCGATGGTCTGCTCGTAGTTGCCGCCGGAATCCGACTTCAGCCCGTCGGAGTTGGTGAACTGCACGACGTTGATCTTGGCCAGGGACAGGGTGCTGCCGTTGCTGTAGGTGCCCGCGATCGTGCCGTCCTCGGTCACTTCGGTGCTGATGAGCGAGCCCGAGGCATAGCCGTCCTGCTGCTGGGTGTTGGTCGTCACCCGCCCGTCGGACGTGTTGTACTGGGTCAGCCCGCCGCTGCCGAAGCGCAGGGTGAGGTCGTTGAGGTTGATCCCGTCGATGGTCACGTCGGGAACCGTGATCGAGGTTGCGGCCGGTGCGGTGAGCTGGCCGCTGGCGTTGAAGCCGAAGGCGGTGCCGGCGTTGGTCCAGGGCGACTGGTTGAGGCCCGCTGTGCTGTTGTTGGCGTAGAACAGGTTCCAGACGTCGTCGGTGGCGGCCGCGGTCCCGGTGGCGGGCTCGCCCGTCTGCACCTTGGCCCAGCGCGTCGCCAGGCTCACCGGGCCGCCGCTGGCCGAGTACAGGGTCATGGTCGGGCCGACCACGCTGTTGTTGACGAAGCTCTGGGCGTCGCCCGCGGCCACGCTCGCGGTCCCGGTGCCGCTGAGGATGCGCGGGTCGCGCTGGTTGGGGGCGGTCCCGAACGGCGCCAGGAGCTCCGAACCGGGCAAGGCGGCCGAGGCGTTGGTGGTCGCCGGCACCTTCGGCAGGTTGGCCGAATAGGTGATCGTGCTGGTCGGCTGTGCCGCCAGGAGGGCGTTCGAGATCTTGATCGGCCCCTCGGAGGAGGCCTGGCCGGTGGCGGGGTCGAGGGTCGAGCCCTTGAGGTAGGAGCCCGCGCCGTTGACGAGGTAGCCGTCCTTGTCGGGGGCGAAGTCGCCGCGCCGGGTGAATTTCTCGGCGGTCGAGAAGGTCGGCTGCCCGTTGGCGTCGCTGGTCTTGGATTGGACCGTGAAGAAGCCGTCGCCGTTGAGGGCGATGTTGGTGCCGACGTTGGTGGCGTTGAGGCCGCCCTGGATCGTGGTGGTCAGGCGCGAATCGGCCAGGACCGAGCCCGCCACCTGGCGGCCGGGCTGCTGTTCGGCGATGAGATCGACGAAGTTCGTGTCGATCCGCTTGTAGCCGGTCGTCTGCGAGTTCGCGATGTTGCCCGAAATGTTGTTGAGCGAGAACGACTGGGCTTTCAGGCCGGATACGGCCGTCTGCAGGGCGGTGAAGACATCCATGGCCGGCAAAACCTCTCGCGCATGACCGTTCGTCGGGGAGCGGCCGAAGCGCGGACCGATCCCGGGACCAGCCGGCGCAAGCCTCGTGCCGAGACCAAGCCATTGAAATGATTGACGATCACGGCTGGCGGGGCGGCAGAAAACGCCGGTCCGCGGCCCGGTCCCGGCAGGATTTGCCGGTCTTTGAGCGCGTTTACGCGGCGTTATGGCCGATGGCTGTAGCGTTCCCGGCGGTGACCACTGGACCAGGTTCGATGAAAAACAAGCGGACGACCCTCGTCCACCTCATCTACTTCTCGCGGCTGAACCTGGCCGCCGATGCACTGACGCGCTCTCGCGAACTCGGCGAGATCACCCGTCAGGCGCAGAAGAAGAACGAGTTCTCGGTCATCACGAGCTTTCTGATCGTCGAGCAGAACTTCGCTGCCCAGATCATCGAAGGCGAGCGGATGTCGGTCAACGACACCTTCGGGCGCATCAACGTCGATACGCGCCACCGCGACGTCCAGATCGTCGAATGGCGGGAGATCGTGAAGCGGGAGTTCGTGAACTCCTTTTCCACCTGCGTGCGCAACCCCGCCAACGACGCCCTGTTCCAGAAGGCCAACCTCCTGCCGATGTTCCAGCGCGGCACGCCGCGCGCGATCTCGATCCAGTCCCTCGCCCTCGCGCTCCAGACCGAGTCGATGTCGAAGCAGGGCATCGATCACCTCTTCGTATGACCACGAACACCGCCGTCATCCGATATCCTGACTCCGATCTTCGGGGCCGTGACCACCTCGAGTCCAAGACGCCATGAGCGAGACGCCCCCGATTCTCATCGTCGACGACCAGGAGAAGCTTCTCCGCCTGGTCATCCTGCTCATGAACCGCCTCGGGTTTCCGGACGTCGAGGGGGTGACCGACGGATTGGAGGCCCTCGAGCGGCTTCGGCAGCGCAAGTACGCCCTCGTCATCGCCGACCTCGACATGGAGCCGATGGACGGTCTCTCGCTCCTGCGCGAGATCCGGGGGGACGACGCCCTGATGAACACCCCCTTCATTCTCACCGAGGCCTCGTTCGAGTTCGAGGACATCAACCTCGCTCACCAGGCCGGCGCGGACGCCTTCATCCTCAAGCCGTTCGACATGTCGGTGCTCAAGTCCAAGCTCAAGCAGGTGATCAACCGCAAGCCGCGCAAGCGCGAGGCGCCGCTCGCGGCCGAATCGACCCTCAGCGTCGACTTTCCGATGCTCGGCAAGTTCTGAGGCCGGCGAGTTCTGAGGCCGGCCAATTCAGAGGTCGGCGGTTACCGGCACCTGCGCCGCGGGCGGCGGCCGCATCACCCGGCGGCGTCGACCGTCGTATCCGACGTGATGCCGATGCCGGTGTAGCGGAAGCCCTGCTGCATCGCCTCGGCCGGCGTGTAGACGTTGCGCAGGTCCACGAGCACCGGGGCGGCCATGATCTCGCGCAGGCGGGCGAGATCCAGCGCCCGGAAGGCGTTCCATTCCGTCACGATGACCACGGCGTCCGCACCCTCGGCACAGGTATAGGCATCCTGCGCGTAGGTGACGTTCGACAGCATCAGGCCGGCCTGCTCCATGCCCTCCGGATCGTAGGCGACGATGCGCGCGCCGCCGTCCTGGAGGGCGGTGATGATCGACAGGGACGGCGCATCGCGCATGTCGTCGGTGTTGGGCTTGAAGGTGAGGCCGAGGATGGCGATCGTCTTGCCCCGCACCGAGCCGCCACAGGCCGCCACCACGCGCCGGGCCATTGCCCGCTTGCGCTGGTCGTTGACCGAGACCACCGTCTCCACGAGGCGCACGGGGGTGCCGGCGTCCTGCGCGGTCTTGACGAGGGCCAGGGTGTCCTTGGGAAAGCACGAGCCGCCGTAACCCGGGCCGGCATGGAGGAACTTGCCCCCGATGCGGTTGTCGAGGCCGATGCCGCGGGCGACCTCCTGGACATTGGCGCCGACCTGCTCGCACAGGTCCGCGATCTCGTTGATGAAGGTGATCTTGGTGGCGAGGAAGGCGTTGGCGGCGTATTTCGTCAGTTCGGCGGTGCGGCGGCCGGTGACCAGGATCGGCGCCTGGTTGAGGTAGAGCGGCCGATAGACCTTGGCCATGAGCTCGGTGGCGCGCGGATCCTCGCTGCCGATGACGATACGGTCGGGGCGCTTGAAGTCCTCGATCGCCGCGCCTTCGCGCAGGAACTCCGGGTTGGAGACGACGGAGACGTCCGCCTCGGGCCGCGCCTCGCGGATGATGCGCTCGACCTCGTCGCCGGTGCCCACCGGTACCGTCGATTTGGTGACCACCACCGTGTAGCCGGTGAGCGATGCCGCGATCTCGCGGGCGGCCGCGAAGACGTAGGTGAGGTCGGCGAAACCGTCGCCGCGGCGCGAGGGCGTGCCCACCGCGATGAAGACCGCATCGGCCTGCTCCACCGCCGGCGCGAAGTCCGTGGTGAAGCTGAGGCGGCCCTGGCGCACGTTGTCGGCCACCAGCGCCTCCAGCCCGGGCTCGTAGATCGGCATGCGGCCGGCCTTCAGGGCCTCGATCTTGGCCGGGTCCTTGTCGACGCAGATCACGTCGTGTCCGAAATCGGCAAAGCAGGTTCCCGAGACGAGGCCGACGTAGCCGGACCCTACGATAGCGATGCGCATCCGTTGTGACCCTCTGGTTCCTGTTCGCAGCCGGCCTCGTCGACGCGCGCACCGGTCCGGCGCGTGGTCCGCCGATGGGTGCGGACTGCCACGGGACGGCAGGGCCGTTCCCCGACGACTCGGGCATGCCGCTTCGCGCCTTGATAGGCCGCGCCATCGGACCTGTCACCAGCACCCACGTCATGGCAAGGACTTAGACCGGGCGGCATCGGTCCGGGACGGGGTGGACATCGGCGGGTTCCGCCCTTGGGCCCCGCCGTCCGCGGGATCGGGACGGTCGCGCATCAGTCGACGGTACCGTGGATGTCGAAGGCGGCCTCGATGCGCCGGGCCAAGAGGTGGGTCGGGCCGTCGAGATGCGCGCGCGACCGCTGCATCAGGCGGGCGGTCTGGGTAACGGCGCCGGCTTCGGTGAGCGGCATGAAGGCGAGGACGCCGCGGCGGATCTCGTCGCAGACGTCCGGCAGGTTGACGAAGGCGATGTGCGGCGCCGTCATCGCCAGGCGTTTCATCAATTCGATGGAATTGGTCTCCACCGCCGGCGTGAGGGCGAGCCCTGGCGGCACCAGGTCGTCGAGGATCTCGCGCAGGGTCATGGACGGGTCGGCGACCACCAGCGGATAGGCGAGGCAGTCCGCCAGCCGCAGGCGGTCGCGCCCGTTCAAGGGGTGCGTCGGCGCCATCACAGCCCCGAGGTGATGCTCGAAGGCGGCGATGCAGGTCAGGCGCGGATGCGACGGCAACCGGTAGGCCAGCGCCAGGTCCGCCTCGCCGGCCAGGAGTGCCGCGACGATGCCCTCGGCCGGCAGGACGAGCACCGTGACCACGATGTCGGGATGGATCTCGCGGAACTCGCGGATCACGTCGGCGAGCAATCCGGCGGCGAGGCCGGCCATGGTGGCGATCGTCACCCGTCCGCGGCTGAGCCCCTTGAGGGCGGCGGCCTGGGCCAGCGCCTGCTCGTGGCCGCGCAGGGTGTCGCGCACGTGGCGGATCAGGATCTCGCCGGTGGCGGTGAGGCGCAGGCCCCGCGGCATCCGCTCGAACAGCGGCGTGCCCATCTGCGCCTCGAGGGCGAGGATCTGGCGGTTGATCGCGCTCGAGGCCACGTCCAGGCGCGCCGCCGCGGCGCGGATCGAGCCGCTGCGTGCGACCTCGTCGAGATAGCCCAGCAGGCGATGGTGCAGCATCGGGCCCCCGGTCGTGCATCGGCGCGTTCGCGGCCGCTCGGCCGCTCCGGCGAGCCCCCGTTGCACGGACCTTGCCATCCCCTTCGGCCATCCCTTCGACCGGGCTATCGCCCGGCGCTGCCTATTGTGGGATCAGACCGGCCGGACGTGTTTCACGTGAAATAAATCCTATACGCCGCCGCGCCACGGCCGATCAGGGGAGAAAGTCCGAAGGCTCGAACAGCGGCCGGATCTCGATGACGCTGGGGCCGAGCATCGGGTTGGGGCACCGCTTCACCCATTCCACCGCCTGGTCCAGGTCGTCGACCTCCCACAGCCAGAAACCGGCGACGAGGTCGTGCGGCCCGGGGAACGGCCCGTCGACGACGGTGCGATCCGCCCCGTCGAACGCCACCCTCTTGCCCCTGGAGGTCGGGCGGAGGCCCTCCCCCGCCTTCAGGATGCCGGCCGCAATTAGTTCGGTGTTGTAGCGTCCCATCGCCTCGAGGAGGTCGGGCGAGGGCATGACGCCAGCCTCGCTCTCGGTGGTCGCCTTGACCAGAACCATCACCCGCATTCCGCCCTCCCCGGCACGATCTCTCTTCGTCGCGCGGGGAGGATAGCACCGACCGGGCGAGGCCCTATTCCGCGGGCGTCGCCACCGGCCGTCGGCCGCCGTCCTTCGTGCCCGACGAGGTCGGCGGGGCGTAGCCGTAGGTCTCGGGCATCGCGACGAGGTAGAGCACGAAGCCCGCCGCGGCGATGCCCGCCAGCACCAGGAAGGCGGTGGAATAGCCCGCCGAGACGATGATGAGGCCGGCCAGCGTCGCCGAGAACGAGGCGCCGAGCCCCTGCGTGGTGGCGACCGCACCCTGCGAGACGTTGAAGCGCCCGGTGCCGCGGGTGAGGTCGGCGACCACGATAGGAAACAGCGCCCCGTAGATGCCGGCCCCGACCCCGTCGAGGAGCTGGACGCCGACGAGGTAGTAGGGGTTGTCCGAGACGGTATAGAGCGCGCCGCGCAGGGCGAGGACGCCGAACGCCACGAGGAAGATCGGCTTGCGCCCGATGGCGTCCGCCTTGGCGCCGACGAAGACGGCGACCGGCACCATCACGAATTGCGCCGCCACGATGCAGACGGAGATCAGCGACGTCGCGCTCTCCTTGCCGGCGAGCTTGGTCAGCAGTTGCCCGACCGAGGTCAGCATCGCCGCGTTAGAGAGGTGGAAGATCGCCGCCAGCACCGCGAACAGCATCAGGTAGCGGTTCTGCAGCAGGGCGCCGATGCCGGAGGCCTGCTCGTCCGATTGTCCGGCCTTCTCGTCGAGGCCGCGGGCGAGATCGTCGTCGATGGCGTCGGCCGGCACCATCAGCATCGCGCCGACGCTGAGGACCGCCAGCACCGCCATCAGCCAGAACACCACGATCGGCCCGAAGAAGTAGGCGGTCGAGCCGGCGATGGCCGCCGAGACCGCGTTGCCGGCGTGGTTGAAGCCCTCGTTGCGGCCGATGCGCTTGGCGAACATCTTCGGGCCGACGACGCCCAGCGTGATCGCGGCTAGCGCGGGCGGGAACACCGCCCCGGCGATGCCGGCCACCGATTGGGTGGCGGCCACGACGTAGAAGTTCGACACGAAGGGCAGTGTCAGGCAGCTCGCCGTCACCGCCAGGGCGCCGGCGATGACGATGGCGCGCTTGTGGCTGCTGCGGTCGATCAGGGCGCCGGCCGGCGTCTGCGCGATGAGGCCGGCGATGCCGGCGATGGTCATGATCAGGCCCGTGGTCGCCTCGTTCCAGCCCTGGTCGGGGCCGCGCACGGCGATGAGGTAGATGGCCAGATAGGGGCCGAGGCCGTCGCGCACGTCGGCGAGGAAGAAGTTGAGGGCGTCGAGGCCGCGCAGGGACCGGGCCGAGGGCGTGCGGACGTGCTGATCGGAGGAAGGCTGTGCCGTCATCGGTGGTCCTGACGTGATCGGCCGTGGGGCGGGCCCGATGACGGCCCCGTCCGAAAGCGGGCTCTCGGAGCAGGCGTGGTCGGTTGGGCCGGACCGGCGGTTCGGGAAGGCTGATGAACACCGAACGGACCGGCAGCCTGGGCCCCGTGTCGTTTCGACGTTCCGCAACCGCACCGCGAGCGCCTTGGTTCCCGCATCGAATCGTCGGTCGATACAATTCTTCGTCGAGGTCCGGATGAAGAGCCGGCTTCAACCGTGCCCGCGGATGGGCCAGCGCGGGGCGCGACCGGAGCCGTCGATGAATTCGAACCGCTCGGACCGGTTGAGGGTGTGGAAGCGCTTGCCGCGCCAGCCGGGCCCGGCCCGGACGGTCGTCTCGACGGTCTGGCCGAATCCGTCGTCGTCGAGGCGGTCGATCCGGGCCAGCGCCAGGGCCTCGCCGTAACCGCGCCGTCCGTCCTGCACCGGGCGGATCAGGACGCCGTCGCGGGCGACGATGTGGCCGGCCGGGCGGGCCGAGGCGATGTCGATGAGCACCGGGTTGTGGGCATGCGCGGTCCAGGGCCCCCGGAAATCCGGGGCGGACCACAGATGCAGGGCGTCGGAATAGGAACCGCGCACCGGGCCGCCGTCGTGGTCGGCGTGGACGTCGCGCACGGTGGCGAACATCCACCAGCGCCCGGCGTGTTCGAGCAGGGTCACGTCGCCGGCGGTCAGGCCGGAGAGCAGGGTCGCCTCCTTCACCCAGCCGCCGGGAAAGGCGGTGGCGCGGTAGAGGTCGACGGTGCCGTTGGCCGAGCCCTCCGGGATCATCCAGACCTGCCCGTCGCGGGCGAACACGAACGGGTAGGAGAGGTGGTAGGGCTCGTCGAGGACCGGGACCGGCGTACCCACCGGACCGTTCTCGCCGAACGCCACCGCCGAGATGATCGCCTTGCCGCGGGCGTGCTCGTAATCCTCCACGAACAGCACCGTGCGGCCG
The DNA here is from genome assembly GCF_001424525.1 of Methylobacterium sp. Leaf399. Classification (NCBI taxonomy): domain Bacteria; kingdom Pseudomonadati; phylum Pseudomonadota; class Alphaproteobacteria; order Hyphomicrobiales; family Methylobacteriaceae; genus Methylobacterium; species Methylobacterium sp. Leaf399. The sequence continues at coordinate 80,382 of NZ_LMQK01000032.1, read as the reverse complement.
CCGTGGTCGATGGCGAAGGGGTCGGCGTAGAAGCGGTGGCCGTCGTCGGGCAGGTCGTGCCAGCCGGTCCCCGGCAGTGCCCTGAGGTCGACGAGGTCGGGCCCGGTCAGGTGACGCCAGCCGACACGCCAGTGCGGCGCCCGGTAGCACAGGTGGTAGATCCGCCGCAGTACCGCCCAGGCCAGCATCCGCGTCGCGCGCCGGGCGAGGGCCGGCAGCCCGAGGTCGGGCGGCGGCGGCGGGGTGGGCACAACGGCCCCGCCCTGCGGCATGGCGGGCTCGTGCTGCGACACCGCCGCCACGATGAGCGTCGTGACGCGGGCGAGGGCGTCTTCGAAGGAGATCAGCGCGGCACCGATCGATTCGGTGCCGAGCCGGGCCGCGACGTGGGTGCGGCCGTCCTCCGCCAGGGTCGCCACCGGCATCCGTCCGTCGAGGAGACAGGCGAGCAGGCCCTCTTCGCCGGCGACCCCGTCGAAGCGCAGCGTCCAGACCCGCGGGGCGGCGCCGGCGACGACATCGCCGCACAGGTCGATCACGAGGTCGGGCGTCGCGTCGCGCGGTGCCGGATAGGCCCTGAGCGCGTCCGGTGGCAGCGGGGCCGAGGGGCCGTTCGCCGGCACGCGCCCGATGAGCGCTTCGAGGCGGAACAGCAGGGCCGCGTTGTCCGGCAGGCCGCCGGGGCCGGGCGAGGCATCGAGGTCGAGCGCGATGCCGGGCAGCCGCATCAGACGCGTCATCAGCGTCGCGTGCCAGCGGCGTGGGGCGCGACCGTCGAGACGGAGTCTCAGATCCATGTCTGTCTCAAGTGCATGTCTGTCTCGAATGCATCTCTTGCACCGGCTCCGGGACGGCGAACCCGACCTGTCCCTACGCCCCCCGCCCTTGCGAAAGACTTGCGGCCGGAGCGATGACCACGCCGGACGAAGCCCTCGCTCCTCGAGGGTGCGCGTAGATCCTTTTGCATCGCAATATCGATCTCGTCGCGTGTCTGCCGCTTTTTCTCGCATCGCTAAAAGGTGATGGAAATATGCGCATCGTTAAACTGTGATCAAACTCGCGCTCTACGGCCTGATTTAAAATACGGCATGCTCATAATGATCGCACTCATCGGAATAGATGGAAGTAAACCGTGCAATCGGGGTCAGAATTGGGCTATGATGACGTCATATCGAGCGCCATACGCTCCGGCGCCATAGAGAGACAGCACCGATGACGATCAGCAATACGCGCGAAACCGCCAAGATCTACGCCTTCGTGCCGCGGACGCGGGCAACCGGCTCGGGGCAGCCGTCCGGCCTCAAGCCCGGATCCGCCCAGGACGCCCAGCAGGTGCCGGTCTGCGACTTCAGCGGCAGCTGGTACCATGCGGCTGCGATCCAGGACGCGCCTCAGCCGCGCCGGTCCTGATCCGCGAGCCCGAACGGCGATCGAGCGCGTGGCGCAGCCTGCCGGCCCGCTGCCGGCCGCCCGTCAGAGGAGCACGCGCTGCCGCTGGCCCCGACGCTCGAAATAGAACGGGATCGGCAGATAGGGCGCGAAGCCGCCGGCGACCTGCGCTTCCAGGTCGCCGAGAATGACGTCGGTGATGCGCGGCAGGTCGAGCTTGCGCGCCTGGGACAGGTTCACCCAGACGAGTTCGACGAGTTCGGAGTCGGGTGTCACCACGCCGGGCGTCTCGCCCGCCACCGCCGTGCGGTCGATGGCGAAGAAGCGGGTGTCGAACCGGCGCGGCCGCCCCGGCGGGGTGATGGCCCGGGCGACGAGATGCATCGCCTCCAGGTCGGGCAGGACGCCGTTGTCCCGGAACGCCGCCCAGGGGCCGTCCGGTACGTCCTCGGGCGCGCCGTAGTCGCGGGTGCCCAGGAGCAGGCCCGTCTCCTCGTAGGTCTCGCGGATCGCCGCCAGGGCGAGGGATCGGCCGAGATGATGGGGCGGGCGCACCACCTGGGCCGTCAGGGCGGCCTCGGCCCTGGCCGAGAGCGCGCCGGCCACCGGCATGTGCCGGTCCCAAGTCTCGATACGCCCGCCGGGGAAGACGAATTTGCCCGGCATGAACGCGAGGCCGGCGTGCCTCCGGCCCATCAGCACCTTGGGCGTGCGGCCCTTGCGGTCCACGAGGATGAGGGTGGCGGCGTTGCGCGGCCGCGCGGCTGGCGGGCGCCCGCCCCGCTCAGGCGTGGCCGAGGCCGGGGGTTCTGTCGTCGCCGGGTCCGCGCCGGAAATCGGGTCCATGCTGCAGGTCCTCGGGCCGCACCGCCGCCTCGGCGCGGGGCAGCGGTAGCGTGGCGAAGCCATGCATGCCAAGCGCATATTGCAGGCCCACCACGGCGCCCTTCACCGGCTGCAGCAGCGCCATCGCCATGATCAGGGTGACGATGGGCCAGAAGCTCAGCTGGAACCACAAGGGCACGTCGTATTCGGTCTCCATCTTCAGGAGCGCGTAGCCGACGATGTGCCCGACGATGAAGATCACGATGTAGGGCGGCAGGTCGTCGGCCCGGTGGTGATGCATTTCCAGCCCGCAGGCCTCGCACTCGGGCCGCACCTTCAGGAAGCGGCCGAAGATCTTGCCCTCGCCGCAATGCGGGCACCGGCCGAGGAAGCCGGTCGCCATGGAGCGGACCAGTCCTTTTCTGACGGTCGGAGCGGTCGTCGCACTTGGCGTCGTCATATCGTCGTCCTGAACGGCCATGCGACGAGCTTACCCCGTTCGCCTCAGCGGCGCGAGCCGCGGTGGCGCGACCCGGTGTTGCGGATGCCGCCGGGCCGGCCGGGGACGCCGGCCCGGCGGACCGGCCGCGAGCCCGGCGCGGTGGCGCGCTTGTCCTCGCGGGCGCGGCCCTCCGACAGCAGTTCGAAGCGCAGGGCGCCGGCCACGGCGGCGGCCTCCACCAGCCTCACCTCGACGGGATCGCCCAGGCGATGGGTCTCCCCGCTGCGCTCGCCCACCAGGGCATGGCGCGATTCGTCGTGGCGGTAGTAATCGGCCCCGAGGGTCGAGATCGGCACGAAGCCGTCGGCTCCGGTGTCGTCGAGCTTGATGAAGAGCCCGGAGCGCGTGACCCCTGAGATCCGCCCGGTGAAGGTGGCCCCGACCTTGTCGGCGAGGTGGTGCGCGATCAGCCGGTCGATGGTCTCGCGCTCGGCCGCCATCGCCCGGCGCTCGGCCGCGGAGATCTGCTCGCCGATCTGGTCGAGGGCGCCGATCGTGACGTCGGACGACAGGCCGTCGCTCCCGAGCCGGCAGGCGGTGATCAGCGCGCGGTGGACGATGAGATCGGCGTAGCGCCGGATCGGCGAGGTGAAATGGGCGTAGCGGCGCAGGTTCAGCCCGAAGTGCCCGAGGTTCTGGCTCGCGTAGACCGCCTGCGCCTGGCTGCGCAGCACCACCTCGTTGATGAACAGCGCGTGCTCGGTCTCGGCCACCAGGCCGAGGATGCGGTTGAACAGGGCCGGGCGCAGGGCGCCTTCCTTGGGCAGCTTGATGCCGATGGAGGCCAGCACTTCGCCCAGAGCCCGCATCTTCTCCAGGGCCGGTTCGTCGTGGACGCGGTAGATCAGCGGTTGACGGGCCTGTTCCAGGGTCTCGGCGGCGGCGACGTTGGCGAGGATCATGAACTCCTCGATCAGCCGGTGGGCGTCGAGGCGGGCGGGCACCACGACGCGGTCGACGGCGCCGTCGGCGGTCAGCAGCACCTTGCGCTCGGGCAGGTCGAGGGCGAGCGGCCCCCTCGCCTCGCGGGCCTTCACGAGGGCCGCGTAGGCGCCCCAGAGCGGACGCAGGGCGGTGTCGAGGAGCGGCGCCGTGGTGTCGTCGGGGTGCCCGTCGATGGCGGCCTGCGCCTGCGCGTAGGCGAGTTTGGCCGTCGAGCGCATCATCACGCGGTGGAAGGTGTGGCGGCGCTTCACCCCGTCGGCGCCGATCACCATGCGCACCGCCAGCGCCGGGCGGTCCTCGCCCTGGCGCAGGGAGCAGAGGTCGTTGGAGATGCGCTCGGGCAGCATCGGCACCACCCGGTCGGGGAAGTAGACCGAGTTGCCGCGCATCAGCGCCTCGCGGTCGAGCGCGGTGCCGGCGCGGACGTAGGCCGCCACATCGGCGATGGCGACGGTGACGACGAACCCCTGCGGATTGTCCGGGTCGTCGTCGGGCACCGCCATCACGGCGTCGTCGTGGTCCTTGGCGTCGGGCGGATCGATGGTCAGCAGCGGCCGGTCGCGCCAGTCCTCGCGGCCCTTCAGGCCGGCGGCCTTCACCGCGTCGGCCTCCGCCAGGGTGTCGGCTGCGAACACGTGCGGGATGTGGTGGAGGTGGAGCGCGATCAGGCTCACCGCCTTCTCGGAGCCCAGCGACCCCAGGCGCTCGCGCACCCGCCCCTGCGGCAGGCCGAACCGGGTCTCGCGGGTGAGCGTGACGCTGACGAGGTCGCCGTCGCGCGCCGTGCCCTCCTCTCCGGCGGGGATCGCGATCTCGCGCCCCTGCGCCCGCTTCTCCACGGGCACGATGCGGCCGCCGTCCCGGCCGGTGCGGTAGACGCCGATGACGTCGGCCTTGTTCTTGCCGATGACCTTGACGATGCGGCCGGCGTAGCGGCCGCGGTCGCCCTCTTCCTGCTCGACGCGCAGGAGCGCGCGGTCGCCGATCCCCGGCGCCGGCCGTCCGGGCTTGCGGCCGCCGCGGGGGATCTCGACGCGGATCTTCGGGGGCGGGCCCTTGGCGTGGTCCCATTCGGCGGGCATCGCGACGAACTCGCCGTCGCGGTCGCGGCCGGTGATGTCGGCCAGCACCACCGGCGGCAGGCGCCCGGCGGGCGTGAGGCCGCCGCGCCCGCCCTCGACCTCGCCGTCCTCCTCGATCTCCTTGAGCAGCCGCTTCAGCTCGATCTTGGCCGCACCCTTGATGCCGAAGGCCTGGGCGATCTCGCGCTTGCCGACCTTTTCGGACGACCCGGCGATGAAGGCGAGCACCTGTTCGCGCGAGGGAAAGGCGGGCCCGTTCGGGTTGGGGTGGATGCGCTTGGCCAAGGATGGGGGCTCGCTGCGCCGGACGAGGCGCGCAAAGAATAGGTGAGCCGATGGGACACCATTCGACTCGTCCACGCAACATGGGAACGCTGGCCGTCCCGGGCAATGTCGACGCGGGCGCGTCTCAATACGGCGTCCCACCCGCACGCTTCTGCTTCAGTGCCTCGGCGTACCAGACCAGTTCGTCGAGAAAGCGCGCGGCCGCCCGGCCGAGCCACTCCTCCTTCGCCGCGCCGTCCGCGTCGAGGGCCTTGCCGATCCGCGGGATCGGCAGCAGCGAGGGGATGCTCGGGGTGCCGAGCTCGCACAGCATGGCGCGCAATTGCATCGCCGCCCGCACGCCGCCGTACTGGCCGGCCGAGTAGCAGCAGATCGCCGACGGTCGCCAGGCGTATTCCTCGAGGAAGTGGTCGAGGGTGTTGGACAGGGCCGGCGGAATGGAATGGTTGTACTCGGCCGAGACCACCAGGAAGGCATCCGAGCGCCGGTAGAGGACGGCGAGATCCTCCAGCACCCCGGGCGCCTCGCCCTTGGGGTACTCCTTGTACATCCGGTCGAGGAGCGGGAGCTGCAGCACGGCCGGGTCGACCAGCGGCGCCTCGTATCCGCGCGCCTCGAGCTGCGCGATCAGGAAGCGGGCGGCGCGCAGGCCCTGCCGGTCCGAGCGGACGGAGCCGAGGATGACGGGGATCGTGAGGGTCATGGGCGTCTCCCGAGATGGCGCGGCGAGCCTGGCGGATTTGCCCGGCCATCGCCCGTTTCCGCCCGCATCCTTACCACAGGGTCCGAAGACCGGCCGGCGTCGCGACGACGGCCTCGTAGCGCAGCTGCGGACCCGCCCGGATCGCGATCGGCGAGGCGAGGCCGAGCTCGCGATGCAGGCGTTCGACCTGCGCGGGGTCGGGGTGTTCGACGACGAAGGCGGACAGGCGGGCACCGGCGTCCGGCATGGCGGCGGCCGGGGAGCCGCGCGCGCCCCAGTCGATCAGGCAGGGCGCCAGCCCGTCGAGGGGAAGCGCACCGTCGTCCCTGACGCCGAAGGACCAGACCCGGTCGCCCCGCGAGACGCGCCGCGGGCGTCCCAGCAGGGGTGCCATCCGGTCCAGCGCCGGTCCGAGGTCGGACGTTCGCGCGACCCAGGTCCGGAGCCGGCGGCCGGCGTCCCAGTCGCGCCGGACCCGGTCCGCATCGTCGAGGCCGAACCAGCGCGGACGGTCCGGGCGGGCGGCCTGCGGATCGACCGCGATGATCTCGAGGAAGACGTCGTCGCCGAGGCGGAGCAGGTGATTGACCGTGCCCATCTCCGGGTGCCGGCCGCCGAAGGGCATGTCGAGGCCGAGGGCGTCGCGAACGTGCGCCACCCCCTCCCGCAGGGTCGGGGCGATGATCGTGAGATGGTCGAGATGGAGCATGCGGATGACCGGCCACGGGGCGGTTGCGGGCGACGGGGCGTCCCGCAGGACGATCTCCGGTCGTCCGACCGGCCGCTCATGGCGAGCGAGCGTCGACCCGGTTTACCGCCGCTTCCGGCGGCCCGCCACCCGGCCGGGTTCCTGCCGTCGCCGACCGGCCGCGAGCCGGGCCGCAGGCGTCCCTGGCCGGGCCTGTCGCCGAACGCGAAGCGCCGGAGCCTCGTTGGAGGCCCCGGCGCCACGTCGCATCGTCGACGATCGCATCGGATCCGGGCGTCGCGCCCGGAACCGATTACTGCGAGTAATACATCATGAACTCGACCGGATGCGGGGTCATCTCGTAGCGCATCACTTCCGTCATCTTCAGCTCGATGAACGAATCGATGAAGTCGTCGTTGAAGACGCCGCCCGACTTGAGGAAGGTGCGGTCCTTGTCGAGGTTGGACAGGGCTTCACGCAAGCTGCCGCACACGGTGGGGATCTTCTTCAGTTCGCGCGGGGGCAGATCGTAGAGGTCCTTGTCCATGGCCGCACCCGGATCGATCTTGTTCACGATCCCGTCGAGGCCGGCCATCAGCAGGGCCGCGAAGGCGAGGTAGGGGTTGGCCATCGGATCGGGGAAACGGACCTCGACGCGCTTGGCCTTGGGGTTGTTGGTCCACGGGATGCGGCAGGAGGCGGAGCGGTTGCGGGCCGAATAGGCCAGCAGCACGGGCGCCTCGTAGCCGGGCACCAGGCGCTTGTAGGAGTTGGTGGAGGGGTTGGTGAAGGCGTTGAGCGCCTTGGCGTGGCGGATCGTGCCTCCGATGAACCACAGGCACTCCTGGCTCAGATCGGCGTATTTGTTGCCGGCGAAGACCGGCTTGCCGTCCTTCCAGATCGACTGGTGGACGTGCATCCCCGAGCCGTTGTCGCCGTAGACGGGCTTGGGCATGAAGGTCGCGGTCTTGCCGTAGCTCTGCGCGACGTTGTGGATGCAGTACTTGTAGATCTGCATGTGGTCGGCGAGCAGGGTCAGCGTGTCGAACTTCATGCCGAGCTCGTGCTGGGCGCTCGCCACCTCGTGGTGGTGCTTCTCCACCGTGACGCCCATGGACTGCATCGCCGCCAGCATCTCGCCGCGCATGTCCTGCGCCGAATCCTGCGGCGGCACCGGGAAGTAGCCGCCCTTGGTCTGGACGCGGTGGCCGAGGTTGCCGCCCTCGTAGTCGGTCATGCCGTTGATCGGCAGTTCGACCGAATCGAGCTTGAAGCCGGTGTTGTAGGGCTCGGCCGCGAACTTCACGTCGTCGAACACGAAGAACTCGGCCTCGGGGCCGACGTAGATGGTGTCGCCGATGCCGGTGGACTTGAGGTAGGCTTCGGCCTTCTTGGCGATGCTGCGCGGATCGCGCGAATAGGGCTCCCCGGTGCCGGGCTCGAGCACGTCGCAGACGATCGACATGGTGGAGGCCGAGAAGAACGGGTCCATGCAGGCGGTGGCCGGGTCGGGCATCAGCAGCATGTCGGACTCGTTGATCGCCTTCCAGCCGGCGATGGACGAGCCGTCGAACATCGTGCCTTCGGCAAAGATCTCGTCGTCGACGAGGGAGACGTCGAAGGTGACGTGCTGCCACTTGCCCCGCGGGTCGGTGAAACGGAAGTCGACGTATTTGACGTCGTTGTCCTTGATCTCTCTGAGGACGTCGGCAGCTTTCTTGGCCATTCCTTGAAGCCTCCTTGCTCGCTCGGCATTCAGCCGTGGTTATTTCACGGGCCGTTCGCACGCCCCGCGGTCGAGAGGTGTCGTGTACAGGAAAAGCGCCGACGCGGCGATGACGCCGAACGGACCTTTTCCGAGCACCGTTGGGATTTTCTCAAGCTCCGGCGGGCATTTCCGGGCGCCCGGGCCCCGGGCCGGCAGGCGCGTTCTCGTATGACGGCGGCCCTTCGCGCAAGCCCCGGACGCGAACCGTGGCGCGGGACGGCGGCGGGCCGTCAGATCGCGTCGCCGCCGGTCTCGCCGGTGCGGATGCGGATCGCCTCTTCGATCGAGGAGACGAAGATCTTGCCGTCGCCGATGCGGCCGGTCTGGGCCGACTTGCGGATCGCCTCCACGGCGCCTTCCACCAGCGAATCCGCCAGCACGATCTCGAGCTTCACCTTGGGCAGGAAGTCGACCACGTATTCGGCGCCGCGATAGAGCTCGGTATGGCCCTTCTGGCGGCCGAAGCCCTTGGCCTCGATCACGGTGATGCCCTGCAGGCCGACCTCCTGAAGCGCCTCCTTCACCTCGTCGAGCTTGAAGGGCTTGATGATCGCTTCGATCTTCTTCATGCCGAACGGGCCTGACCTGCTTGTGACGGAACGGTATTTTCTAGCACCGAGACCCCGGGGGCGCCACGGCGTTGGCGACCGGATTTTTCCTAAAACCGCCCACCCTCTGTGCAAACGATGCAAATCGTTGCGGCAGCCGGCGACGCCGATCCCGTTTCGTGGGCAGAACCGGGCGCCGGCAGGCAACATATCGGGAGAGGCTGGATGAGCGACGCGCACCTGATGACCGTGGCGGGGATGCGGGCCTGCGATGCCCATGCCATCGCCGGCGGCATCACCGGCTTCACCCTGATGCGCCATGCCGGCGGCGCGATCGCCGATCGCGCCCGCGCGCTCGTCCCCGACGACCACCCGATCCTCGTCCTGTGCGGGCCCGGCAACAACGGCGGCGACGGTTTCGTGGCCGCGCAGGAGCTCGTCGAATCCGGCTACCGGGTCGCGCTGCACCTGCTCGGCACCGTCGAATCGCTCGCAGGCGACGCGGCGCTGGCCGCCGCCGCTTGGTCGGGCGGCGCCGATCCCTTGGAGGCGATGGGCGATCCGGCCGCCTACGGCCTCGTGGTCGATGCCCTCTTCGGTGCGGGCCTCGCCCGCGACGTCGAGGGTGTGGCCGCCTCCGCCATCGCTGCGGTGAACGCCTCCGGCGTCCCGGTCCTGTCCGTCGACGTGCCCAGCGGCGTCGACGGCGATACCGGGGCGGTGCGCGGCCTCGCCGTGCAGGCCACCGAGACCGTGACCTTCGTGGCCCTCAAGCCGGGCCACCTGCTCGAACCCGGCCGGTCCCTGTGCGGGACGGTCCATGTGGCCGCCATCGGCAGCGGGCGCGCCGCCCATGCCGAAGGGCTCGCCCGGTCGGGCCCGGCCATGGTCCGCAACGGGCCGGAGCTGTGGCTGGCGCACCTGCCGCGGCTGACGGCGTCGAGCCACAAGTACACCCGCGGCCATGCGGTGGTGCTGTCCGGCCCCGCCTATCGCACCGGGGCGGCGCGTCTGGCCGCCAGGGCGGCCCTTCGCGTCGGGGCCGGCCTCGTCACCCTCGCCTCGCCGACCTCGGCGCTGCCCGAGAACGCGGCCCACCTCACCGCGATCATGCTGCGCGCCAGCGACACGGCCGACGATCTCGACGACCTCCTCGTCGACGAGCGCCTCAACGTCGTCCTGGCGGGGCCAGGCCTCGGTATCGGCGAGGCCACCCGCGATCTCGTCGCGGTGGCGGCCGCCGTCGGGCGCGGCCTCGTCCTCGATGCCGATGCGCTCACGAGCTTCAAGGGACAGGCGGCCTTGCTGGGCGCCCATGTGGCCGACGGCGGCGGGACCGCCGTGCTCACCCCCCACGAGGGCGAGTTCGAGCGCCTGTTCGCCGACACCGACGCGCTCGAGGAGGGCCTGTCCAAGCTCGACCGGACGCGCCGGGCGGCGGCCCTCGTCGGCGCCGTCGTGGTGCTGAAGGGGGCCGACACGGTGGTGGCCGCCCCCGACGGACGGGTGGCGATCAACGACCACGCCAGCGCGCATCTGGGCACCGCCGGCTCGGGCGACGTGCTCGGCGGCCTCGTCGCCGGGCTGCTGGCGCAGGGGATGCCGGCCTTCGAGGCGGCGGCCGCCGCCGTCTGGCTGCACGGCGACGCCGGGCTGCGGTTCGGGCCCGGCCTCATCGCCGAGGACCTGCCCGAGATGCTGCCGACGGTGCTGGCCGCCCTCGCGGGGGAATGACCCCTGAACGACCCGCTAAAGGTTGCGCGACAGCATCAGCGGCTGGCTGCGGGCGGCACCGGCGCGGCCGTAGGGCGAGGGCGCGTTCGACGGCATGCCGTAGACGGTGGCCACCCGCGACCGGCTCATCTCGGTGGCCAGGGTCTTGACGAGGCCCTCCGCCACCGAGCGGGCGGTGGCGAGCACGATCTGGTTGGTCTCGACCACCCCGGTGAAGCGCCGGTGCGCGGCCTTGAGGCCCTCGATCCCCTCGGGCGCGAAGCGTGCCAGCGCGATGGCGTTGGCTTTGGCCGCCTCGAGCCCCTGGAGGTAGGCGCCCATCAGCGCGGTCTTGCGCTCGACCGCGCCGAGGCCGTCGCGCAGGCGGCCCTGGCGGACCAGGGCGGTCTCGGCGTCGAGCACGGCTTCCAGCGCCTGGAGATCGGCCATCACCTGCGCCACCAGGGCGATGGCGCCCTGCCGGTCGCCGATCCGGACCGTGCGGGCGTCGTCAGGCTGCGCCACGGGAGGCCTCCTGCATGCGCATCATCTCGCGAAACACCTGGTCGCCGATGCCGACGCCGCCGCTCTTCACGATCTGGCCGGCGTATTCCTTGGTCAGCATCGAGCGGTAGACGCCGCCGCCGGTGCCGTTCTCGCCCAGCGGCCCGTCGGTACCCTCCGAGGCGGTGAGCTTGTCGAGGGTGTTCTCCAGGAACATCGTCTCGAACTCGGTGGCGGTCTTGCGCGCCTTGGCGGCCGACTTGCCATCAAGGGCCGACTTGCCATCGAGGGCCGATTGCGATTCGGCGAGGCTTTTCGCCTTGCCGTTGCCGCTCAGGCCCGCGGCCAGGTCGCCGACGATGGCTTTGCCGACGCCGATGGCGGCCGAGACCGCGAAGGGGGCGAGGATCATGACGGTGACCTGCGGTGGACGGGAAAAGGGACGGTCGTCATCGGCTCACATCACCTCGATGTCGGCCTGGAGGGCGCCGGCGGTCTTGATCGCCTGAAGGATCGAGATGAGGTCGCGCGGGCCGATGCCCAGGGCGTTGAGGCCGTCCACCAGCTCGCGCAGGGTGACGCCCTCCTTGACCAGGGCGAGCTTGTTGCCGTCGCCGGTGTCGACCCGCACCCCGGTGCGCGGCACCACCACGGTCTGGCCCTGGCTGAGGGGGGCCGGCTGGCTCACCTGCGGCTGCTCGGTGATGGTGACGGTGAGGTTGCCCTGGGCGATCGCCACCGTGGAGACGCGCACGTCGCGGCCCATCACGATGATGCCCGAGCGCTCGTCCACCACCACCCGCGCGGTCTGGTCGGGCTCGACCTTGAGCTGCTCGATCTCGGTGACGAGGCGGATCATGTTGCCGGTGTACTTGGCCGGGATCTGCAGGGTCACGGTGGCCGGGTCGGTGGGCTCGGCGGTGTCGGCGCCCATGAAGTCGTTGATGGCCGCCGCGATCCGCTTCGAGGTGGTGAAGTCGGGGTTGCGCAGGGACAGGCGCAGGGTGCGCATGTCGTTCATCTTGAACGCCATCTCGCGCTCGATCATGGCGCCGTTGGGCACCCGCCCGTTGGTGGGCACGCCGCGGGTGATCTTGGCCGCGTCCCCTTCCGCCGAGAACCCGGCGATGGCCACCGACCCTTGTGCCAGGGCATAGACCTCGCCGTCGGCGCCCAGCAGCGGCGTCACCAGCAGGGTGCCGCCCTGGAGCGACTTGGCGTCTCCCAGCGACGACACCGTGATGTCGATGCGGTTGCCCTGCGTGGCGAAGGGCGGCAGGCTCGCCGTCACCATCACCGCGGCGAGGTTCTGCGTGCGCATGGTGGCGCCGCGGGTGTTGACGCCGAGGCGCTCCAGCATCGACTGGAGGGACTGGCGGGTGAAGGGGATGTTGTTGAGGGTGTCGCCGGTGCCGTTGAGGCCGACGACGATGCCGTAGCCCACGAGCTGGTTCTGGCGCACCCCCTCGATCGAGGCGAGGTCCTTGACCCGCGACAGGGCGGAGGCGGAATCCGCCAGCCCCAGCAGCATGGCGACCGCCAAGCCGAAGAAGCGGATGAGGGAACGGGACGTCGTGGTGGCCATGGTGCCTGACGCGGGTTGAGCGGGTCGCCCGGTCCAGTCTGCCAGGAGCATGCCAACCGCCGGGTTAATCCATCCCCTTGAAAGAGAACGATTTCTTCCGTCCGCTCCTTTCCCGGCGAAAGCAGGCCCCCTCGCCTTTCCTGCCGACCCGGCAGCTTCTGCCGGGTCGTTTACGACCGGTTAACCATGCCGCGCCGATGGTGACCCCCAGAGACGGGGCGTGCGCCCCGCGAGGACCGGCTGACCCATGCGTGTCGACACCCGCTTCGTCGCCCAGGCTGCGGGGCCCGCCGCGAACGGGCGCCGGCCGGAGGCCGCGGCCTTCGCCCTCGGCGGATCGCAGCCCGCGGCCCCCTCGGTGGGAACCCCGCCCGCGGCCTCGCTGGCCGGGCTCGACGCGATCCTCACCCTCCAGGGCCAGACCGAGACGCCGATGGAGCGCCGCCGCCGCTCGACCCGGCGCGGCCACGACCTCCTCGACGGCCTCGACCGCCTCAAGGCGGCGCTCCTGACGGGCCGGGTCTCGACCCGCGACCTCCAGGCCATCGCCGGCCGCCTCTCCGACCGGGCGGCCTCGAGCGGCGATCCCCGCCTCGACGGCCTCGTGGCCGACATCGAGCTGCGGGCGGCGGTGGAATTGGCCAAGCTGCAGATGGGGCGCGGGGTCTGATCCACGTTTCGGTTGATCGCCTGCGTGTCGGGCGAGAACTCCCACCCACTCACCTCATCCTGAGGCGCCCGCGGAAGCGGGCCTCGAAGGAGTCCTCCAGAGAGAGGTGCGGTCTCTGGAGAGCACCGACAAGCCAGCCGGAAGACCATCGAACCGCACAAGGATGACGGGTTCAAAGGCCGGCTCGATCGATCGTTCCGTGTCGCCCCGAGGACGAAGCCCTCGCCGGTTCGGTCTCCGCGCCGTTGACGCCCGGCCCGTGATCTTCGACAAGGCGCGCGATGCGAACCGGCGGCCGACCGGCGCGCCCGCCTTCGGCCCCGATGCTGTTCAACGCGTTTCCCTTTCTCCTCGCCTTCCTGCCGGCCGCGCTGATCCTGCACGGGCTCGCCGCCCGCTTCCGGCCCGAGTGGCGGCTTCCCGTCCTCCTCGTCCTCTCGTTCGTGTTCTACGGCTGGTGGGACGTGCGGTTCGTGCCGCTGCTGGCCGGCTCGATCGGCGTGAACTGGCTCGTGGCGCGGCTCTTTCTGCGGAGCGGCGCGGGATGGCTGATCGCGCTCGCCATCGGGGCCAACCTCGTCGTCCTGGCGTCGTTCAAGTACCTGAACTTCTTCGCCGGTCTGGCGAACCTCGTCCCGGGCGTGGCGCTGCCGCAGGCCGATCTCGTCCTGCCGCTGGGGATCTCGTTCTTCACCTTCCACCACGTGATGTACCTGGTGGACCTGCGCGCCGGCCGGGCGCCGCCCTACGGCCTCGTGCGCTACGCCCTCTACATCGCCTTCTTCCCGCAGGTGCTGGCCGGCCCCCTCGTGCGCTGGCGCGAGATCATGCACCAGTTCGACGAGGCGCCCTATGCGCGCCCCGACGCCGCCGAACGGTTCGGGCGCGGCATCCTGCTCCTCTGCGTCGGCCTCTCGAAGAAGGTCTTCCTGGGCGATCCCCTGGGCGCCGTGGTCAACCCGGTGTTCCAGGCGGCCGCCGCGGGGCAGGCCGTCACCATGGCCGAGGCCTGGCAGGCGGCGCTCGGCTTCACCTTCCAGATCTACTTCGATTTTTCCGGCTACACCGACATGGCGCTCGGCATCGCGCTGCTGTTCGGCATCGTGCTGCCGCAGAACTTCGACGCGCCCTACCGCGCCGCTTCGCTCCAGGATTTCTGGCGGCGCTGGCACATGACCCTGTCGCGGTTCCTGCGCGACTACCTCTACATTCCCCTCGGCGGCAACCGGTATGGCCTTACCGTGCAGTTCGGCGCCCTGTTCGCCACGATGACGCTGGGCGGCCTCTGGCACGGGGCCGGCCTCACCTTCGTCGCCTGGGGCGCCGCCCACGGCGTCGGGCTCGGCGTGGCCCTGCTCTGGCGCCGGGCCGGGCTGCCGATGCCGGCGCTGCTCGGCTGGGCGCTCACCTTCCTCTTCGTCGTGGTCACCTGGGTGTTGTTTCGCGCCACCAGCTTCGAGGCGGTGGCGGCGATCTACAGGGGGATGGTGGGTCTCGCCCCGCAGGGCTCGGGCTTTCGCTGGCGAACCCTGGTCCTGGCCGCGGCGGTGGCCATGCTCGGCCCCACCGCCTGGGTCGCGGTGCAGCGGGTCCAGCCCTCCCGCCTCGCCGCGATCCTGAGCGCGCTGCTGTTCGTGGTCCTCCTCCTGAAGATCGGGGACGATGCGAACTACGACTTCATCTACTTCCAGTTCTGAGCGATGGCCGTGACGTGGCGCGCCTTCGCGGGATGGTTCGGCGGCGCCGCCGCCGCGATCCTGTCCGGCTACCTGCTTCTCGCCTTCCTGGTCGATCCCTACGACAGCGGCCGTTCGCCGGTCTCCACGGGGGTCGGCGTGCGCCCGCAGGGGCCGCGCACGGCCGTGGCGAGCCGCGGGCGCGACACCGCCTTCGCCGGGGCGGTGATCGGCAACTCTCACATCCAGCTCGTCTCGCCCGAGCGCTTGGGCGAGGCCACCGGCATCCCGTTCGTCCAGCTCTCGGTGCCGGCGACGAGCCCGGCCGAGCAGTTCGCGATTCTCGCCTGGTACCTGCGCCACCACCCGCAACCGGAGGCGATCGTCATCGCGCCCGACGAGTACTGGTGCACCGACGACCCGGCCCTGCCCAACCCGAAGTCGTTCCCGTTCTGGCTCCTGTCCGACTCCGCCACGGCCTACCTGCGCGGGCTCCTGCGGTTCTCGGTGGCGCAGGAGGTGGTCAACCGCCTCGGCCGCGCGCTGGCGCGCGATCCGGCCCGCGCGCCGCCGGACGGCTGGTCGGACTACGAGCCCGAGTACCTCGGGCTCGCCGCGGGCGATGCCCGGCAGGCCGCGGCGCAGGCGGCCCAGCGCGATACCCCCGCCCCGCAGACCCCCGACCCCGGCCGGGCCGGGCCCGGCTTCCCGGCCGCCGAGCGTTTCGCGCATCTGGCCGGCGGCCTGCCCGCGAGGACCGCCCTCGTCGTGGTGTTCCCGCCGATCGCGCCCGCCGCCCTGGCGCGGCCCGGCACCGCCCGCCATGCGGCGGAGGCGGCCTGCAAGGCGGCGATCGCGGCGGCGGCCCGCGTCCACCCCCGCACAGCCGTCCTCGACTGGCGCCGGCCCCGGCCGGACCTCGACGATCCGTCCCAGTTCTTCGACGCTGGGCACTACCGCCACCCGGTGGCGCGACGCCTCGCCGATGCCGTGGGCGCGGAAATCCGCCGTTTGGTCGCCCGCAAGGAGGGTGGCGGCCCCCCGGCACAGCCGTGACGGGTTTGCCGCAGGGGGCGTCTCATCGGCCCCGACGGGGAGGTTGAGACAAAGCAGTGCGTTGTGGTGGAGGCAGGGCTCCATTATAGGCTCGCGAAACATCGCCGCAGACCGGCCGCGACGGGTTGGCGAAGGGTTGTCAGGATGGCGAAAGTCACGATCGAGGACGGTTACGTACCCACCGAAGCCGAGCCGTTCATGAACGACCGGCAACGGGAATATTTTCGTCGCAAGCTGCTCGGGTGGAAAAGCGAGATCCTGCGCGAGGCGCAGGACACGCTGGTCGCTCTCCAGAGCGAGAACGAGAACCACCCCGACCTCGCCGACCGCGCTTCCTCTGAGACGGACAGGGCGATCGAGCTGAGGGCGCGCGACCGCCAGCGCAAGCTCACCGGCAAGATCGACTCGGCGCTGTCGCGCCTCGAAGACGGCACCTACGGCTATTGCGAGGAAACGGGCGAGCCGATCTCCCTCAAGCGTCTCGACGCCAGGCCCATCGCCACGCTGTCCCTCGAAGCCCAGGAGCGTCACGAGCGCCGGGAGCGGGTCTACCGCGACGATTGAACCGGACCCGTCCCGTGGATCGGTGCGGGTGGGGCTGGAACGCGAGACCTGCGGCGGACTATGTGCATGGCCAGCCACAAGGACCCGCATACGGGTCCGGCCAGGAGGACACGCCATGACGCTCAGCCCGATCCGCCTCAGCGGCTTTCTCGCCATCGCCCTCCTCGGGCCGGCCTCGGCGCAGCCCGTGGCTCCGCCAGCCGAGGGGTCCGCGGCCCAGCAACTCGACCTGCCCAAGCTCGATCCCAAGCGCAACAATGCGGTCCGGCTCGCGGGACTGGTCGGGTTCGTCAATGAATCCTGTCCCGACCTGAAGCCCGATTACGAGCGGTTCAAGCAGGTGCTGTCCCGCCTCGGCGTCGATCCGGCCGACCTCGAAGGCAACGAACTGCGCCTGCACGCGATGTCCTACATCGAGGCCTATCGGAAGGACGTGCCGGCCAATTGCGCCCGCGCCGTGCAGAACTTCGGCGAAGCCGGCACCACCGTTCCCGGCCTGATCGGCAAGCGCTGAGGCCGGCGCCGGCGGCGCTTTCGGCGGGTCCGTTCACCGTGTCGACGTCGTCTGGCCGGGCGACGCGATTTCGAGACGCCGCCGGATGTCGGCGTTAGGCGCCCGTTAGCCTCGATCGGGGAGAGTCCCTTCCAGAGTGTGGCGTAAGGCGGCGTGTCTCCGGTGGGGGCCGTCGCCATCGGGTTTGGCGTTCAGCGATGGGTCTCGGTGCCGGTATCGCGACAGGACGGGGGCGGCTTTGCGCCGTTGTCCTCCTCGCGATTCTCGCCGCCTTCTCGCGGGGGGGGGATGCCGAGGCCGCCAAGCTCCTGGCGGTGAAGGGCCAGCAGGCCGACCGCTACGGCCGGATCGTCCTCACCTTCGACAGCCAGGTCGCCGTGAAGGCCACCGTCTCCGGCTCCGTGATGGTGGTGCGCTTCGGGGAGGCGAGCCCGTCGGGCCCCGAGCGCATCGCCGCCGAGATGCAGGATTACGTGACGGCGGTGCGTCGCGACCCCGACGGGACCGGCATGCGCATCGCCCTGCAGCGCCCGTTCCGCCTCAACGTACAGAGCGCGGGCGAGCAGGTGTTCATCGATCTTCTCACCGAGGCCTGGTCGGGCCTGCCGCCGCCGCTGCCGCCCGAGACGGTGGCCGAGCTGTTCCGACGCACCAAGGCCGCCGAAGCGGCCCTGCGCGCCGCCATGCCCCCGCCCGAGCCGCGGCGCCTCGTCCTCGAACTGTCCCATCTGCCCACGGTCACCCGCCTCAGCCTGCGCCTGCCGCCGGAGGCCGCGCCGCGTTTCGAGCGCATCGGCGAGGCTGAAACCCGCCTGTCGATCCCCGGGGCCTGGCGCATCGACGATGTCGCCGCGCGGGGCCGCACCAAGCCGGCCATCGAGGCGCTGGCGGTGGAGACCGACGTGACCGGCGCCCGCCTCCGGGTGACCCCGGCCGCCGGCTGGAGCGTGCGCACCGACCGCGACGAGGACGGCGTCACCCTCGACGTCGTGCGCACCGATCCGTCGGAGCCGGCCAGGTCCATCGCCATCGCCAATCCCCTCGTCACGGCCAAGGCCGCCGCCCAGGCTCCCTCGCCCGCGGCCCAGGCTCCCTCGCCCGCCGCGGTCAGCGCCGGGGCCCAGCCGCCCGCACAGAAACCCGCCGACGAGATGCGCCCCGTGCCGGCGCCGAGCCCCGTGGCGGTGGTGCGGCCCGATGGCCCCGGCCTCGCCTTTCCGTTCAAGCGGCTGCCCCCGGCCGCCCTGTTCGAGCGGGCCGGGATCGCGACCTTGGTGTTCGAGACGACCGAGCCGGTGCCAGCGCCCGCGACGGAGCCGCCGTTCGTGAGCGTCGGCCCTCCCCTGCGCACCGCCGGCGTCATCGCCTTGCGCTTTTCGGTCCCCCGAGACCGCCTCCTCGACCTCGTCCCGATGGGGAGCCCCGAGGCGCCCACCGGCTGGGAACTGGTGGCGGGGGAGAACCTGTCGGCCAGCGAGAACCTCCAGGTCACGCGAAGATCCGAATCCGTCGGACGACTCGCCGTGGCCGTCAACCTGCCCCGCCCCGGCAGCGCCACCTGGCTCGACCTCGACGGCGAGCGGGTCGCCGTGGTCACCGGCCACGGGCCGAGACCCGCCAGCATCCCCAAGCGCCAGCTGTTCGTGGACTTCGAGATCCTGCAGAGCCGCCAGGGCGTCGCCGTCCTCGCCCAGGCGGACGACCTCCTGGTGCGCCCCGACATCGACGGCGTCGCCATCGCCAGGGAATCCGGCATGGCCGTTTCCGGGGTGGCGCGGGCCCTCGATCCGGTCCTGGCCGCGGTCAACGACCTGGCGGTCGAGCGCGGGCCGTGGGAGGCCTCGCGCAGCGCGGGCGTCAGGGACCTCCTCGTCGAGCAGTCGCAGGCCGCCGCCGGCGCCGCCAGGCCCGCCCGCGGGCCCCTGCGCCTCGTCCTCGCCAAGACCCTTCTCGCCAACCGCTTCGACCTCGAGGCCCTGGGCGTCCTCGGCGTGGCTGCGGCCGAGGACCCGGTGATCGCCGGGCAGCGCGACGTCGCGATCCTCACCGGGATCGCCCTGGCGCGGACCGATCGCGCCGCCGAGGCGCGGCGCATCTTCGGGGCCGAGGCGTTCAAGCGCGATCCCGAGGCGCGGCTCTGGTCCGCCTTCCTCGACGCCAAGGCGGGCCGCTGGAAGGAGGCCGATGCCGGTTTCCGGGCCACTGCCGACGTCCTCGATCGCTATCCCGACGACCTCCAGGCGCAGTTGCGCGCCGGCGCGGCCGAGGCCGCCGTGGAGACCGGCGACTGGGAGACCGCCTCGCGCCAGCTCACCACCGCCGCGGCGCGGGCGGCGGACCGCCTGATCCAGGACCGGATCGTGCTGCTGCGCGCCCGCGTCGACGAGGTCACCGGCCAGACCGCCGCCGCCTTCTCCGCCTACGAGCGGCTGGTGGACGCGGCCGTCGAGCCCGTCGCCGCCGAGGCGACCCTGCGCGCCGCCGTCCTCGGCCAGGCGCTGGGCAAAATGCCGACGCCCGAGGCCATCGAGCGCCTGGAGCGGCTGCTCCTGACCTGGCGCGGCGGCGACGTCCAGTTCCAGACTATCGCGACCCTGAGCCAGCTCTACAGCCAGGCCCGCCAGTGGCGCCAAGCCTTCCTGGCCGCGCGCCGGGCCGAAGCGCTCGCGCCGGATTCCCCCCTCGCCCGCACCCTGCACGCCTCGGCCCAGGCGCTGTTCGACGACCTCTTCCTCGGCGAGCGGGCCTCCCTCGTCTCGGGGGTGGAGGCGCTGGCCCTGTATTTCGACTTCAAGGAGTTCGCCCCCATCGGCCGGCGCGGCGACGAGATCGTGCGCCGCCTCGCCGACCGGCTGGTTCAGCTCGACCTGCTCGATTCCGCGGGCGAACTGCTGCAGCACCAGGTCGACCACCGCCTGACCGGTGCGGCCCGCGCCGGCGTGGCCGCGCGCCTCGCTTCGATCCGGATCATGGACGAGAAGCCCCTCCTCGCCCTCAAGGTCATCGACGCCACCTACGCGCCCGAGCTGCCCGAGGACCTGCGCCGCGCCAGGGCGCTCCTGCGCGCCCGCGCCCTCTCCGACCTGTCGCGGACCGACCTCGCCCTCGAGACGATCGAAGGCGAGACCGGGCCCGACGCCTCGCGCCTGCGCGCCGACATCCTGTGGAGCGGGCGGCGCTGGCGCGAGGCCGGCGAGGCGCACGAGGCCCTGGTCGGCGAGGCCTGGCGCGCGCGCACGCCTTTGGAGGACGCCATGCGCGCCGACGTGATCCGCGCCGCCGTCGCCTACGGCCTGGCCGGGGAGACCCTGGGGATCGAGCGCCTGCGCGCCAAGTTCGCCGGTGCGATGGCCGAGAGCGCGGACGCCCGCACCTTCGCGCTGCTCACCCAGCCGAACGCCGTGCGGAGCCAGGGCTTCCGCGAGGTGGCGCAGAAGGCCACCAGCGCCGAGACCCTCAAGGCCTTCCTCAAGGAATACCGCAAGCGCTACCCCGACACCGCGGTCCCGCCGCGCGGCCAGCGCGACGGCGAGGCCCGCGCCGCCGTCCAGGGCGAGGCCCCCGCGGTGCCGCCCGGTTGAGCCAAGCAGGTTTCGCAAGAGTGGTCACCGG
This sequence comes from Methylobacterium sp. Leaf399, assembly GCF_001424525.1. Lineage (NCBI taxonomy): Bacteria > Pseudomonadati > Pseudomonadota > Alphaproteobacteria > Hyphomicrobiales > Methylobacteriaceae > Methylobacterium > Methylobacterium sp. Leaf399. Next base: position 59,753 of record NZ_LMQK01000032.1, on the reverse strand, counting down.
TTTTGCGTCGAAAACCAGCGACAGACCAAAGACCTCGGCAGGGTGAAGCGTTGGCCTGCCAACGCGAATCTTCTGAGCTGCTCAGATCGTCTGGTTGTAGGCGCCCACCTGCGGGTTCTCGCGCAGCACCGCGTCCACCGCCTGGAACATGGCGTGCAGGCGCTCCTTCGAGGCGGGGCTCTCGATCACCACCACCAGTTCCGGCTTGTTGGAGGAGGCCCGCACCAGGCCCCAGGTTCCGTCCTCGGTGGTGATGCGCACCCCGTTGACGGTGACGAGCTCGGTGATCCGCGAGCCGGCGATCGGCTCGCCAGCGTCCTTCATCGCGCGGAAACGCTCGGTGACGCGCTCGACGACGCCGTACTTGGCCTCGTCGTCGCAATGGGGCGACATCGTCGGCGACCCCCAGGTCTTGGGCAGCGCCCGGTAGAGGTCGGCCATCGAGCGGTCGGGATTGCGGTCGAGCATCTCGATCACCGCGATGGCGGTGAGGAGACCGTCGTCGTAGCCCCGCCCGATCGGCTCGTTGAAGAAGAAGTGGCCGGATTTCTCGAACCCCGCCAGGGCACCGAGTTCGTTGACCCGGCGCTTGATGTAGGAATGGCCGGTCTTCCAGTAATCCGTCTTGACGGCCAGCGCCTGGAGCTCGGGGTCGGTGAGGTAGAGGCCGGTCGATTTCACGTCGACCACGAAGGTGGCGCCGGGGTGGAGCTTGCCGAGGTCGCGCGCCAGCATCACCCCGATCTTGTCGGCGAAGATCTCCTCGCCCTCGTCGTCGACCACGCCGCAGCGATCGCCGTCCCCGTCGAAGCCGAGGCCGACGTCGGCACCGGTCTCCTTCACCTTGGCGGCGATGGCATGGAGCATCTCCATGTCTTCCGGGTTCGGGTTGTAGCGCGGGAAGGTATAGTCGGGCTCGACGTCGAGGGGGATCACCTCGACGCCCAAGGCCTCCAGCAGTTTCGGAGCGAAGGCCCCCGCCGTGCCGTTGCCGCAGGCCGCCACTACCTTGAGCTTGCGCGAGATCGGCTTGGCGCGCGCCTGGAGGTCGGCGAGATAGCTGCGCGCGAAACCCTCCACGAACTCGTAGGCGCCCCCGTCGCGGTACCGATAGGTGCCGCCCAGCACGATCTCCTTCAGGCGCCCCATCTCCTCCGGGCCGAAGGTCATCGGGCGGTTGGCGCCCATCTTCACGCCGGTCCAGCCGTTGTCGTTGTGCGAAGCTGTCACCATCGCGACACAGGGGCAATCGAGGGCGAACTGCCCGAAGTACGCCATCGGCGACAGGGCGAGGCCGATGTCCTTCACGCGCAGACCGGCAGCCTGCATGCCGGCGATGAGGGCGAGCTTGATCGAGGAGGAATAGGCCCGGAAATCGTGGCCGGTGACGATGTCGGGCCGCACGCCCATCTCGTGGACCAGCGTCCCGATCCCGAGACCGAGGGCCTGGACCCCCATCAGGTTGATCTCTTCGGGGAACAGCCACCGCGCGTCGTACTCGCGAAAGCCGGTCGGCTTCACCAGGGGCAACTGCTCGAAGGCGAAGGTGTTGGGCGTCAGCGCAGCGGACGGTTTGGGAAACATCGCAATGGCCCTCTGGCTCGTCTCTGTCGTCGATCGCCACTCACGGACCGGGCCCTACAGGAACCGTACCGTGAGGGAAAGGACGGTCGGAGCCCGCGGTAGCGCCGGGGCGCCCCGGTGCCGTCCGGGGCCGTGCCTCGCGACCCGCGGGGGGATCGGCCGGCCGCGTCGAACCACCTATCTCTTGCGAACCACGAATCGCTCGAGCATGAGGCCGAGCGTCAGCGACACGCACACCCAAAGAACCATATACGTGTAATCCACGCTGAAGCCGATGTTCGGCTCATACGCCAATCGCATCCACTCGATGATCTGTACGAGTGGATTGTATTTCATGATGGCGTATATTTTTTCCGGCAAAAGGCTGGGGAGGAAGAAGACTCCGCTGGTCGCGTACATGATGATGCTGAACAGGACGTAGCCCATCGCCCAGGCGGGGAAGAACGACACAATGCCGACGTTGATCGTACCGATGCCGATGCCGAGCATGATCGCCATGGTGTAGGCCTGGACGGCGACGAACGGATCGGCCGGCCGTGGATCGTATCCGAGCGCGATCAGGATCGCGAAAACAATGAGAAGTCCCAGGAATCCCGTCACGATCTCAACGACGATACGGGCGAACAGGACGTCGATCAGCTTGACCTGGGGATAATAGGTCAACGGCTTGTTCATCATGACCGACTTCATGACCTCGCGCGAGATGTACTGGAACATCAGGCAGGGTACCGCACCGGACGCGATGAACATCGTGACCGGGAGGCTCATCGGCGAGGGCATGTGACGGAACGTATAGATCGCCACCAGCATGAAGATGTGGACCACCGGCCACAGCACCACGATGAAATAGCCGAAATGCGAGCCGCCGAACCGGGTGCGCATGTCGCGCAGCATCAGGGCGCGCATGACGTGGAGGTAGACCTCGCGGTTGCTGCGCCGGGCGCCGCCGATCGTGCTGTCGGGAACCATGGGGCCTTTTTGTCCGGGGGGCGGCTCGTACCCGTTGCGGTGGCTCACGAAGGCGACCGAAATGTGATGCCCGCCCGGCGGGCGACCCCGGTCCAGGCGCTGCGGCATTGAATTCGCCCGGCCACGTTGGCATATCGCGCCCGACCCTGAGGGTGGTGAGGAGACCGAATTTTGAATGAGAGCGTGGAGCGGCACGAATTCGGTGCCGAAGTCGGGCGGTTGTTGGATCTCGTCGTCCACGCCCTGTATTCCGATCGCGAGATCTTCCTGCGCGAACTGGTGGCCAATGCCGCCGATGCCATGGATCGCCGCCGCTTCGAGGCCCTGACCGATTCGGCGTCCGCGCTTCCGGCCGATGCCAAGATCAGGATCGTCCCCGACAAGGACGGGCGGACCCTGACGATCTCGGACGCGGGTCTCGGCATGTCGAAGCTGGATCTGACGCAGAATCTCGGCACCATCGCCCGCTCGGGAACCCGCGCCTTCAGCCAGTCCCTGGCGCAGGCCCCGGCCGAGGACAAGCCCAGCCTGATCGGCCAGTTCGGCGTCGGCTTCTACTCGGCGTTCATGGTCGCCGATCGGGTGAGCGTGACCTCCCGGCGCGTGGGCGCCGACGAGGCCTGGACCTGGGCGTCCGAGGGCCAGGGCAGCTTCACCCTCGAGGCCTCCACCCGCTCCGAGCCGGGCACCGACATCGTGCTGCATCTCAAGGCCGATGCCGACGAATACCTCGAAAGCTACCGGCTCGACCACGTCGTGCGCAAATGGGCCGACCACATCACCGTGCCGATCGCCATCGTCAGCGAGGGCAAGGAGGAGGCGGCCAACCAGGGCACGGCCCTGTGGCGCAAACCGAAATCGGAGGTCAGCGAAGAGCAGTACGCCGAGTTCTATCGGCACGTCGGCTTCAACTTCGATGCGCCTTGGGCGACGCTGCACTGGCGGGCCGAAGGCGCGATGGAGTTCGCCGCCCTGCTCTTCGTACCCGGCATGAAGCCGTTCCAGGCGGTGGAGGGCGAGCGCGCCAGCAAGGTGCGCCTGCATGTGCGCCGGATGTTCATCACCGACGAAGCCGAACTGCTCCCGAGCTGGCTGCGCTTCGTGCAGGGTGTCGTCGACACGGAGGACCTGCCCCTCAACGTTTCCCGCGAGATGCTTCAGGCGACCCCGGTGCTCGCCAAGATCCGCCGGGCCGTCACCGGCAAGGTCCTGTCCGAGCTGACGAGCCGGTCCAAGGATGCCGAGGGCTATGCCGGCTTCTGGGAGAACTTCGGCCCGGTCCTCAAGGAGGGCATCTACGAGGACCAGGAACGCCGGGACGAGATCGCGCCGCTGCTGCGGTTTCGCTCCTCGGCGATGGAGGGTTGGACCTCCCTGACCGACTACGTCGCACGCATGAAGGACGGGCAGGAGGCGATCTACTATCTGGTCGCCGACGACGCCGATGCCCTGGCGAACTCGCCTCAGCTCGAGGGGTTTCGCGCCCGCGGGGTCGAGGTGCTGCTGCTGTCGGACCACGTCGATGCGTTCTGGCCGGAATCCCTCGGTCGCTTCGCGGACAAGCCGCTGCAATCCGTCACGAAGGGGACGATCGACCTCGCGGCCTTTGCCGGTGCAGAGGCGCAGGAGAGCGTCGGTTCGGTCGAGGGACTGGTGGCGGCCCTCAAGCAAAGCCTGGGCGCTGATGTGTCGGACGTGCGCGCCACGGACCGGCTCGTCGAAAGCGCGGTCGTGCTTTCGGCGTCGGGGACGGGGCCGGACCTGCAGATGCAGCGGTTGCTGCGCCGGGCCGGTCGCGGTGCCGGCGGGCTGCCGGTGCTCGAGATCAACCCGCGCCACCCCCTCATCCGGACGCTCGCCGAACGGATCGCGGGCGGCGGCGAGGTGGGAGAGGCCGCCGGCACGCTCCTCGACCTCGCCCGGATTCAGGACGGCGACACCCCGCGCGATCCGGTGGCCTTCGCCCGACGGGTCGCGGCTGCCCTCGCCGCCGACCGGTGAACTGCCGGGCGCGGCGCCTCGCGGTTCGGCCCGGCCGCCGACGGGCGTCGGTGGCTGGCCGATGAAGGTGCTGGTGCCGACCGTCTACGACACCCGGGGCGGATCGACCCGGGTGTTGCTGGCGAGCGCGGCGGCGTTGCGCGCCGAGCATCGGGTGGTGGTCCGGGCGCCCCTCGCCGAAGCGGACGATCCGGCCCCTGCCCTGTTCCCGAGCCGGCCCCTCGTCGGCCTGTGGCGCAAGCTCGCCGTGCTGCCGCGGCTCGGCCGTCTCGTCCTGCGCGAGGCCGTGGCCCTGCGGCGTCTCCGGCCGGACCTCGTTCACGTCCACGACGAACCCTCCCTCTACGTCTACGGCCTCGCCGCCCGGCTGGTGCGCCCGCGCCCCCGGATCCTCTGGCATCTCCACCTCGACCCCTCGCGCGGGAGGCTGGCGGCCCTTCGGGGGCGTCTCGCAGACGCCTGCATCACCATCTCCTCCCACATCTCCGCGCCGACGGGACTGCCGGCGAGCCTGATCCGCAACCCCCTCACGCTCCCCGACGCGATACCGGAGGCGGCGCACGATCCCTTGTCCTCCATGGCCGTGGTCGGAGCGATCTACCCGCAGAAGGGGCAGGATCTCGCGATCCACGCTCTGGCGGCCCTGAGGCGGGACCCGGCGGGCGGGGGCGCCCGTCTGACCCTGATCGGGCCGGAACTCGATGCCGCCTATGCGGCGCGCCTCCGGGCGACGATCCATGCGCTCGGATTGACTGCCGCTGTGGACTTCGCCGGCCCCCGCGCGCCCGCCCGCGCCTTCGAGGGTGTCGGGCTCGCCCTGTTCCCTTCCCGGTCCGAGATCCAGCCCCTGGCGCTGGCCGAAGCCCTCGCCCGCGGACTCCCGGTCGTGGCGTCCGACATCCCGGCCCACCGCGTCATGATTGCGGAAACCGGCGGAGACCCCCGCGGCCTCTGCCGGGAGGATGCCGAGGCGATGGCCTCGGCGCTTCTGGATGCGGCTTCGGCGGCACCGCCCGCCGGGCTCGCTCAGCGCGTCCGGGACCTCTATTCCCCCCACACCTTCGCGACGGACCTCCTCGCCCTCTACCGCACGATCGCCCCTCGGGCCCGGTCGTGACGGCTCTCCGGGCCGGCGTCACGCGCGACCCGTCTTTTTGCGACTTGTGAGGCAAAGACCCTTCGTGCTAGGCACCGCCGGTCTCAGAGAGACACCTCGCGGAGAGGTGGCGGAGTGGTCGATCGCACCGCACTCGAAATGCGGCATGCCTGCAAGGGCATCGGGGGTTCGAATCCCCCCCTCTCCGCCAGTTATCACTGAAATCTAAGGGGAATTTGGCGCTTTCGCAGCCCAACCCCACCATCTACCCCACCAGCCGTCAGATATCGGCGCCGACCGCCGCGCCCACAATCGCCGCCCTCTACGTCCAGCCGGACGGCTGCTATGCCGACCTCCCCGGCGTCGAGGTGTGGGACCAGGCGCGCGATGCTCGGACCTACGCCGGGCCGCATCCGGTGGTCGCGCACCCGCCCTGTCAGCGATGGGGCCGCTTCTGGCATGGCAGCACGCGCAAGCCGCATCAGTACCTGCTAGGCGACGACGAGGGCTGCTTTGCCGCATCTCTTACTGCGGTGCGTCGGTGGGGCGGTGTCCTTGAGCATCCGGCCGACAGCCACGCCTGGGCAGCCTACGGCCTCAACCGCCCGCAGCGGATCGGCAGATGGATCGCTGCCGACTTTGAGGGTGGCTGGACCTGTCACGTCGAGCAGGGGCACTACGGGCACTTCTCGCGCAAGCCGACGTGGCTCTATGCGGTCGGCGTCGACCTCCCCGACCTGATCTGGGGCGCCGGCCCGCAGCGCCTGCACCCGATCGCCCTTGAGCGTCATGGCTACGCCAAGGCCCGCCGGATCGGCATGGCCGCGATGATCGGCGGCAAGGACAAGACCCGGATACGCGAGGCCACCCCGCCCGCCTTCCGCGACGTGCTGATCGGGATCGCCCGGTCCCTCCCCTCCCCCAGCATCTCGGGAGGGAACTGAGATGGGCGAGCTTGAGGACTACCGCACGCCGGAAGGCTACGGGACGACCGCGGGCCGGTGCCTGACGTCTGCCGAGATGGAGGCTTTGGTAGCCCCCTGGCGCGAGGCGGTGCGCGCCCTTGCGGACGCTTTGGCCGACGAGGTCGAGTCCCAGGTCGGGCGAGAACTACGGGCGAATGATCTGCCGAGGGAATGGCATGTCGCCCAACGGCTGCTATCCGCTCCCCTCCCCGCCCTCCCCCGCTCGGAGGCGTGCTGATGGGCGAGCTTGAGAACTACCGCACGCCGGACGGCGACGCCGATACCCTGCAAGCCGATCTGAGCGAGCTTCTAGCCATGCTTGGGATGGGAGATCATGCCCGCCCGCAATCGCCGCACGAGGTGTTTCAGGAGGCGTTGACGGAGCTTCGAAAACGGCTTGCCCCGCGCGCCCCAACGCTTTCCGGCCCGCGACGTGAGAAAGCCCACGCCATTGCCGAGGCAGCGGCGAACAGGTGGGGCAAGTTTGATGATCGTTCCGGCGTCGGCTGGCTGGTCGATCAGATCATATTCCTCAAGACCGAGGATGACGACCGTATGGTCGCGTGGGCGAACCGTTCGGTCGAGCAGGTCCAAGACAGTTGCTTCACCGAGGTCGACCGGCTGCGCGCCGGTATAGCCGACGTCCTAGCGGTCTGTGAAAGCGACGCCCGCGATCAAGACCACAACGGCGGCACGACGAGCGATAAGCGACTGAAGGCGTACACCGAAGGCCGAGGAACGGCCTGCCGAGGCATTGCGGCTCAATTGCGCGCGCTTGTTGATCCCTCCCCCTCCCCCGAAAGGACAGACCCATGACCAGGAGTGATGCAGCCGCGCTTGATCGGGATGCCGTCGTGAAGCCGGTGGCCTTGGCCCTTAGCGCCGAAATCCGCCGCCTGTTCGGCCGCGCCATCGAAGAGGACGGGCGGATGTGCGACGCTCAAGACCCGGTTGATGACCTCTGCGACGAGGTCGTTTCCAGGGTGCTGGCCGCCTTCGCTGCTCTGACGGGTGACGACCCGCTGCGGGATATGTCGCGCCTGCGGCATGTCAAAAGTGGCGGGCAATACACGGTACTCGCTCGCGATGCGCAGATCCAGACAAGCGCGCCGCTGGCCGACTATGCCCACGTCGTCGTCTATCGAGGCGACAACGGCATGACGTGGGTGCGGCCGGTATCCGAGATGGACGATGGTCGGTTTGAGCCGGTCGCTCCCCCTTCCTCTCTCTGCCAGGGAGGGGCTTGAGGCGATGGGGACTTGGTCTGACACCGCCTACCGCGTCATCGCAGAGGTAACCCCTCCCCTAGCTCTCCCCGTCCTTTGAGACGGAGGGGGGGCTTGCGAATAACAACGAATACTATTGACGCCCCAAGTCATCATCCGTATAACTCAACTAAGGAAATAGGAAAGACGGTGATGACCAAGCAGAACCCCAAGCAAGACCCCCAGGACCACGCCGAGCCCGGCACCTGGAACCGGGAGGTCGACCGGCAGACCCGCCGGATCATCTCCCGGATCGGCAAGACCGAGCGCCCCGCCTACCGCGGCGGCCGGGAATACGCGATGCTACCGGAGGAGAGGGTGTGATGGGCGAGACCAAAACGATGCGGTGCGACGCTTGTCGGCATTGGGGAAATGAAGTGACGCACGTCGAGCTTGGCTTCATGCTTAGAGAATGCAACGCGGTCCCGATGCTATGGGATGCCACCGAGTACAAAAGGGCCGACGATGAAGACCCCTGTAGTTATGGCAGGGTGCTCTTAGACGAGTACAAAAACACCATGGCGTTTGTTCAGGACGGCTCTGACTACAAGGCTTTGGTCTATACAAAGCCGGAATTCTTCTGCGCCAATTTTGAGCCCGCAACAGAAGCATGACGATGATCGCCGACGCCCTCGCCGAGCCCTGAGCCCCCATGTCGATCACCCCACCCCTACGCATCCGGCCGACCGGAGAGGGCATGAAGTTTTCCGACTTAGAATTTAAGCCGCATCGCCGGGCCGCCCGCCACCCCGGCAAGACGCACGCTCGCGCCGTCTTCCCTAACGGAGAAACGGTCAGTGTCGTGTTCACCCCAAGCGATCCTAGCGGCCCCAACGATGAGCCCTACGAAGTTCTGTCGTCAAACATCGACGGCGAAAGCGGGGACGGCATTTTCTACTGCGCCACACCGGACGACGTGCAGACGATCATGGATCGGACAGCGGACTGACTGGAAAACGACCGTTTACCACGAGGACGAACCCGGCCGCCGCTCCGAGACCAAGCGCGTCTCACGCGATGAGGCCGTGCGGATTGCCCAGGCGATCGCGCGGGCGTTGACGGAGTTCTGTGCGGAAAATGCAAAGAAGCCCGGCCCGCCGTGATGGCGAGTCGGGCTCTGGTAGAACGGGAATAGTGGGTGAGGGTCAGCGTTCGGCAATCTCAAACTCCACGGTCAACCCTCCCGGCTCGATGGGCCAAATGTAGCGGTGCACGGCGTTGCAGGCGTACCAGGGGAACGTCTGAAAGATCGCCTTGCCCGGCACGAAGTAGGCCGGCACCTCAAAGGTCTGGATGATCGTCTGCGGCTCGCCGAGAGGGGCCGGCGCCGTCTCGAAGTCCACGTCTTCGACCAGCTTGCGGTGATTGGCCGAGTCGAACATCTGCCGATCCGAGTGGATCTTGCAGGACCGCATGTAGGTCAGGACCGTGCGGATTTGCAGGCGCCCGCCGATCTCCACCGTGGGTGTCAGCACCTCGACGCTATCGACCCGGATGGGTGAGCGCCGGTCCGCGAGGTAGTAGCTCGTGAGCGTTGCCACAGTCAGGATAGCGCCACTGATGAGCGCGAGGCTCAGGTAGGCGATGCAGCGCCAGATCATCGCGGCATATTCCTGAAAAAGGAGAAGGCATCCCACCCGAACTTCGCGGTCGTGACCGCGTAGCCGATCAGCATCACCGCCACGCCGCCGACCCAGGCGAGCACCTTGCCGGCGGTGCGGCTCGACACGACGAACTCAATCGTCGCGTCGAGGTTCTTTAGCTCCTTGTCGCTCTTGCCTTCGAGCCACTTCCGGGTGTGCTCGGGCAGGTCGGCGTAGGTCTTCGGGGCGGGCTTCTGAAGCACGTCGAGCGCCGCCGCATACTTGGCCTCGAACATTTTCAAATGGGCTTGGAAGGCAGCCTCCCTCGCCTCCTGCGCAATGGCCGATCGGTTGTCATCCATGGCTACTCACAACACGAGCGGACGGGCAGAGGCGGCGTTCGACCACCGGATCAGCGATCGGTCATCGGAGCGTGAGGCAGCTTCTGGATCACCGGGGCCAGGGTGTTCGCCTCGGTCGCAGCGTCTTCGAGGTTGAGCTTGCGGAACACGATCTTGGCCAAACCCGACTCGCCGCCGGCCGCCTCAATGGCCTTGGCCGGGGCTGCATCGACCGCGTACTGGATCGCCTTGGCGATGACCTCGGAGCCGACGTTGATGGACAGCTTACCGTCCTTCACCGCGCCGGGCACCGCGTTGATGGCGTACTCAGTGACGGCGTTGGCCATCTGCTCCACGCGGCGCTGCGTCAGGAACAGGGCGGCCCACGGGTAGGTCTTGCGCAGGGCTGCGATGAGGTAGGCGCCCACGGCCGGGATAATGGCGGTGAGCATGATCTCGCGCACAAGGGCGAGCCAGGGCGCGGCGGTGAGTTCGACGGTGGTGGGCGAGGCCGCTATCGTTTGCGCCATGGCTGCGGCAGGCAGTAGCAAGAGGGCGGCGAGCGCGAGAACGGCCAGACGTCCGCGCCGTGCCTGCCGAACAATGCCCAGCACCGCCAGTGTGGTGCCCATGGCTATAGCGCCGAGAAAGGCCAGCCCCACCGCGAGGGCGTGCGCACCACCTCCTGGTTCATGGGAAATTGTCGCGCCGGCCAGAGCGGGAGAGGCGAGGACACAGACAAGTGCCAGCGCCGCGAGAACGATGCGGATCATGGTGGGTCTCACGATGTGGGGGAGGATCTGAGGGTTGGCTCAGCCGAACCAGGGCCGCGACAGCCACGAGGCCAGCCGCGAGCCCCAGGATGGAGCAGAGACGACGGCGGGCGGTGGCAGGACAGGCGCGGGCGGTCGCGGGGCCGGGATGTCCGGCGGCGCCGGCAGAGGCGTCGCCGGGACCGACGACGAAATAGTCGGCATGGGAGCCGGCGGGATCAGAACGGGCGGCGGCGAGGGCAGCGGCGTCACGGTGACAGGGGGCGTGGGGACGGCGACAGAGACCCCGCCGGGCCTGTAGCCGGCGGCCACGAGCCCATTGCGGAACGCCCTGGCATGGCCGCCGATCTCTCCCGCGCGGTCCTGGCCGTTGATGATGCGGCGGGCACCGGTCCAGTCGGCCTTGCCCGGCCCGAAATAGTCGGCGAGCTTGCGGCCCGTGAACCAGCCCTCGCGCGTGCCGACGAAGAGGATGGCCGCCGCGATGTCGGGGTGCATCGCGAGATCCGGCGTCGCCTCCAAGTCCTGGCTGCGGTCGATCAAGCCGAGATCGCGCAAGCGGCTGGTGGCCCGGCGATAGTTAGACCGGCCCGTTAGCTGGACGTAGCCGCGCCCGCAGAACTTGGCGCCATCGCCCGGCGAGAGGTTGCCCAACTCGCGGGCCTTGGCCGGGCGCTCGCCCGTGATGTCGTACATCCGGGTGTAGTAGAGCGGCCCGCCCATCTCCTTGATCGGGAGCATCGACCAAGCCGTCTCCACAGGAGCGGTGCCGAGGCAGTATGCGAGGTGATCCAGCGGCGTGTCGGGCGGGCAGGCGTCGAGGATGGCTTCCATCCCCGTCACTTGGCTTGCCGTCAGGCGAGCAGGGAACGGGTCCAAGCGCACAGCCGCGAAGAACGCGGCCCGGTCAAGGGCAGCAGCCATAGGGTCGTCTCCGATGTCGGTGGTGGTCGTGGCTCGGGCCGGGTGGCGAGCAGGCGTGGGAAGGCGTAGAAGTTTTCTCGGCGCATGTGCGGCCCGAGGCGCTGACACGCTTCGGTGGCCGTAGCCTCTGCGGGGATGGGCGGCTCTGTCAGGGGCCGCCTTTTCTCGTTCCGAAGCTCGGGCCGGATGGCGCGCGAGTGGTAGGCGGGCATAGGCAAGTAGGCCCGCGATGCGGACCCGTCGTCGTGGGACGAACTAAATGGGGAGCCTTGCGGGCGTCAGGTCAGCTTGGCGAGCAGCTTCCGGGCAGCCTGGAAATGGGTCGACTTTTCCAGTTCCGCGAGGCCGATCCTGGCATAGATCGCATATGACCGATCCACGAACTCGGGCAACGTCATCGGCCCGAGTCCCTTACCGATCGGCGGCACGAACACCATCGGCGTCTCGTAAGGGAGCCGCAGCGCCTCGCGGATTTCCGGGTAGATTGGCCAGCACGCGCTGTTGGCCAAAGGATTGCCCACCATCTCGACCGGTAGCCGGTAGTGCCGCAGGTTGAAGTACGCCGCGATGGCCTCTGCATACTCACCGAACACGACGCCGGTCGGGTGGTTGGCCGTGAGCAGGCAAAGCCGGTGACGGACAAGCTCGATGTAGCGGTCCGCGAACTTGATCTGATTGTCCTCGTCGCGGCGCCGAAGCTCTCGCTCGGCCTCGGCGTAGGCGTCGAGATACCCCAGCGCCTCGTAGGTTCGGCCGTTGAAGAGGCTCACGCACTCAGCTGCCGGCAGGCTGTTGGTGAAGCCGATCATGGCGATGCGACTGTGATAGTCGCCGAGCGCACCGGGCATACGGCCGGCAAAGCTCCCCGCGTAGCAGAGGTCCGGGTGCAAGCCGCCGAAGTAGACGTTGGTCGTCAGGTGCAGCTTGTCTCCAAGCTCACCACGCAATTTCGCGGTCTCAAACAGAGGATAGTTCGGGCCGAACCTGTAGGAGATGATGGCGTCGTAGTCTTCCGGCGCCTTCGTTATGGCCGCCATCACGGCGGCAGCTGAAGTGGCCACGTTGATGTCGGCCACACCCTTGACCTGGACCGCGGGGGCGCAGCGCAGCGCGGCACCGATCGGCACGGCATGGCAGTTCGCGACGATGGCCACTCGGAACTTGTCCGCGCCGATCACGGCAGGGGCTGCGAGTGTAGGTGACCCTGTCGTCATGTGCGCTCCGGTCGGCAAGGCTCCGCGTCAGCCGCCGGCATGCCTCCAACTTAGATGGACTTTCGGCCGCAAGGGGTATCTGAGCGGTGCCGATCAGGCAAACCACGGCAGTCGGGGCCAACATGGACCGTCGATCTCTCCTCCGTCTTCTCGGCCTCGCGCCGGTCGTCTCGTGGTCTGCCGCGCTCGCCGAGACCCAACAAGCCCTACGGCCCGCGTCGCCCGTCGTCCTCGCCCCCGATCCGCGAGTGGACGTGACTATCAGCAATGGCCAGTCCTGGCGCACGATGACGCTGCCGATCAACACCGTCCCTGGGCTGCGGGACGCCGGAGATCCGCGCGACGCCGTGACCCTGGCGCGCAAGCAAGGGCCGATCTCGACCATCGGCAAAGCCTTCGAGACCTCGGCCATCGTCGATCTCGCCGGCCTTACCCTGTCGAGGGGCGCCAACATCGGCTACGTCGCGGCAGAGGCGCTTGCCAGCCTCAGACGGCGCGACAAGGGCAAGCAGCGCGCAATCCTAGAGTATTGCCACGCCTACCCGGGCTTCACCTGGGCGCAGCTACGGCCGGGCACCGAGCCTTGGGCGCAGGGCCTGATCATGCATGCCGCGGCCCGGGAGATGGCCAAGAAGTACGGCAAGACCGCCTGGTTCCGGGCCGTTGGCTGGACCCACGGCGGGGCGACAGACGCCAGCCGTGAGAACTACTATCAGAGCCTCACCGAGATGGTGGCGGCCTACGACGCGCTCGCCCTCAACGGCCCCGGCGGCGACCCGCTGCACTTTTTCGTCGACCAAACGGCGGCCAGCACCAAGCAGGGCCAAGCGCAGAACTCGTATCTCGATCAGGTCCGGTTCGCCGTCGCCAATGCGTCGCGGGTCCATCTGATCGGTCCACGCTACCCCTATGCCTTTGGTGACGAGATCCACCACAACGCGGCCGGCACGGTGCGGATTGGTGAGCTCGAAGGGCTGGTCAAGCACAAGGTGCTGGACCTCGGGCAGAAATGGGATTGCGCCCGGATCACCGCCGTCGCCGCCGAGAAGGGCGGCTTCACCCTGGCGGTGACCCGGCCGCCGGGCTTCGGCGACCTCGCCGTCGACACCGCGGCGATCGAGGCCGCCGCCGACAAGGGCTTCGCGCTCAGGGTCGGAGGTGCGTCCCTGCCGATCGCCAGCGTGACCGTCTCTGCCAATCTCGTCCGGGTCGTGCCCGTCACGATGCCCGCCGCCGGCACGCCGGTCGAGGTCTCCTACGCCTTCTACGGCCGGCCCGACGTTCCGCCCGGAACCCACGCGGGAGCCTGGGGCAACGTCAAGCGCGTCGGCCCACCCTCACTCTACTTCCCCAGCGAGACCGTCGACACTTGGCTGTGCGCCTACAAGGCGCCGATCACCGTGTGAGACGGGCTACGGCACGCTGAACGCGAGGACCGGCGCCACCGCCGTCAGCACGTCCGACCACACGCGGCCTGTCAGATCGTTGGGGAGCCCGCCGGCATAGGTCTGCGCGCTCGACAGGGCGGCCACGGTGCCATTGATGACGTTGGCCCCGGTGCCCGAGCCGATCATCGCAGCCATGTTGTGGCTGGTCAGGGTCGACAGGGTGCGCGGCTGGATCGCCCCGTTGGGCAGGGAAGCGAACCAGTAGACCCCCGGCTCCAAGACCGTGTTGGCGGTCAGGGCTGCCGTCGCCGTCGTGGCGACATCCCCAGCAATCGGGGTGGCTGTACGGCCGAGAACGGTGGACGGTCGACCTGCGCTGTTGGCGTAGATGCCAGCGTGCATGGACGTACCGGCAACCGCCGTCACGATGCGGGCGGCGAGCGCCGACACCGTTACGAGCGTGTCGATGACGACGGGGAAGACGTAGACGATGTCTGCCGCTGCCGCGAGTGGGGTCGGCGCGAAGACGACATCGCGCGGCGGGTAGAACTTACCCGAGACGTAGCCAGGGTGCCGCGACGGGCTGGTCCGGCGCCACGTACCGTCAACGCGGGAGAATGGGCCGACGTCGCTGAGACACAGGCTGCCGTTGGGAGCGGCAACGGTCGGTCTCGCGGTGCTCCGAAGAATGCGCGGGCCGCTCTCCCCGACCTCAAGGCCAGGCAGGCGCATCAGCGGCACGCCATCGACCGGGGTTTCTACCGGCGCCCATTCGATCTGGCCCGTAGCGAGAGCGCGGAAAACCCACTTGGACGCCACGTCATACCGCGCGACGAGGCCGCCACGCCCGCTTGCATCACAGACAAGCAGGAAGGGATTGAGGTCGCCGGCCTGGTGCAGGGCCTTGGCGTAGGCGATGGCGACCGCCGACCCGCCAGTTGCCGCAAGCCGGTCGACGTACTTGCGAGCCATCTTACCGTTGATGAACTCCCAGGTGATGTCGACATTATCGCCGACGATCGGGTCTTTCGTGCCGTTGCCCGCGTCGAACAGGATCGAGTTGCCGCGCGCCGGGTAGGTGTAGGTCTCCGTGCCGGGGTTCACGACGTCGTCGGCAGAGAGGACCGTGAAGATGTTGCCGCGCGCGGTCCGCTCGGCCCCTTCATTGCTGCCGTGCAGAACCATGTCCCTGCCGGTGCCGGCCGGGCTCGCTTTGTTGGCCTGGATGCACAGGAAGTGATTGTTGTCTGAGTTCTTGATGATGTAGGCGTCGCCGTTCTGGAACACGCTCGACCAGTCCACGAAGCGATTGAACGACGTGTTGGCGACGCTGTCGCCGTCGATGATCATGGCCGCGCCGGTCGTGGTGAGCGCGCGGTGCTGGCACATCGAGAAGACGTTGCGCTGCGGATCGCGGGCAACGGCAAGCTGCGCCACGACGCCGACGTAGAGGCCGGTGATCGTCGGGTTGTGGAAGTACAGGTACTCGTAGATCCCGTAGTTTCGCGACAGCACCTCAAGCTGCGTCCCGCCGCCCAGGATGTGGACGTTGCGCATTCCGCCGCCGGTCATCTTCTGGGCGTTGGCGCCCTCGGGCGACGTGAAGCGGAACACGGTGCCGCCTGCCGCGCCAGCCCAGGTGACGAGCGTGCCGGTCAAGGCGCCAAACGCGCCCGCGTCCTGCGACAGGTTTGCGCCCAGCCCGTAGAGAGTCATGTTCGGGACGTTGACGAGGATCGTGCTGGTGACCTTGTGGCTGGCCATCAGGCGCAGGCCGTTGGCGCCGTTGTTGGCGCATGCCTGGATCGCCGCGTTGATGGCTGCGGTGTCGTCAGCAACGCCGTCGCCGACCGCCCCCCAGTCGCGCACAGAAGGAAAGCGCCCTAGGAAGTTGGCGATGGTGGCGGGTGTGGCTGTGGGGAAGGGCTTGGCGGTAGTAAGCGAAGCGTCGCCGCCGGCCGCGGTGACCTTGCCCGCCAAGTCGTCAAACGAGGCCACGCCGCCGGCCACGCCGACGTTCTTGGTCGCCGCGTTGCCGAGCCCAAGCTGGTCGAGGTTGGCGTCGAGGTTGACGACACTTGGGGCTGCGTTGCCATCCCAGCCCGCATCAACAGCATTGGTCGCTGCCATAAGGGCGACGGTGGGATTGCGCACGAACCGCCCATCGGAGCCGAGGACGCCGAAGCTGTCGCCCTTGACGAAAACCGCACTGTCCGAGCGGTCGAGATCCATTGCGACGTTGATCTGGCCGCGCGTCTTAACCCGCCCCCACTCGCCCGGCCGGATGTCCTCGTAGGCGACCCCGGCGAAGAACGACGCCGGGTCCGCATCCGTCATCACGCGGCAGCTACGATCGGTGGTGCCAGTGGCCACAGCGCGCTTGCGGCGAATGGTGGTCGCGCCGGTGTTGAGGAGTTGCGCCTCCTGGTCCCTGAAGCGCGGGCGGTAGCGCTCGGTGACCCACATCAGTGATGCGGAGGCGTTCGCGCCGAGGACGCCGTTGATCTGCGCCAGGATGGTCGCGTTGCTCTGCGCGCGGTGATCCTGGTTGAACGTCACCGTCGCCGTGACGCCGTTGGCTGTGACGGTCAGCGCCTTGCTGGTGGTGCGGCAGTCGCCGAGCCGGTAGCCGAGCGAGGTGATGTTCTGGTCGAGCGCGGGGCCAACCAGGTGCTCGCCGACGTCCCAGGTGCCGTAGACGGCGCCCTGAAGGCCACCGCCGCCGCGGTCGACGACGACGGTCCCGAGGATCGCGGAAACAGCCGTGCCGGTGACGGTCACGGCGCTGTTGCTGGCCGTGCTGGCGCTGGTGATGCGCAGCGCGCGCGCGCCATCGTCGATGACGACGAATGGGACGGGCGTGTTGCCCGAGCCCGAGATTTTCCACTCGGCGCGATCCGCGACCTGGTCTTCCAGCGCCACCGTCGACCAGGGCTGCGCGCCGATGACGATCGGGCCAGAGAGTTCGCAGCCGTCAAGTTCGCACACGTCGTCGACGCGCGAACCCAGGCTGTCGAGCCAGAGAGACGCGCCGAGCGCGGACGGGGTGCGCTGGACCTGTGTGGCCAAGCGGCAGTCGCGCAGGATCAGCTTCGAGGCGCGGGCGAAATTCGCGTTGTTGTGCGCATAGAAGCCGATCTCGTTCTTGGAGCGGAAGAGGCTGCGCTCGAAGGTCCAAAGCTGGCCCGAGGCAGTACCCATGCCCCAGGCGTGCTCTGCCGACCAGACGTCGGCCGGGTTGCCGCCGATGGAGGTCTGATAGGCACGCGCGCCATCGTTGCCGAGGTGGAGGAATTCGCAGTCCTCGACGCGATAGACGATGTCGGGGTTGGTGCCGGACAGGTCGGGATGGCAGGCATACCGGCCGTTCCGCACCCACACCGAGAGCCCGCGCAGCCGCGACGTCCGGTTCATGCGGAACGCCGAGTTCAGGGTGACCAGAGGCAGCCCCGTGTCGTCGGGCTGGTTGGCGTAAATGATCGCCTTGCCGACGCCTGCGCCGAGGATGTCGACGTGATCGGGGAGCGTCCACTCCACGTCGGGATAGGTGCCGGCGGCGACCTTGAGCAGGTAGCGGCGCACCGCGGAGGACTGCCCGAACGCGGCGATGTTGATGCTGGCTTGGGCGGGGCTCAGGAAGTCGCCCGTGCCATCCCGCCGGATCTGGTAGGTCTTGGCGTAATCGAACCGCCAATCAAGCTGTTGCAACGCCTCGGAGACCGACGTGCGACGGGTCCGGTCGAACCCTAGAAGGGCGTTTTCGTCGCCGGCCGTGGTGTAGGCGCCGGCCACACCCGTCTGGATGCGGGCGGTGATTGCGGCGAGCGTGAAGAAATCCGCCTGAGGCTGAGCGGCGGCGGTCTGGTTGATGGCGAAGGGCGAGAGCGCGATCTCGTCGCCGGTCGCCTGGAACGTCAGATCGACGAGGATCTGCGTCGGGGCCGTGCGGGTCTCCGTATAGCTGAGAAGCTGCACGCTGCGGACGGTTGACGGAGTGACCGTATTAACGCCCACCTGAAGATCGCGGGCGAAGCTGGCGTTGACGTTGAACACCAACAGCATACGCAGGATGCGCCCGCCGAGGCTCACCACGCGCGAGGTGTCAATGCCGATACGATACTCGACGAGCGCACCGGCACCCGTGCTGCCCTGCGGGATGAAGGCGCCCATCGTGCGCCCGTCGGCGATCGTGGACGGAAAAGCGCCGACCGCCGGGTTAAGTTGGGGGACGGGGACAATCGACGAGTAGATTTCGCCGAAACCTGACCGGAGTGCTGCCGCGGCGGCCTGCAACTCCGCAAGCGACTCCGATCCTTCGCCTGTTCCAGCGAGTGCTTCGAGATTGGCGATCGCGTCGAGGATGAACCGCTGAAGCGCACGGATCTGCGCCTTGTCCGGCTTCTTGGCGCCGGACAGCACGTTGAGCGGATCGACGAAATCCGCCCACACGGTCTCAGGCAGAAACGGCGGTGCAGCCATGGGGTGGGTCTCGCGATGTCAGGGGGACAGGCGCGCACCAGCGACCGGCGGTTGGCCGGGTCGAAAACAGGGTGCGGAATGGCAGAGGGTTAGAAAGCTTCGACGAACTCGATCGTCGGGGTGGCGAAGCGGTTGAGCGACAGGCTCAAGGCGCCGCTTTCATCGGAGGCGAGGCGCATCCGGCAGACGGGCTTTTCAAACTCCAGGGCGGTGCCGGCGGGCCATGCCGCCGCGGTCCAGGGGCCGATCCGCACCGTCCAAATGCCCGCGCCGTCCCATGCGACGAGATCGGCGATCTCGTGGAGTCGGCCGCCAGACATGGAAAAGCGCATCCCCGGCAAGAGCCGCAGACCGACCGCGAGGCTGATGCGGATCTGCGTGGCGTTCATTGGGACGGCATCGGTCAGAGTGGCGCCGCTGTAGCTCTGGGCGTAGCCGGTCCCATCTGAGTGCAGAGTGCCGTCCGAATGAGGGATGCCATTGCCGGGCGCCACCAAGCCGGCGCGGTTGGATGGGCCGCGCCCGTCGCAGGCCGGAACGAGGATCACGGCGGCCCTGCCGCCCGCCTTCATCCAGCGCCACGCCAGGACAGCGTCTTGCCGGTCCTGCGGGCCATAGCGGCGATCGGCTATGGGCACCGTCATGGTCCCAACCCACCGCGAGGCCGGGGAGACGACGACCTGTTCCTGGCCAGTCAGGGATTGCCCGCCGGATCGAGATGAACCGCGGGGTTCGAGCAACACTTCCGAGAACCGAAGGGCCGGCGGCCATGCGCGATCAGCCATCAGGTTACCGTCACCGTGATCGGGCCGGCTGTGCTCGTGGCATCGCCGAAGCCGCTGCGATTGTAGGCGCGGACCCAGTAGCGATAGGTGCCGGGCGGCCTGCCGCTGTCCGTGCCGTCGAAGGATTGCGACGCCGAACCATTCACGGTGCGGATTGCGGTCGCGTCGGCGAAAGTCGTGGTGGTGCCGCGGAAAATTTTGGCCGACCCGAAGTTAGCGGCGTTCGGGGCCGTGAAGGCGTAGGAGGCTTGCCCCGCGCCGCCGTTGACCACGAAAGCCGTCGGAGCGCCCGTCGAGGTCGTGTCCGCAATGGCCGTGATCGTCGCCGGATCGGTGGCAGTCCACGCGCTCTGTGCGGCCCGGCCGTAGCTCGCGATTGCGCCCTGCGCCTCGTATGCCTGCCCGTCCGTCAGGACCGAGGAGACGACACGCCCCCGGCTTTCACCGTCCGACACCATGTCGACCCAGTCGGTGGCGCCGACAGCGCGGTAGCGCCCGATTAACGCGAGGTCGGCACGCGACGGCTCGTCGGAGGTCAAGACCAGGAACGTGGCGTTGGTCTCACCGCTCACGGTGCGCCGCTCGATCTCGGCCGCGAGATCAACGGGCGGCGCAGGCGCGGTGGCCAGGGCGTCGGTGTTTGGTAGCGCCGGCTCAATCCCCTCCTCAGTCGCCGCATCGAAATTGTAGCAGGCTGGGTCGAGCGAGGTCAGGTCGTAGGTGCAGGTCGAGCCGTCCCCGGATGCCACCGCGCGTTCCACCGTGAAGATGGCGTCGATGCCGTACCGGGTTAGCACGAGGCGAATGGTGTCCTCGAACAGCGCCGGAAGCCCTGACCGATCCGTGACCATTCCGGTGATGCGATAGTCGGGGTTGCTCTTGGCCGTGTGGATCTTGGCGAGGCGGCGAAGCTGGTTGTGATCCTGCACCCACGGGCGAGCGAAGTCGGCCTCTAGGATCTCGCCGGCCTCCTCCTGTGCGTCCAGATCCTCCCACGGGTCGCCCTCCACCACCTGGTAGTCGTGGGCCGGCGACACGAAGCTGACCTTGAGGCGGTTGAACGTGGCGCGCTTGCGCGATCCGACCTCGATCGTCAGCGACAGGATCTGCGGATCGGTCAGCGTGACCTCTGGCGCCACGTAGACGCCGCCACTGATGCCGACCTTACCCTCGGGCGTGAGGAACAGGCGCCCATCGCGGGCGTCGAGCATCCCTTGCAGGGCGTCGGCCGGCTCGTCGGTGAGGTCGAAGGCCCCGCCGATGTAGTAGCGCGGCCTCAGGGCGCCCGACGCCTTGGTGATCGTCTGGAAATCCAGAATGGCAGCGGCCGAGAACGAGGCGTCGTCGATGAGATCGGCCGGCACCTTCATCCCCCACTTGGGGTCCGTGAGGTGGTCGCGGATGCAGAGTGACGCGAGATCGGACCAGCCCCAGGTGGCCGGGTCTTGGGTCTGGGCGACGTCGTTGACGTTGCGCACCCGCGATGCGCGGATCAGCACGCGATGCTCGGGCCACGTCCCCGAGGGGAAGACCTTGGTGAATTGCTTTTCTGCCGGGGCGGTGGCGCGCATCACGCTGTAGGCAGCGCCGGACAAGCGATCGTCCGCGGTCCAGTAGCCCAACTCCTGCAAGAGGGTCGATGCCGCTTGGCTGGGCGCGCCGAGGTGGCCTTCAAGGACCACCGCGCTCAGGTAGGGGAAGATGCCTGACGGGCCGCCGAGGCTACCCGGCACGAGGGCTGTGCGGACATCCTCCAGCCAGTAGCCCTCGAAAGACGCGATTGGTCCCTCGCAGTGATAGATGGCATTGTAGAAGCGCCCGCCCGACGAACGGTACTCGACCTTCGGCCCGGCCAGCATGACCGTCCCATAGGCTTTGCGACGAGGCGGCAAGGGCTGGCGCGACGAGAACTGCTGCGACGCGACTTTGGCCTTGGTGTCGGGCGTAGTGAGCGCGGACAGCAGAAGCGAGCCGCCCACGAGGGCAGTCGTCCCGACGATCGTTGCCAGGGACACGCCAGCGATGCCGACCGTCGTTGCGACCGCTGCCGAGGTTCCGACCGCACTCAGGATCGCAAGGCCAACCGCCTCAACCACGCGAAAGGCTCCAGGCGACGAGCATGCGAAAATCCTCAATCACGACGCCGCCCTCGGATTTGGCCGCCCATTGCCCGTCGAAGCGGATCGCGGAAACGGTGTTGCCGGCAGCGTCGATCACCACACCGACGTCGCCGTTCTGCGGGTCGCGGGTGGTGTTGAAGCCAGCGACCGCCATGCAGACCCGCCACATGATCTCGTAGCCGCCGAACCGCGCGATCTGACGGGCGGCCCCGAACGCGCTGGCGTAGGTGCCACGCAGAGCCGCGGCCGGATCGGTGCCGGTTTCGGCCTTGACCCAGTCAGCGACCCACATCGCGCAGTCGGCCCCGGCGGCTCGGTCGAACGGCGTGGCCATACCCTCGCGCAGGTGGGCTAGTAGCCGGGCCATTTTTCGTTCGCCTGCACGAGCCGGGAAATCTGGTCGGCGCCCCCATCCCCAGGGTAGAGCCGGCGCTGTGAGGCGGCATTGAGATAGCCGAACGGCGAGCGACGGCGGTTGTGCAGAAGCGTCACCGTCGTCACTGTGATCGTCGCGGCGTCGCCCTGATCCTGAATGGACATGCGGTCCATCAGCCCGGCGAAAATCGCAAACGGCGCGTCGAGCAACTGCATCTCATCGTCGTAGTGCTGGTCGAAGATCCGCACCGGGCGGCCTTTGACCTCGCTGGAGGCCGACAGCGTCTTGGCGATCAGGCCGGGGTCGACACCCGATAGGGTCAGGGTCGGGCCGCCGTTGCTCGGAACCACCGCGCGGTCGATGTCCGAGATTTGGCCAAGCTCGCCGAGGCCGGACCAGACGCTGCCATCCGCGGTGCGAAGCGGGCCGGCAGCTTGATGCACGCGGATCGTTTCACTCGCGAAGTCCAGTCGCACGAGCCGCATGGCCCGCACGACATTGCCCCGCTGCAAGGCGGCGATGCTTTCCGGCATCCGGGGCATGTCAATGGTTCTCTTTCCAGTCTGCAAACTGCTGGCCGATGGTGCGGCGGTTCTCGGCGTCGCGGGCGGCCAGCATGTTCGCCAATTTGGCCTCCATGCCGGGCTGCGCGTACCGAGCGTCGATGGACGTCGGGCCGATCACGATGGAAGCGCCGCCGCCCATCCGGCGAGCCGGCACGATGCGGCCGGGCTGGGTCGGAACGAACGTCTCTCGGCCGCTCTCGCCGACCGTGTAGGCCGACCCGACCTTCACCGGACCGCCTGCGGCGCGGCCTGTCGGATTGAGCCCCCCGCCGCCGAAGAGCGAGCCAAGCAGCCCGGTTCCGGCGCCCGTCTTCGAAAAAAGGCTGTCGAAGACGCTGTCGATACCCTTCGAGGCCAGCGATTTGATGAGGCGGTCCATGACCACCGTCAGCTTCTCGCCCTCAAGGATGGCATCCTTGAACCCATCGGAAAGCACGGCACCGGCCTGCCGTGATGCGCTCTCGAACGAACGCTGTTTCTCTTCGGCCGTGTCGAGCGCGACCTTGGCATTCGCGTAGGCGACCGAAAGCCCGTCGATCTTGGTGCGCAGTTCGTCCGTGACGGGGACGTTGGCTTTCTTGGCCGCTTCCAAGAGCTTGAACGAGCCCTCAGCTTTGGCGACCTCGAACGCGGATTTGCCGATGGCCTCGCGCTCGCTATCGAAGGCGCGGGTACGCTTGCCGATCGCCTCGACCTCGCGCTGATAGTCGCTGACCTTCTCTGCGCTGCTCTTGCCGCCGCCCCCGCCGCCGGCCTTCTTGTCCTTCTCGCCGGGGACTTTGAAATCCTTGAGGGAAATGGTCTTCGGCGTCAGCGCCTTCGCGTCGATCGCAGCGACCTGATCGAAAATGCTGTCGCCGGTGGGCTTGGTCGCCTTCGGCGCAGGCTGATTGGCCTTCATGGCCGCGCGCAGCTTGTCGATGCCCTCGATGGCGCCGCCGCTCACGGCCTCGCGACCCTTCCCGACGCCGCGGTTGGCCGTCGAGTTCATCAGGTCTTCGACCCGCTTGACCTCCTTCGGGTCCGCGAACCGCTTGGCGAGATCGGCGAAAGCAGGCAGGCTTCCGAAGGTCGTCGCATACGCTTGCGCCGTCGCGGCGAACGACGAGGCCAGCTTGCTCAGCGCCTCGACTGCGGCGGGCACCTGTGCGGCGATGCCTTGGATGCCAGAGGCGAGGTTCGTGAACGCCTGCGCGGCGTTGTCCGAGGCGCCTGTGCTCTCGACGAACTTCCCGACGAGGTCGGTCAGCGCGTTGCGCAGTCGGGTGAGGCCCTGTTCGGATGTCTCCTTCGTGGTGGCCGACAGCTTCTCAAGGGTTCCCTGCCCGGCGAGAACGCCGCGGAAGAATGCCTCCGAAGAGACCTTCCCATCCTTGACGAGGGTCGTGAGCGTAGCGACCGAACCGCCGGCTTCCTTGATGCCTGCCGCCGCCGCCTGGAGGAGCGGACGGGCGCCGTCGATCAGCGAGTTGAACTCTTCCGCCTGGATCTTGCCGCCGCCGAGGGCCTGTGCAAGCTGGAGGAGCGCGCCGGACGACTCCTGCGCCGACGTGCCGTTGACCTTCAGAGCCAAGGCCGTCGCGTTGGTGAAGCTCAGAAGCTCGGCGCTGCTGGCGTTCAGCTCCTTCTGCGAACCGGATACGCGGCCATAGAGCGTGGCCAAGGCTTCGAGGGGGGCGCCCTGCTTCTGAGCGATGTCGAAGAGGCTCTGATAGGTGCTGGCGAGCTTTGCGCCCTCCAGGCCGCCGACCTTCAACTGGTTCTGGATCTTGGTGAAGCTGTCCGACAGTTCGGTGAGCTTGCCGATCGACACGCCTGCGAGCGCGCCCGCCAGTCCCGCTCGGATGCTGCCGCCGACGCGGGACATCGCGCTCTCAATCCGAGCCGTGCCGCGGGAAACCGACTGTTCGACATCGCGCATGGCCGTATCGGCCACGGTGCGCGAACGGGCCATCTCGCGCTCGAATTTCTTGATGTTCGCCTCAAGGGAGACGACAAGGCGCTCAAGGTCAGTTGCCAAGGGGCGGCCTCGCGGAGGGTGTATGCGGAGATTGTTCGCGTTGACGATGCTGGCCCTGATGGGCGTCGTCGTCTGGCAACTTGTGAGGCTGGCCTACCCGAACGAGCCGGGCGCCGTGGTCGCTTCTAGCGCTTACCAGCAGGCGGATAAGGGCGGGCCTACTCAGGCGCGGACGCCTCACCTTCCGGCGTCGCGCTGATCCAGTTCCAGAGCGCGTCCTCCTCATTGGCCGAGAGAGGATCGACGGCGTTCGGGTCGTTGGCGCGGTTGTGGCCGTCGAGGTAGGCCGAGAACTGCCAGAGAGACATGGACCGCACATCGGCGACCGATAGCTTCATCGCCGCTGCCGAGGCGTAGAAGGCCAGGAACGGCATCTTGCCGTTGTCCATCGGCGGCACGTCCTTGCCCTTGCTGGCGGGCAACCGCTCGTCTTCGGCACCTTCCAGGGCGGCGGCCATGATGAGCGTCGCCGTGGCGATCACCCGCACGGTCGGCATGTCGTCGAGGCCGCGGGCAATGCGGGAGGCTTCCGTCACGGCCATGCCGCCGCCGATCAGGCCAGCGCGCACGATCTCGCGTGTGTGCCGAAACGTGTGGTCGGTGCTCGAAAACAGCCGATACAGGTGCTCGGGAGCGCCGACGTCCGTTTCCTCTTGCAGGCTTTCCAGATCGCCGATTCCGAGCCGAAACCGATAAGTCTCGTCGCCCAACTCAAGGTCGACGCTACCGTTACGGCTCATGCTAGGCGACCGCCGGGGTGAACGGGAACGAGCCGGTGGACTGCATCTCGATCGACACGGTGCAGCGTTCGCCGCGGGTCGCGCCGATCTCGAACGAGGTCAGGTGAAACAGGCCGGTGTAGTTGCCGCCACCGAGCGCGGCAGTGCCGGCGATGTCGACACGGACTTTGACCGGAAGGTCGCTCTCGTAGGCCGCCCGCCAGCGCGCGATGCTCTCGCGGGCCATGACGCCCTCACCGGAGATGGAGGCCGACTTCGACACCACATCGCGTTCGACGAACGCCGCGGCGTCCTCGTTCTCGCAGTCGGGCACGGTCGTGTCGTTGGTCTCCTTCGTGAAGGAAACGGACCGCTCGGTGAGGCCGCACGGCGCGACGAACGTGTTGGGTACGGTTGCGCTCTCCAGTTTCACGGACACGCCGGAAAACGGGACGGTGGTTGCCTGTGCCATGATCTAGTTCCTCAGCCGGCCGTAGTGCGCTCGACCAGAGCGCGGAAGGTCATTCGAGCGCGAACGAGATTGCCGTCAGCGTCGTCGATGTTGGTGTCTCGGTGGGCGATCTCGATCAGCGCCCAAGGCTCGGGGAGCGTGAGATTGGCATAATGGAGCGCGTCGCGGACAAGGCCGGCGATGCGGGACGCTTCGGGCTTGCCGACCGCCTCGGACCAGACGTCGAGGTCGGCGAAGACCTCCAGCCCGTCTATACAATCGGCGCCGTCTTCGACGCCCTGGAAGCCCCGGAGGTGAAGGTAGGGACGCGCCTGTCCGAGGTTTACCCGGTCGAGGATGCGGTTCGACAGCGCCGTGGCAACGGCAGGCGTGCCCTTGAGTTTGGCGACGATCGCGCCCTGCAAGGCGAGTTCTGCGCTCATGAGGATGCGGCCTCTCTGGCGGCCTTCTTCGTGG
Source organism: Methylobacterium sp. Leaf399 (assembly GCF_001424525.1). Classification (NCBI taxonomy): domain Bacteria; kingdom Pseudomonadati; phylum Pseudomonadota; class Alphaproteobacteria; order Hyphomicrobiales; family Methylobacteriaceae; genus Methylobacterium; species Methylobacterium sp. Leaf399. The sequence goes on along the minus strand of NZ_LMQK01000032.1, from coordinate 33,657 downwards.
CTCGCGTGATCCGCGCCTTGACGCGCTTCCGGTACGCTCTGGCCACCGGGTAGAAGAAGGGCGCAGGCTTGGCGCCAGGGTTCTGCGAGCCCTCGAAAAGCCCCTTATTCTCGTGCGGCGCGGTGCCGAACTCGACGAGATGGGCGTAGCGGACTTTCGAGTTGCCGGCCGAGACCACCACCGTCAGTTCGGGGTCGCTCGCCTGCCCAGTGGTTCGACCGCCTTGGGAGTATTTCGGGGCCGCGCCGCCGGACGTGGCGACGATGCTGGCGGCAAGCGCCCCGGTGCGCTTCGGGGCCAGCCGCTTCTGCGCAGCTACGATCTCGTCAGCGCCTTGCCGGACGGCTTTTCCGATCGCCTCGCGCGTCTTCGGCGATAGGGCCGCCAGCTTCTTCAGCAGCCGTTCCCGTCCGTCGATCGCCATCAAGGATCTCCACCGCGTTGACCGCCAGAGCGGCCTCAACCTGGGCTTGCGGCAGACGCTTTTCCTCGCCGGCCTTGTGGACGATCACGACCGCGGCGCTCGGCCGAAAGTCGAAGTCGCGGGTGAACCGAACGCGCTGAGCCATCAGGCTACCTCTCCCGCTACGCAGACCAGGGTCCACCACTGCCGCTTGCGGTCCATGTCCTCGGAGGCGCGCACCGCGTAGACGGTGCCAGTGCGGACATCGACCGCCCGCCAATCTGTGCCGATCGTGCGCGTCTTGCTGTCGTAGTGGACGATCATCGTGACCGGCTGCTGGCCCTGAAGGCGCGCGGCCAAGACCGTTTCCGAGCCCGGCTTCATGATGAAAAGCGCAGGACGGGTGAATTGGGGGGCGAACTCGCCCGTGACGTCGTTGCCGTACTCGTCGGCAACCGTCCCGCGCGCCTCGAAGCGCACGCGCTCGCGCATCATGCCGGGGTCGACCGCGAGCGCAGCCATCAGGCGGCGTAAACCCGATAGGGGTGAGCGAGGCTCACGACCGTCTGGTGGGTGTGGAAGTTCACCGGCTCGACTTGGAACTGCGCCATCAGGTTCACCATCACGCGGACGGCCTGTAGGAGGGGCGCAGGCGGCCCCTCGTAGCCAGCGCGGTACTGGACGCGGATCGCCTCGCAATCGGCGCGCACGGACGGCCAGGAGCCATTGAGAGCGCATTGCAGCGTCCCCGTGCGATCAAGGCGGTACGCATCAGGGTCAAGCGTCCGCTCGACACCGTTCGGATCGTCGTATTTTACGGACAGCACTTCGAGGATTGGCGGGCACGGAAGGCGGATGCCGAAATCGAAGTGAGAAGCCGTGACCTCCAGCGTTTGCTCGCCGATAGATCGGCCAAGCCAGCCAGCCGGACCGTCAATTGTGGCCTGCGCCGCCGCGATCCACGCCTCGAACTCGCCGTCACGGTCGGTGTCCTCGTAGCGGCAGGCGCGCTTTGCCTCTTCCACCGTCAGAAGCGGCTCGGGCGGCGTGATGACGGTGACGGTCATGCGCTCAGTTCCCGATTGCGCGAACGGTGATGGACACGCCGGCAGGGGCAGTCTGAAAGGGGCCGAGGCTTAGCAGGAGCGTGGCCCGTGAGACCTTGCCGAGGACGGTGCAGCCGGTGAGGGTTTGGGCCGTGACGCCGCCGGCAATCATCTGGTCGCCGCTCCAACCGTCGATGACTTGAAGGTCGGGCGCTGCCGTGAAGGCCGGCGAGAAGGTGAACGTCGCGATCCCGCTGGCGTTAGTCGTGGCGGTGTAGCGTTCGACGCGCTTGGGGGTGCCTGCCGGGCCTACAGCGCCAGTTGCGCCCGGTGCCCCGGTGGCACCCGTGGCGCCAACAGCACCCGCTGCGCCCGCAGGACCAGCGACTCCTGCGGAACCAGCATTTCCAGTCGCTCCGACCGGCCCAGCAGGACCAGTTGCCCCCGTTGGGCCAGCGGCGCCGGTCGCGCCTGGATTTCCTTGATTGCCTTGGGGGCCAGCCGGCCCGGCACTACCAGGAACGCCCGCATCGCCCTTGTCCCCTTTCAGTCCCTGGGCTCCCGCGCTTCCCGTAGCGCCTGGATCGCCTTTAGGGCCTGTCTGTCCGATGGGTCCGGCTGGTCCTGAAGCGCCAGTGTCACCCTTCGCTCCCGACTGCCCCGCCGCTCCCGGGTCGCCTTTGACGCCTTGGAGTCCGGCATCGCCCTTATCTCCCTTTGGCCCCGCCGGGCCGGCTCCGATTAAAGACGCTCCAGGGCTGCGAACCGTCACGTTCCGCCCCCATAGATCAGATCGAGCGGGGCGAACTCGGTGGGCAGCGGCACGCCGGGCATGGGCACAGCCATCGCCGACATGAAAATGGGATACTGCGTCGAGAACGCGCCGACGAAGGCCGGAGGAAACAGCCAACCCATCTTCGGAGTGACCGGACGAAACGGCCCCGATGTCGTCCCGCGCAGCCGCACGTAACAGGCGTTCGGATTGACGACGAGGAAGGTGGTCGTCTGGTAGCCGGCGCCGCCCTCGGCAAAAAAGGTTGCCGGGACATCGAACTGCGTTGCAGTCGCGGCGACCGGCACCTGAAGCGGGTCCGTGATGCGCCGGAAAGCATAGGTGCCCGAGCCGGGGAGCCGCTGAGCGCCCATCGCCTCCTGCATCGACGCCGACACGCCCTGAAGGGCGGTCACGACATCGCGCAGGGCGACGACGTTAGGCGTCTTGTCGTCGTAGTAGGCCATAGCCGGGCGCTCCCGAGGTCAGCCCTTGCGGCTTGTGCGGCCGAGGTCGAGCGATTTGTTCGCAACAGGAGGGGCGGCCTTGTTGAGCACAGGCGGCGCGGCCTTAGCGACAGCCACCTTGCGAACGGCGCCAAGCCTCTCAAGGCGATTGAAGTCGTCTTGTTCGAAGTCGTGCTCGCTGCCTTCGGTGAGCCCGTCGAGGGGCTTGAGCAGAACGGCTTTGACCATCGGATTATCTCCATTCAGCCGATGAAGCGGGCGGCCGAAACCGCCCGCTCATTCTCAGGCGACGCGGCCGAGGTCGCCGTAGACGATCGCCTGCGGGCGGTAGATGGCCAGTGCGAGACGCTGCTCGGCGCGGATCGTCACCTTGTTGCGGACGAAGTTGTCCTGATCCTCGGTCGAGACCTCGACCGTCGCGTCCTGGCGATCAAAGATCTGAGCCGCGAGGTTGAAGGCTCCGACGAGCGCCTTGTCGACGCCCATGGCCTGCGTGGCCACGACGGGGAGACCCCAGAGGGTCGGCGAGATCGTGCCCTGGGGGTTGCCGATCAGATAGCGACCGTCGCCATCCTTCTGCATCTCGATCGCGGCCCAGTCGATCGGGTTCATCACGATCCCGTTCGGGGGGTATTCGGCGAGCGCGGCCTGAAGGATCATCAGGCGAAGGATATCGACTTGGCTGGTGGCCACGAGGCTGCCGGGCGCCGCATAAGCGGTGGCGGCAGTCACGAGGCCGGTCAGGTTCTGCCCGACGCCCGAGCCGTTGAGGAGTTGGCCTTCCTCAACGAACTGAAGACCGAAGCGAAGGCGCTGGTCGATCATGGAGCGCAGGCCCGGCGCGTCGGCCAGGATCTGCACCGAGGCGCGCATCCAGTGAGCCATGGTGCGAACCGGAGCGGTCGCCTCATCGGTCTGGAGTTCGGACTGGGGCTTGAGGGCGCCTTCCGCCACCATCGCGGCGGCGTTGGTGAACAGCTTCTCGCGATCGTACTCGATCAGGTTGCTGCTGGTGGTGCCCGGCGCGAGAAGCGCACGAACGGTCATGCGCCGCTGAGGGATTTCGACCTGCATTCCAAGCCGATCCCGGTCGACCAGGCCGCCGACGGAGCCCGCAGCGTCGGTGGTCAGGGACGAGATGTCCTTCACCTCGACGATGTGGCGACCGCGGGGGCGGGTCTGGCCGGCGAATGCCTTGAAGCCCTCGTCCTCGATGACGCGCTCGCCAGCCGAACGGGCGGGCTCGGCGCTTTCACGGCGACGGGCCATCTTCTGCTCCATCTCGTCGAGACGAGACTTCGCTTCGTTCATGCCGGCAATGGCCTGATCGGCCAGTTCCTTCGTGGTCGTGGTGGCGCTGGCGCCCTTCTCGGCCTCGGCAAGCGCCTTCTCGGCGATCTCCTTGACCTTGTCGTGCTTCGTCTCGAAGTCGCGCTTGACCTCAGCGGCCATCTCGGCGGCCGACTTGGTGCCGCCGCCGCCCTCGTTTGGGCGGTCAAACACAATGCGGGGGCCGATGGCGGCGGAAGCGAGGAACGCAATTCCGCCCGCCGCGATGATGCGGTGGTGCTTAGACATTGGGGGAGCCTTTCAAGGCGATAGGGTGCGGGTCAGTGCCCGAGGAGGGCCGCCAGGAAGGCAGCGCCGTCGTCAGCCGCGTTGGCAGGTTCCCCCTGCCCCTTCAGGTGGAGGCGCGCGGCGCGCTCCGCCTGCGAGTTCGAGAAGCCCAGCCCCTTGAGCCAGACTTCGAACTCTCGCTCTGTCAGCCGGTCCCCGGCCTTCAGCTTCTCGGAAAGGTCGTGAGCGGCTTTTGCAGCCTTGACGCTCTGAACGACCGCATTCTCGTTCGCGCCGACCGACACGACGCTGACCTCGACGAGGTCCAGCTTTTCGAGCGTCCAAACGCCCGTGTCGGTGTCGACACTGTAAGCTTTGATGCTGTAGCCGATCGACAAACCGTCGATGTCGCCAGCCTTGAGCAGCGCATGGGCCTCGCGCCCGCGCTGAACGTCCATATTCAGTTTGCCGCGGAGCAAAAGGCCGCGATCGTCCTCGGACGCATCGACCCACTTGCCGATTGGCTGGCTCGGATCGTGCTGCCAAAACAGCTTCGGCATCGTACCGCGCGATTTGTGAACAGCGAGGGTGTCGGCATAGGCGCCCGGCGCGATCACATCGCCGTAGGCATCCGGCTCGCCGCCGAAGGTCGAGCCGTAGCCCTCGAACTCGCCGCCGTCTTTCAGGGCTTTGATTTCGAGGACGGGCGCGGTGCGCTTATTCATTGCAAAATCCTAAGCGGTCGGCGCGGCCGGCGGCCTGATGGCGCTTGCAAGCGGCACGTCCTGCATCTGAACCGTGACGACGTCGCCGCCCTCGACCGGCGGCAGGTTTTCGAGCGCGCGGCACTCGTTGCGCGTAGCGATGCCCATGCGGATCGCCTTCTCGTAAGCGTCGTAACGGCTAGCCGTGTCGCCGCGCAGAAGCCCTTCGAAGTTGAACTCAATTGAGAGGCCCTGAGAGCGACGCTCGGCGAGGGGCACAAGCTGCTTCAAAAGCGCCTGTTCGATACGCTTCAAGCGCTTGCGAAGCGTAAACTTCTGAAAGCCGAGGACGTCGACCTCTTTGCCTGTGCCCCAGTTCGAGGACTTATCGCCGAACCCAACCATTGCCGGGGGCACGCCGAACAAGCGGCAGATCTGCTCACCGCTAAACTTTCGGCTTTCCAGCATTTCCGCGTCGTGCGGGTTGATGCTCAACTGGTTCCAGGCGAGGCCGCCATCCAGAAGCATTGGGACGCCGCGCTTCAGGCTCCCCATATACTTTTCCTGAAGGTGCTGTTCCAGTTCGTCACGCTGGGCCTTCGTCAGCTTGATTTCGGGCGGCGTGGATAGGGTGCCGCTCGGGTTGACCCCATTCGTGAACATCGCGCCGGCCGCGTTCTCGGCCGCGAGTGCGTCTTCGAATACTCCGCGGCTGACCGACAGCGTGGAAGCCCCCGAAAGAGCGTCGCCCATCGACCCGCGAATATGCAGAACATCCGAGCCGGGCTTGACTATCCGACGACCGTTCTCTGTCCACTCGTATTCGATCTCGCCATCATCGTTGCGGCGAGCCTTCACAAGGTCTGGACGGATCGGATGCAGCGCGTTGAGAACACCACCAGCGCGGCGCTCCATCAGGGCGTAAGCGTTGCCCTGCAATTCGATGCCGGCCGCCATATACTCCCAAAAATCGACCGCAGTCTGATCGAAGTTCGGGCTGTCGTGCAGGACAAAATAGAGCGGATGATCGCGCGCAACCGTGCGGATGCCGCGCGAGTCCGTCCGGTAGACCATAAGCGGTAGGGACGCGATCGTGCCGGCAATAAGCTGCACGCAAGCCCAAGTGGCCGAGAGGCCAACAGCCGCTCCGAGGCTTCCCGCGCGATGATCCCGATAGTCGGCAAGCGTGACCTGGTTCGTAACGAAGTTGTTGCCGTTCTCGGTCGAGGCAAGCCCGCGCCGAGAAACCTCAACATCCTTCGTTTCGATCAAGCCGAGTGCTCGCTTAAGCCAATTCATGCATAGCTCGCGATCCAGTCAGCGGGGTCGAACGGAGGCGCTTCGCTATGGGTTGCCGCCGTCGCCATTGCCATCGCGAGCGCCACCATGCCGTCGATGCGGCCTCGGCTGCGCGACTTGGACAGCTTGCGATTGCCTGCCGGGTCCGTCTGAACCACGGCGTTGGCAGCGCACATCGTCAGAACCGGATGGGCGCCGTGCGCGATCTTCTCGTTCAGAAGCGAAGCCTCAAGCTCCCGCAAGGCGGGGCTCATCGACACGAACCCCTGCCCGAACTCGACGAACCGCGCCAACTCCTCTTCCGTGAAGCCGGCTTTCTCTAGCCAGGGCTTCAGATGCTTGAAGTTCCACCGATCGAAGGCGATTGAGCGCACGTCGTAGAGGTCGAAGACCTCGCGCAGGCGATAGGCCACCCACTCATAGTCGATTGAGCGGCCCGGCACCGTTGTCAGGTGGCCTTGGCTCGCCCAGGTGTCGTAGGGCACCCGGTCCTTGCGAGACCGATCACGCAAGCCTTCTGCCGGCAACCAGAACGTCGGCCGGACGTGCCAAACGCCGGCATCAGGCGCGACCAGAACGAGCGCCGTAAGGTCGTTCGTCTCCGAAAGGTCCAGGCCACCATAGACCGGCAACCCCTTGAAGTCCGCGAGGCCGTCGCCCGTGTTCGCAAGCCAGATCGGCCGGGCGATGAAAGGCGCCTGCGCTTCCACGCGACGGTTCAAAACCAGGTTTTCGTACTCGGGCTGACGTGAGGGCATCCGCTTGGCATCGGCCGCCATCGCCAGCACTTCGGCCTTGTTCATGAACTCGTCGAACGCCGGATTAGCGGCGCGGATCGCTTCCTCCGAGAACGGGTCTAGCTCCATTGCTGCGGTCTGAAACCGCAGGACAGTGCGCGGATCGGCGCCGGTCATGGCGTCGTCGATCAGCACGGAAAGCAAGTCTGCCTCTGTCGGGGCCTGGGTTGAGATGACGATCGACAGCGGCTCGTCCTGCGCAGCCGTCGCGGTCTCAAGGGCCTCGTAGAGTTCCGACTTCGGCCCCTTCACCTGTCCAAGCTCGTCGTGAACGATAAGGACCGGGCTCAATCCGTATGCAGTGGAAGCGTCCGCCGAGAGCGCGCGGTAGAGAGTGCCGAGTTCCGCGCAATGCAGTTGCTTGGCGGTGTCTCGCACATTGACGTAAGCCGACAACTCGGGAGAAAGCCGCACCATCTTCGCGGCTAGGGCGAAAAGAATGGCCGCCTGATCTCGTGACTGTGCGGCGCTGAATAACTGCGAGTTCGGCCGCATCTCCGGGCCGCATAAATGCAGCAGCAGGATCATGGCCGACTCGGTTGTCTTCGCGTTCTTTCTGCCGCGGCTGATGATGGCGCGTCGCGTGCCGTGCGGGTTGTCGTAGATCGCCCTGAAGTCGTCCTTCATGAACGGAGCGAGGCGCAAAGGCTTTCCGACGTTGCGGCCCTCAGGAACCCGAAGCTTTTCCTCGACCCACCTGATGTTGCGCTCGGCGCGGGTCTCAGCTTTCCCAGGGCTTGCGCGCCGCGCCTGGGCCTTTCGCATTGCCGCGGTGGTTCGTGTTGGAGTGCGGGGAGATGCGGAGCTTTGTGGAGAGGGTTGCAACGGCGCGGCTCTCTCGTTCCTGCATCTTCAGCAGCCGGTCATAATCCTTGACCGCAAGGTCCGGGTCAGACGTGGCGCGCTCGATGAGTTGGCCGATGCGACGGGCGTTGATGACGTGCCGACAATACTGCGTCAGCAGAGGCGCATTCGACGGCGAGAGCCAGTCGGCCGCTTCGGTGCTTACTGCGGCGGCCCAAACCTCGACCTCTTCGTCTGTGAGGTCGTGCGGGGGGCGCTGGCGCTCTACGCGATCGAGAACCGCAGTCGCCGCCGTCGTCAAGGACGCGGCCGATTGAAAGCCACGCTTGCCCATGGTTTTCTCGTTTACTCACGGTTTGTCGGGAAAGAGATTGGGCGCCGGTCCGGAAGAATTGACCTTCCAGACTTTTGACACCCCCCCCCTCTAAGCTGTATCGGCCTTATTACCTATAACAAAGCTTGTTGTAAGTAACACTTCTACACTTCGTCACCACTCTCAGCGCGAGTGGACGCGCTGAGCCGCCTGATCTCCTGCGCTGCCAGCCTCATAAGCTCGGCGGATGGCAAGCAATTCCATTCGATCAGACGCTCCACCTCGGCATGCATAAGGATCAGCAACTGCACCTGGTTTAGGTCGGCCATCCGTCCTCACCAACGATCTGCCTTGCCTGCCCGCCGCGCTCGATCCGCTGCTCGTCGATGTCATGGCAATCGGCACAGGAGGAGGCCAACGGGCTACCGAAGAACAACGCCTCGTCGCCCTGGTGCCGCTCCTTGTGATGGACCACCGTCGCAGGGACAGGGCGATCCTCTGTGCTGCACCGCTCGCACAATGGGACGCGGGCTAACTGCTCTGCCCTTGCTGCCTGCCACCGTGCCGTGCCGTAGAGTTTGCGCCAAGGCTTGTTCTGGCGGCGCCGGGCATCGTGCTCTCTGTTGCGCTCTCGCTTGTCGAGCGGTTTAGGCATCAGGTCGCCCGAGACACAAAAGGCCAGCCCTTGCGGACCAGCCCCGTGGACGCAATGCGCCCGATAACGTCGTGACCATCCGCCAAGTTGCGCGCCATGTCAAGCGCCTCACTTCCAAAGCCGATGAAGGGCATTCAGCCCGACCCGCAACGAACCACGCACCTCGTCCAGGCGAGGATAGCTGTCGAGGGTGCAGACGAGGGTCAGAGCTTGGTAGGCAGCGCGGCCCTCGCCTGTCTCCTCAAGCGCCCTCATGGCCGCATCCCAATCCTTGCGCAGGGCGACCAGTTGCTCGGGTGGTCTTTCCGTGGCCGTAGAGCGACCGCCAGCGCCATCGAGCGTCTGGGGGGCAATCCTATAGCTCACGCCCTCGCAATCGCGCCCGTGGGCCTCGTGAAGCAATTTCCAACGCTCTCCCGCCGCGTACTGGTCGATGTCGACGGCGCGTTCGATGAGAAGCCGACCCAGAGCGTCCCCTAGTTTGGGCTCGTCAGGATCGGTGTGGCCGCGTCGATGAGGCTGCGATCTGACTGTCGTCATGATGGCGGCCTCGGTCTCCTCGTTCCGGCCGACAACAGTCGTGGGTCGTTGGGCGCGACCGTTCGGCTCCCGCCGCGGCGCGCTGATCTGCTTGAGGTGGCGCAGCTTCTCAGGGGTGTTGGCGTAGGCCATCAGGCTTGTCCCCTCGTATCCATCGTCTCTCGGGCAATCGCGGTGGCGATCAGCCATTCGCCGAATTCGAGGGCTGCGGCGTAAGACAGCGAGGATTGCTCCTCGCCTTTGCCAACCATCGTGAGCAGGACACCCTCGCCATCGTCGTCGGCGCAGATGTCGGCAGAGCCGCGCTCGCCTTGGTGGATGGAGCGGGTCATGACGGAAACTCGCGAGCGCCATCGTCCAAGGCGGGATGATGCCTTGAATAGAAGTCGACGATCTTGGCGACCCGTCGCATTGTGTCGGGATCGGTTTCCCAGCCTCCCCGCTCCATCGCGCTCGCATACCGCTTCGGGGCGCCCTCGGGCTTCATGCGGACGTGGATACGGAAGGCCGGCGCTTCTTCTTGATCAACGCAATCACGCCGGCACCGCAGCGCGTCTTCTGCGAAACCTTTATTCGGATGCTCAACCCCAACACGCCGATATTCCGGCGCATACGGGTACACGTTCGCCCACCACTCTCTCACCTCAGCCATGGGTCACGCCTCCTGTCGTCCATCGTGGGTGGTGGGATGACGGCGGGAAGCGCGCTCGGCACGATCAGCGGCGAGGCGTTCGGCCAATTCGCGGCGAGCGGCGGCACGTTCAGCCGCGTCCGATCCGACCGGCTCCTCGCCGATCTTCATTCCCATCTTCGTGCTGGCGACCGCGTCCTTGACGAAGTCGCGGTAGGCCGCCTGGATCTCGTCTTGCTCGGCGGCGGTCGGCGTCCGATAGACCTCGACGCTCAGCATGGCTTCGAGGCGATACCTCTCGGCCTTCGCCGCGATCATGTCCGGCGCGTTCCGGCACTCGTGCGCGATCTCTGCGGGCGTGGGGGCATAGACCCGGTTGCCGAGGCGGCCATCTAGAAACCGCGCGCAAACGTCCTCGATCAGGACCTGCGGATAGGGCGCCAGCACCATCGCGTAGCCGTCGAGGATTGCGCTTGCCGATTGCCCGTCCACCTGTGTCGAGGCCATCAGCCCCTTCACCATGCCGACCATGCGCTTGATCGCGGCGGGTTCAGCGGGCGCCAGGTAGCGGTTCAGCGCCTCCACCCGGCGGCTCACAGACCGACGCTCGCCCTCAGTGAGCGCCAGCCGGTCCGGGATAGCGTCGTGGCGGAAACTCTCGGTCTCGCGCATCAAAGGCCAGACGCGGCGCATGGCCGCCTCGATGACCGTATCCGCCGGCGCCAGCGTCCGGCCCGACGTCACCGCTGAAAGGGCCTTGGTCATCGTCGCCTCCGTTCAGGATGTGATGGTTTTCGGCAGAAAGGCGCAGGAAGCTCTCTGCGGAGGAGGGTGGGCGGCCATTCATCGGGCCAGCCCGCGCTCCTGCCGAGGGCCTCCGGCGTCCGATTTCGCGCAGGCGATTTCGGAGTGTTGCTGGCCAGTCGAGCTTGCGGCCCTTCGCGCCTGGCACACCGATCCAAAAATCTCGAAACTCAGCGAGCGCTTCGGCCGCTTCCTCGCCGCGAAGCCCCATCTCCGCGCAAACGGCCACGGCTTCATCGGACGACACGAAGTCAGCCGGGATACGATGCCCCCTGCCGCCAGCCCCCTTGGGGGCCAAAGACCCGCCAGGGTCTTGGGGGTTTTCTTTCTTCTCTTGTGTCTGGTGTAAGGTGTTAGGTGGTAGAGCGTTCGCTATGGCGTTCGCTGTAGCATTCGCTAAGCCTGTTTCCTTTGTTTTCAGAGACTTAGCTTTCCCGCCCTCCGATCCTGCGGCGCGGTTTTTGTCCGACTTCCGGGAGACATATTCGTGCTCTTTTGCGAGCCGACCCTGTGTCCAGAAGCCCCCCTCACTCACCCAAAATGCCATGATGGCGGGCTTGAGACCGGCCCATTTCTTCGCCGTGATGCCGAGCATCCTGGCGAGCTTCACGTCGTCGTCGGGCAGCCGGCATCCGGGCGAACGCCATGCCAGCATAATCAGCGTCAGGTAGGCGCCATGCTCTTCAAGGCTGAGGTGCGGGGTGTCGTTGCGGTAAGCGTCCACGCACAGCGGCAGGTATGGGAACTTGCTCATGGCCTCGCCGCCTTCCGAAGAGTGACGACGTACTGCCCAGCCACGCACGCGAGGTTTGCGATGGCCATGGTGATGTTCAGGCTGAGGAGAGTCAGCGCTCTATCTGCTGACGGGCCGCCAGAAAAAACATCTGGAATGAGCCAGCCTGCGCAGAGGGCGTTGAATGCCGCCGCGAATGCATTGCAGACAATCATGCCGCCACCTCGCGCGAGAACAGATCCACACCCGCCGCCCGGCTCGGCCCATCACCCCCGGCAATCGCCCTGATGGCGTCAGCACGGGCCTTGATGGAAGTCCGGCAGTCCATGTCCCGGCAGGACCAGAGAATGCCGTCACGGCTCATCGTGTCGAAGCCAAAGCACCCCGCCGCGATCTCACAGCAGTGGCCGCAGTCGTGCTCAAGGGCGCGCATCGCAGCGCGCTGGCTGGCGTGGCCAATGGCAGAGGGCTCGCCGTTGTACAGGAGGCCAGTCGCAGGGTGAGGCTGGCGGAAGTCGATGTCGGGGCGGCTCATGAGGGCTCACCCTCCCCGATCCATTGGAGAAGGACAGACCAAGCGCCATGCGTCGGGCCAAGGTCTGAGGCGATGCGCCAGCCGGCAGCCTCAAAGGCGGGCACGTCGGCGTGGCGGGAATAGCGGAACCAGGAGATCATATCGCGAGCGCCTCCTGAACAGGCGCGGACGGGCGCTCAACAAATAGATCTGGCCGAGAAAGCGCATCCGCGATGCGGCGGCAGGCAATGTCGAAGTAGGGTTCATGCAACTCAATGCCGATGAAGCCGAGCCCCATCTTCGCGGCAGCGACGCCAGTTGTGCCCGACCCCATGAAGGGATCGCAGATGATCCTCGGACAGCCGATCTGCTGGATCGACCACTTCATGACTTCGACCGGCTTCTGCGTCGGGTGCTGAGCGCCCTCCATGAGCAGGGCGACACGGTTTAGCGTGAAGATACGAAGGGCTGCCTGCTCGCTCGTCCAAGCGAGTTCGCCGTCAGACTGGTTGATGCGCTGGCCCTTGTCCCAAACCAGCCAGCGCATCGACGGCGGTAGGAAGTCAGCGAAGTAATTCCCGCCCCAAATGCACTGACGATCTGAGACGCCGAGGATCTGCTGGAAGATTTTTTCTGCCGGCCGGACGCCATCCCAGCCGATGAAATCGTAAGCCTTCCGTCCCCCATGCTTGCCGCTCGACTTCGCCTGCCCGTCTTTTCCAATCCCGTAAGGCGGATCGGTCACGACCGCGTCGACCTTGCCGATCGTCGGCAGGATCTCCCGGCAATCGCCCAAATGGAGGGTCACGCCCTCGGCTAGATGCTCGACGCGATGGGTCATGCGGTTGCCCTCGGCTCAGCCATTGATCGTCTCCGCAGCGAACCGGGCGAGGAGTGCGGCCTCGGCGCGGTTGTGGTCGGCCTTGCGGCGAAACCGATCGGCGGACGCGGGGAACAGGCGGATGGCCTCGCCGCGCGATAGTTCCTTGGCGCCCTCCCCGCCCTTGAGGCGGAAGTGCGAGCGCCAGGTCTTCGGATGCACGAGATGCATCGGGACGTGGCAGCACTGGACGGTGGCCTTGGCTGCCGAGAATGCCGCGCCGAAGTTGAAGGCGCTTGCCGCACCCATCTTGCGCCGCTTGCCATCAGGGCCGGGGATGCTCGGCATTGCGTTGACGATCTCAACGACGGCCAGAGCCGGGGCGAACGCCCGGAGGCACCGCTCCAATTCGAGGACGTTGACCTCTCCGTTGACGGTCGGCATGTCCTCGACGGCAAGCCGCTCGGGATGGGCGGGGAAGTAGAACGCCACGGCCCCCGTCAGGCCGGGGTCGATGGCGCAGAGGCAGAGGTCGGCGTCGGACCCGCTCATGCCGCCGGCCCTCGCGTTTCACCGCGCAGGCCGGATAGCCCGAGAGCCTGATTGCAGGCCGCGAACAGCCGCTCGACACGCGCGGCGTGACGGGCGACGCAAGCGAGCTTCATGGTCCGAGCCGGATGCTCGCCGGGGTCGATCAGATAGCGGGAGACCGTGGTCTCGTGCCTGCCAAGAGCGCGACCGATGGCAAAGCGGGACAACCCCTGCGCTTCCATCTCGCGCATACGGCGGACTTCGCTGGTCATGACAGGGCGGCAGGGTCCGGTCATTTCCACTGATCCCCGTCAAGCCATGGGGCGATGACGAGCGCGAGCCGATCCGCCCGCGTCAGCACCCACCGGGCGATGATCGTGCGCGTCCTGTAGGCCCAGGGCCGCTTCGCAGGCGGCGAGCCGGGCGAGGAGGGCGTCTCGTGTAACAACGGCGTTCTCCAATGCTTGACGGTCGCGCGCGGCGGCGCTGCGAATTTGGTCCATGGTGTCGGCGTCGATCCGGCGGGCCTCGCCGTACCAAAGGCGCTTGCAGAGCCCCGCCGGCAGGCCGGTGGCGCGAGCGGCGCGGTAGATGGCGGCCTTCACGCTCTCGCCGGGCACAGCCGGTTCGGCGAGGACGCGCATCAGCGATGCGGCTTCAGAGAGAGCGGCCATCGGGCGCCCCTTTTCCGAGATCTGAGAACGTCTGTCCGACACGTGCGAAATCCTCTGTGCTCAAGTGATCCTTGAGAGCGGAGGGAGTTTCGCGGTGACAGACAGGAGGGAGATGCGGCTCGGACGATTGATCTTGGAGCAGATTGAGGGAGATGCCCACTTCGAGGAGCGCATGTCCCTGGCTAGACATGGATCGCGACGCTACAGGCCCGGCAAGGCGTGTAATCGGCCGTCCATCGACGAGAAGCCCATGAGTGCCGGCAAGCACGACCGGGCGGCCCGTCAGTTGATATTGGATTTGCGGTGCGGACCTCATACCGAGAGGTCTTTCAGTCTGGGCCAAGAGGCGGCCCACAAAACGGAAGCGGCAAGAGCCTCGTCTTCGGGGACGATCAGGCCCAAGGCCGCAATCACAGCGTCAACACGGCGGCAACCGTGAATTATCGAAGTGTGATCGCGATCCCCGACGTGACGGGCGACCTGCTTGAGGCTGTAGCGCCCCAGCCGATTGAGCATCCAGCAGGCGATGTGTCGGGCCTTGCTGGCGGTAACCGCACGGCTTGGGCCACGGATCGTCAGGGCCGAAACGCCAGACACATCGGAGACAACGCGGACGATGCGGCGACCATCGTGAGACGGCAGCGCCTCTTGCGGCAGGGCCTCGGCCATGGCCTTCGCCAGGGCTTCGCGGTCAATGGTGGCCGCAAGATAATCAGCTTCGGCAATGCTCAGAGGCGCCACGTAGGGCCGGGCCTCTACGATCTTGCCATCGGGGCCGCGCCGGGGCGTGACGACCACCGGGGCGAATGCCTTCGCTCGCAGCGCCGCCGCATGGGCGCGCATCTCAGCGACATCGCCGGGTCCGTATTGACGGAAGGGGAGAGGGGCGCCGGCCATCGGTCAGCCCCCCAACAGCGAGTGGCAGAGCCCAACGATCCCACCAGCCGCTATCGTCAGCAGGCCGATGATGAGGGCGAGGTCAGACAGCGGCATCCCGTTGTCGTTGGCAGCGCGGGTGATGTGGGGGATGTGAGACATGGTTCAGGCCGCCTGCGTCTGAGGACGGCGAACCAGCGACCAGTCGAGGGCGCCAGAGTTGGCATCGGACGTGCTACGCGGGTGCGCCTGCACGGAGCCCTGGATCTGCTCAACGTCATCGGCGGCGTCGGCCATGCCGAGGGTGGAGAGGTAGAGCGCGAGGACGGCGTTGTGCTCGGCGAGCGCGGACGGCTCTTTGCGCCGGATGCGCAGGCAGTCCTTCATCACCTTCACGTCGAAGCCGGCAGACTTGGCTTCCGCAAACAGGTCTCGCTTGTCGTCGTTCAGGCCGGCAATCTCGCCCTCAAGGCGCTCGGCGCGCTCGATCAACTGCTGCAGATGAGAGCGGGCGTTCTCGCTGGCATCGGTCGTTTCGGCCATGGGTCGTTCTCCCGGCGAGAGGTTGCGGGCTACGGATGCGCGGAATGAAAGTGCTCGGCCTTCGACGGGACCGGAGCCTCGGGCAGCGTGATGTCCGGGTGCAGGGCCTTGAGGACGTCCAGCGTCACTTCCGGCGCCACGACGGCGGCCTCGGCCAGGACAGGCGTCCAATATCGAAGCGGGATGCGGCCCCGCATCTTCATGTCGTGACCGCGGGCGCAGGGGTTTGCGGAGAAGCCGCAGACCTTGCCGAACTTGGTCGGACCACCGAGGCGGTCGATGATTTTGGGGACCGTGAGTTCCATGACGTATGAATTACGCGCTACGCGTAGGGCGGTCAACCCCCTACGCGTTCACTCCGGTGATAAAAGCGACGCCATGAAGACCGTCGCCGAACGCCTCAAATGGGCAAGAGATAAAGCCGGGTTCGCGGACGCAGCCGACGCGATTGAGCGCCTGGGCTTCGTCTCATCGACCTACTACGGCCACGAGAACGGTGATCGAGTGCCGCGCGCCGACAAAATCAGAGAGTACGCTCGGTTGTACAACGTGCCGTATGTCTGGCTGCTCGAAGGCGGCGCGGAACCAAATCCCGGCGCCGAACATACTTATGTTACCGAAAATGCCAGCAAGCCAATGCAACGGCAGCTCTACGCCGAAGCCGAACTGCTGCCTGTATACGGACTTGCGACGGGCGGGCCTGTTGGCCACGCGGACTTTAATGGCGACGTGGTGGACAGGATTGCAAGGCCGCCCATGCTGACGAGCGTCCATAACGCCTATGCAGTCTATGTCTCTGGCGACAGCATGGAACCACGCTACCTGGCGGGAGAAACCGTCTATGTCCACCCTGGAAAGCCCGTGCGCAAAGGGCACTTCGTGGTGGTTCAGGTCGCCGGGGACGGCGCAGGCGAACCGCCTCGGGGCTACGTAAAGCGGTTTGTCGGCTGGTCCGGCGACCGGCTGATCCTCGCGCAGTTCAACCCCGCCGGAGAAATTGAGTTCGACCGGGATGAAGTGGTGTCAGTCCACCGTATCGTGCTTTCGGGCGAAGACGCGTAACGCGTAATTTTTCTCCCGATTACGCGTTGACATCCTACGCGTAAGGCGTAATCTCTCTCCATCGCCACCCGGTGATGGAGCCGCGCAGTGACCTCTTTCTCCCCGTTTTCTCTAGTCGGCGCCGACACGGTTCGCACCGTCCTCAGCACCACCGGCCCCGTGACCAAGCGCGACAGGCTCTATCAGCTTGACGCTGCCGCGACCGAAGTCGCCCGTTGCCAGACCGTGTATCGCGACCTCGTTCGCCGGGTTGCTCAGGGCAACATCCACGACGTCACCACCGCCCGCATCCATGCCGCTGCCGAGCGCCTTGCCGCCGCCATGGCGTTGCAGGGCGAGATCGAGGGCATCCTGCTCGACGCTGACCAGTCCCTCGACATGAGCCAAGCCGAGGACCGCGTCACGGCGCTGCAAATCGCGCTGGATCGGTTCGACGCGGTTTGTCCCGCCGACCGTGAGCACGTCCTCACCAGCCACGACTACGGCATTTCGGCGAGGGCTCGTTGATGCCCGCCACCCGCACCACCCGCTCCGAGGACGAGGCTGTCCTCTCCGAGCATCACGGCGTCTGCCGCGCCTCCGATGAGGCCCTGATGCAGGCCGCCTTCAACCGCTTCGGCTGGCGGATGCTCTCCGACGACGCCGCCATGTGGCTGGCTGATCGGTACGAGGCCGCAGAGGCCCGCCGGAACGAGATCAACGAGAGCAACCGCCAGATCAGAGGGCAAGCAGCGTGATGTCCAGCTACCTCGCATCCCAAACCCCAGCCGCCCTGACCTTCGGCCCCATGGTTTTCATCACCGTCTGCGCGGCCGTCGTCATGGTGGCTCGCATGATGATCTTGGGGGTTGGCAAGTGACTGGCCTCTCCCTCCAACCCGCCTACGGCCTGCCGACCCGCTTCATCGTCCGCGATGGCGTGATCGTCGGCTACCTCTACGCCCCTTCCGCTGGGGACGGGTACGAGGTCTGGCCTTCGTATCGGCAGGCGACCCCGATGCTCGACGTAGGCCCGGCCACGTTCGCGAGCTTCGCCACTGAGGTCGAGGCTCTGGCCTTCCTCGGGATCGAAACCCAACCCGAAAGCATCGCGGCATGAACGCGCCCGTTCGCATTCCCGGCCAGCCTGCGCCCATCGGCGACAACGCCGGTCCGGTCGAGCCTACGCCGTTCGACCTGTCCGCACAGGAGATCGGCGACCTCTACGAGGAGGCCCGCAACTTTCTCGACGGCGAGCCGATCCAGACGCAGGCGATGGCCGAGGCTGTCGGCAAGCTCATGGCCAGCATCCGCGACGCCGCCAAGGTCGCCGACCAGCGCCGAGAGGCTGAGAACAAGCCCTTCAACGAAGGCAAAGCCGAGGTTCAGGCCCGCTACAACACGCTGATCGGCGAGACAAAGACGGTCACGGGTAAGGCGGTTCTCGCGCTCAACGCCTGCGACAAGGCCCTGGCGCCGTTCCTAGCCGCACGGGAAGCCGAGAAGCGCCGTGTCGAGGCCGAGGCGCGCGAAGCTGCCCGCGTGGCCGAGGAAGCCGCTAGGGCCGCCTTCCAGGCAAGTCGCGTCGATGACCTGGCCGCCCGCGAGGAAGCCGAGCGCCTTGCCGCCACCGCTCGTGATGCGGAGGCCGCCGCCCGCCGGGCCGAGAAGGACCGTGCCACCGTCAAGGGCACCGGCCGCGCCATCGGAGTGCGCAAGACCTACGCCGCCGAGGTCGTGGACACCCAGGCTTTCGCCCGCTGGGTCTGGGCCAACCGTCAGGACGCTCTCACCGGCTGGCTCAAGAGCCTAGCCGATCAGCTTTGCTCGCAAGGCGTGCGGGACATGCCCGGCGTCAAGATCACCGAGGGAGTGCGCGCGCAATGAGTGCCGACGACGCAATTCGCACTGTCCTCCGTCAGTACGACGAGGACTTCAACGACAAGGGCACGGTCTGGCGCGTTCAGGGCACCGCCGTGATCTCTCACAAAGCCTTGGAGCGGATCGCCGCTAAGGCCGGTATCAAATACGCCTCGCCGACCATCATCCGCGCCGAGCGCGACGAGGCCGTGCTTCTGGTCAGTGGCACGCTAGGCGACCGCATGGAGTGGTCGATCGGCGAGGCTCTGGTCAACGTGAACTATCGCGTGTCCGGCAAGCAGGCGGGATACGTCTGGGCCATGGCCGAAAAGCGGGCAAAGGATCGCGTGATCCTCAAGCTTGTGAGCCTTCATGGCCTCGCCTTCTCCGAGGAGGAGGCTGACGAGTTCAAGGGTGGCGACCGCCAGCAAGCGTCAACGCCAGCGACGCCAAGCCCGCAGGGCGGCAACGGCACGCCTTTCGACGACGACACCGCGGCTGTCGACTACGCCGCCAGCGTCTTCCGCAAGATCGCGACCTCGCACGATCCCATCGCTCTCAAGACGTGGTGGGGATCGCCCAAAGAGAAGCAGGCTCGTCGCGACTTCGGCCTGACGATTGAGGACGTGAAGGAAATGAAGGACGCCCTCATGGCGCGCCTCATGGCCCTTGGCGATGAAAGGCAAGCCGCATGAACGCCGCCGTCCTCGCCTCCTACGTCAAGATGTCGACCCTCGTGGACGGCACGATGCGGATCGTTCTCGACGTGGACCCGAAGTCCGCGCCGGATGCCTTCACGCTTCTCGGCAGCCCCGGCACGCCGATCGCCATTGCCAGGATCACCGACGCCGCAGCGGTCGCCCACGATCGCCAGCGTCACGAGACGCCCGACGCTTTGTCGGGCCAGGACGGGGCCGCAGGGGTGCCCGCGCATCCCAGCCGGCCGGCAGCGGCCCCGTCCGATCGGAAGGCGCTGCCTATTGCAAGCAAGGTCGCCCTGCGGTGCCAAGACCCCGATTTCGCTGGGTTCCTGCGCACCGACCCATCCGGCTTTGCCATGGAGTGGGAGCGAACGAAGAGGATTGTCGGCGAGCGCAGCGACGCTGAGACCGCAGAGGCTTTCGTCAAGCGGTGGTGCGGCGTCGAGCGCAAGCGCGACATCGCCACGGACGACAACGCGCTTCGGCTTTGGCGCGAGATGGATCGCGATTTTCAGCAGTGGGCTGGATCGCGTGAACTTGCCCGGCGGACGGGGAAAGCAGCATGAGCAATCGGAGCGAGTTCATTGAAGCCGCCACCGCAGCGGCTTTCAAGACCGAAGATGGGCGCACGATCCTCCATTGCTTCGGAGGCATGTGCGGCGCGGACTGGGATTTAGCCGATGTCATCGCCGAGATCGAAGGTGCCGACATCGTTTGGTGGGACGGGCATTTTCTAGACCACGATCTCCGGGTCGCGACGGGCCGTCGTCGGTGGAGCTTCAACGTCAAGGCCCCGGAGGGCTTGGCATGAAGCCCGAACCCCGCCGTGCGGTGCCAATGAAGGTCCAAAGAGATTGCGCCCTCGCCCTCTGCGCCAGCCTCATGCGCAAGCTCGGGATGATCCCGGTCGAGGTCACGCCGCAGTTTGAGCTTGACCACGTTCCGGCGTTGGCCCTGCGCGAGATCGACCCTGTGACGGGCCAGCACCGTCCGCACCAGCACGACCCGGCGCACCTCGTTTGGATGAGGAAGGAAGCCCACGCCGCGAAGACCTTCGGCACGGGCGCCACGACGCGCGGCGCGGACGCTGGCGACATCGCCCACAACCGCCGCCTTACGGCCAAGGAGGAGGCGTTCCGCAGCCGCCTTCTGGCGAAGACGACCGGCGCACCACTGCCGCCCGTCAAGCCGAAGCACCGTTTCCCGCCCGGCCGCAAGCTGCCGAGCAGCAAGAACATTGGAGCGCGCCCATGACCAGACAATGCCGCCGCATGGGGCCAAGGCTGACCGCCATCCAGCAACGCCTCGCCGTCCCTAAGGCCAACGCCCATCGGAACGAGGAGCCGAGGCCCATCACGCTCCCGAGCGCCTTCGGTGAGCCCTACGCATACGCTGACGGAGCGATCATCCGTGACGGCGAGCGTCAGCCTGTGAGGGCGTCATGATCCTCCCCGACTGGATGATCCGCGAGCGCGGAATGGTGACGCCCTACGTGGGCCGCACCGTGCACGAGACCGGGCTTAGCTTCGGCGAGAGCCACGGCGGGTACGACGTGCGGATCAAGCAGGGAATGGTCCTGTGGAAGGGTGAATTCCGCCTCGCCTCGACGGTCGAGCACTTCGACATGCCGGCCGACGTGATGGCCTTCGTCCTCGATAAGTCGACGTTGGCCCGCCAGGGCGTGAGCCTGTTCAACACCTGTCTTGAGCCGTCTTGGCGGGGGCACCTTACCCTCGAAATCGTCTGCCACGCGCCCGGCCCGGTGATCCTGCGAGCCGGCCAGCCCATTGCGCAGATCGTCTTCCACCAGATGGCCGCGCCTCCCGAGCGTGGATACGCGGGAAAATACCAAGGGCAACCCAACGAACCGGTGCCTGCCCGGTTTGAGCCCTCCCCATGACCCCACCCCTGACCGCCTCCTCCGCAACCATGGAGACCGATGTGCAACTCACTCCGATCGAAGAGTTGGCCAAGGCCGCGCTCGAATTGGCCTCGTATGCCTCTTATGCCGAGATGGTCGGCGCCATCGGGCACAACCGTGATCAGATCCGCAAATGGTGCGACGAGGTATACCGGATACGAGAGACCGTTGTTTCTCCCGGCCTGGCTGACGACCCCTACTTTCCCGCCGCTCTCGCCGCCGCCCCCACCCCCTCCGATCCCGAGCGCGTCCGACACGACGGGGACGGGTGGGACGAGGTCGAAGTGGCTGCGCGCTGCATCGCCGCTCGCAGGAAAGGCGGTGCCTACTGCGACGGAGGACGGGTCACGGACGCTGAGTGGAGGGCCGAGATCCCCGCCGCCGAGGCTTCGATCTTCGCGCTGCGCTCCCGAAGCTACCTGAAATGGGCCGCACCCGTCACCGCCCCGCAGGCCGAGGGGGACGCGTGATGAGCATGGTCCTCCCGACGAAAACCCCTGAAGAAACGCGCGACGCCATAGTCGAGTGGCTAAAAAGCGAAGCAGAATTCCATCGTGACACTGCTCGCTTTTGTTCTGGCAAGCGTAGCCAAACCGCCCGTATCGCTGAGGCCGATTTAATACACAGCCTCGCCGAGAGCCTTACAAAGTATCGCACGCTGGCTGAAATGGAGCCTCGCCCATGACCGCCCCCACGGACGATCTGCGCGATGCGGTGGACCTGCCGACACAAGCCCTCGACGCACTGGAATACCCAGAGAGTGACGTCCTGCGGCCAGCAAGGGAGTTGGGCGCCCGTGCGATCCGCACTCTCCTCGCCGACCTCACCAAGCTCAAGGCCGAGCGCGACGAGGCGGTGAAGTGCGCGGAAGCCATTTGCAACAGCTACGCCCAAGAGAACCAACAGCTATCGGCCCGCGCCCTCGCCGCAGAGGCCCACCGCGACGCACTGGCCGCCGAGGTCGAGGGGATGCGGGCGGCGCTGGATCTGATCGTCGGCGAAGCCGAGCGGTACACCTGCTTTCGCAGTGGAGACCCGCACGCGCCTGACGAGGCCGTTCTTAGCGTGTCCGTTCCGCTTGGGCTCGCTCGGAAACTCGCCGCCGCCCCCACCCCCTCCGATCCCGAGCGCGTCCGACACGACGGGGACGGGTGGCCCGCGAGCTATCAAGAGACCTTCGACGCCATCGGTAAGGCCGTGACGGTCCATCCTGACGGCATGATCGGCATTTCGTTCAAGGCGTTCTACCGGGCGCTCTCGTATCCCGACGCGCCCCCTCCCGCACCCGTCACCGCCCCGCAGGCCGAGGAGGGCTCGTGATGACCGCCCCCACGGACGATCTGCGCGATGCGGTGGCACTAACCCGCACGCAATTCATCATCGCCATGGCGGTCGAGATCGGCAAGAGCGGCAACCTGCCCGCAGGCGAACCTCTGCGGCTGGCGAGCCGGGCCTATCACGCCTTCGAGGATGACACCGGAGCTAGCTTTGGCGACCCAGAACACGCCTGGGACCAAGACGCAGCCCGCATTATCGCCCGTGAATACGAAACGGCCCACTGGGAGGATGCATGAACACGTACCCTGACCCGGTTCAGCGGGCGGCCAAAGAGTTTGAGCGGGCGATTGAGAAAGCAGTTCAAAGGACGATCCAATCGTTTGACGGTCAAATCAAATCCCTCCTCGCCGACCTCACCAAGCTCAAGGCCGAGCGCGACGAGGCGGTGGCGCTCCGAGATGCTGCGGAGGCCGAAGGGCTGAGACTCCTGGCGGCGCAGAGGCAGAGCATCCCGGCTGTGGCTGCGGTCGTTGCCGGGGCCGAAGCCGCCGCTGCCCGCGCCCTCGCCGCAGAGGCCCACCGCGACGCACTGGCCGCCGAGGTCGAGGGGATGCGGGCGGCGCTGAAACTCTGCGTCGAAGCCTTGTCAGTGGCCCACGCGGCGTTGCCTTCGCACGACATGGATAGGCGGATCGCAGCCGGCCAAGCTCTATCCGACGCTCGTTTTGCCCTCACCCGAAAGGCCCAGCCATGACCCTCACCGAGGACGACCTCAAGGCCCTGTCGGATGCGGCTACGCAGGGTCACCTAGAGCCTTGTGAGTTCGTGCGACCAGATGGAAGCGTCCATGTTTTCTCGTCAGAGAGACACTGGTCTGTGCTTGTATCGCGTCCCATAGGTGGCTGCTCCAACCCAAAGAAGGATATTTCTCAAGACGAGGCGGCGGCTACGGCCGCATTGGCAGCGACTCTGATCAACGCCCTTCGCTCCGACACCCTCGTCCACATCGACCGCGTCTCTGCGGCCCGGCGGGAGGGTGCGGAGGAGATCGAGAGGCTGAGGGCGGCGCTGACAAAAGCCCGCCCGCTGGTGGCGGACCGCGTCGCCGCACAGTCGGGCCGGATCTGCGACGGAGAGTACCTGTCCATCTTGGAGGCGGTCGACGCCGCCCTCACCCAGGAGCCCACCCATGGCAACCGCTGACGAACTGCGCGCCTTGCTGGCGCGGGTGGAGGGGGCGACGGGGCCTGATCGCCGCCTCGACTACGAGGTGTTCGTAGCCTTCGCCGTTCAAGGTCACGCGAACCCTTGGGACCCGGAGCAAGGGCACTTCTACACCGTCTCTATCGACGATGCGCTGGCACTCATCGAACGGGTTCTCCCCAGTGCTTCAGTTGAAATGGAGATAGACCCCAGTTGGAGCGCGCGGCGCGCCTGCGTTGTGGTCGACGATGGCGCTGCGGCGAGAGGGTGGAGCGGCCCTCGCACGTCTGCACCCCTCGCCATCCTCGCCGCGCTCCTGAAGGCTCTCCTCGCACAGTCCGACCCCCAGGAGGCCAACCATGGCGGGTAGGGGCAAGGGGCTGACGGAGGCGAGGAAACTGACGAAGGCCGAACGCGCTGCTCTCGCTTGGCTCAAGGCGAACGAGCCGGTCAGCGCATTCCCGTGCTCTGGCCCATGCACGCTTTCCATGGCGAAGCGCCTCGGGAAGGTCGGCTTGGTTGAACACGCCGGCTTCGATCCAGGCCGATTTGGCTTCGTGAGCATGGTCGTCTCTGCCGCCGGCCGCGTGGCCCTACAGGAGGGACGGGATGTCTGACCGCGATCTCAGCATGGAGATGCTGCGCCTCATTGGCGAGATCCACCCGACCGCCTTCACGGGCGACATGAGCGCGCTGGCGCAGGCCACGGCCTCGACAGCCGACACGTTCGGCGGGCTGTTCGCAATGCTGCGGCGGCACGCCCCCAACGAGGCGACCGCACAAGCCGCGATGAAGCTGATGGTCGCCAGGGCGCTGAAGTTTGCCGAGGGCGCCCAAGTCGACGCTGACGCGCTCCGCGGGCAGGTTGCCCCGGCCTATCGCGAGGGACGGACGGGAGGGCGGCAAGATGGATAGATATTCCCAGACCGAAGCCGCCACCAAGGCGCACGGAACCCGGCGCGGGCAGCAAGTCGCCCGTCGTCCACTCGCGCCAGGCGCCCTCGCCTTCCGGGTGCCGGAAGCTGCTATGATGTTCGGCCTTTCGAGGTCGAAGGTGTGGGCGATGATCGCGGCCGGCGACCTCCCCGCTCGCAAGATCGGCGCGGCCACCGTGATCCTGCGCCAGGACATTGAAAGCTATTTGGCCGGGACGGCACCGAGAACGAAGTCGGCCCAATGATCCATCATCACCCGGCGCTTGGCCAGCGCGTCCCCTCGGCGATAGGCGCGCTCGGTTTCGTCTCCGGTGAGATGGGCCAGGGCCGCCTCTGCTACCTCGCCCGAGAGGTCGGTGGCCTCGTCGACCCAATCGCGGAACGCGCTGCGGAACCCGTGCACGGTGTACTCGTCACGCTTCATTCGGCGCAACAGCATGGCAAGCGCCATGTCGCTCAAGGCAGTGCCCTTTGCGCTCGGGAACACCAGGGCGCCCGGATCGGGCTTGTCGGGGCGGATGCTCGTCAGGATGTCGATGGCGGCGCGGACCAGCGGCACGCGATGCTCACGGGCAGCTTTCATGCGCTGCGCCGGCACGACCCACAAGGCGGCGCTAAGGTCGACCTCGCCCCACGTCATGCCGCGCACCTCGCCGGACCGCGCCGCCGTCAGGATGGCGAGGCGCAGCGCCAGGGAGGAATAGCCGGATCGCGTCAGGAGACCGCCGTAGAAGGCCGGCACGTCCGCGTAGGGCATGGCGGCGTGATGGCCGCGCGACAGCTTCTTGGATCGAGGGAGGAGTTTGTCGAGGTGGCCTCGCCAGCGCGCCGGGTTCTCACCCTGCCGACGACCGGCCGCGCGGGCGGCGTCAAGCACCGCCTCGATACGGCCTCGGACGCGCCTCGCGGTTTCGGGCTTGGCCTGCCAGAGCGGGCGCAGCACGACGAGCACGTCGTCGGTCTCTACGGATGCGACGGGCATGGTCCAGAGGCGAGCGGCCTGGACCTCAAGCGTCTGCCGCCACTGCGCCCGGTGCTTGGCGTTGCGCCACGACGCCTCGCGGTCGGCCATAAAGACCAGGGCGACATCGGCGAAGGTAACGGGAGCGGCTGGCGGTGGAGCGGCGCGGGCCGCCTCCCGCTCGGCAACCGGGTCGACGCCGGCCGCGATCTGGCCTCGTGCCGCGGCGGCGAGGTCGCGAGCCTGCGCCAGGGGCACGGACAGCACCGGACCCAGGCCCATCTCCCGGCGCTTGCCGGCGAGGCGATAGAGCATCACCCATCGCTTGGCACCGCTCGGGTCCACGACGAGGTAGAGGCCGCCGCCATCCGCGTGCCGGCCGGGGGTCGCGAGGGTCTGCACCTTGCGGGCCGACAGCCGATTGATCTCTCTCGCCATCCGCTACCCTACCAACAACCCCACCAACGGACCCCGATTGCCAAATCAGGGAATGGCAGGCTGTGGACTGTGTGGCGGCTAAAACCCTGTTGTGGCAAGGTAACGCGAAGCACGGAGCGATAAAAAATGGACCGGCTTGGACAGCACTTCGACGGACCCCCTCTCCGCCAGCTATTAGTTTGAGGCGGTTTCGCCCGGACTTTAGAGCGCTGGAATTACTCAGCTTTTCCTGCCAAGTCGGTTGACACGGTCTCGCTCGATCCCACCTGATACCCTTTCACTCGCTGGGGTGAATGCTGGGGGTTGGGCGGACACATGGCACGCGCGGTCAACAAGCTCACGGCTCTGGGCTTATCCAAGAAGAAAGAACCGGGTCGCTACGGCGACGGTGCCGGGCTGTATCTCGTCATCGATCCAAACGGCTCCCGTCGCTGGATCATGATTTTCCGGCACGGGGGCAAGCAGCGGGAGATGGGGCTTGGCAGCGCCAACGTGATCTCGCTCGCTGATGCCCGCCGCAAGCGCGACGAGACGCACCGGCTCATCGCCGAGGGCCGAGACCCCATCGCAGAGAAGCGGAAGCCGGACCCCGCGACGGTCAAGGCCATGACCTTCGGCGCTTTCGCGGATCAGCTTCTTCCTGAGATCGTGAAGGGATTCGAGAACCCGAAGCACGCAGCGCAGTGGACCAGTTCGCTGAAGACCTACGCGGAAGCGTTGAGGCCAAAGCCGGTGGCGGACATCACCACCGACGACGTTCTGTCTGTCCTTACACCCATCTGGCACGAGAAGGGTGAAACCGCTTCCCGCGTAAGGGGACGGATCGAACGCATCTTGGACGCAGCCAAGGTCAAGGGACTACGAACGGGAGAGAATCCGGCCCGGTAGCGCGGGCACCTCGACCAGCTTCTGTCCAAGCGCCGGAAACTCCAAAAGGGGCACCACACCGCCCTCCCCTTTGAGGAGGTTCCAGCCTTCATCGCCGAGCTTCGTAAGCGCTCGGCTGTCTCGGCCCTGGCGTTAGAATTCGCGATCCTCACGGCGGGTCGGGTCTCGGAAGTGGTGGAGTGCCCGTGGTCGGAGATCGACCGTGCGAAGAAGGTTTGGACGATCCCGGCAAGCCGAATGAAAGCGAAGCGCGATCACATCGTGCCTCTCACCCCGCGCATGCTTGAAATCCTCGACGCGGTAGGGCCGTTGCGCCGGGGCGTCTACGTGTTCCCGACCTTCCGGGCGGACAAGCACCTGAGCGACATGGCCTTCAGCGCATTGTTGAAGCGAATGGGCGTGAAGGCAACAACCCACGGGTTCCGGTCATCTTTTCGGGACTGGGCCGGCGATGCGACAGAGTTCCCACGGGAGGTCGCGGAGTTGGCCCTGGCACATTCGGTTGGAGATGCCACGGAAGCTGTGAAAAGGCGTCGAAGGTTCACCTCTCCCAGGATTGGGCTTAATACCTTCAAATAAAAGCTAAATTTCGCTTTGGCGTGGGGTCACGATCGGCGCCGATCGTGACCCCACCCCGATCTCGATTTTCGCAGATCAGAGAGTACGTTAGCAAAGTTTTTGCCGGGGTCATGCTTCGAAGCCGATTCACAGACAAAGCCTATGATGCCAGGTCCCGCCGGCACGAATGCCGGGCGCGCGGAATCGTGCCGCGCATCGCGCGCAGAGGTATCGTGAGCCGCGAGAAACTCGGTCGCCACCGCTGAGTCGTGGAGCGTACCCACGCCTGGTTCAACCGCTTCCGGCGCCTGCCCGTTCGTTACGAGCGACGCGCCGACATCCACGAAGCCTTCACCAGACTCGCGGCCAGCCTCATCACCCTCAATCCGATCAAACGGCTTTGTCAGGCGCTCTGAGGACGTGACGGTCAAGCGCTACCACGATGACAGCCACGAGCAGCTCCGCGTCCATCTGGCCGACTTCGTCAGCGCCTCGAACTTCGGCCGCCCCCTGAAGACTCTACGTGGTCTCACGCCCGACGAGGGTATCTGCACAGCATGGGCCGCCGAGCCCGGTCGCTTCAGGTCAAACCCGCTCCACCAAATGCCTGGACCAAACATCTAGCGGAGACACGACATCGACGTGATCAGCAAATTGTTCGGATGACAAGGTACGAATTTAGCAGCCGAAAGGGCGGTCACACCACTGCGTAATTTTTGGCGATCTGCAGGATAAGTTCTTGCTTCAACATCGGACGCCCAAGGTGGTAGCCCTGCAATAGGTCGACGCCGAAGGAGGCGACGAGTTCGACTTGGTCCGCTTCCTCGACGCCCTCCACGATCGTTCGCTGCGCGCAGCTACTGACGAGGTCGATAATGTTTTTCAGAAGCTTTGCGCCCCGTGGGGTATCGCAACTCTGAACGAAAAATCGATCGATTTTCACCATGTCGAAGCGCAACTCGCTGAGACATGTCAGGCCGGCAAACCCAGTTCCGAAATCGTCGAGCCAAACGCGAATCCCGATCGCGGACAGCTGTTCCATCAGCAGGGCGACCCGAGGGTTTCCGCTGATCTGGCCACCCTCGGTGATCTCGAGGGCTAAGCGGGAGGGCGCGATCCCGGCGGCCTGGACAATCGCGACAATGACGCCCACGAAGTTTGGGTCCTCGATTTGCCGCCAGGAGACGTTGACGCTGACGACCGGAAGCGAGGGTTCGCTGGCCAGAAGATCGCAGGCCTCGCGCAGCATCCATTCGCCGAGTTCGAGGATGACACCCGTCCGCTCGGCCACTGGGATAAAAGTGTCCGGCGAGATCGCCCGACCTTGTGGGTCCTTGAGGCGCATCAGGGCTTCCGCGCCCCAAATCAGGCCGGACGTCACGTCGACGATGGGCTGAAATGCCGCCGAGATGCGCTGGTCCGTGACGGCCGAGCGCAGCATCTCAGCCGTGAGGGTGTCGCCCGCGTCGGATTCCAACATCCGCCGGTCAAAGATCCGGACGCAGTTACGCCCCTCATCCTTCGCCACATAGAGTGCGATATCTGCCGCCGTGACCGTCCGTTCGGGTTTGTCGCCGGCAACATCCCCCGAAAAAGCCGCGCCGATGCTGACCGTGATTGCCGAGAGGTGATCGCGGCGCGCCGTATGGCCAATCTGCAAGCTCTCGACCGCCAGGCGGATCTCCTCGGCGAACGCGGCGACCTGTTCCATCGAATCGGCCGCAAAAAGGGCGGCGAACTCCTCGCCGCCGAAGCGGCCGAGGGCGTAGCGTCGAGGCTCGGCCATACTCGACATCGCGCGACTGATCCCGGCCAAGCAGCGATCACCCTGCTGATGCCCGTATCGGTCGTTGTAATATTTAAAGTAATCGACGTCGATCAGAATAACGCCGAACGCTTGGTTCGACTCTTTGCTGTCGAGCCAAAGATTTCGCAGGATGTCGTCGATCGCCCGGCGGTTCGCCAAGCCGGTCAAGGCGTCTGTCGTCGACAGCCTAACCAGCTCTTCGCCACGTTTCACGATCTCCTGCTGACGCAACTCTGCCCGACATGCATTCAGGTGAACGCGATAGCGCTCGCGATTGTACTTATAGTTCAGAAAAACGGTCAACATGAAGCTAAATATGTATAGCGACCCAAAACAGATAATATAAGTACTATCGCCGACAAACATCAGCGCCCAAATCAGGAAAACTGCGGATATCAGACCCGATGATAGAAGCGCGAACTCAAAGCTGAGATTGAAAAAAAGATTGGCAACGAGCATAAATATCAGCCCGTAGCCGGCATAATACAGCGTTGCCGTTGTTTCTTTGCTCTGAGAGGCGAGGAGCAGCCACGCGGTGAAGCCGATGACGATTCCGATCGCGCATTGAAATTCGAGGATGCGCGTTCCCACGCCGCGCCCAACCTGCATTCCGATCGCGACCACGTAGACCGCACCTACGGCTAAACGGAGCGGCAGGATGTAGGGGAGCATGTCGTGGATGAGCAGGGCGTCCATCGCCCCGAACGCGACGTACAACATGCCGACGAACTGGCACGCCCTTGTGAGCTCCAAGCGCAGGGCTTTCGAGTGTTGCACCTCGAAGGCCGCATCGAGCTGAGGCGAGCGACGCTCGAACCAACGCTTTCCGAGTTCCTGGTCGAGCAGATCTAGCGTTGCTGTGGCCATCGTTCTGGCGCCTCCCACACGGTGGTAGCAGCGCAGATTTCCTAAAACCCTAAAGGAATGAAAGCAGACGCCTACCATTCGGGCGCCGATCGTCCATGCGCTGGCTCGGTCCACAACCTTCGAGCATCGCGTCTTTACGCCGCGAGAGCCTGCGTGAAGCACGCATTACCTGCGCGTCTACGCCCGGAAACCGAGCCCGGTGAGCCGTTTACAGGGGGTAGGCACGGCGGCATCCAACTGCCAACGGGTTCGCCCCCCAGCTCGCACGCACCTCCAAAAATTTTAAGCAATGGGAAAGTTTGCACCGCACTCTGGACAAGCCGTAACCCCTGGTTAACCTTAACTTGCGCGCCCGGAATTCTCCGAGCGTTGGTGCGCAAGGGCGTTGAAAATATGGCTAGCGGGGGACTTTCGCTTGTTGGTGAACGCAATCGCCTGAGCAACTTCAGATCTCTGGAGGGTGGCTTACGGCAGGTTGTCGATAATAAATATTCGCTTTTACTGCCGGAAGCGCTTTATCCCGTTGTAGCTGACGATGTCGGTCGGGCCTTGAACAATATTATCGATCTTGCAGATCCCGGCGACTACACGGCACTGACAGATACGCTCATAGACCTTTTAAGCATTTTAAAGGAAACTTTCAGCGATCTGACGTGGCGCGAGGCGGTGCTGCCGGCTGCTCGTTCTCATGCTATCGCAGATCTGGTCCACGAATGTCCTTTTACATGGCACTCATTCTCGAAGCCGCGCGGGTACCCCGGCGATGCCGGGCTTATCGACTTCGTGTATCGCCATCCGGCAGCGAGACCTGCGCAGGAAGCAGCTACGAAAGCTGGTCGCACGGTCATGACTTTCACCGTCGATGTGACGGCCTGTGAGGCGGTTCGCCACAGACGCTCCATCCTGGCCGCGAAGATCGACGAAGCAGCCGCCCGCCGCGAGATGCCCTCGATCCTGTCTCTGGCCAGCGGCCATCTTCGGGAGGCGGAATTAAGTATCGCCTTGAAGGAGGGGCGCGTCGGACGGCTGCTCGCCGTTGACCAGGACGCCGAAAGCCTGGCTACGGTCGAAGGATATTGCCGCTCGGTCTCGCGCGCGATCGAGCCGCGGCAGGCGACCGTCCGTCAGATCCTGGCGGGCAGGACTGATCTGGGGCGGTTTGATCTCGTCTATGCCGCCGGGTTGTACGATTACCTCGATGCCAGGGTGGCGGCGCGCCTTACGCGAGTCCTGTTCGATCATCTGAAAGAGGGCGGCAGACTTCTAATCCCGAATTTCTTGTGGGGTGTCCGTGAAGAGGCCTACATGGAAGTGTTCATGGACTGGCACCTTCTCTACCGCACGCCTGACGAGATCCAGGGCTTCGCACAGGAAATTGCACCGACTGCGATCCGGAACACGCGATATACGCAAGATGATGCTGGCACAATTGGTTATTTAGAGATCGAACGGATCTAATTGGTGCTTAGAAATTCTGGTTACGTTTGGCGACACCTTATGGATATCAACGGATACGCCCTCGCTTTTTCGTTCCGCCGGACTTTATTGGGCCCCGTACGATAACGTCCGGCAGGGGTTGAGTGGCGGTGATTCCAGAAGGGTACCGAAGCCTGACCTGGAAGTGCCATGTGGACCCCGGCCACTCGCCGGCAGCATAGCCGCGCCGACCTGCGCTACGAAACCGACCTGACGGATGGTGAACGGGCCGTAATCGCGCCGCTGATGCGGAGCCGGCCTCGTGCGGTCGTCCGCCTGTCTGGACGATGCGAAAGATTCTGAACGCTATTTTCTACGTGCTGCGCGGCGGCATCGCGTGGCGGATGATCCCGAAGGACTTGCCTCCGCGCAGCACGACGTTCGGCTCCTTTGCGCGCTGGCGCGACGACGGTCTGTTCGGCCGGATCAACCATCACCTCGTCATGGCGGACCGCGAGCGGGTCGGTCGAAGCGACTCGTCGACCGCCGCATCAGCCGCAACCGTCGCCTTTGGAAAGACCCGGAGGCGACCCTCGCCTCGGCCCAGGCCTTCCTCTACGCCGCCGCCGTCATGATCCTCGTCCGAAGGCTCGGCCGAGCGTCATGACTTATCGGACAGACTCTGAGCTCGATTTTGGCCATTTAGGCCGCCTG
The DNA here is from genome assembly GCF_001424525.1 of Methylobacterium sp. Leaf399. Classification (NCBI taxonomy): domain Bacteria; kingdom Pseudomonadati; phylum Pseudomonadota; class Alphaproteobacteria; order Hyphomicrobiales; family Methylobacteriaceae; genus Methylobacterium; species Methylobacterium sp. Leaf399. The sequence continues at coordinate 1,587 of NZ_LMQK01000032.1, read as the reverse complement.
GCACAGGGCGTAGGCCCAGGGTGGTGGAAGACGGAACCGACGTTTCCTGCGGTCGCGCCTGCGGCCTGACATATCTGTCGGGCGACGAGCACGATNATCTCGTCAGACGAGAGTTTGGGCGCGGGATCGACGGCGCTCGACATGGAATGGCGTCCGGTGCGGTTGACTGGCGGGCAGCGTTTAAGGGGGGCGCCCCCCCTGAGCTCGATTTTGGCCATTTAGGCCGCCTGGCACAGGGCGTAGGCCCAGGGTGGTGGAAGACGGAACCGACGTTTCCTGCGGTCGCGCCTGCGGCCTGACATCGAAGAAGCTTCCTCGCGCCAGATGGTTCGACGGACGGCTGCGAGAGCATCGGAGAAGGTCGGCTGCGATTTGGGGTACCACGCTGTCGCCGCGACCTGCCGCCTCTCACGTGCGGAGAGCCGCGTGGCGAGCAGGGTGACGATGGAGAACAGGGCGAGCAGGCAGGGGGTCGTACGAGCGATGGCCTTGTCGGACCATTGACGCTGTGTCTCGACGCCGAGATGGGCACGCGCTTCCTGGAACGTGACCTCGACCTGCCAGCGTCGGACGAACCACGTCACGATCTGCGTAGGGTCTCGTGCGGTGTCGGTGCAGAGCAGCCCTTGCGGCTCGAAGCGGTTCTCGGGATCGCGGATCAGAACCCAGCGGATCGGCACTGCTGGTAGACCGGAATGATGCCAGACGGCGGTGGCCGTGGCGATCTCGATCCTGCGCTCGCCCATGCCGTACCAGCCCGGCACGCGCACCTGCTGCYAGATGGTACCCGGGTCGGTCAGGATCTTGGACAAGGTTGGCCGCCGCACACCCTTCTTACGCGGGCGCCCGATCGTACCGGGAAGCCTTGGAGGCGCTGGATCGTAGAGTGCCGCATCCAGGCGCAGGCGGGTGATGGCGGTGACGCCGCCGCGGCGTAGAGCATCGAGAAACAGTAAGGCCGAGAAGGCGCTATCGCCGACCAGCACGAGATCGCGCCCCGGCAGCCAGCGTCGCACCTGCAAGGCCATCTGCCGTCCGACATCGAGCAGGGTCTTGTGCCGATGACCGCGTTCCCGGCAGGCGCGCTCCGAGGGGACGAGGGCGGTCAGAAACGGCAATGCCCAGACCCGACCAGCCCAGGGGATGGGTGCGAGCAGCATCAGGCTCATCCAGCGCAGGCCGCTCGTCTTGACGAAATGGGCACCGGACGAACGCACCGGATCACGGTAGATCCCGCGGGCCTGGATGCGGCGGCCCCAGCGCCGCTCGATCGTGTCGTCGAGCGCCAGCACCACGGGGCCGTGTGGGACGAAGGCCTCGACGAGCAGCCGAAGCAGCATGTGGGCTCCAGCATGGGGGGACCATGCGGTTCGGCTGAGCACCCGGTGGGTGTTCACGAAATGGCGGTCCCGCGCCCGGMCCATGATCCGCAGCACGCTCGCTACCGTGCGCCGGCCCGGACAGAGGATCGCACCGATCAGCAGGGCCTGAGCGTGCCGCCACGACCGGTGGACGAACAGCGGAGCGAAGGACAGGATGATCCCGGCGAAGCGGGCAGGCAGGTGCGGCATGAGGCGTCTCTGGCGA
>NZ_LMQK01000031.1:0-259977 GCF_001424525.1 Methylobacterium sp. Leaf399 | reverse complement strand
CCGCCAAGCCATTACAGCTCAGCACCAGCCAGCCAATCCAAAAGGTGAAAACAACAACACCGCCAGGAAGCGAAACCGCGCCCCGGCGCCGCCGCCGATGGACAGCCTTATGACGGACCAACCCTCACACGTCAACACCGACACAACAGAAAAATGACAGGCCCACGAAAGGACGGAGCGACGGTGTTGCGTCCCCTGCCCGGCAACCGGATGAGGCCTCCTGGCCCATTCTACAACTCCTACCTCGGCCAATGCCGCGATATCCCGGCACGTGACGAGGACGGCGAGCTGTCCCGGTCGACGCTGGCGCTCCGAGGCGCGACATCGCTGTGATTCTGAATGTTTGGTCTTTTCAGACATTCCTGAAAGGACGATAAGGAACTGGCACAGCGCTCTCCCGAGGATCGCTCACGAGGTTCCCATGCTCTCGACGTTCGATGCCCTGCTGCTCGCCCGGATCCAGTTCGGGTTCACCGTCGCCTTCCACATCATCTTCCCGGCCTTCTCGATCGGGCTGGCGAGCTATCTCGCCGTCCTCGAAGGCCTTTGGCTTGTGACCAAGCGTCAGGTCTTCATGGACCTGTTCAAATACTGGATCAAAATCTTCGCCGTCGCCTTCGCCATGGGCGTCGTCTCCGGCCTCGTGATGTCCTACCAGTTCGGCACGAACTGGTCGGTATTCTCCGACAAGACCGGTCCGGTGCTAGGCCCCCTGATGGCCTACGAGGTGCTCTCGGCTTTCTTTCTGGAGGCGGGGTTCCTCGGCGTGATGCTGTTCGGCATGACGAAGGTCGGGCCACGCCTGCATTTCCTGGCGACCCTGATGGTGGCGGCCGGGACCTTCTTCTCCGCCTTCTGGATCCTATCCGTGAACTCGTGGATGCAGACGCCGCAGGGCCACGGGGTCAACGAAGCCGGGCAGTTCATCCCCCTCGACTGGTGGGCGATCGTCTTCAATCCCTCGTTCCCCTACCGCCTCGTCCACATGGTGCTGGCCGCCTACCTCACCACCGCCCTGGTGGTCGGTGCCGTCGGGGCCTGGCATCTCATCAAGGACCGCAGGGCGACCCTGAGCCGGACGAGCGAGGGCGCCAAGGTGATGTTCTCGATGGCGATGTGGATGGCGGCCGTCGTCGCGCCGATCCAGATCTTCGCCGGCGACCTTCACGGCATCAACACCCTCGAACACCAGCCGGCCAAAGTCATGGCGATGGAGGGGCATTTCCAGAGCCATCCCGACGGCGCACCCCTGATCCTGTTCGGCCTTCCCAACCAGGACGCCGGGCGGGTCGATTATGCCGTCCAGATCCCGAAGCTCTCCTCCCTCGTGCTCAAGCACAGCCTCGACGCGCCGCTGGCCGGCCTCGACACCGTCGACCGCAAGAACTGGCCGCCGGTGCCGGTGGTGTTCTGGTCGTTCCGCGTGATGGTGGCGATGGGCATGCTGATGCTGCTCCTGGGCGTGCTCAGCCTGTGGGCGCGGTTCAAGGGTCGGCTCTACGAGTGGACGCCCCTGCATCGCTTCGCATTGGCCATGGGCCCGGCCGGCTTCGTCGCGGTCCTCGCCGGCTGGATCACCACCGAGGTCGGGCGCCAGCCCTTCACGGTCTACGGCCTGCTGCGCACGGCGGATTCCGCCTCTCCGCTCTCGGCGCCCGCGGTCGCGGCCTCGCTCACCGCCTTCGTCGTCATCTACTTCGCGGTGTTCTCCATGGGCGTCCTCTACATCCTGCGCCTGATGGCCAAGCCGCCGATGCCCGGAGAGCACGGCGTCGAGGCCAACGTCCCGACCCGCACCGCCGGCATCACCCCGGCCCCCGCCCACGCTTACCCGCAACCGGCCGAGTGAGGACGCCACCATGATCGACACCCTCGACCTGACGGTGATCTGGGCCTTCATCATCGCCTTCGCGGTGTTCGCCTACATCGTGATGGACGGCTTCGACCTGGGCATCGGCATCCTGTTCCCGGCCTTCCGGCCGGGGGCGGAGCGCGACACCGCCATGAACTCCGTCGCCCCCGTCTGGGACGGCAACGAGACCTGGCTGGTCCTGGGCGGTGGCGGCCTGTTCGCGGTTTTCCCGCTCGCCTACGCCATCATCATGCCCGCCCTCTACGCGCCGATCATCGCGATGCTGCTGGGGCTGGTGTTCCGAGGCGTCGCCTTCGAGTTCCGCTGGCGCGATCCCGACCACCGGGCGTTCTGGGATATCGCCTTCACCGGCGGCTCGGTGGTGGCGACCCTGTCCCAGGGCATCGCGCTCGGCGCCCTCCTCCAGGGCATCAAGGTCGAGGGCCGGGCCTATGCCGGCGGCTGGTGGGACTGGCTCTCGCCGTTCACCGTGCTCGTCGGCATCGGGCTGCTGTTCGGCTACGCACTGCTCGGCGCCACCTGGCTCGTGATGCGGACCGAGGGGCCCTTGCGCGACAGGGCCCGGTCGCTTTCGCTCTGGCTCGGAGGCGCCACCCTGGTCGCGATCGGCGGCGTCAGCGCGGCCACGCCCTTCCTCGAGGGTCAGTATTGGGAACGCTGGTTCTCGATGCCCAACGTCCTCCTCACCACGCAGGTGCCGCTGCTCGTGGGCGTGGCCGGGTTCCTGTTCTTTCGGACCCTGACACGCGGCGCCGACCGCGCCCCGTTCCTGATCGCCCTCGGCCTGTTCCTCCTGTCCTTCATCGGCCTGGGCATCAGCATCTTCCCCGACATCGTGCCGGGTCGGGTCACGATCTGGCAGGCGGCAGCCCCCCATGCCAGCCAGGTCTTCATCCTGGTGGGCGCCGCGGTGCTGATTCCCCTCATCCTCACCTACACCGCGTATTCCTATTGGGTGTTCCGGGGGAAGGTCGATTCCTCGGGGTACCATTGATGGCAGGGCCATCGGTCGGGCCGGGGCCGCTCTGGCGGCGCCTCGCCTGGTTCGCCGTCATCTGGGCCGCCAGCATCCTCGCCCTCGGTGTCGTCGGTTTCATCCTCAAGACCTGGCTCAAGGCCGCGTGAGAACGTCTCGTGCCAGACCGTAAAGTCGCCCTGCCGCTCTCGCCCCTCGTCCAGACCTTCGTGCTGCATTTCGGCGAGATGGGGTCGCGCTGGGGCATCAACCGCACCGTCGGGCAGATCTACGCCCTGTTGTTCGTCTCGGAGCGCCCGCTGACCGCCGACGAGATCGTCGACCGTCTCGGGCTGTCGCGTTCGAACGTCAGCATGGGCCTCAAGGAACTGCAGGCCTGGAACCTCGTGCGCCTGCAGCACCGCCCCGGCGACCGTCGCGACCACTTCTCGACTCCCGACGACATCTGGCAGATCGTTCGCACCCTCGCGGAGGAGCGCAAGAAGCGCGAGATCGACCCGACGCTGACGATGCTGCGCGAGAACCTGATGCAGGACGCCCAGACTGGCGAGGACGGCTATGCCCAGGGCCGTCTGCGGGAGATGCACGACCTGCTGGAACTCCTCACGGGATGGTACTCCGATGTCCAGAAACTCGAGACCGAGCGCCTCCTGCAACTCCTGACCCTCGGCTCGAAGGTCCAGAAGGTCCTCGAGGCCAAGGACCGGGTGATGGGACTGCCCGCGCGCCTGCGGAGATCGAAAGCGCAGGACACCGAAGTCTGACCGGATCCTCGGCCCGTCCCCGACGGGCCGAGGCTGTGTGGACACGCGTCTGCGGCCTGGAAAGGCCTGACGGCGATGTGCGCAACCTGGGCGGGCTTTCGACCTCGCGGGCCGTAGACCCTCGACGATTGCGACGAGCCGGCCGATGGCCTCGGCACCGGGGCATGGACAGTCCGGCCGGATCCCGATCGGGATGTGACGCTTTTGACCATTGATTTGATAAAGGCCCTCCCTCCATAAATATTACGCCGCGATTGATGGCTATGCCTCTTTCTCGAAGGCTCTCAAACTCCCTTTTTATAAATCAGAACCGAATCATTGTTTGAAGATATCGACGGCTCGACGAGGCAAAAGCGAGCGCCTCGGAACAAGACGAATTGGATCGTCCTGATCCGGATCCCGAATGGGGCCGAGACGCACAGCATGGCGCAAGACGTCTTCGAGACGGGCGCCAGCATCGGCATGCCTGCCTACAGCGAACGTCCCGACGGGCTCACAGTGAAGATCATCCGCATGGACGACGTCTGCTCGGTCGACCGGGCCGGGCGCGCCGCAAGCCTCGCGGACGCCCCATCAATCGCCGGGAACCCGGCCTGGTCGTCGTCGTGATTGCGGGCGAGGGCACGGAGCCGCGCGCTCGTGCGAAGCGCGTCCTCTGGGTCACGGACGATCCGGGCCGCAACGCGGCGCTGATCCTTCAGGTCGCCCCGGCGGTGGACTGCCGGATGCACGATTTGTCCGGCGATACCGCCCCGGCGGAACCGTGTGCGACGGTGATCTGCGACGTCGCTCATCTCGACGACGGCGCCATGGTCCGCCTGCACGCCTTACGCGAGTCGTCGCGGATCAAGGGGCCGCTGATCGTCATCCAGGCGCGGGAAAGCCGCCGCACCCGCCTCCAGGCGATCAAGCTGGGCGCGACGCACATCCTGTCGGGCCCCGTCGACGTGCAGCGCATCCGTTCCGCCCTCGGGGTACAGGAAGAAGCACCGCCACGGCCGCTCGCCCCGCATGTCGCCGCACAGGCGGCACGGGTCAGTGCCTTCTATACCGACGTGTTCGTGGCCGATCGCCCGATCACGCCGACCGTGATCGACAACGGAACGGAGCTGATCGAGCGCGCGATCCGGGAAACCGGCATCCGGGACTGGATCGGGGCGATACACCGCTTCGACGATGCCACGCATCAACACTGCTTGCTCGTCGCCGGCATCGCGGCGGCGTTCGCCACGCATCTCGGGCTCGGCGCCCTCGACCGGCACCGCCTGACCAAGGCCGCGCTCGTGCACGATGTCGGCAAGATCCACGTCCCGACCGCGATCCTCAACAAGCCAGGGCGCCTCGACGACGCCGAGATGGCGGTGATGCGACTCCACCCGGCGCGGGGACATGCCATGCTCGCCGACCAGGGCTTTTCGACCGAGCTGCTGACCGTGGTGCGCTCGCACCACGAGATGTTGGACGGTTCGGGCTACCCGGATGGGCTGAAGGAGGCGGAGATTCCGGATCTGGTGCGCCTCGTCACGGTCTGCGACATCTACGGGGCGCTGATCGAACGGCGTTCCTACAAGCCGCCGATGCCGTCGGCGCAGGCCTACGCGATCCTGACGGCAATGGAGGAGCGCCTGGACCCCGTGCTGGTGCGGGCGTTCGCGCCCATCGCCGACGCCTTCTCCCCCTGACCCCGCGGCTCTCCCCGCTCCCGCCATGAGGCCGGCAGGGTTTTCTCAACGTCCCCTCCGGCCGCACCAGTAGGACCGCCGTCCGCATCGCGGCGCGCGATGCATGGTCCGTGGCCTCCCGGTTCGCGATCACCACGGAGGCTCCTTCATGTGCGCGGACGGCTGGGGCGAGGTCGATCCGATGCCCTCGCAGGCCGATTGCGGTCATGCTCGGGCGCCGCGCGGGCTCGATGATGCGGGGCCCGCTTAAAGCGAGCGGACCCCCCGTCTGCTTTTCCGGTCCTATCGGATTCGTTGCGACGTCACCCCGATCGCGTCACAGAGAAGAATCTGCGACAGGCCTTCGCGCTTTTGCAAACATCGATGCGCGCTCGTGTGAGCCGATGCAGATCGGCGGTGTCATGACGATCTATAAAAGCGATGCCCCTCAAGGTTTTATCGCCTTTGCACGATGTGCCAGCGGCTACGCTGATGCCACGGATTTCGATCCCAGGAACTCGATCACGGCGATCGGTTGTCCCTCGCATCGAGTGGCGACCTGCGTCGTCGGGTCGGCAGTGGAGCGGGTGAGCATATGCAAACGCGAACCCCGGCCGATCGCCGCGGCGGACCGAAGCGTGGCTCGTACAAATGGATCAGGCCTCGACCCCAACAGCGGCCATTGCTTCTGATAATTTCGAATAAAAGACGTTATTTAATATTGCTAATTAAATAAACTGATTATTTAATTTTCTAAGAAACCTAAATGAAGATTTGATAACGAATTTTATTAAAACGACCCGCCCTTCAATCTCGAACGCCGAGCCATGTTTCTTTTGCGGAACCTCGACCCGCGTATATGCCTTTCTTTCTGACCAAAGTTTATAATTCAATCTTGAATCAATATAATTACATTCATATTTATGTTGTCCATAAAAATATGGATGTTGATTTTTGCATTAACATAAATATTCTTATCTTATCAATTAAAAAATGATAGTCCTTTGCATCGATCTTTTACATGTAATAATATTGAATTCAAATTTTATACTAAGGATAATATAACTACGGCTGCTTACTGAATAGACAGACGATTTAATCAATTTTTAACGGTAGACTTGCCATTGTTATAACTGAACCAGATGATTTTCCAGAAGGCCCGACCAATGAAATTTTTCGGTAACCTCAGCCTGCTGACGAAGATCGCCCTTCCCCTGGCGATCACAGCGCTCTTGGCGGCGGGCCTCGTCGCCTATGCCCGATCGGCCCTCGTCACCCTCGCGGAGCAGACCAACCAGATCGCGCAGGTCCAGGCGGCGCGGCAGGCTCAGATCCTGACCGTCCAGATCGCAGTCACGGAAGCGACGATCCAGAACCGGAACATCCTGATCGAGACGGATTCCGCGAAGCGGCAAGGCTATTACACCCGGCAGCTCGCCTCCATCAAGACGGGCTACGACGCCATGGATCGCCTCGTCCAGCTCGCGGACACCGAGCAGCGAAAGACGGCGAACCAAACCCTGCGGGCGAGACTGGAATCCTACACCGAGGTTCTCCAACGCTCGACCGCCCTCGGCATGAAGGGTGACGCCAGCTCCGGAATGCAGCTTGCCCAGGAAGAGGCGGCACCGCGGCGCGCGAAGATTCGGGAGGAAATCGGAGCTCGCACCGCGCTCCTGGAGCAGGAACTCAAGGTCGCGTCCGGCGACGCGGAGCGCCTCGCGGCCTCGTCGACCACCCTGCTGATGGTGTCGGCCGGCCTCGGCCTCTCGGCCGCCCTGGGGCTCGCCGCCGCCATCGTCGTGCTGGGCGTGTCGCGCCCCATCGGCCGCATGACCACCGCCATGGGCCGGCTCGCCCGGGGCGATCTGGAGATTGCCGTCGAGGGCGTTGAACGGAAGGACGAGATCGGCCTGCTGGCGCGCTCCCTCGCCGTGTTCAAGGACAACGCCGTAACGGCCCGGCGCCTCGCGGCCGAGCAGGAGGTCGAGAACGCCGGCAAGATGCGCCGCGCCGAGATCCTCGAGGGTCTGACCAAGCGCTTCGAATCCGACATCTCGGTCCTGACCGATGGCCTGGCGGGTGCGGCCACGGAGATGGAGGCCACCGCTCAGTCGATGTCCGCCACCGCCGAGCAGGCGATCCAGCAGGCGGTATCGGTGGCGGGTGCGGCCGAGCAGACCTCCGCCAACGTGCAGACCGTGGCCGCGGCCAGCGAGGAGATGTCGGCCTCGATCCAGGAGATCGTCGGTCAGGTGAGCCAATCTTCGACTTACGCGGACCAGGCCGTGGCGGATACGCGCCGGACGGAGGCCACCGTACAGCGGCTCGCCGTCGTCGCCGACAGCATCACCGACGTGGTCGCCATGATCCAGACCATCGCGGGCCAAACCAACCTGCTGGCGCTCAACGCCACCATCGAGGCGGCGCGCGCCGGCGAGGCCGGACGGGGATTCGCCGTGGTCGCGACGGAGGTGAAGGAACTCGCGGGGCAGACGGCGCGGGCCACCGAAGACATCCGCGTGAAGATCGGCGAGATCCAGGGCGCGACGGGCGAGGTGGTGAGCGACATCGCCCGCATCGGCAAGACCATCGCCGACATGTCCGGCTTCTCGTCCGGCATCGCCGCGGCGATGGAGCAGCAGGGCGCCGCGACCCAGGAGATCGCCCGCAACGTGCAGGAAGCCGCCCAGGGCACCCAGAACGTGACGAGCAACATCGAGCACGTTCGCATCGGCGCCGGAACCACCAGTGCGGCCGCCACCCAGGTGCTCGGCGCGGCACGGGAGCTGTCGCGCTACTCCGAGAGCCTCGGTGAGGAGGTGAAACGCTTCCTGTCAGGCGTGAAGGCGGCCTGATTCAGCATAGGACAAGCATGGCGGCCTTCAGGTCCGGAGGCCGCCCTCGTCGTTCCCGATCGGGGCGACAACGACCAGACGATGGGGCGACGGCCTTCTCATAACCATGTCCTGTACCTGAAGACTGGCCGCGCCGCGCCCGCGCCCTCTCTCGTGCCCGCCCGCCGGCCCAGTTCCTCGACGCTCAGATGGCAGGCGATGGGAGCCATGATCCCCTTCGCGAGGAGATGCCAAGGCGAATCCCGCGTCAGATCAGCGGGAATCCCGCCGTGGTCAATCAGCCGGGCCCCGTATCAGGCGACCGGCTCGGTCCCGCACCAGCGCGCGATGAACAGAGCCATCGCCGTAGTGACCCGCTGCAGCGACGACAGGCTCACGCGCTCGTCGAAGCCGTGGATGTTCTCGCCGACCGGGCCGTAGCAGAGGGCCGGCACCCGGTCGTAGAGGGCATGCACGCGGGCATCGAGATAGCAGGGCATCGTCACGCTTTGCATGGCATCGCCCGTGGCGGCCCGGTGGGCGTCGGCCAGGACCGCTTCGGCGTCCGACCCTTCGTCGAGGACATAGCCTTGCGCGAAGAAGCCGTCGAAGGTCACCTGCGGCGGCGTGCGGCATAGGAAAGGATCGGTGGCGGCGACATCGGCGACACACGCCTCGATCGCCCGAGCGGCCGCGTCGGCCGCCATGCCCGGATAGAGGGCGATCCGGCACGAGGCGCGGCACCAGGCCGGGACCGACGAGGCCCAGTCGCCCCCCTCGATCCGGCCGAGGTTGAGGTTGATGGGATGGGCGAGCGCCGCGAAATGCGGGTGCCGGTCCTTCTGTGCGTTCCAGGCCGCCTCGAGACCGCGCAGGGCCGCGATCACGCGGTAGACCGCGTCGATGGCGTTGGCGCCCTCCCCCATCTCGCGGACATGGACCGGCCGACCCCGGACCTCGACCGTGAACCAGAGGACGCCCACGTTGGCCCGCACCAGCCGCTCGTCCATGGGTTCGGGGATGAGCACCGCCTCGGCGCGGTAGCCGGCCAGGTGGGTCATCAGGGCGCCGTTGCCGGTGGATTCCTCCTCGACCACCGATTGCAGGATCACCTCCGCGGCCGGCTGGTGGCCGAGGCGGCGCAGCGCGTCGAGGGCGAAGAGGTTGGCGGCGTGGCCCGCCTTCATGTCGGCCGCACCGCGCCCGTAGAGCCAGTCGCCGACGATCGCCGGCTCGAACGGGGAATGCGTCCAGAGATCGCCCGGCCCGGCCGGGACCACGTCGACATGGGCCTGGAGGATCAAGGACCGGCCGGCCGTTCGGCGCGGGCGATGCCGGCCGATCACGATGGGCGCATCCGAATGTTCAGCCGTGACGGGCGCGCCGCCGGAATGGGCGGCGATGGCCACGGGGTCGAGGGCGAGTTCCGCCACCTCGTAGCCGCGCCCGGCAAAGGCCCGCGCCGTCCAGGCCTGGACCGCGTGCTCGCGTCCCCGCGTCGAGGCGAACCCGACGAGGGCACGGGTGTGCGCGATCTGCCCGGCGAATCCCTCGGCGACCGCGGCGGCGATGTCGTCGTCGGAGGGAGCGGTTCCTGTCATCGCAACGCCTTTCGAAGGGGGTTCGATCACGGTCCCCATCTGGCGCCGAGCCCGCCATGGCCGACGCGATTGAACAGAACCCGGCCTGCCGCGGTTGGCCCTGCAGAGATCGCTTTCGGATCCTTCGGAGTCATACCATGCGCAGCACCACTTTCGCCCTCGCCGCCTCGCTCGCCCTCGCCCTCGGCAGCGGTGCCTTCGCCCAGACGCCCGCCGGCGGCGGCAGCGCCGAGGGTAACCTCAACAACCCCGGCAGCGTGAAGAGCAATGGCGAGAAGGCGATGGAGCGCAGCACCGGATCGGCCACCGGACTGCCCGACACCGCCACCGGATCGACCCGGACGAACCCGGCGATGGTTCCTCCCGGCGCTGGCCCGGCAGGAACCGGCATGCCCCCGGGCACCGGCGGCACCGCCGGCGGTCCGGGCGGCATCAACCGCTGAGGCCAGCGCTCCTCACGACGCATCCACGACAACGGGAAGGCCGGGCTCAAGCCCGGCCTTTTTCATGTGAAACGACGATCCGAGGCTGGGCCGGGCCGACCTACCCCTTGTCGCGGGCGTCGGTGCGCAGCCCGATCGGTTCTGCCCTGCCGCCACGCACGACGCCGGATTTGGCGGGCGCCGGCTTTTCGGGAACGGATTTGGCGGTGGCCATCGTGGCCGGAGCGGGCTTGCCGACATCTGCGCGGACGGGGCCACCCATCGATGGGGGCAGCGAGAGCGCCGGGCGTTCGCCCGAGGGCCGTCGCGGCAGCGCGGCCCCTTTCCCCGTCGTGTCCCGCGCCGTCGGCTTGCCGGTGATGGCGGGCGCGAGGCTTCCCGTGGTGAACGGATCGCCGGGCGGCGGGGCGAGCAGCGCGATCGGTCCCGCCACCAGTCCCGGAGCGGGCGACCCGAGGCGCCCCATGGCGGCGGCCAGGGCGAAGGCGAGGCGGTCGCGCTCGGCTTCGCCGGTGGCGAGCAGGATCTCGGCGATCGCCAGTTCGGAGCGGCTGTTGAGCTCGTCGATGACGGTCCGGAAACCCGCGCCGCGCTCGATCTCGTAACCGTGCACCGCCCCGCGCAGGGCCGCGACGCGCCGGGCGAGGGTGGCGACCTGCGCCTGGTAGGCGGCGCGGCGCTGGAACACCGTCCTGGCGCTGGTCACGGTGCGGAGGATCGCGTCCTCGGTGTCGTAGAACTTCTGCTGGGCGAAGGCGGAGGCCTCGGCGATCCGCGGATAGGCGCCGGGCTCGTAGAGCGGGATCCTGGCCTGGACCTGCGTCGTGGTCTCGCGGATGCTGCGCAGGGTCGGCGTGATGTCGGTCTGCCGGCCGTGGGTGAATTGCAGGGAGAGCTGCGGCAGCAGCGCACCCTTGGCCGCATCGGCGAGCTGGCCGGCCGCCTGGGTCTCGAGGCGGGCCGCGGCCAGGCGCGGACTCTCGGCGCGCACGATGTCGGCGAGCTCGGCCTCGCTGCGCGGCAGCGGCGGCAGGCGCGGTGGCGACAGCCGCGTGGCGGGGATGCCGGTGATGCGGGTGAAATCGATCTCGGACGCCTTGAGGTCGGCGATGGCGAGTTCGACCCCGGCGCTGGCGTCGGCGACGCGGGAATCGGCCAGGGCACTGTCGGTGAGGGTGGCATCGTTGACCGCCACCTGCGCCTCGACCCCGCGCCGGATCGTCTCGATGCTCTGGAGCTGGCGCTGGCGATGGCCGAGGACCTTGCGGTCGCGGATCACCGCCAAATAGGCGGCCGCGGTCTCGAACAGCAGTTGCTGGCGGACGTCGTGGGTGATCAGGCGCCCGGCCTCCGCCAGGGTCCGCGCCGACAGCAGCGAGTTCCAGCGCTGGAAACCGTCGAACAGCGGCAGGTCGACGGTGATGCCGTATTGGTTGGGGCGGTAGCGCGGCGTCGAATCGACCCCCGCATCGAAGATCGGCAGGTCGGGATGGTACTTGATCTTGCTGTCGAGGGGCTTGGAGCCGACCAGCGCGATGCTGGGGAGGAACGCGTCGATGGTGCCGCGCAGGCGGGCCTCGGCTCCGTCCTGGCGCGCCTTGTCGGAGCGCAGCACGTAGCTCTGGTCGAAGGCGAAGTTCTGCGCCGCTTCCAACTGCTGGGCCGCGACCGGCGCGAGCGGGGCGAGCGCCCACGCGACGGACAGGGCGGCGAGGCCGCCTCTCGCCCGGCGGCCGGTGCCGCGTTTCTCGCCTGCGCGCCACTGCACCGGACCCGTACTCCTCAGGTTCACGCGATCGAAGGCGATCGCCCCTCGGCCCCGCCGCCCCCTTATGGTTAGCGTGCCGCTAAAATTCCCTTAAGCATTGGTGGAGCGCGCCGTCCCATCCGGTTTGTTTACGACTAGGGCGTAGTTTGCGGAGGTTCGACGGACGATAGACTGTCGACGATGGTCGACCAGACGGCGCACCGTATGTCCAGACATCCAGCCGATAGCCTGGGCGGACAGCGGATCGAGGCGAGGCGAGCGATGATGCGTCCGGCAGGTTACGCGGCCCTGTTCGCGGCGGGCACCTTCGCGGTGGCCCTGGCCTACGAAGGTGCCGTCCGCTACCTGCGCGCCCAGGTGTTCCAGCCCGATCCGGGCCCGATCACGGCGGTGACCCGCGACGGCGTCGCCTTCTCGCCCCTCACCCTGACCCGGGCCGACGGCACCACCGTGACGGGGCTGCAGGCGACGGGCTCCCGGCCGGGCAAAGCCGTGGTGGTCTATCTCCACGGCAACGGCGGCAGTGCCCTCACCGGCGCCCACGACGCGGCGATCCTGGCCACCGTCGGCTACGATCTCGTCATCGCCGATTACGCGGGCTACGGCGGCAACCCCGGCTCGCCCTCCCAAAGCGGGCTCGTCGCCGATGCGGACGCGTTCCTCGCCAGGGGCCACGTCATCGCCGAGGGGCGCCCGCTCCTGCTGATCGGCCACTCCCTCGGAGGGGCGCTCGCCGTCCTGGTGGCGGAAGACGCTCCGATCGCCGGGCTCCTGACCATCGGTGCCGTCGCCCGGCTGTCGGACCTCGTCCCGGTCCTGGCCCGCCCGTTCCTGCGCGACCGCTTCGACGCGCTGGCGTCGGCCTCGCGCGTCACGGCGCCGTGGCTCATCGCGCACGGCGAGGCGGACGAGGTCGTCCCCGCCTCCGACGCGGTCCGTCTCGCCGGCGCACGGGCGCAGTCCCGCCGTGAACTCGACATCGCGACGGGTCTCGCCCACCCGGTGGAACCGGCCAGTCTTCTCGGGCTCACCGAGCGCCTGTTCGCGATGCGTGCCAGATCCTGACGCCGGTCAGGACAGGCTCGTGAAGACCAGCGAGGCGTTGAGCCCGCCAAAGGCGAAGGAGTTCGACATCGCCACCGGGATCGGCATCGTTCGGGCTTGGTTGGGGATGTAGTCGAGGTCGCAATCGGGATCGACCCCGTCGAAGTTGGCGGTCGGCGGAGCGATGCCGTGCTGCATGGCCAGCACCGTGGCGATGGCCTCGAGGGCGCCGGCCGCGCCCAGGGCGTGGCCGGTCACGCCCTTCGTCGAGGAGGCCGGCGGGCAGGTGGCCGCGCCGAACACCGCCTTCATGGCGGCGGTCTCGCTGCGGTCGTTGGCGGTGGTGCCGGTGCCGTGGGCGTTGACGTAGGCCACGTCCGACGGCGAGAGGCCGGCGTCGGCCAGGGCGAGGCGCATGGCCCCGGCCATGCCCTCGACGTTGGGCGCCACGATGTCGGCCGCATCGGCGTTGGAGCCGAAGCCCGCGACCACGATGCCGGACCGATGGCCACGGCGGGCGGCGTGTTCGGCCGTCTCCAGAATCAGAATGCCGGCCCCCTCCGAGAGGATGAGACCGTCACGCCCGGCCGCGAACGGCCGGCAGGCGGTCTTCGACATGATCCGCATCGATTCCCAGGCCCGGATCGTGCCCACCGACAACGGCGCCTCGCAGCCGCCGGTGATGACGATGTCGGCGAGCCCCCCGCGCAGGAACTGCAGGGCGAGCCCGATGGCGTGGGTCGCCGAAGCGCAGGCGCTCGACGTGACGAAGCATGGACCGCGCGCGCCCGTGGCGATGGAGACCCAGCTCGCCGACGAACTCACCATGGCTTTCGCCACGGTCATCGGATGCAGCCGCTTGTTGTTCTGGCCGTAGAGCCGGACGTATTGGTCGTCCATGCTGCACTGACCGCCGGCCCCGTTGCCGAGGATGACCGCGGCCCGCGTCGGATCGGGCAGGCCCTCCGCCAACCCGGCGTCGGCCATGGCCTGGCGGGTGGCCGCCAGGGCGAAGAGGGCGCTGCGGTCGCAGGCGGAAGTCGCGATGCCGGGGTCCTTCAGGATCCCGGCGTCGGTGATCTGCGCTACCGTCACCCCCGATCCCGGCAGCCCGACGGCCTCGCCGAGCACCGGCGCGGCGGCCACGAGGCTCGCCCAGAACGTCTCGGCGCAAAGGCCGTTGGGGGCGACGACCCCGACGCCCGAGACGACGACCGTGGTCACGCGGCGATCTTCCGGGTCTTGAAGCTGGCGATCTCACCGGCCAGGTCGCCGATGGTCTTCAGGTCGGTGAACTTCAGGTTGGCGTTGAAATCGAGGTCGATGCCGTAATGGTCCTCGATCTTGAACAGGATCTCGACGAAGTCGAAGGAATCGATGCCCACCGCCTCGATCGTGGTGGCAGCGGAAAGCGGCTCGCCCGCTTCCGTACGGTAGGGCTGCAGGGTCTCGATGAGGAACGCGACGACGGAATCGTGCGTGGCGTCTTCGATCTTGGACGGTGTGCTCATGGTCCGCTCCCCCTCGATAAGTTGTCGATGTCCGATGAAGAGAGGCTAATCCGTTCAAGTTAGTCATGCAATTTCTGATCAAAATTAATCTTAATCGGGCCGTCACTGATCAGGCCATGACCAGCCCACCGAAACCGCCCGCTTCGGAACCGGAGAGGGCCTCTGCAAGGCCGGACCCGTCTTGCCTTCCGCACCCTCATCACCTAGCGATCCCGTCATCAGTCCGGAGGCCGATCCGGCGACCATCGCGGTCCGTCCGCAGGAGCCGTCTTCAATGATCCCCCGCTACAGCCGCCCCGAGATGACGGCGATCTGGTCGCCCGAGACCCGCTTCAGGATCTGGTTCGAGATCGAGGCGCATGCGACCTCGGCGCTGGCCGAGATCGGCGTCGTTCCCAAGGCGGCGGCGGACGTCATCTGGGAGAAGGGCCGCGACGCGGTGTTCGACGTCGCGCGCATCGACGCGATCGAGGCGGTGACCAAGCACGACGTCATCGCCTTCCTCACCCATCTCTCCGAGATCGTCGGCCCGGAGGCGCGCTTCGTCCACCAGGGCATGACCTCGTCGGACGTGCTCGACACCTGCCTCAACGTGCAGCTCGTGCGGGCCGCCGACATCCTGATTGCCGACGTGGACGCCCTGCTGGCGGCGCTCAAGCGCCGCGCCTACGAGCACAAGCTGACCCCGACCATCGGGCGCTCGCACGGCATCCACGCCGAGCCGGTCACCTTCGGCCTCAAGCTCGCCCAGGCCTACGCCGAGTTCGCGCGGGCCCGGGCCAGGCTCGTGGCGGCACGCGAGGAAGTGGCCACCTGCGCGATCTCGGGCGCCGTCGGCACCTTCGCCAACATCGATCCGCGCGTGGAAGTCTATGTGGCGCAGGCGATGGGGCTAACCCCCGAGCCGGTCTCGACCCAGGTGATCCCGCGCGACCGCCACGCGATGTTCTTCGCGACGCTGGGCGTGGTGGCGAGTTCGGTGGAACGGCTGTCGATCGAGGTGCGCCACCTGCAACGCACGGAGGTGCTGGAGGCGGAGGAGTTCTTCTCCGAGGGCCAGAAGGGCTCCTCGGCGATGCCGCACAAGCGCAACCCGGTGCTCACCGAGAACCTCACCGGGCTCGCCCGCATGGTGCGCTCGTTCGCCCTGCCGGCCATGGAGAACGTGGCGCTCTGGCACGAGCGCGACATCTCGCATTCCTCCGTGGAGCGCATGATCGGGCCGGATGCGACGGTGACCCTCGACTTCGCCCTGGCCCGCCTGACCGGCGTGATCGACAAGCTCCTGATCTATCCCGAGCAGATGCAGCGCAACCTCGACAAGCTCGGCGGCCTCGTCCATTCGCAGCGCGTGCTGCTGGCCCTGACCCAGGGCGGCCTCTCGCGCGAGGAATCCTACCGCCTCGTCCAGCGCAACGCGATGCCGGTGTGGCGCGGCGAAGGCGAGTTCCTGGCGCTGCTCAAGGCCGACGCCGAGGTGACCGCCGTCCTCGGCCCCGCCGAGATCGAGGATTGCTTCGACCTCGGCTACCATTTCAAGCATGTGGACACGATCTTCGAGCGGGTGTTCGGCGCCCCCTGAGGGCGCACGAATCCTGCTTTCGGCCCTACGACCGGCACCCGTTCGCGCGAGGAACCACGACGTGTCTGAAGCCCGCATCGTCTATCTCAACGGCGCGTTCCTGCCCTTCGACGAGGCCAAGGTCTCGGTGATGGATCGCGGCTTCCTGTTCGCCGACGGGATCTACGAGGTCTCGGCGGTGCTGGACGGCCGGCTCGTCGACAACGCGGCCCATCTCGCCCGCCTCGACCGTTCGCTCGGCGAGATCGGCATCCGCAATCCGCACACGATCGAGGGCTGGGTCGGCCTCCAGGAGGAGCTAGTACGGCACAACGGGCTCACGGAGGGCCTCGTCTACATGCAGGTGACGCGCGGGGCGTTCGAGCGCGATTTCGCGTTCCCGCCCGCCGAGACGCCGCCCACCGTCATGATGTTCACGCAGGCCAAGACCGTGGCCAACAACCCGCTGGCCGAGCGCGGCGCCAAGGTCGTCACCGTGCCCGACATCCGCTGGAAGCGGCGCGACATCAAGTCGGTCGCCCTGCTCGCCCAGGTGCTGGCCAAGCAGGAGGCGGCCAAGGCCGGCGTCGCCGAGGCTTGGATGGTGGAGGACGGCTTCGTGACCGAAGGCTCCTCCTCCACGGCCTTCATGGTGGCCGGCGACGCGATCGTCACGCGTCCGCTTTCGACGGCCCTGCTGCCCGGCATCACCCGCCTCGCGGTGATGCGACTGGCCGGCGACGAAGGCCTGCGCGTCGAGGAGCGCCTCTTCACCGTCGAGGAGGCCGTGGCCGCCGACGAGGCGTTCTACACCAGCGCCTCGGCCTTCGTGATGCCGGTCGTCGCCATCGACGGACGGCCGGTCGGCACCGGCGAACCCGGCCCCCGCGCGCGGCGCCTGCGCGACCTCTACCTGGAGCTGGCGCGCGCCTAGCGGTACGGCGATATCCGGACGGCCACGCTCGCCCGGCCGCCTGCGTCGGCGTCTCTGGGAAGAAGGCGTCTCGGGGAAAAAATGGTGCGGGCGGTCGGAATCGAACCGACACTCCTTGCGGAACCGGATTTTGAGTCCGGCGCGTCTACCAGTTCCACCACGCCCGCAACGCTCGCCTCTTGGCACAAGTTTCGGCGCTCGGCCAGTGGGAGCCGACGTCCCGGCATGTCGGGCCGACGAGCGCCTTTATTTTGAACGGCGTGCAGAAACACACTTACACACCGTTCAAAATACCTCATATGAGAACCGTGAACACGCTTCACGGGTCCGGAGGTCATCCATGTTCAAGCTTTTCAGGATTCTCGCCCGCGGCGCCGCCGCCCAGGCCGAAGAGGATCTGTTCGATCGTCATGCCCTGCTGGTCCTCGATCAGCAGATCCGGGAAACGCGGGTGTCCCTCGAGCGCAGCAAGCTGGCGTTGGCCACAGCCCTGGCGGGCGACCGGGCCGAGGCACGGCGGCGCGAGGAGGTCGCCGCCAGGATCGACGACCTGGAGACGCGGGCCGTCGCGGCCCTGAGCGGCGGTCGCGAAGATTTGGCGGCGGAAGCGGCCGACACCATCGCGGACCTGGAAGGCGAAATCGCGGCCATTGCCGCGGCACGGTTGCGGTTCGGCACCGAGATCGGTCGCCTGCGCCATCTCGTGGCCGACGCCACCCGGCGTCAGGCGGATCTGGAGCGTGGGCGCCGCATCGCGGCTGCCGCCGAAGCCGTCCGGCGCCTGGGCGCCAGCGCCGCCGGCAGCGACCGCGCCACCCTGCGCGAGGCGGAGGCGACGCTCCAGCGCCTGCGTCGCAACCAGGTCGAGGCCGCGGACCTCGACGAGGCGCGGGCCGAGGTCGAACCGGGCCAGGACATCGCCGAAAAACTCGCCCGCGAGGGCTTTGGAGCCGCGAGCCGGCCGCGGGCAGGAGACGTCCTCGAACGCCTTCGCCAGAAGGCGACCATGCAGCCGGCCGGCGCCTGAACGACCCCACCCAGGCACCATTCCCCTCCCTCGTCACGCTTCAGGAGATCGATCATGAACAACGAAACCACGCAGCATTCCGGCGCCTGGGTCGCCTTCACCTACGCCTCGTTCCTGGGCTCCCTCGTCATGGTCGCCCTCGGCATCCTGTTCATGCCGATGGACATCTGGGTGAAGGGCTACCTGACCATGGGCGTGGTCATGCTGGTCCAGTCCTGCATCACCGCCACCAAGACCATCCGCGACGTCCACGAGGGCCGGCGCATGGTCAACCGGATCGAGGACGCCAAGACGGAACGGCTGCTCATGTCGGTGGGCAAGGACTGATCCGGCTCGACCGCGATGCGGCCACCCGAGCGTGTCCCGCGACGGGTGTCCGCGATCGCGGTGGGGCACCCGGACGGCGACAGACCCGACGGCGCCCAATCGAGCCGCACGATGTCCCGACCGCGGTGCCGGGTCGCCGGATCTCAGGCGGCGATACCCTGGGCAGGGATATTCCGGGCAGGGATGTCCTGGGCAGGGATGTCCTGCGCGACATAGGCCGTCATCATCTCGCAGACGGCGCGGTGGGCGTAGGTGGCGACGCTCTCGTTGCCCAGGACGGGAAAGGCATCGACGATCCTGCGGCCGGCAAGGACCTGTCCGATTTCGTCGGGCGTAAAGCCGTCCTCAAGGGCCGCGGCGGAGGCCGCAAGCCCGTAGAGGCGCGGGATACGGTGCTTCTCCCGGCCCGGCAGCGCCGCCGCAAGGAGTCGCGGGCGCGCCGTGTCACTCCGCCTGTCGTCGTCTCTCATGGCCGTGGCCTCCATCCGATCCTGTGCCAAATCCGTCCTGCTCGCACCTCGAAAGGCGACAGGGTTCTGGCCGCTGAAAGAACGAGTCTGGTATCGCCTTCATTGTCGTTCACCTCGGGTCGGGACCGCCGTTGCTCGGCGACGTCAAAGATTTACCTCTTCCTTGTCGGAATGTGCTTCCAAAGTTCCCTCCCTTGGGAGATCGCACCTCGCGAAGCGGTCCCGATGCGGAGAAGACCGCGACGTCGCCCGTCCCGACCCAGGTGGGCAGCCATCTCCGTCATCGAGCGGGTCTCGTTCCGCGAGCACTCGTCGCCGGTGGCGATGCCCGAAGGGACCGACCCGCGACGTCCCGCAGGCGCATGCCGCGGACCGGGGCCATTCACGATACGAGCGTCGAAGCGGGCGCTGCGCTACGATGAGCCGACACTCGCAGGAGGCCGCCGATGCACGACGAGACGACGCATCCCCACGACCATGCGCACGACCACGGATCGGAGACGGGCGGCGAGGCCCGCGAACGCTGGAAGCACGACGGCGTTCGCGTCATTCCCGGCGACAGCCTCGATTCCAACACCGCCCAGACGCCGGGCATGTTCCGCCAGGCCGCGATCAATCACGCACGCGTCGGCGCCCAGAAGATCTGGGCTGGCACAGTGGCGATCGCTCCCGACGCCAAGACCGGCGTCCACCACCACGGTGCGCTGGAGAGCGTGATCTACGTCATTTCGGGCCGCGCCCGGATGCGCTGGGGCGACAGGCTCGAATACGTCGCCGAGGCGGGACCCGGCGACTTCATCTTCGTGCCGCCCTACGTGCCGCATCAGGAGATCAACGCCGACCCGGACCAGCCGCTTCACTGCGTCCTGGTGCGCTCCGACAACGAGGCGGTGGTGGTCAACATCACCGACGTCGAACCCGTCGAACGGCCAGAGACCGTCCATTGGGTCGACCCGATCCACGCCCACCCGTGAGGACACCGGGCGCCCCCGCCGAAGCCCGGGCACCTGCGATGCCGCGTCCGGTGCCCCGTCGCCGCGAGCCTGTCGCCGGGCGGCGGCCTCGACGAGGCGTCCCGAACGGCCGACGGGATCGGCCGGCCGCCGTGTCGTCGGCGATGTGGCGCGCCGGCACGGCCGCGATGCAACGGCGTTCTGTCGATCGCGACCGGGGAGGCTACGGCCGTCTTCGAGGAAGATCGCGGCGGTCATGGCCGCCCTTCGTCGTCCGGCGCGCGCAGCCGGTAGCCGACGCCGGTCTCCGTCAGGAGGATGCGCGGACGCTCGGGATCGGCTTCCAGCTTGAGGCGGAGCTGGCGCATGTAGACCCGCAGGTATTGCGGATCGGACGAGGTCGAGACCGCGGTCATGAGCTGGGCGTGCGTGAGCACCTTGCCGGCATGCTGGACCAGCACGCGCAGGAAGTCGTACTCGCGCGGCGTCAGCTTCACCTCGGCGCCGCGGACCCGGACGATGCGGCGCACGAGGTCGACGCTCAGGCCGTCGACCTCGAACAGGGCCCGCTCGCCCTGGACGGCGAGCTGGTGGCGCAGGGCGGCACGAATGCGCGCCAGCAGTTCGCCCATGCCGAAGGGCTTGGTCACGTAGTCGTCGGCACCGAGATCGAGGGCCTCGACCTTGCCCGGCTCGTCGTCGCGGCTGGAGAGCACCACCACCGGCAGGTCGCGAAAATCCGCCCGGACGACGCGCAGCAGGTCGTGCCCGCGCATGTCGGGCAGCCCGAGGTCGAGGATGATCAGGTCGACCGCCTCCCTGGCCAGCATGGCGAGGGCGGTGCGCGCGTCGGGCGCCTCGACGACGGCGTAGCCCTGCGTGGCCAGGCCCATGCGCAGGAGCTTGCGGATCGGCGGCTCGTCGTCGACGACGAGGATGGTTATGCTCATCCCGCGATCCCCGATCGACCGTTCCCCGCCGCGGGAATGGGCAGGTGGATGGTGAAGACCGCGCCGCTGCGGTCGCGGCGGTTGCCGGCCGTCAGCGTTCCGCCCATCGCCTCGACGAAACCGCGCGCGATGGCGAGGCCGAGCCCCGTCCCGGCCCGGACGCTGTCGCCCTTGGCGGCACGATAGAACTTGTCGAACACCCGTTCCAGCTCGGCTTGCGGCAGGCCACCGCCCTCGTCGAGGACGCGCAGGCGGACCGCACCGCGATGAACCGCCCCTTCGACCGTCACGACCGATCCGTCCGGCGCGTATTTGGCGGCGTTGTCGAGGAGGTTGACGAGCATCTGCTCGAACAGCACCGGGTCGAGGCGCAGGGCCGGCAGCGCCGCGGGCACGGCGACCACGACGCGATGGCGCGCCAGGACCGTACCGAGCCGGCGGATGGCCGTGTCGACGATCTCGGCCACGTCCTGCGGGGTGAGGGTCGCCGCCACCGCGCCCGCTTCGAGCCGGGTCATGTCGAGGAGGTTGGCGATGAAGCGGTTCAACCGCTCGGACTCCGCGACGATGGTCGTCACGAGCTCGCCCTTGGCGTCCGGGGACAGGGCCCCTTCGAGGTCGCGCAGGGTGGTGGCCGCCCCGAGCACGGAGGCCAGCGGCGTGCGCAGGTCGTGGGAGATCGAGGTGAGCAGGGCCTGGGCCAAACGGTCGGTTTCGGCGGCGCGTTCGGCCCGGTCGAGCTCTTCCACCAGGCGGACCCGCTCGATGGCGAGCGCCGCCATGTCGGCCAGGGCATCGAAAAGGCGCCGGCTTTCGGGCGAGAGGATGGGGCCGGTGCCGTCCGTGTCGAGACCGACGACACCGACGATGCCGCGGCCGGTTCGCATCGGCAGGAACAGGCGCCTGGCGCCGGGCAGGGTGTCGGCGCCGCGCCCGGCCGGCCTCTCGTTGTCGAAGGCCCAGGTCGCCGCGCCGAGGTCGGCCGCCTCGAGGCGGTCCTCGGGCGGGAAGCCGGCCTTGACCGAGACCGTTCCGTCCTCGGGCAACAGCACGACCACGCGAACCCTCAGCATGGCCGCGATCTGCGCCGAGGTCGCCCACAGCACGTCGTCGAGGGTGGCACAGCCGGCGAGCGTGCGGCTGAAGCCGTAGAGCCGTTCCGTGGCGCGGGCCCTGCCCTGCGAGACGACGGCCTCGCGGCGGGAGCGCGAGGCGAGGTTCGAGACGACGACCGCCACCAGGGTGAACAGCAGGAACGCCGCCACGTTGGTCGGGTCCGCGATGGTCAGGGTATAGACCGGAGGCAGGAAGAAGAAGTTGTAGGACAGGGAGGCGGCGACCACCGCGACGAGGGAAGGCCCCAGCCCGAGGCGCGCCGCGACCGCGACCACCGCCGTCAGGAGGAACAGGTCCGCGTTCTCCACGCCGAGGACGGGCTGCGTCAGCAGCGCGAGCGCGAGGGCCACGGTCGTCGCGGCGAGGCCGAACAGGTAGGGCGCCACGACGGAAGCCGGCGCGGGCGCGGTGGCCACCGTCTTGGGCGGCATCGGATCGGCCCTCACCGCCTCGCCGGCGATGACGTGGATGCTGATGTCGCCCGAGCGCCGGACGATGTCGTGCACCACCGAGCCGTTGACGAGTTCGAACAGGGCCGAGCGCTCGGCCTTGCCGAGGATGATGTGGTTGACGTTCGTCGCGCGGGCATGGGCGAGGATGTCGTCGGCGATACGCCGGCCGCCGGGAATGGTCACGGCGTCGCCGCCGAGGCGGTCGGCCAGGCGCAGGGTGTCGGCGATGCGGTCGCGCGCGGCCTCGTCGAGGGAGAGGCTTCGCGGGCCTTCGATGGTGATGGCGGTCCAGGGCGCGTGCAGGCGGTCGGCCAGGCGCTTGGCGTGACGCACGAGGCCGGCCGAGCGCGGGTCCTCGCTGACGCAGACCAGCACCCGTTCGCCGGCGCCCCACGGGCCCGCGATGGCGTTGGCCCGCATGTGGCTCAGGAGTTCGTCGTCAACCCGGTCGGCGGTCCGGCGCAGCGCCAGTTCACGAAGGGCGGTCAGGTTGCCGCGCGAGAAGTAGTGCCTGAGGGCGCGCTCGGCGTTGCCCTTCACGTAGACCTTGCCGTCGCGCAGGCGCTGGATCAGGTCGTCGGGGTTGAGGTCCACCACCTCGATGTCCTCGGCCCGGTCGAGGATGCCGTCGGGCACGGTCTCGCGCACCCGGATGCGGGTGATCTGCGCGACGACGTCGTTGAGGCTCTCGACGTGCTGGATGTTGAGGGTGGTGAAGACGTCGATGCCGGCGTCGAGCAGTTCCTCCACGTCCTGGTAGCGCTTGGGATGGCGCGAGCCCGGTGCGTTGGTGTGGGCGAGTTCGTCGACGAGGGCGAGGCCGGGTCGGCGCGCGAGCAGCGCGTCGAGATCCATCTCCTCGAGGACCGCGGCGTGATACGGCACCGCCCGGCGGGGCACGATCTCGAAACCGTCGACCAGGGCCGCGGTCTCGGGCCGGCCATGGGTCTCGACCACGCCGACGACGACGTCGGTGCCCGCCTTGAGCCTGGCGCGACCGATGGTGAGCATCTCGTAGGTCTTGCCGACCCCCGGGGCCGCCCCGAGGAAGATCTTGAGGCGGCCGCGCCCGCCCTCCTCCCGGCGCGCGGCCGCCAGCAGCGCGTCGGGGGACGGCCGGGCTGGCTCGCGCGGCGGGAGCGGGGTCGGCGGGCGGTTCATTCGGCGCGGTTACTTCCGTTCCAGCTCGTCGAGGGCGAGGTTGAGGGCGAGCACGTTCACCCGTGGCTCGCCGAGGACGCCCAGGAGCCGGCCCTGGACCCGGGACGCGACGAGGCCGCGCACCCGATCCTCGGCGAGGTTACGCGCCTTGGCGACGCGGGGCACCTGGAACAGGGCGGCGTCGGGCGAGACGTCGGGGTCGAGGCCCGACCCGCTCGTCGTGACGAGGTCGACCGGGACGGGACGACCCGGGTTCTCGGATCGGCGCGCGGCGAGGTCGCCCGTCACCCGCTCCGCGAGCGCGGCGCTGGTGGGGCCGAGGTTGGAGCCCGAGGAGCTCGCGGCGTTGTAGGGCGAGGGTATGGTTCTGGTCGCATCGGACGGGTCGGCGGCGGTGGTGGCCGAGGGCCGGCCCTGGAAGTAGCGCTCGCTGGTGAAGGACTGGCCGATCAAGCCGGAGCCGACGGACCGGCCGTCCCGTTCGACGAGGCTGCCCGCGGCCTCGGCCGGGAAGATGGCCCCGGCGAGGCCGGTCATCGCGAGGGGATAGCCGAGCCCGGTGATGGCGGTCAGCGCGATCAGGAGGACGAGGGCGGGGCGAAGCGGGTTCGACATGGCGGGTACTCTTTCGCGGGACGGTTCGAAGCGAATCAGACGAGGTGCAGGGCGGTGACGGCCAGATCGATGGCCTTGATGCCGATGAAGGGCACCAGGATGCCGCCGAGCCCGTAGATCAGGAGGTTCCGGCGCAGCAGCGCCCCGGCCCCGACCGCCCGGTAGGCCACGCCGCGCAGGGCCAGCGGGATCAGCACGACGATGATGAGCGCATTGAAGATGACGGCCGAGAGGATCGCACTCTGCGACGAGGCCAGCCCCATGACGTTGAGTGCCTGGAGCTGGGGATAGAGACCCAGGAACATCGCCGGGATGATGGCGAAATACTTGGCCACGTCGTTGGCGATGGAAAACGTCGTCAGGGCGCCGCGGGTCATCAGGAGCTGCTTGCCGATGCCCACGATCTCGATGAGCTTGGTCGGGTCGCTGTCGAGGTCGACCATGTTGCCGGCCTCGCGGGCCGCCACCGTGCCGGTGTTCATGGCGACTCCCACATCCGCCTGGGCGAGCGCCGGCGCGTCGTTGGTACCGTCGCCGCACATGGCGACGAGCTTGCCCTGCGCCTGCTCCTTGCGGATCAGCGCCAGCTTGTCCTCCGGGGTAGCCTGGGCGAGGAAGTCGTCGACGCCGGCCTCGGCGGCGATGGCGGCTGCGGTCATGGGGTTGTCGCCGGTGATCATCACGGTGCGGATGCCCATCCGGCGAAGCTCGGCAAAGCGCTCGCGGATACCGCCCTTCACGATGTCCTTGAGGTAGACGACGCCGAGCAAACGGCCGTCGCGGCTGACCGCCAGGGGCGTGCCGCCGGCCTTGGCGACATCCTCGGCGATGGCCTGGATCTCGCGCACGGTCTCATCGGCGACACCGGGGCTGTAGGCCAGGGCCGCGCTCGATCCACGCGTGGCCATCGGCTGCTTGCTCACGGACGCGATGATGGAATCGACGGCGCCCTTGCGGATGGAGGAACCGTCGAGGTCGACGCCGCTCATCCGGGTCTGGGCGGTGAACGGCACGAAGGTCACGTTCAGGCTCGCCATGTCGCGGGCGCGAATGCCGTATCGGTCCTTGGCCAGCACGACGATGGAGCGACCCTCGGGGGTCTCGTCGGCCAGCGAGGCCAGTTGGGCGGCGTCGGCCAAATCCTGCTCGGAGACGCCGTTCAAGGGCCGGAACTCGGTGGCCTGGCGGTTGCCCAGCGTGATGGTGCCGGTCTTGTCGAGCAGCAGGGTGTCGATGTCGCCCGCCGCCTCGACGGCCCGACCCGACATGGCCAGCACGTTGAAACGCACCAGCCGGTCCATGCCGGCGATACCGATGGCCGACAGCAGCGCGCCGATGGTGGTGGGGATCAGGGTGACGAACAGGGCCACCAGCACGATGAGCGGGATGGAGCCGCCGGCATAGGAAGCGAAGCTCGGGATCGACGCCACGGCGAAGACGAAGACGATGGTGAGGCCGGCGAGCAGGATGTTGAGGGCGATCTCGTTCGGGGTCTTCTGGCGCGAGGCGCCCTCGACCAGCGCGATCATGCGGTCGACGAAGGTCGAGCCGGCGGCCGCCGTGATCCGCACCCGGATCTCGTCGGAGAGCACCTGGGTGCCGCCGGTCACCGCCGAGCGGTCGCCGCCGGACTCGCGGATCACCGGAGCGGATTCTCCGGTGATGGCGGCCTCGTTGACCGAAGCGACGCCCTGGATCACCTCGCCGTCGGACGGGATGATGTCGCCGGCCTCGACCAGAACCACGTCGCCGACCTTGAGGTCGTTGCCGGGGACGGTCTCGAACTCCCGGCCGGCACCCTTGAGGCGCTTGGCCATGGTCTCGGTGCGGGTACGCCGGAGGCTGTCGGCCTGGGCCTTGCCACGGCCTTCCGCGATGGCCTCGGCGAAGTTGGCGAACAGCACGGTGAACCAGAGCCAGAGGACGATCTGGCCGGAGAAGGCGAGGTCGGGGCCACCGGTCAGCAGGTCGCGGAGAAACAGGACGGTGGTGAGCGCGGCCACCACCTCGACCACGAACATGACCGGGTTGCCGATCATGATGCGCGGGTCGAGCTTGGCGAGGGCGCCGACGAGCGCCGGCCCGACGAGGGCGGCGCTGAACAGGCGTGTGGAAGTCTGGCGGGCCATGGGGAACGTCCGGAATGAGGGTCGGCGGGGAGCCGGCGCACGACGCGCCCGGCCCGAGCGGATCTGGCGAAAGCGGCCACCCCCGGGGAGCATCGGGGCGCCACCGCGAAGCGGCCTGGGGTTCAGGGCGCCAGCAGGCGGCCGGCAACGGCGGCGCAGGCCAGGAGGGCGAGCGCACCGAGCAGGGTCACCGCGAGCATTCCGAGCACGATGTCGGACACCCGGGTCTTGCCCCCGTCCTGCGGGGTCTGGCTCGCGATCGGTGTCCTCGGCCGGCGAGGTCCGAGCCCCCTGCGCAGGGCTGCGCGCCGCTGTGCGAGGCGAGGCGGCATGGCGTGACGCATCTCAGCCTCCAACTGCGAAGGTCTGGCCGAGGCCGCCGGCGAGGTGCTCGACGATGGGCCCGAGCGCCAGGGCCGGGAAGAAGGTCAGCCCGCCGACGATGAGGATCACGCCGACCAGCAGCCCGACGAACAGGCCGCCATGGGTCGGGAACGTCCCCGCGGAGGCCGGCACGGTCGTCTTGGCGGCGAGCGACCCGGCCATGGCGAGCGCCGGCACGATCACGAAGAACCGTCCGAACAGCATGCCGAGGCCGAGCGTCGCGTTGTAGAAGGTGGTGTTGGCGCTCAGCCCGCCGAAGGCCGAGCCGTTGTTGGCCGCCGCCGAGGTGAAGGCGTAGAGGATTTCCGAGAAGCCGTGCGGACCCGCATTGGCCGGGCCGGCGAGCCCGGCCGCGACCACGGTGGCGAGTGCGGTGAAGCCGAGCATCATCAGGGGCAGGCACAGGATGGCGAGCATGGCCATCTTGACCTCGCGGCCCTCGATCTTCTTGCCGAGGTATTCCGGCGTGCGCCCCACCATCAGGCCGGCCACGAAGATCGTCACGACGACGAAGACCAGGATGCCGTAGAGGCCGGCGCCGACGCCGCCGACGATGATCTCGCCGAGCTGCATGTTGATCATAGGGATCATGCCGCCCAGCGCCGTGAACGAGTCGTGCATGGCGTTGACGGCGCCGCAGGACGCCGCCGTCGTCACCGCCGCGAACAGGGCGGAGGCGACGATGCCGAAACGGACCTCCTTGCCCTCCATGTTGCCGCCGGTGAGCCCGAACGAGTTGAGGACGGGGCTGCCCGCGCTCTCGGCCCAGTAGACGACGCTGACACCGGCCAGGAACAGCACACCCATGGCGGCAAGGATCGCCCAGCCCTGGCGCTCGTCGCCGACCATGCGGCCGAAGACGTTCGTCATCGCAGCGCCGATGGCGAAGATGGACACGATCTGGATGAAGTTCGAAAGCGCCGTCGGGTTCTCGAACGGATGGGCGGCATTGACGTTGAAGAAGCCGCCACCGTTGGTGCCGAGCATCTTGATGGCGACCTGGCTCGCCACCGGCCCGACCGCGATGGTCTGCCTGGCGCCCTCGAGGGTCGTCACCTCGACGGCTCCGCCCAGTGTCTGCGGGACGCCCTGGGAGACGAGGAACAGGGTGTAGAGAATGCAGAGCGGCAGCAGCACGTAGAGGACGGTGCGGGTGAGATCGACCCAGAACGACCCCACCGTCGTGGCCGACGCCCGCGAAAAGCCCCGGACCAGGGCGACGGCGAGCGCGATTCCGGTGGCCGCCGAAAGGAAGTTCTGGTGGGTCAGCCCCAGCATCTGCGCGAGGTACGACAGCGTCGTCTCGCCGCCGTAGGACTGCCAGTTGGTGTTGGTGACGAAGCTCGCCGCGGTGTTGAAGGCGAGGTCGGGCGCGACCGCCGACTGCCCGTCCGGGTTGAACGGCAGCGCCGCCTGGACGCGCAGCAGCGCGTAGAGGCTCAGGAAACCGAGGGCGTGGAAGGCGAGCATGGCCAGCGCGTAGGTCAGCCAGTGCTGCTCCTGATCGGCGTCGATGCCGGCGGCGCGGTAGAGGCCGCGCTCGACGGGGGCGAGCACGGGCGAGAGGAAGGTGCGCTCGCCCGTGAACACGCGGGTCATGTAGCCGCCGAGGGGGCGGGCGAGCGCCAGCACGACCGCGCAGAACAGCGCGATCTGGATCCAGCCGTTGATTGTCATGGCAAGTCTTCCTTGGGAGCCGTTCCTTCAGAACCGCTCGGGGCGGACGAGGGCGTAGGTGAGGTATCCGAGCAGCCCCAGGGTCACGAGGGCGCCGAGCGTCAGGTCGAGCGTCATGGCGCGTCCCTCACAGGCGTTCGCAGAAGGTCGCGTAGGCGGCGGCCAGGCCGAAGAAGGCCAGCCCCGCGGCGATGAAGACGATGTCGGGCATGATGCGTCCGTTGTCGGTCGAGGGCCGGTGCCATGACCGGCCGCGCTCGTCGGACTATGTGGACGCGAACCGCGTGAGGGTTCGAGAGGGAGTCGAGGGCGATCCCATAAGGATCTCATCAGGATCGCGGGGCGGTCGTCCCGGGCGGAGGGGCCGCCACCGCGACGGTGGCGCCGGCATGACGCCGGGCCCCGGCCGGGGCATCGTCCACCCTATCGTTTGACGAACCCGACGTCGGCCGCCACCCCCGCCAGTCGCTCGGGCTCGCGTTCCTTGCGCTCGCTGTAGCGGTCGACGAGGTAGTCGGCCCGTTCGCGGGTGAGCAGCGTGAACTTCATGAGTTCCTCGCAGACGTCGACGACGCGTTCGTAGAGGGGGCCCGGCTTCATGCGACCGGCCTCGTCGAACTCCTTGTAGGCCATCGGCACCGAGGATTGGTTGGGGATGGTGATCATCCGCATCCAGCGCCCGAGCACGCGCAGGGCGTTGACCGCGTTGAAGCTCTGCGAACCGCCCGAGACCTGCATCACCGCCAGGGTCCGCCCCTGCGTCGGCCGCACGCTGCCCTCGCTGAGTGGCAGCCAGTCGATCTGGCTCTTGATGACGCCGGTGAGGGTGCCGTGGCGCTCCGGGCTCACCCAGACCTGGCCCTCCGACCAGATCGAGAGCGCACGCAGTTCCTGCACCTTGGGATGGTCGGCAGCCGAATCGTCCGGCAGCGGCAGGCCGTGCGCGTCGTAGATCCGCACCTCGCCCCCCATCCGCTCGAGGAGGCGAGCCGCCTCGTGGGCGAGGAACCGGCTGAACGAACGCTCGCGCAGGCTGCCGTAGAGGATCAGGAACCGCGGCGCATGCGTGAAGGGCGCATCGACCCGAAGGGTCTGGGGCGTCGGCACCGCGAAATGCGCCTCGCTGAGGTTCGGCAGGCCGTCGGCGGAGGTCGGTCGGGGGAAGGTCGGTCGGGGCTTGTCCACGGCGTCGCTTTCTTTTATAGTTCAATGATGATTGAGATATTGAATCGATGATGGCGGAACGGCAAGCCCTCACCGCCTTTGCGGCCCTGTCGCAGGAGAGCCGCCTGAGGATCGTGCGGGCGCTGGTCACCGCCGGCCCGGAGGGGCTGGCGGCCGGCCTCATCGCCGAGGGGATCGGCGTGTCCTCCTCCAACGTCTCGTTCCACCTCAAGGAACTGGAGCACGCCGGCCTCATCGCATCCCGCCGCGAGGGCCGGTCGATCATCTACAGCGCCGTCTATCCGGCCCTGTCGGGCCTGATCGCCTTCCTGATGAGGGATTGCTGCCAGGGCCGGCCGGAGGTCTGCGCGCCCGCCGTCACCGCACTCGACGCCTGCTGCACACCGTCTGGGGAGATCGTCCATGCCTGATCGCGTCTACAACGTCCTGTTCCTCTGCACCGGCAACACCGCCCGTTCGATCCTGGCGGAAGCCATGCTCGCCAAGGAAGGCGCGGGCCGCTTCATGGCCTATTCCGCCGGCAGCCGGCCCAAGGGAGTCGTCAACCCGATCGCCCTCCAGGTGCTGCGCGAGACCGATTATCCCACCGACGGGCTCGCCTCGAAGCCCTGGGACGTGTTCGCGACGCCCGACGCGCCAAGGATGGATTTCGTGTTCACGGTCTGCGACAGCGCCGCCGGCGAATCCTGCCCGGTCTGGCCCGGCCAGCCGGTGACCGCCCATTGGGGTATCGAGGACCCCGCCGCCGCCGAGGGCACCGACCTCCAGAAGAAGGCCGCCTTCGTCACCGCCCAACGCTACCTCAAGAACCGGATTTCCGCCTTCCTCGCCCTTCCGATCGCCAGCCTCGACGCCGTGGCCCTGTCGTCGAAAGTCCGCGAGATCGGCCATCAGTCCGGCGCCACCGCCGCCCGGCCGGAGGTGGCGTGATGGACGTCGTCATCTACCACAACCCGGCGTGCGGCACCTCGCGCATTACCCTGGCGATGATCCGCAACGCCGGTATCGAGCCGCATGTGATCGAGTACCTGAAGACCCCGCCGACGCGGGCGCTGCTGCGCCAGCTCGTCGATCGCGCCGGGATGTCGGTGCGCGATCTCCTGCGCGAGAAGGGTACGCCCTTTGCGGAGCTCGGCCTGTCCGATCCGGGGCTCGGAGACGACCGGCTGCTGGATGCCATCGGCGAGCACCCGATCCTGATGAATCGACCCCTCGTCGTCAGCCCGAACGGCGTCGCCCTGTGCCGCCCGTCCGAACGGGTCCTCGACCTCCTGCCGCCGCAACGGGGCGCGTTCGTCAAGGAGGACGGCGAGCGCGTCGTCGACGAGCACGGCCGGACCGTCGCCACCGCCTGATCGCCAACGACCGGACAAGACAAAGACACCGCCCCGATGCTCGCGCTCGCCATCTTCGTCGTGACCCTCGTCTTCGTCATCTGGCAGCCCAGGTTCGCCTGGCAGCCCAACGGCCTCGGCATCGGGTGGAGCGCGCTGGCCGGGGCCGGCGTCGCCCTGGCCACCGGCGTCATCGGCCTGTCCGACGTGCCGGTGGTATGGGACATCGTCTGGGACGCGACCTTCACCTTCGTGGCGTTGATCGTGATCTCGCTGCTCCTCGACGAGGCCGGGTTCTTCCACTGGTCGGCGCTGCACATCGCCCGCTGGGGCGGCGGTCGCGGCCGGCTCCTGTTCCCCCTCGTCATCCTGCTCGGCGCGGCGATCGCGGCGGTCTTCGCCAACGACGGGGCCGCCCTGCTCTTGACCCCGATCGTCCTGGCCATCCTGCTGCGGCTGGACTTCAAGCCGGCCGCCGCGCTGGCCTTCATCGTCGCCTGCGGGTTCGTGGCCGATTCCACCAGCCTGCCCCTCGTGATCTCGAACCTCGTCAACATTGTCAGCGCGAACTTCTTCTCGATCTCCTTCAGCCGCTACGCCGCGGTGATGGTGCCCGTGAACCTCGTCTCCCTGGCGGCCACCCTCGTCGTGCTGTGGCTGTTCTACCGGCGCGACCTGCCGGCCACCTATCGGATCGCCGACCTCGAGCCCCCGCGCGAGGCGATCCGCGACCCGCTGGTGTTCGAGGCGGCCTTCCCGCTCCTGGCCGTCCTGCTGGCGGCCTATGTCGTCACGGCGCCGCTTGGAGTACCGGTCTCCGTCGTCACCGGAGCCGGGGCGCTCCTGATGCTGGCGCTGGCCGGGCGCTGGTTCTCCGGGGGCAACGGCGGCGTCATCGCCATCGGCAAGGTGCTGGCCGGCGCTCCCTGGCAGATCGTGCTGTTCAGCCTCGGCATGTACCTCGTCGTCTACGGGCTGAAGAACGCCGGGCTCACCGACATCCTGGCCCAGGGCCTGGCGCGGCTCGCCGGCCAGGGCGACACGGTGGCGACCATCGGCACCGGTTTCGCCGCCGCGATCCTGTCCTCGGTGATGAACAACATGCCGAGCGTCCTCGTCGGCGCCCTGGCGATCCAGCAGGCCCCCGACCTCGCGCCCCTCACCCGAGAGCTGATGGTCTATGCCAACGTCATCGGCTGCGACCTCGGGCCGAAGTTCACCCCCATCGGGAGCCTCGCCACCCTGCTCTGGCTGCACGTTCTGGCCACCAAGGGGCAGCGCATCACCTGGGGGCAGTATATGAAGGTCGGCCTCGTCATCACGCCGCCGGTCCTGCTCGTGACCCTGGCGGCCCTCGCCCTCTGGCTGCCGATCCTGGGGCCGCAATAACGGGTCATTCATGGACGGTAGCCGACGCTGGCCGGTCATCTCCGCGCTCGGAATCGTCCAGATCCTGTCCTGGGGGTCGTCGTTCTATCTCCTCGGGGTGCTCGCGACGCCGATCGCCGCCGACACCGGCTGGCCCCTGACCTGGATCGTGGGCGGCCTGTCGGCGGGCCTGCTCGTGGCTGGCCTGGTTTCGCCGACCGTGGGCCGGACTATCGCGCGCCATGGCGGGCGCCCGGTGCTGGCCTCCGCTGCGGTGGCGATGGCGACCGGCCTCGTCGTGCTCGCGCTGGCCCCGAATCTGACCGTCTTCCTCCTGGCCTGGCTGTTCCTCGGCCTCGGCATGGGGATGGGCCTGTACGACCCGGCCTTCGCCACCCTCGGGCGCCTCTACGGTGCGCAGGCGCGTCCCGCGATCGCGACCCTCACGCTGTGGGGAGGCTTCGCCAGCACGGTGAGCTGGCCGCTCTCCGCCCTCCTCGTCGAGGCGATCGGCTGGCGGGGAACCTGCCTCGCCTATGCCGGGCTGCAACTGGCGGTGTCGCTGCCCCTGGTCCTGTCGACGATCCCCCCGCCGGCCACCCCGGCGCCGGGCCCCGACGTCCGGCAGAAGCCCGTCCCGGTCCTGGCGGAGCGCGAGCGCCGGGCCTTCGTCGTGATGGCCGGCATCCTGGTCCTGGGCGGCACGGTGATGACCATGGTGTCGGTCCATCTCCTCACCCTGCTCCAGGCGCGCGCGGTGCCGCTAGCCTCGGCCGTGGCTTTCGGCGCGCTGATCGGCCCGGCCCAGGTCGGTGCCCGGCTACTGGAGATGGCGGGCCGGGGCCGCCACCATCCGCTCTGGACGCTCACCGCCGCCATGAGCCTCGTCGCGGTCGGCATCGCCCTGCTGGCGGTGGAGGTGCCCTTCGTGGGCCTCGCCCTCGTGCTCTACGGCGCCGGCAACGGCATCTATTCGATCGCCCGCGGAACGGTGCCGCTCGTGCTGTTCGGCCCGGAGCGCTACGCCCCCCTGATCGGGCTGCTGGCACGGCCGGGGCTGATGGCCCAGGCGGCGGCCCCCCTCGTCGGCGCCTTCGTCCTGACCCACGGCGGCGCCGAAGGCGTGTTCGCGCTGCTCACGACCCTGGCCGTCGCGAACGTGGCGCTGGTGGGTCTCCTGTGGCGGTGTCGCTGACCCCGAAGGACCGGCACGGCCTCCGTCGGCCGCTCGTGGATAACGGATCGCGAGGATGCGCGGGCGCGGTTCACACTTCGATAGGGTAACGACGCGTTAAGGACGGCCCGGCGCGACCCTTTCGCGGCGGCAAGCCCGCTTGGAACACTTCGTCAAACCCCGATCCGCATCGTCGGCACCGTCCACGGTTCCGGGTTTCTTGCGATGTGCGTATTCTGCGGCCAGACCCACCCGACGGTCGCCTATGCCCTGGGATCGGGAAGCGGCACCACCGCCACCGCGTCGGAGGCGTCCGGCACGGCGACGTTCACGTCCGTGTCACGCACCGCCGACGTCGACGTCAACGGCCTGCTGTACGGCACGAAGTGGGCCGGGACCGCGCTCACGGTGTCGTTCCCCGACGTCTATGACGATTACGGGACCGGCTACTACGATCAGGGCGCGGCGAGCCGCATGGCCGTGCTGACGGCCGCGCAACAGACGGCCGCGCGGGCGGTGCTGGCCAACGTCGCCGCCGTCTCCAACCTCGCCCTCACGGAGATCGCCGAGACCGCGAGCGTCCACGCCAACATCCGGCTGGCGAACTCGGGCGCGCCCTCGACGTCCTACGCCTATCTGCCGGGGTCGAGCCTGTCGGGCGATGTCTTCTTCGGCAACATCGCCGGGAGCGTGCCGGTGGCGGGCACCTACGCCTACCACACCTACCTCCACGAGATCGGGCACGCCCTCGGCCTGAAGCACGGCCACGACACCGGTTCGTTCGGCGCGATCTCGCGCCCGATGGATGCGATGGAATACTCGGTGATGACCTATCGCTCCTACGTCGGCGCGCCCCTCACCGGCTATCGCAACGAGTCCATAGGCTACGCCCAATCGCTGATGATGCTCGACATCGCAGCCCTGCAGACCCTCTACGGCGCCGACTACACCACCCAGGCCGGCGACACGGTCTACAGCTTCAGCGCCACCACGGGCGTCATGTCCATCGACGGGGTCGCCCAGGACGCGGTGGCCGGCAACCGCGTGTTCAGGACCATCTGGGACGGCGGCGGCAACGACACCTACGACTTCTCCAACTACACGACCCACCAGACGATCGACCTCGGCGCCGGGGCCGGCAGCACGATGTCGACCGCCCAGATCGCCTATCTCGGCGGCCCGTCCGCACGCGCCAACCTCTACAACGCCCTCCTGTTCGCCGGGAACGTCGCATCCCTCATCGAGAACGCCGTCGGCGGCGCGGGCAACGACCTCATCACCGGCAACCAGGCGGCCAACATCCTGTCAGGCGGCGCGGGCAACGACACCCTCGATGGCGGCATCGGCGACGACACCCTGATCGGCGGCGCCGGTGACGACACCTACCGCCTCGGCGACGCCGGTGACGTGGTGACGGAACTGGCCGGCGGCGGCACGGATACGGTGCTGGCCGCCTTTGGCCTCACCCTCGCGGACGACATCGAGAACGCCACCCTCACCGGCACGGCGGCGGTGAACGCCACCGGCAACGCCCTGGCCAACCTGCTCACCGGAAACGCCGCCGCCAACGTCCTCGACGGCGGCGCGGGCAACGACACCCTCGACGGCGGCGCCGGTGCCGACGCGCTCACCGGCGGGCTCGGCGACGATGTCTACGTCGTCGATTCCACGGGCGACACCGTGACGGAACTGGCCGGGGCGGGCATGGACACCGTGCGCGCCGGTATCGCCTACGTGCTGGGCCTCAACCTCGAGAACCTGGTGCTGACCGGCACCGCCTCCGTCGCCGGGACCGGCAACGGGCTCGCCAACGCGCTCACCGGCAACGCGGGCGCCAACGTCCTCGACGGGATCACCGGCACCGACACCCTGGCGGGGGGCGCGGGCAACGACACCTACATCGTCGACGGCGACGACGTCGTCGTCGAGGGCGCCGGCGGCGGGACGGACACCGTCCGGTCCTCGGGAAGCCACGTCCTCGGCAGCGAGGTCGAGGTGCTGGTGCTCACCGGCACCGCCGCCATCGACGGCACCGGCAACGCCCTGGCCAACACGCTCACCGGCAACGCCGGCGCCAACGTCCTCGACGGC
The DNA here is from genome assembly GCF_001424525.1 of Methylobacterium sp. Leaf399. Classification (NCBI taxonomy): domain Bacteria; kingdom Pseudomonadati; phylum Pseudomonadota; class Alphaproteobacteria; order Hyphomicrobiales; family Methylobacteriaceae; genus Methylobacterium; species Methylobacterium sp. Leaf399. The sequence continues at coordinate 224,591 of NZ_LMQK01000031.1, read as the reverse complement.
GGCATCGGGGCCGACCGCATGGCCGGAGGCGCGGGCGACGACACCTATCGCGTCGACGCCACCGGCGACGTGGTGACGGAACTGGCCAACGGCGGCACCGATACGGTGTCCGCCTCCGTCGGCTACGTCCTGCTCGCCAACCTCGAGAACCTCACCCTGACCGGCAACGCCGCCATCGACGCCACCGGCAACATGCTGGCCAACGTCCTCACCGGAAACGCCGCGGCCAACCGCCTCGACGGCGGCCTCGGAGCCGACACCATGGCCGGCGGGCTCGGCGACGACACCTACCGGGTCGACAACCTGGGCGACGTCGTCACGGAGGCGTCCAACGGCGGCACCGACCGGGTCGAGGCATCCGTCGGCCACACCCTCGGCGGCGACGTCGAGATCCTGACGCTCACCGGCACCGGCGCCATCTCAGGCACGGGCAACGGTCTTGCCAACCTCATCACCGGCAACGGCGGCGCCAACCTCGTCGACGGCGCGGCCGGCGACGACACCATGGCCGGCGGCCTCGGCAACGACACCTACCGCGTCGACAGCGCCGGCGACATCGTCATCGAGCTCACGGCGGGGGGGATCGACACCGTCGAAGCCGCCGCCAGCTACGTCCTGGGCGCACAGGTCGAGTACCTCGTGCTCACGGGCTCCGCCGCCATCGGCGGGACCGGAAACGCGCTGGCCAATCGCATCACCGGCAACGGTGCGGGCAACACGCTGACGGGCGATGCCGGCGACGACACCCTCGACGGCGGCGCCGGCGACGACGTCCTGGTCGGGGGGCTGGGCAACGACACCTATCGCATCGACAGCGCGAGCGACGTTGTCACCGAGGCGGCCGGTGGCGGCACCGATACGGTCGAGGCGGCGGCGACCTACACCCTCGGCGACGCAATCGAGGGCCTCGTCCTCGTCGGTGCCGCGGCCATCGCCGGCACCGGCAACGTCCTGGCCAACGCCATCGCCGGTAACACGGCGGCCAATCGCATCGACGGCGGCGCCGGTAACGACACCCTCGACGGCGGCGCCGGCGCCGATACGCTGGTCGGCGGGCTCGGCGACGACACCTTCAGGGTCGACGCGGCCGGCGACGTGGTCACCGAAGCCGCCGGCGAGGGCACCGACACGGTGATCGCGACGGTCGGATACATCCTGTCGGGCGAGGTGGAAGCCCTGACCCTGGCCGGGTCGGCGGCGATCAACGGCACCGGCAACGGGCTCGCCAACCTCATCACCGGCAACACCGGCGCCAACATCCTGGACGGCGGCGCCGGCAGCGATACCCTCGCGGGCGGGCTCGGCGACGACACCTACCGGATCGACACCGTGGCGGACGTGGTGATCGAGGCGGCGGCCGCGGGCACCGACACCGTACAGGCCTCCTTCGACGTCACGCTCGGGGCCAACCTCGAGAACCTGCAGCTTCTGGGCTCGGCCGCCGTCAACGGGACCGGCAACGCACTGGCCAACGCCATCACCGGCAACGCCGGGGCCAACCTCATCGACGGCGGTGCGGGCGCCGATCGCATGGCGGGAGGGCTCGGGGACGACGTCTACAGGGTCGACAACGCCGGCGACATGGTCACCGAGACGGCCTCGGGCGGAACCGACACGGTGCAGGCCGGCATTTCCGCGACCCTCTCCGCCTTCGTCGAGAACCTGACGCTCACCGGCAGCCTGGCGATTTCGGGAACCGGCAACACCCTCGCCAACCGTCTCGTCGGCAACGGGGCCGCCAATACCCTCGACGGGGCCTCGGGCGCCGACACCATGGCCGGTGGGGCGGGCAACGACATCTACCGGGTCGACTCCGCCCTCGACGTGACCACGGAACTCGCCGGCGAGGGCACCGACACGGTCCTGGCGTCGACCGGATACACCCTCGGCGACAACGTGGAGAATCTGACGCTCGGCGGCACCGCCGCCCTCTCGGGCACCGGCAACGCCCTGTCCAACCTCGTCACCGGCAACGCGGGCGCCAACCTCCTCGACGGCGGCGCGGGCGCCGATACCCTGGCCGGCGGGCTCGGCAACGACACCTACCGGGTCGACGATGCCGGGGACGTCGTCACCGAAATCGCCGGGGGCGGCACCGACACCGTCGAGACCCTCGTCAGCCTGACCCTCGCGGCACAGGTCGAGGCCCTGACCCTCGCCGGCAGCGCTGCGATCGACGGCACCGGAAACGCGCTCTCCAACCTCCTCACCGGCAACGATGCGGCCAACGTCCTCGACGGCGCGGGCGGCGACGACACCTTCGAGGGCGGCGCCGGGGCCGACACCCTGATCGGCGGGCTGGGCAACGACAGTTACCGCGTCGGTGCCGGCGACGTGATCACCGAGGCGGCGGGCGGGGGCATCGATACGGTCCTCTCGGCCATCACATGGACCCTCGCGGGCGAGATCGAGACCCTCACCCTCACCGGGACCGGCGCCGTCGACGGTACCGGCAATGCGCTCTCGAACCGCATCACCGGCAACGCCGCCGCCAACACCCTGGCGGGCGACGCCGGCAACGATACCCTCGACGGCGGAGCCGGTGCCGACACCCTGGTGGGCGGGCTGGGCGACGACACCTATCGCATCGTCGATAGCGGCGACGTCGTCACGGAACTGACGGGAGGTGGCATCGACACGGTGGAGGCGGCGCTGAGCCTCGTACTGGCCGACTTCGTCGAGAACCTGGTCCTGACCGGGGTCACGGCCCTCTCGGGCACCGGCAACGGCCTCGCCAACCGCCTCACCGGCAATGCCGGCGCCAACCTCATCGACGGAGGGGCGGGCGCGGACACCATGACCGGCGGCCTGGGCAACGACACCTACCGGGTCGACGACAGCGGCGACGTCGTCGTCGAACTCGCCGGCGGCGGCAGCGACCTCGTCGAAACCGGCCTGAGCCATACGCTGTCGGCGCAGGTGGAAAACCTCACCCTCACCGGCTCGGGCGCCATCGACGGCACCGGCAATGCGCTGGCCAACGTCATCACCGGCAACGCAGCCACCAACGTCCTCGACGGCGGCGCCGGCAGCGACAGGATGGCCGGTGGGCTCGGCGACGACACCTATCTCGTCGACATGGCGGCCGACGCGGTGATCGAGGCGGCCGGCGGCGGAACCGACACCGTTCGGTCCTCCGCCAGCGTCACCCTGGCCCTCAACGTGGAGAACCTCACCCTGGTCGGCACCGCCGCCATCGCCGGAACCGGAAACGCGCTGGCCAACGTCATCCTCGGCAATGGGGCCGCCAATAGCCTCGACGGCGGCCTCGGAGCCGATTCGATGGCCGGCGGCCTCGGCAACGACACCTACCGGGTCGACAACGCCGGGGACGTGGTCACCGAAGCGGCGGCATCGGGCACCGATACGGTCCTGACGGCGTCCAGCTACACGCTGAGCGACCACGTCGAGGCGTTGACGCTCACCGGAAGCCTGGCGGCCGATGCCACCGGCAACGGGCTTGCCAATGTCATCACCGGCAACGGCGCCGCCAACCTCCTCGACGGCGGCGCGGGTGCCGACACGATGGTCGGCGGAGCCGGCAACGACACCTATGTCCTCGATTCGCTGTCGGACGTGGTCAGTGAAGGCGCCAGCGCCGGAACCGACAGCGTCCGCAGCGCCGTCACCCATACCCTCGGGGCGAACGTCGAGAACCTCACCCTGCTCGGGAGCGCCGACATCGACGGCACCGGCAACGCCCTCGCCAACCGGATCCTCGGCAACGACGCGGTCAACGCCCTGTCGGGAGCGGCCGGCGACGACGTCCTGCGGGGCGCCGGCGGAGACGACCGTCTCACCGGCGGGCTGGGCCGGGACATCTTCACCTACGACGCCTTCGACTTCGGGGCCGACACCATCCTCGACTTCCTCTCCGGGACCGACCGGATCGACCTGCGCGGGTCCGGCATCGATACCGTCGCGGATCTCTCGTTCTCGGCCTCCGGCGGCGACCTCCTGATCTCGTTCGAGGGAGTGGACGACACGATCACGATGGCCGGCCTCTCGTCCCTCCAACTCGCCACGTCAGACCTCCTGTTCGCATGAGGATCCGCCCCGCCCCGATCGCCGCCGCCCCCTCGCCCTGCGGCGGCGGGTTCGACGCGAGGGCGCGTCATCGCCTCCCGATGCATGGGATGAGCGAACCGATACCGGGCGGTATTTCCCGATCGATCGTTTCGACGCATGGTGTCGTCATGGCCGGCGGCAAGGTCGAAGCGTCATGAAACAGGTCATGCTGGCGACCCTGGGTTGTCTTTTGTCGGCGTTGTTCTGCTTTGGCGCCGACGGTTACTCGTTCTCGACCTACCTGTCCGACCGCGGCGGTTGCAACGCCCAGCGGCAGATCCTCGACGGTCGCCTGAAGGAACTCCGGCTCGACGTCGCCTCGTCCCAGAAGGCCGGTCGCAGTGCGAGCGTCGACCTGTTCGGGAAGCCGGCGGCGGACTGGTCGGAGGCCGACATCCGCGAGGTCCTGGCGGCCTACGGCTACTGCGAGGAACAACTCTTCCTGCGCAATGTCGAAGGGACCACGCACCGTAAAAATCGGGAATCGATGCGCAGGGACTACGAGGTACTGATCGCGCGCGGCGCGGCGCGGATCGAGGAGAGCCTGCGGGAGATCATCGCCGCCGGCCGCAGCGAGGCCGCCAAGACCGGCGCCCAGGCGACGGGCCAGCGCCGACCGAACCGCGACGGTCCTCCGGGCGATCGCTGGAACCGAGACGGGGTCCGGCCCTCAGCCGCCGCCGAGGGCGAGCCGGGCGAACGGTTGCCGGACTCGACGACCGACCTCAGCGAGGCGGAACGGACGAGGCAGTCCGAGATCCGGGCCGGTCTCCTGCAGGATGCCCGCCGCACCGCCCTCGAACGGGAGCGCGACCGCCTGCGCGCGCAGATCCCGCCCTCCGACCGGCCCGTGCCCGCTGGTCCCATCGCATCCGCACCGGAGAAGACCGCCGACGCCTTCGCCTTCGCGCCCCGGCCGATCGTCGACCGAACCCAATGCGCGGTGACGCGGGAGGGCTTCGACCAGGTCCAGCGCGGGATGCCGCTCGAACGCGTCGAGGCGGTGATCGGGTGCCGGGGGACGCTGACCACCACCACGATGTCGGCCGACCTCGGCAAGGTCGAGGTGATGCTCTGGGACGACCGCCGCAGCAGCGGCGCCATCACGGTTCAGTTCCTCAACAACGTGGTCTTCGCGAAGAGCCAGGTCGGGCTGAACTGACGGGACCCGCGACTGCGCGGCTAGGCTCTCCTCACTCCGCCGCCGGCCTCGCCGCGCGCAGAGCCTGCGCCGCCCGGCTCCGCGCGATGTCGCCGTGGGCATCGGTGAACTGGAGCGCGGCGAGCTGTGCGTAGAGCGCGCCCTCGGCCAGCAGGCTGTCGTGGGTGCCCGATTCGACGATGCGGCCGCCGTCGAGGACGAGGATGCGGTCCGCCGAGCGGATCGTGGCGAGGCGGTGAGCGATGACGATGGTGGTGCGCCCGCGCATCAGCGTGTCGAGGGCGCTCTGCACCGCGCGCTCGCTTTCCGCGTCCAGGGCCGAGGTCGCCTCGTCGAGGAGCAGGATCGGCGCATCCTTCAGGATCGCGCGGGCGATGGCGACGCGCTGGCGCTGGCCGCCCGAGAGCGTGACGCCGCGCTCGCCCACCACGGTGTGGTAGCCCTGCGGCAGGGCCTGGACGAAGCCGTCGGCATGGGCGAGTTCGGCCGCCCGCCTGACGTCGGCCTCGGTGGCGCTCGGCCGGCCGTAGGCGATGTTCTCGAACACCGTGCCGGAGAACACCGTCGGGTCCTGCGGCACCAGGGACAGGCGCTGGCGCAAGGCGTCCGGATCGGCCTTCGCGATGTCGACGCCGTCGATGCGCACGCAGCCCGAGACCGGATCGTAGAACCGCAGGATGAGCTGCAGGACCGTGGTCTTGCCGGCGCCCGAGGGGCCGACGAGGGCGACCCGCTCGCCGCGGGACACGGAAAAGTCGATCCCGTCGAGAGCCGCGTGCTCGGGCCGGGTCGGATAGGAGAAGCGCACCGCCTCGAAGGCGAGTTCGCCGCGCGAGGGCGACGGCATCGCGACGGGGGCGTCGGGCGCGCGGATCACCGGCTCGGCGGCCAGGATCTCGCCCAGCCGCTCGGCCGCACCGGCCGCCTGGGCGAGTTCCCCGTAGACCTCGGAGAGCTGGCCGAGCGCACTGGCACCGAAGACGGCGTAGAGCACGAACTGCGAGAGCTGGCCGGCGGTCATGGTGCCCGCCAGCACCCCTTGCGCGCCGTACCACATCACCCCGACGACGCTCGACGAGATGAGGAAGATCGCCACCCCCGTCAGGAGCGAGCGCGCCCGCACCGAATCGCGGGCGGCCCCGTAGGCGTTCTCGGAGGCCTGCGCGAAGCGGCCGGCCGTGGTCCGGCCCATGCCGAAGGCCTGCATCGTCCGGATCGAGCCCACCGCCTCGGAGGCGTAGGCCGAGGCCTCGGCGAGGCGGTCCTGCGCGGCCCGCGAGCGGCGCCGCACCCCGCGCCCCGACAGGATCAGCGGAAACACGATGAGCGGGATCGCCACGAGCACGAGGACCGACAATCGCGGGCTGGTGATGACCATCATGACGACGGCGCCCACGAACAGGAAGGCGTTGCGCAGGAGGATCGAGATCGAGATCCCGAACACCGACTTGACCTGCGTCGCGTCCGCGGTCAGCCGCGAGATGATCTCGCCCGATTGCGACCGGTCGAAGAAGGCCGGGTCCAGCACCGTCAGGCGGCGGAAGACGGCGCTGCGCAGATCGGCCACCACACGCTCGCCGAGCGTCACCACCGTGTAGTAGCGGGCGGCACTCGACAGCGCGAGCACGGCCACGACGCCGAGGAGGCCGGCGAAATAGGCGTCGATGACGGGCGCGTTCTCCGCCGAGAAGCCGTGGTCGATCACCCGGCGCATGGCGATGGGCACCACCAGGGTGGCACCGGAGGCGACGAGGAGCGCCAGGAACGCCGCCACGATCCGGCCGCGGTAGACCGCCGCGAACGGAACGAGCGGCTTCAACGACCCCAGGGGCGCCTTCGAACGATTGTCCTGGCCGGAGGTCTGGCCGGAGCTGCGGTCGGATTTACGGGCCATCATGCCTCTGGAGGATCCACGGATATGACATGGGACGGGCGCGGAACACCGAAATCCCGCCGTCCCGGCCGAGCGGACACGGATGGCCGCTTGTTCGTTCCGGAGCGGTGAGGTATAGGCGCGGCTTCATCCGATTGCGCGTGATCTATGGCCGCGGGCCGCCAGGCGGGCCGGTCGGCGTGGCTATTGAAGGACTTCGTCATGGCAAAGAGTGCGGCCGACAAGGCCAAGGGTACCGAGCATCCCGACTACCACTTCATCAAGGTCGTGATGACCGATGGGTCGGACTACATGACCCGGTCGACCTACGGCAAGGAGGGCGACACCCTCAACCTCGACATCGATCCCAACACGCACCCGGCCTGGACCGGCGGCGAGCAGAAGATGCTCGATCGCGGCGGTCGCGTGTCGCGCTTCAACTCGCGCTTCGGCAGCCTCTCGTTCGGCAAGAAGTAAGGCCTTTCCCGCTCCTGCTGGACCGGGCGGCGAAAACAGGCGGTGCCCGACACGGGGCACCGCCTGTTTTCGTTCGGCCGCCAAATCAGTGCGCGGTGTTGAAGGTCGTGCGCAGGAGGTCGTGCTGGGCCGCCACCGGGCTGATGCGGGCGACCGGCGTCGGGCGGTCGTCGCAGATCAACGCGTCGAGGTGCAGGACGCGGGCATGGAGGCGGCGCGTGCGCACGATGAGGTCCTGCAGGCGCGTCGGCAGCAGCGTCCCGGCATCGGCCCGCGGCAGGTCGGGCGTGGTCAGCCGCACGCGGGTCTTTTCCTGCATCGCCTGGGAGGCGCTGATCTCGCCCTCGGCCACGGCGCGCTGCACGAGGAGCCAGGAGGCGATCTGCATCAGGCGGGTGGTGAGGCGCATGCTCTCGCTGGCGTAGGCGAGGGTGCCGTCCCGCGACAGCAGGCGCGATTCCTCGCGGCCCTGCCCGTCGAGATAGGCCGCCGCTTCCTCGACGATGGCCATGCCCTCGCGGAACAGCCCCTTGAACGCCTCGGAGGCCAGGTAGGTCGTCCCGAAATCGACCCAGTCCCGCTCGTCCCGGAAGGTGACGTCGAACCCGTTCATGGTGCCCCCTGTGCCAAGGCCGGATCGTTGCCGTTCCGAAATGGAACGCGACCCCTGCCGCTGCAGCCCATGTGGCAAACCTAGCGCCGAACGCGCCCCGGCGCGTCGCTAACCGTGTGTTAACGTTAAGGGACAGGGCGGGCGCCGGACAAAAAAATGCCGCCTCGGGTGGGCGGCATGTGTCGAGTCGTCAGGAGGCATCGCGCGAGCGGACCGGAAACCCCGTTCCACATCCAGAACCCTGGACGACCCGATCGTGCCACCGGCATGGTTAACCGAGGGTTAAGGCCTCACCTGCGCGCTCGCCCGAAGGTTCCCGCGAGGGGTCCGCCGCCGGGGAAACGGAATTGACTTGAGCCCCCCCTTCCGCCATAAGCCGCGCCATCGCGACGCCGCGCCCCTTGTGGGCGCCCTTCGCGCTTGCAGACACATTCTTGGAGCGAGCCTCAGGATGTCGCGCGTGACCTTTCGGGTCCGCCGTCCCGGCTCTGTTCCGTCGGAGATCGCGCGATGAAAAGAACCTACCAGCCCAGCAAGCTCGTGCGGAAGCGTCGTCACGGCTTTCGTGCGCGCATGGCTACCGCCGGCGGCCGCAAGGTCATTGCCGCGCGCCGCGCTCACGGCCGCAAGAAGCTTTCGGCCTGATCGACCGGTCGCGCCGTTGGACGACGGCGCATCGGCAGGATGATCAGCGTCCAGGATCGGCGGCTCGGGCTTGACCGGGCCGGAGCGTGTGCGGCCGAGGTCGAGCGAACCGTGTCGACGATCGAACGCCTGAAGAAGCGCTCCGATTTTCTCTCCGCTGCCGGCGGGCGCAGGTTTCATACCGACCGCATGACGGCACAGGGGATCCTGCGACCCAACCCCGATCCCGCCGGTCTGAGGATCGGCTTCACCGTCACCAAGCGGGTCGGACACGCCACCGAGCGCAATCGCATCAAACGACGCCTGCGCAGCGTGGTGGAGCAGGCTGCGCGCGACCTGCCGGACGTTGCCGCCGACGTGGTCCTCGTGGCCCGCCGTCCGAGCCTGCACGCCCCCTTCGGTGTCCTCGTCGACGAACTGCGCCGCGCTGTAGGCGCCGTGACGAAACCGCGGTCCGCAATCCAGCCCGATACCGGCTCGGCCCGCCCTTCCCGGAGCGGATCCCGATCGCGCGGCCGGCCCACGGGCACCGCCCCCTCCGATCTTTCGGCAAAGCCGGTCGATTCCTCGCCGCTGCCGCCCTCCCCTCCCGCCAACCTGTGTGACGGATCGACCGATGGGTAATGACAAGACGAACATGATCGTCGCGATCGCCCTGTCGCTGGCGGTCCTGCTCGGTTGGAACTACTTCATCGCCGCGCCGCGAGTGGAGCAGCAGCGTCAGGCGGCGCTGCTCGAGAAGGCGGCCCAGGGTCAGGCCGCGACCGGACAGGCTGGCGTCGACGGTGTCCCGACTCCGAGTCCCAAGGAGGGCCAGCCCTCTTCGCCGATCCCCGGCACCCTCGGCAGCCCGACGCAGACGGTCGAATCGCGCGAGGCCGCCCTGGCGCGCTCGCCGCGCGTGCGCATCGAGACGCCGGCCCTGTCCGGCTCGGTGTCGCTCAAGGGCGGCCGCATCGACGACGTCCTGCTCAAGGGCTACCACGAGACCGTCGACGACAAGAGCCCGCGCATCGTGCTGCTGTCGCCCACCGGCAGCGCCAACCCCTATTTCGCCGAGTTCGGCTGGGTCGGCCAGAATGCCGGTCCTCTGCCCACCGGCGAGACCGTCTGGACCGCCGACGGCACCGTGCTGTCGCCTGGCACGCCCCTGACCCTGACCTTCGACAACGGCGCCGGCCTCGTCTTCAAGCGGGTCCTGACCGTCGACGACAAGTTCATGTTCACGGTGCGCGACGAGGTCGAGAACAAGAGCGCCAACCCGGTCACGCTCTACCCCTACAGCCTCGTCTCCCGTTGGGGAAAGCCGCAGACGCAGGGGTTCTACGTCCTGCACGAAGGCATGATCGGCGTGCTCGGCGGCGAAGGACTGCAGGAATACACCTACGACCACGTCGCCAAGGAGCCGCCCTACGGCAACGGCGGCACCAAGGGTAAGGCCTGGGCCAACGTGACGGGCGGCTTCGTCGGCATCACCGACAAGTATTGGGCCGCCGCCGCCATCCCCGACCAGGCCGAGGCCTACACCGGCGCCTTCACCGAGCGCACCGACGGGGCCACCAAGGTCTACCAGGCCAGCGTGCGCGGCGACGGCCGCACCATCGCACCGGGCGCGTCTCTGGGCGCGACCCAGCGCCTGTTCGCCGGCGCCAAGGAAGTCAACGCGATCACCACCTACGAGAAGGATCTCGGCATCAAGCAGTTCGATCTGATGATCGACTGGGGCTGGTTCCACTTCATCACCAAGCCGATGTTCCGGGCTCTGGACTTCTTCTTCCACCTGTTCGGCAATTTCGGCGTCTCGATCCTGGTCGTGACCCTCCTGCTCAAGATCCTGTTCCTGCCCATCGCCAACAAGTCCTACAAGTCCATGGCCAAGATGAAGGCCGTGCAGCCCGAGATGCTCTCCATCCGCGAGCGCTACGGCGACGACAAGATGAAGCAGCAACAGGCGATGATGGAGCTGTACAAGAAGGAGAAGATCAACCCGGTTGCCGGCTGCTGGCCGGTGCTGATCCAGATCCCGGTGTTCTTCGCGCTCTACAAGGTCTTGTTCATCACCATCGAGATGCGGCACGCGCCGTTCTTCGGCTGGATCCAGGACCTGGCCGCGCCCGATCCGACGAGCCTTCTCAACCTGTTCGGCCTGCTGCCCTACGCGGCACCGGACTTCGTCCACCTTGGCATCTGGCCCATCATCATGGGCATCACGATGTTCATCCAGATGAAGATGAACCCCGCGCCGCCGGACCCGGTGCAGGCGCAGATCTTTACCTTCATGCCGATCGTGTTCACCTTCATGCTCGGCTCGTTCCCCGCCGGCCTGGTGATTTACTGGGCCTGGAACAACACCCTCTCGGTGATCCAGCAGTACGTCATCATGCGCCAGAACGGGGTGAAGGTGGAGCTGTGGGACAACTTGAGCGGGATGGTGAAGAAGAAGCCCGCCGACAAGGTCCCGACCGTCAAGAGCTGACCTTTCCGGTCGATGGAGGGGGCGAGCCTCATCCATCCACCTGCCGGAGCCGCACCATGTCCCAAGAGAACGACGATGCGGCCCTCCTGGAGTCGGGCCGCCTGCTGTTCGCAGGCGTGGCCGACTTCCTGTCCTCGGCGCCGACCGTCGCGGCGCTGCCGCCGATGAAGGGCGTCGAGATCGCCTTCGCCGGGCGATCGAACGTCGGCAAGTCGAGCCTCGTCAACGCGCTGACAGGCCGCAACACCCTGGCGCGGACCTCGCACACGCCCGGCCGCACCCAGCAGCTCAACTTCTTCGACATCGGCGGACGGCTCACCCTCGTCGACATGCCCGGCTACGGCTACGCCAAGGTCGAGAAGGCCAAGGTCGAGGCCTGGACCGACCTGATCCACGACTACCTCAAGGGCCGGGCCAACCTCGCCCGCGTCTTCATGCTGATCGATTCGCGCCACGGGCTGAAGAGCATCGACACCGACGTCCTCGACGGCCTCGACAAGGCCGCGGTGAGCTACCAGATCGTCCTGACCAAGGGCGACGCCCTTAGGAAATCCGAGATCGCGGCACGGATCGCGGGCGTGCAAGAGGCGCTGTCGAAGCGCCCGGCCGCCTACCCCGAGATCCTGATCACCTCGAGCCGCGACGACAGCGGCGTGCCGGAGCTGCGCGCCAGCGTGGCCCGCCTGCTCGCGGAGCGCGGCGCATGAGGCTCGCGCTGCCGGACCGCATTCTGCTGGCACTCGGCGCGCTGGCGGGGCTGCTCGGGGTCGTCGCCAGCGCGGCGGCGGCCCATTCGGGTGGCGCGGAATCCCTCAAGACGGCGGCGCAGTTCCTGCTGTTCCATGCGCCCGTCGTGATCGGGCTCGTGGCGCTGAGCCAGAGCGGGGCCACCCATCGGCTCGTCACACGCTCGGCGGCCGTCGCCGTCGTGCTCGGGCTCGCGCTGTTCTGTGGCGATCTCGCCCTGCGTGCGCTCTACGGGACCCCGCTGTTTGCGATGGCGGCGCCGACGGGTGGTCTCGTCCTGATGGCCGGCTGGGGACTCGCCGCCGTGGCGGCTTTCGTCCCCGCCGGCCCCCGGGCGGGAAGACCCTGAGGACACTGCCCGGGCCGCCATTCTACTTGATCAGCGGTGGCAGTTGCGGACTCGCGCCGTCCGGCAGGGCCGTCTGCGCCGTGTTCATCGTCATGGCGAGCAAGGTGTAATAGCCGTTGATGCCGGCCATCTCGATCGCGCCCTGCTCCCCGAACGCGGCGACCACGCGCTTGTAGGTAGCGTCGCTCACCGCCTTGTTGTGGTGCAGTTCCGTCGAGAAGGCATAGGTAAGCGCTTCCTCCTCGCCCATGGCGTCGGGCCGGCGCCCTTCCTGGATCGCGGTGACGATGGCGGGGTCGAGACCGGCCTTGAGGGCAATCGGCTGGTGAATGTGCCATTCGAGTTGCTGGGTCCACTCCCGCGCCGTGATGAGGATCACCATTTCGCTCAGGCGCAACGGGAGGACGCTGCGATAGCGCAGGTGCAGGCCCATGTTGCTGGCGTTGGTCATCAGCTCCGGGCTGCGCAGCAGCGGTACGAACGGGCCGAAGACCGGCACCTTTCGCGCGCTCAGGAAGGCGTCGGACGCCTTCCTCTGCGCCTCCGTCTGTCGATCGGCCAGAATCTCGGGCAGGCGATCCTCAGCCATGACGCCCCCCGCTCCGGTCAGGAGCATGACGCCCGCGAGCAGCATTCTGGAGACCATGTCCGGTGACCTTTCGGCGTGGCTGACGGGGTTCGATGCGGCGATCGGGGGCTACGGCATCACCGGCGGGTGATAGGTCAGCGTGAAGGCCAGCGCCCAGAGCAGGAACAGCACCACCGGCAGGTGGACGAGGAGCTGCAGGAAGCTGAAGCCGACGATATCGCGGGCCTTGAGGCCGAGGATGCCGAGAAGCGGCAGCATCCAGAACGGGTTGATGAGGTTGGGCAGGGCTTCGGCCGCGTTGTAGACCATCACCGCCCAGCCGAGGTGCACCTGAAGCTCGTTGGCCGCCTGCATCACGTAGGGCGCTTCCAAGAGCCACTTGCCGCCGCCCGACGGCACGAAGAAGCCGAGCACCGCCGAGTAGACGCCCATGGAGATCGGGAAGCTGCCGGTGGTGTTCAGGCTCACGAAGGCATGCGTGATCACGTCCGACACCGAGGTGCCGGCGGCGTTCTTGGCCCCGGTCAGCATGGCGCTGATGGCGGCGTAGAGCGGGAACTGGATCAGGATGCCGGCGGTGGCCGGGACCGATTTGGCGACCGCACGCAGGAAGCGGATCGGCCGCCAGTGCAGCAGCAGGCCGAGGGTGATGAAGATCAGGTTGTAGGTGTTCAGGTTCGAGATCGCGGTGATCCAGGATTGGCGCGCGAACTCCTGCCAGATCCAGCCCGCCGCCAGGATCACGAGCAGGATGTTGAGGATCGGCCAATGCTCCAGTCGTTCGCCGGGCTGGGAGGGGGCCTCTATCGTCTCTTCCTCGCGGGCGACGTCGATTCCCAGGTCCTGCGCGGTCACGGCGGTGTCACGGCCCGGCGCCGAGGCGATGGCGATCACCACCGAGATCACGAACAGGATCGCGGCCACCAGCATCGACTGCCACAAGAAGATGGTCTCGCTGAAGGGAATCACGCCGGTGATCGGCAGCAGGGACTTCGGCAGGCTGGCCGGGTTGGCCTGGAGCTGCGCGGCCGACGAACTGAGGCCCATGGCCCAGGTCGCCCCGAGGCCGAGGTAGGCCGCCGCCCCGGCGGCGCGGTAGTCCATCCGCAGTTCGGTGCGCCGGGCCAGCGCCCGGGCCAGCAGGCCGCCGAAGATCAGGCTCAGGCCCCAGCTCAGGAACGACGACAGCATGGTCGCGGCCGCCACGAAGCCTACGGCGGCGGTACCGCTGTTGGGCACGCGGGCGAGGCGGTCGATCAATCTCTGCACCGGGGGCGCGGTGGCCACGACGTAGCCGCCGATGGTCACGAAGGCCATCTGCATGGTGAAGGGGATCAGGCTCCAGAAGCCGTCGCCGAAGCTCTTGGCGATCGCCATGGGCGGGGCGCCGTTGGCCACCGCTCCGAGCGCGACGATCACCACCGCGATCGCCACGAAGACGAAGGCATCGGGGAACCAGCGCTCGGCCCAGGCGGTGAATCGGATGCCGAGTTGGGCGAGGGCACCGTCGGTGGCCGCACCTGCGGCGGTCCGCTTCGGGTCTGGCGATGGCATGGGTGGCCCCTCGTGTCGTGCCGGTCACGCGCTGCCGACGACGCGCCGGTGTCGCAAAAACGAGGGGCGGGCTCAACCCATGCTGGCGAATCGGTCCCGTCAAACGGCCGCAATCGTCATGGATCGCAGGACATGGATCGCAGGACAAAGAAGGCCGCCGACCCCGGTGCAGGGTCGGCGGCCTCTTTTTGGTCCAGCGAGCCTCAGTTGAGCGTCGCGGAGGCCGGTCGCCTCTTCTCGCCGATGGCCCGGTCGCCGATCATCAGGCCGAGCGGCCCGAGATCGATCGTCAGGGCCTCGCCGTCGTGGACGACCCCTTCGAGGATCAGCTGCGCCAGCGGGTCCTGGATCGCCTTCTGGATCACGCGCTTCAGAGGCCGCGCGCCGTAGGCGGCGTCGTAGCCCTTGTCGGCGAGCCAGTCGCGGGCGTCCGGGGCCACCGTGAGGGTGATCTTGCGATCCTCCAGCAGGGTCTGCAGCCGGCCGAGCTGGATCTCGACGATCGCCCCCATCTCCGACCGGCGCAGGCGGTGGAACAGGATGATCTCGTCGATCCGGTTCAGGAACTCCGGCCGGAAATGCCGGCGCACCATCCCCATCACCTCTTCGCGCACGCCCTCCGTCTCCTCGTTCTCCGCCTGGTTCACGAGGTATTCGGCCCCGAGATTCGAGGTCATGATGAGGAGCGTGTTGCGGAAGTCCACCGTCCGCCCCTGCCCGTCCGTGAGCCGGCCGTCGTCGAGCACCTGCAGCAGGACGTTGAACACGTCCGGATGCGCCTTCTCGATCTCGTCGAACAGCACGACCTGGTAGGGCCGGCGGCGCACCGCCTCCGTCAGCGCCCCGCCCTCCTCGTAGCCGACGTAGCCGGGAGGCGCGCCGATGAGCCGGGCGACCGAGTGCTTCTCCATGTACTCCGACATGTCGATGCGCAGGAGCGCCGTCTCGTCGTCGAACAGGAAGCCGGCCAGCGCCTTGGTCAGCTCGGTCTTGCCGACGCCGGTCGGGCCGAGGAACATGAACGAGCCGGTCGGCCGGTTGGGGTCCTGAAGGCCGGCGCGCGCCCGGCGCACGGCCGTGGAGACCGCCTCCACCGCCTCGCGCTGGCCGACCACGCGCTTGGCCAAGGCCTCTTCCATGGCCAGCAGCTTCTCGCGCTCGCCCTCCAGCATCTTGTCGACGGGCACGCCGGTCCAGCGCGAGACGACGCCCGCGATGTGGGCCGGCGTCACCGCCTCCTCGACCATGCCGTCGCGGCCGGCGCCGGCCTCCGCCTTGGCCTCGATCTCGGCGAGCTGCTTCTCCAGCCCGGGAATCGCGCCGTAGGCGAGCTCGCCCGCACGCTGGTACTGGCCCTGGCGCTGGGCGCTGGCGAGTTCGGTGCGGGCCTCGTCGAGGCGCTTCTTTAGGTCGGCGGCGGCACCGAGCTTGTCCTTCTCCGCCTTCCAGCGGGCGGTGATGGAGGAGGATTGCTCCTCGAGGTCGGCGAGTTCGCGCTCCAGCCGCGCGAGCCGGTCGCGGGAGGCCGAATCCGTCTCCTTCTTCAGCGCCTCGCCCTCGATCTTGCGGCGCACGATCTCGCGGTCGACGTTGTCGAGTTCCTCGGGCTTGGAATCCACCTGCATGCGCAGGCGCGATCCGGCCTCGTCCATCAGGTCGATGGCCTTGTCGGGCAGGAAGCGGTCGGTGATGTAGCGGTTCGACAGGGTCGCGGCCGCCACCAGCGCCGCATCCTGGATGCGCACGCCGTGGTGCTGCTCGTACTTCTCCTTGATGCCGCGCAGGATCGAGACGGTGTCCTCGACGGTGGGCTCGGAGACGAACACCGGCTGGAAACGCCGCGCCAGGGCCGCGTCCTTCTCGACGTGCTTGCGGTACTCGTCCAGCGTGGTGGCGCCGACGCAGTGCAGTTCGCCGCGCGCCAGCGCCGGCTTGAGCAGGTTCGAGGCGTCCATCGCCCCGTCGGCCTTTCCGGCCCCCACGAGGGTGTGCATCTCGTCGATGAACAGGATGATGCCGCCGGCCGCCGCGGTGACTTCGGCCAGGACCGCCTTCAGACGCTCCTCGAACTCGCCGCGATACTTCGCGCCGGCGATGAGCGACCCCATGTCGAGGGCGAGCAGGCTCTTCTCCTTGAGCGATTCGGGCACGTCGCCGTTGACGATGCGCAGCGCCAGCCCCTCGATGATCGCGGTCTTGCCGACGCCCGGCTCGCCGATGAGCACCGGGTTGTTCTTGGTGCGCCGCGACAGCACCTGGATGGTGCGGCGGATCTCCTCGTCGCGGCCGATCACCGGGTCGAGCTTGCCCTCGCGCGCCGCTTCCGTGAGGTCCCGGGCATACTTCTTGAGCGCGTCGTAGGCGTTCTCGGCGGTGGCGTTGTCGGCGGTGCGGCCCTTGCGCAGGGCGTTGATGGCGGCGTTGAGCGAATTGGCGGTGACGCCGGCGGCGGCCAGGGCGCGGCCGGCCTCGGTGTCCTTCTCGACGGCGATGGCGAGGAGCAGGCGCTCCACCGTCACATAGGAATCGCCGGCCTTCTGGGCCGCCTTCTCGGCGGTGTCGAACAAGCGCATCAGCTCGCGCGTCGCCTGCGGCTGGGACGCGTTGCCGGACACCTGCGGCTGCTTGGCGAGCCATTGCTCGGTCTGCATCAGGGCGACGCGGGACTGGCCGCCGGCCCGGTCGATCAGGCCCGCGCACAGGCCCTCGGGATCGTCGAGGAGCGCCTTGAGCAGGTGGCCCGGCTGGAACTGCGGGTGGCCCTCGCGCAAGGCGATGGTCTGCGCCGCCTGCAGGAAGCCGCGGGCGCGTTCGGTGTACATCTCGGCATTCATGCCATCGTTCCCCGTCATGAAGGACGTCAGGCTCGCCCGCCTCGGCAGCGCGGCCCCGTCACGACCCCGTCCTCCGGCTTTTCGCCGCGAGGGACCCCGGCACCCCATCGGCCGCCGGTGCACCGGATGTGGTGTTGCAAATTCGCATCACAAGAGGAGACCGCACGGAAAGGCGCGGCGGGATCGCGCCGGATGTCGGCTCGCGAAACCGCTGGGCACGCCCGCCGAACCGGCGTAGCGACGGCCGCGGGGATCGCCACGGATCTTGCTACCGATGGTGCAACAGCAGCCAGCCCTTCTCACCGACCCCATCAGGTGCGCGCCATGACCCCATCGACGTCCAAAACCGTCACGATCGCCGGCCTGTATCGCTATCCCGTCAAGGGCTTGAGCCCGGAGCTGCTGCACGAGGCCGTCCTGGAGCGGGACGGGTACTTTCCCCATGACCGCCTGTTCGCCATCGAGAACGGGCCGTCGGGCTTCGATCCCGGACGCCCGGCCCACGAGCCCAAGATCAAGTTCCTGATGCTGATGCGCCACGAGGCCCTGGCGCGCCTGGCGACCCGGTACGAGCCGGCCACCGGCGTCCTCACCATCGCCCAGGAGGGGCGCGTCGCCGTGGAGGCGGACCTCGCCGCCCCGGAGGGGCGCCGGGCCGTCGAGGCCTTCATGGCGGGCTACCTGCCCGACGCCCTGCGGGGCGAGCCGCGCCTGCTGGCGGCGCCCGAGGGGTTCCGTTTCACCGACTCCCCGCGCGGCTACGTCTCGCTGCTCAACCTGGCGAGCGTGGCGGCCCTGGAGGACATGACCGGAGTGCCGGTCGATCCGCTGCGCTTCCGCGCCAACCTGCACCTGACCGGTCTCGCGCCGTGGGCAGAACTCGACCTCGTCGGCCGTGTCTTGAACGGTCCGGACGGCGTGGTCCTGCGGGTGATCAAGCGGACGGAGCGATGCGCCGCGACCAACGTCGATCCGGCCACCGGTATCCGAGACCTCACGATCCCGCGCACCCTCGACCGGAACCTCGGGCACACCGATTGCGGGGTCTATGCCGAGGTCCTGGCGGGTGGACGCATCGCCGCCGGCGACGATGTCGTCCTCGCCGACGCCTGACCGCGTGACGGCCCGGATCGCCGAAGTCGATCAGATGCCGTCGCGATGCACCAGGACGATGGCCGCGGCATAGCCGGCTCGGCGCAGGTGGCGCAGATCCGAGTGCCGGCGCTCGCAGGTGATCTTGAGGTAGCGCGATTCGCCGCCCGTCATGCCCGTGGAGGCGGCCACCGTCTGGCCCTGCATCAGGCATTCGATCGGCGTGCGGACCGGCGAGACGATGACGTCGAGGGCGGTGTCGCGGGAGCAGTCGCGGGCCAGCAGCGTACCGGCACAGACGAGGGCAACGGATAACAGTTCAGGCATGACGGACCCCTTTTTCGAAAGTGGCGAATAAGGTCCGCGGGTTTTGCTCTGGCGTCCGAGCGGCCGCGTGATCGTTGCCTCGGTCGTTCCCCTCGTGGTGACCCTGCTTCTTGTCGGCCGACCGTACGTTCCGGTCGAATCCGCATCCTGCATGGCGTGTGCCAGGGTCGATCTTGGCGGTGGTCGTTCTTGGCGGTGGCCCTTCTTGGTGCTGGCCGTTCTTAGTGGTGGCAGGCGGCCCATGCACAGGTTGCAGGGTGCCGGCGATGGGGACGCCCGCGCGGGCGTCCCTCTCGGTCAGCCGCGCGGCGAGAGCCAGACCGGCTCGGGCAGGTCGCGGGGCAGCAGGGCCGCGACGGCGTCGAGATCGACGACGTAGCGTTCCGTGAGCAGACGCCAGACGTCGGCCTTGGTCTGGGCGAGGCCGGCGATGTCGCCGAGCGCGGTGGCCAGGACCGAGGTCGCCGTGAGAACCGGGCGAGCGTGGGTGAGATCGGGGTTCAGCATCGGCTCGTGATCCTGTCAGACACGACCTGAGAGTGTGCCCGCACGGTTAATCGTCGGTTACCGGTACAGTTTTCGGGGTCGGACGGGTTCGCAGGGCGCGTGCGCTGCGCTAGACCCCCTCCCGCCGTCACGCAGACCCCGAGTCGCCGCGATGAAAGAACCCCTGCCGAACGTCCACGTCCGGGCGGAAGTCCTGGTGCAGGCGCTGCCGCACATGCAGCGCTACGACCAGGAGATCGTGGTCATCAAGTACGGTGGCCACGCCATGGGCGATGCCGCGGCGGCGGAGGATTTCGCCGAGGACATCGTGCTCCTCGAGCAGTCAGGCCTGAAGCCGATCGTGGTGCACGGCGGCGGCCCGCAGATCGGCCGCATGCTCGGTCGCCTGGGCATCCAGTCCGAGTTCAAGGGCGGCTTGCGCGTCACCGACGAGGCCACCGTGGAGGTGGTCGAGATGGTGCTGGCCGGCTCGATCAACAAACAGATCGTCGGCTGGATCTCGGCCGAGGGCGGCCGGGCCATCGGCCTGTGCGGCAAGGACGGCAACATGGTGCGCGCCAGGAAGGCGATGCGCACCATCATCGACCCCGACAGCCGGACCGAGCAATCGGTGGACCTCGGCCTCGTCGGAGAGCCCGAGCACGTCGAACGCGGCGTCCTCGACGCGGTGCTCAAGGCCGAGCTGATCCCGGTGCTGGCCCCGGTCGCGTTCGGGGCGGACGGCCAGACCTACAACGTCAACGCCGACACCTTCGCGGGCGCCATCGCCGGATCGCTGCGGGCCAAGCGCCTCCTGCTGCTCACCGACGTGCCCGGCGTCCTCGACAAGGAGGGCAAGCTGATCCCGGAGCTCTCGGTGGAGGATTGCCGGCGGCTGGTGGCGGACGGGACGATCACCGGCGGCATGATCCCCAAGATCGAGACCTGCATCTACGCCATCGAGCAGGGGGTCGAGGCCGTGGTCATCCTCGACGGCAAGGTCGGACACGCGGTGCTGCTCGAACTCTTCACCGACTACGGTGCCGGCACCCTGATCCGACGCAGCTGACCGCACGCGCACCGGCTCCCGCCCCGAGCGGCGAGCCGGAGCGCGATGCATTGCGCATGACCGATTTGGTCACTACCAACAGTCACGCTATCGTCGGTGCCCGAAGCCGGCCGTCATCCCGCGAACCCCGCGAACCACCTTGTTTCTTCCAGGCGAGAGCCATTTCACCGCCGCCGCGTCCCGCGGATTCTCCGATGTCGACACCTGGGTGTTCGATCTCGACAACACGCTCTATCCGAGCGACGCGATGGTCTGGCCACAGGTCGACGAGCGCATCACGCTCTACGTCATGCGCCTCTACGGCCTCGACGGCCTCTCCGCCCGCGCGCTGCAGAAGTATTTCTACCATCGCTACGGCACGACGCTGAAGGCGTTGATGATCGAGGACGCGATCGACCCGCACGACTTCCTCGATTTCGCCCACGACATCGACCATTCGACCATCAGCCTCGACCCGGCGCTGGGCGATGCGATCGAGCGGCTGCCGGGGCGCAAGCTCATCCTCACCAACGGCTCGCGGCGGCACGCCGAGGACGTGGCGCGCAAGCTCGGCATCCTCGATCACTTCGAGGACGTGTTCGACATCGCGGCCGCCGACTTCATCCCGAAGCCCGAGCGGTCGACCTACGAGCGCTTCCTCGCACGCCACGGCGTCGATCCGCGCCGCTCGGCCCTGTTCGAGGACATCGCCCGCAACCTCGTCGTGCCCCACGAGATCGGCATGGCGACCGTGCTGGTGGTGCCCCGCACCCTCGACCCGTTCCGCGAAGCCTTCGAGCAGGAGGCGGTGCAGGAAACGCACATCGACCACATCACCAACGATCTCGCCGGCTTCCTGAGCGAACGGGTCCTGCCGGTCGCCGGGTCCTGAGGGGCCAAACCTGAGAGTCCAAGCGTTCAGGCGTCGTTGGCGGCCTGGGCGTTGCGCAGGAGCCCGACCTTGGGCCGGCGCGTGCGGAACTGGCCGCGCTCGACCGCGATGAACACCAGCACCACCACCGAGAGGGTGGTGATCCACCACATCACGGTGAGGCCGACGCCGATGCAGGCGACGGCGAAGGCGGCCGCGAAGGCGGCCAGCGCACCGGGGACCAGCACCGCCGCCACCCGCTCGCTGCGCCGGATGGCGCCGTGGAGGGCGAAGGCGGCGGCCAGGGCGCCGACGAGCCCGAGTTCGTACCAGAGCTCGAACAGCACCGTGGTCGGCGCGTTGGCGGGCACGAGCCCGACGACGCGGCCGCGGCGGGCGCTCTCGAGCCCGTGGCCGGTGATGAGACGGATGGGCTCGGTGGTGACCACCTTCTGCCAGGCCTTGATGCTGAGAACGGCGGGCGCCACCGGCCCCGCCACGGCGATCCCGAGGGGCCGCGCCACGAAGGGCAGCAGCGGGGCCGCCACGAGGAGGCCGGCGCCGAGGACGGCCACCAGGCGCGTCGTGAGGCTCATGCGAACGCTGGCGAGAGCGAAGACGACGGCACCGACGGCGAGCGCCGTCCATTGCGTCACATTGGGCACCGCCACGAGGGCGCAGGCCACCAGCACGAGGGTGACCAGCGCCTCGATATCGCGTCCGCGCGAGCGCAGCCACGCCATCGCCGGCCAGACGAGGAGGGCGAGGAGGATCAAGCCGCGGTTCAGGGCGCCGTCGTCGTCGGCGCTGCTGCGCATCACGCTGTCGCCGAACAGGCCGATCCCGATCGACAGGATCGCGGCGGCGGTCACGCCCACCGGCAGGAGGTAGAGGTTGGCCGAGCGCATCCGGTCCGGCAGCGCGAGGTAGCCGACGAGGGTCAGGAGGATCGTCGCGACGAGGTTGAGGAGCCGCTCCGTGGCCGGGTCGAGGAACGGGGTCCAGACCAGCGAGAGGGCGGCCCAGCCCAGCACGAGCAGACCGGCGTGGAAGGCGGGCGAACGCAGGAGCGCCGTCGCCACGGGCCGGACCGGGCGGTTCTTGCCGTCGATGGCGCTCGCCAGGATCAGCAGGACGATGCAGATCGGGACCAGGATGACGGCCGCGCGCCGCGCCACCTGGGCCGCGATCGGCACCACGACGAACAGCCCGAAGAAACCGACGCGCCGCAGAAGGGCGGCCGCGTCGAGGGCCGGATCGATGGACGAGGAGGTCGGTGCGCGCGCCATGTGCGAGAGGTCAGCCGTGAGCCGGCGCCACGAGGGAGCCCGCGCGCTACCGGCGCAGTCGTAAGGCATCGCGGACGGGCCGGCTGTAGATCGACCGCAACACCTGTGCCTTCCCCGCAACGGCGAAGGCGCGTCCCGGCTCGCAAAACCGATCCGTCAGGCGGGGGTGGCCGCCGGGCGCCGCCGCGGGGTCAGGCGCCGGACGAGGTCGCTGAGCAGCCGCCAGCCGGCCCAGGTGGCGAGAAAGCCGAGGCAGCCGGCAATCAGGCCGTCGGCGGTGGTCGGCACGGCCGGCTGGTAATCCTGGTAGGTGGCGCGGACCAGCGGCAGGTCGGGCGAGCGAACGAGGGTCGCCAGCCGGCCGAGGGGGCCGCCGGCCCGGGCCAGGGCCTGCTGCTGCGCGTCCAGGTCGGCCAGGCGCTCGATGTCGTAGCGGGCGGCCTCGCCGCGCCTGGCCACCAGCGCATCCTGGTTCTTGCGCAGCCGCTCGACGGCGCCGTCGCGGCTGTTGCCGGTGTCGGCGGCATCCTTCTCGAAGGTGGAGACCATCCGGCGCAGCTCGTCCACGGTCCCGCCGAGGCGCTGGGTGTACTGCTGGGCGAATTCCGGCCCCTGGGCGGCGACGGCGCCACCGAACAGGCCGAGGGCGAGGCCGAGGGTACGTAGGACACGGAACACGGCGGTTTCCTCACGGCGACGTCTGGACAAGGGCGGGACCCTGGCCGGGGTTCCGCGTCGAGCGCCGGTCAGCCGGTCAGGGCGTCGGCCACGTCGGCCTGCGTCACCGCCGCGATGGGTTTCGGCACCTTGAGCGCCCGGGTGCGCTCGCCCGGCCGCATGATCAGGATCACGGTCTCGAAGCCCGGGCAGGCGGGGTCGGGACACAGGATCTCGTTGACCTTGACGACATCCGCCTCGTCCAGCCCCGCGGCGGGACGGACCCAGGCCTCGACCCGGCGGCGGGGGCCGTCGTTGGCGGGCGGGCGGGCGGAGCGGCCGAGACCGAACAGGGCCATCGCGCTCAGCCCGGAACGGTCAGGAGGCCGGCCTGGCCGTCGGTGCAGCCGAAGGCGAGGCGCCCTCCCCTGGCGTCCCAGGCGAGCGCGGAGATGCCGCTGCCCTTCACGGCCGGGCGCACCAGCAGTTCCGAGGCGTCGACGAAGCGCACGAGCAGGATGCAGCCGTCCTCGTAGCCGATGGCCAGCACCAGGGCCTTCGGGTGGAAGGCGACGCGGGAGACCCGCGCCGGGCGCACGCCGCATTCGCGCGGCGCCTTGCCGGTGGGGCCTTCCTTCGAATCGAACGGCCACACGATGGCCGCCTCGGCGCCGCTGGTGGCGAGCCAGTCGCCGTCCCCCGACCAGCTCGTGGAGCGGACCTTGCCCGGATAGCCCGACATCCGCATGTGGCCCTTGTCCGGCTGCAGGCGCCAGCCGTGCAGGGCGTTCTCCTGCATCGTCGTGACGACGAAGCGTCCGTCCGGCGACCAGGTGACGTCGATGTGCGAGCCCTTCCAGGCCACGGCCTCCGGCTCGGCGGAGAGGTTCGGGTACCAGAGGGTGGCGCCGTTGTAGTGCGAGATCGCGAGGCGGTAGCCCTTGGGTGCGAAGGCGAGCCCGCGGGCGGTGGTGGGAGCGGTGAACGCCTTCTCCCGGCCCTTGACGTCGCGGGCGACGACGGCGCGGCCGGCGGCATAGGCCACGGCACCGTCGGGATGGAGCGCCAGGGCGTCGATCCAGGCGCCCTTCGCGCCGGCACCGAGTTCGGACGTGGCGCCGTCGGCGCGGATCTCGACGACGCGCCCGTCGTCGCCGCCCGTGACGAGGCGCCGCCCGTCGCCGGCCCCCACGAGGATGCCGCCGCCGGGATGGGCCTCCACCTCCCGCTCGACGCCCTCGGCGACGAGCACGACGCGGCCGTCCCCCAGCGCCAGGGCGAGGGTGTCCTTCATCCAGGCCGCGACGGTGACGTGCGCGCCGGCCTTCAGCGGCGCCACGTGGTCGGCGAGGGAGGGTTCGCTCAGGCTCATGCGTCGGGCGTCCTTGGCCAGCGTTGGGCAGGGCCGGGTTCGTGGAGCATCGTCAGCACCGTCGCCATCACGGCGAGGCATCCGGCGAGTCCGGCGGGGATCGCCAGCGCATACAACGACAGCTCGGCATAGGCGATGGTGCCCGTCAGCGAACCCACCAGCAGGGACAGCCAGACGAAGCCGTCGCCCATCCAGGCGAAGCGCGGCCCGCGGCCGGCCAGGGCGAGGGCGAGCTTCTGGCCGAAGCCGAACAGGGCGCCGGTGACGAAGGTGGTTCCCGCCCGGAACCCCTGCACATGGGCGAGCACGGCGTTCTGCGCGCCCATCGCCAGGGCGAGGAGGAGCGAGGCGACGTGATCGGTGGGCGTGGTCACCGCGGCGGAAAAGGCGGCGGCGACCACCACCGTCTCGAAGGCGAGGATCGCCGGCGTCCCCCAGCGCGGGGGCAGCAGGGCGGAGAACCCGCCGCCGCAGATCCCGCCGAGGAGGAAGGCGGCGATGAGCAGGGCCGGAAGCAGGGCGCCGCCGGGCTCTCCGTGCCCGAGGTGGACCGCGAACTGCGTGGTGTTGCCGCTCATGAACGAGGTGTAGAGCCCGCCCAGCCGAATGAAGCCCAGCGCGTCGACGTAGCCCGCGAGCGCGGTCATCACGAGGCCGAAGCCGAGGTGCCACGGGCGGGTCAAGCGGACGCCCTGCCCGCCATGCCCGCAGGGTTAAGCCTTTGCTCACCAAACCCGCGCAATTTGACCGAACCGGGGTGAACGTCGGGGCGAACGGAGCCGTTGGTCCAGCGATCCGGTCTCGGGGGTCTCGTCCTCAGCCGGGTGCGTTGGAGTTGCGTCATGGTCCCTTTCGCCTGTGCTGCCCTGCCCTGGCCGGCCATCCGGCCGGTCGGCATCAACGAAACGGTTCTCGTGGTCGAGGATGAGGCCATGGTGTGCGAGCTCGCCGCCGAGGCCCTCCTGGACGAAGGCTATCGCGTGCTCACGGCGGAGGATGCCGACGAGGCGCAGACCATCCTCGAGCGGGAGAGCGTCGATCTGCTCTTCACCGATATCGATCTGGCCCGCAACACGAACGGCATCGTCCTGGCCCGCCGGGCCCGGCGTCAGCGCCCAGGGCTCCCGGTCATCTACACCTCCGGCGGACGGGCGAGCCTGTCCCAGGCCGATGCCGTGGCCGCCTCGGTGTTCGTGCCCAAGCCGTACCGGCCGAGCCAGCTCGTGGCGGTGGCCAACGGCCTCCTGCGCGGCCCCCATCTCTTCTGAACGGGCGGCGTGCTAGACGACCACTCTCATCTTTCCCACGACGGCGTGCCGGGAGCCTTGCGACCCCGGCATCCGTTTCCCAGCGAACCGCGCCCCCGGGTCGCGCGCCGACGCCTGGCGCGCCCGTTTCGAGCGCCACCTTTGGAGATCCCCATGCGACCCGTCTATGCCCGCACGCTGCTGATCGCCATCGCCCTCCTGTTCGCCTACGCCCACCCGGCGGCGGCCTGCGACGTGAAGAGCGCCAAGCTCGAGGAGGCGATCGCCGACAAGAGCGAATTGCGCGAAGCCGCCAACAAGCAGACCGTGCGCGACCTGCGCACCCTGCGCGACGCGGCCATCGTGCTGGACACCTACAAGTACGCCGCCGAATGCGAGGCGCTGATGAAGATCGTCGCCAAGCTCGCCGCCGACCCGGAAACCACCATCGAGCGCGGCGGCGATACCGACGAGGACAAGGCCGAGGGCATCGCGGAAGCCCGCAAGCCCAAGGTCGTGCCGGGCATCGAGCCGGCCCCCGCCAAGCGCTGACACGCGGCGGCGGCCTGCCCCGCAGCCCGATCGCACCTGACGCGTTGTCGGGCGGGGCCGGCGGTGTTCGGTCGGACCAATCGAAACGGTGAGCGACACGATGGCGAGCGGCAGCAAGTCGGGACGATCGGCACTCTTCCACGGATCGCTCGACCTGCCCGCCGTGGTGGTGGATTCCACCAACATCGAGCTGAAGGACGACGAGGGCTTCGTCGGCGACCAGGTCTCGAAGAAGGCGTTCCGCGCCCTCGTCGAGGAGTGGCGCGGCAGGATGCGCGAGCTCGGGCCCGACCCCCTCGCCGACCGGCCGAGCGAGACGATCAGCAAGAAGCGCCTCGACGAGGCCCTAACCGGCGATGCGCCGCTCGCCGCCGGGGTGGTGTTCAGCGCCGTGGAGGAGTTCGCCCAGGGCCTGGCGCGGCTGGTGCGCCGCTTCCTGCGCCAGAAGGGCTGGCGCGACACCTCGCACATCGTGGTGGGCGGAGGCCTGCGCGACAGCCTCGTCGGTCGCCTGGCGATCGCCAGGGCGGCGGCGATCCTGCGCGGGGGCGGGCTCGACATCGTCATGGAGCCGATCCGCAACCATCCCGACGACGCCGGGCTGATCGGCGCCGTCCACCTCGCTCCGGCCTGGATCTTCGCGGGCTACGACAGCCTGCTGGCCGTCGACATCGGCGGCAGCAACATCCGGGCGGGCGTCATCGAGACCCACCTGAAGAAGGCGCCGGACCTGTCGCGGGTGGCGGTGTTCCGGTCCGAGATCTGGCGCCATGTGGACGACGAGCCGAGCCCGAGCCGCGACGAGGCCGTCGACCGGCTCATCGCCATGCTCACCGACCTGATCCGGCGCGCCGAGCGGGCCGATCTGGCGCTGGCGCCCTTCATCGGGATCGGGTGCCCCGGCCGGATCGAGCCCGACGGCACCATCGCCCGGGGCGGCCAGAACCTGCCGGGGGACTGGGAGGGCGAAGGCTTCAACCTGCCAGGCCGCATCCTCGCGGCGATCCCGCGGATCGGCGACCATGACACCATGGTGGTCATGCACAACGACGCCGTGGTGCAGGGCCTCAGCGAGGTCCCGCACATGCACGATGTCGCCAGATGGGGTGTCCTCACCATCGGGACGGGCCTCGGCAACGCCCGCTTCACGAGCCGGCAGGCGCTGCCCGAGGACGCCTGATCGCCTCCCGGGCTCGCATCCCTGACGATCACGCCCGACGCGATCGTCAGGGTTTCACGTCCGAGGGCTTCGTCTCCGACGGCTTCGCCTCCGATGGCTTGCCGTTGCGCGACCGCGGCGCCGTGGCCTGCGCGAGTGTCTTCGCCAAGCGCTGGCGCATGTCCTCGGGCAGGTCGATGTCCACGAGGCGCCAGGTCCAGCCGCGCAGGCGAAGGCGGATCCTGAACTGCCGCGGCTCGCCGTGACCGGGGGGAACCCTCAGCACCACGGTGCGAAAGCCCCGCATCTCGGAGGTCAGGTAGAACGCGACGAGCTTGCCGAAGCCGTCGACGCGCAGGCCGCCGGATCGGGACGGGGCCGGCCCGGCCGCTTCGTCCGCCGGTTCGACCGATTGCGGCCGACCGTCGTCGAGGAAGTCGATGACGGTGCGCGGCGTCACCAAGGTTTCCACCAGGGGGACGGCCAGCACCATCGCCGTATCGACGATGCGCTCGCGCGGCTCGGCGGCCTCGGTGCTCGCCCGTGCCGCCGCGGTGGCCTGGCGCACGAGGGACAACCTCAGGGTGCGGAAGTTCACGTGCCGCTCGACGTAGGCCTCGTCGCCCGCCTGGACGGCCCTGGCGAGGTCGTAGAGCGCCCAGAGCGGCGTGAGCGTGAAGAGGAACCAGCCGAGCGCCAGACCGATCGGGAGCGACCACCAGCGCATGGCGCGCCCTCAGCTCCGGCCGCTCACGACCGGTCCCGCCAGCCGGCGAGCCCCGAGAAGGCGGCGACCACGCCCTCGTAGACCGGCCGCTTGAACGGAACGATCAGGTCCGGCAACGCCGCCATCGCCTCCCAACGCCAGGCGTCGAACTCGGACGGATGGGCGCCGCCGCCCGGATGCAGGACGTCGATGTCCGCATCCGTGCCGAGGTGGCCGAACGCGAACCACTTCTGCGACTGCCCGCGATACCGCCCCTTCCAGACCTGCTTGAGCACGTCGGGGGGCAGGTCGTAGGACAGCCAGCCGGGCGCCTCCGCCAGCAGCACGACGCGGTCGGGGGACACGTTGGTCTCCTCGTAGAGCTCGCGAAGGGCGGCGGCCTTGGGGTCCTCGCCCTCGTCGATGCCGCCCTGGGGCATCTGCCAGGCACGGCCGTCGGCGACGTGCTCGGGGCCGGCGTCGGCCCGGCGCCGGCCGACGAACACCCGCCCCTTGGCATCGAGCAGCGCGATTCCGACGCAGGCGCGATAGGGAAGGTCGGCGCCGGCGCCGCGGGTCGTGTCTGAATCTGTGGTCATCGCGCGGGACCATAGGGCAGCCGGCGCCCGGACCGCAACGCGCGGCCTCGATCCGTCACGGGGCCGCGCTGGTGAGGCGGGCGCCGGCCGCCGGGCCTCGCAGTGCCGCGCTCACCGGAACGAGGCGCACGCCGCGCGCTTCGAGATCGCGCGACCAGCGGGCGATGCGCTCGATCGTCATCGGCATGCCCCCGGCCGAGGCCAGGACGAACCCCTTGGCCTTGGCCTCGGTCTCGAGCCGGGCGAGTTCGCGGTCGATCGCCTCCGGACGCGGCACCGCATCGACCACGATCTCGGCACGCGCCACCGGCGTCTTGGTCTTGGCCGCCACCGTCAGGGCCTGGCTGCGCGGCGAGGCGCCGTCGTCGAGGAAGCCCAGACCGCGCTGGCCGAGGTCGCGCATCACCGGCTCGAGGGCGGCGGCATCCGCGGTGAACTTGGCGCCCATGAAGTTGACGACGCCGATGAAGCCGCTGAACCGGCTCATCGCCCAGGCGAGGCGATCCAGCGTCTCGGCGGGCCGCGAGGTGGTCAGCAGCGTCTGCGGGCCGGGATCGCTGTCGGGATAGTCGAACGGCTCCATCGGCGCGTGCAGAAGCACTTCGTGCCCGGCCTCCCGCGCCCTCGCGACGGAACGTTCGAGCTCGGTGCCGTAGGGCGAATAGGCGAGGCTGACGGCAGCGGGCAGCTTGGCGACGGCGCTGGCCGTGGCCGCCTGGCCGACGCCGAGGCCGGTGACGACGAGGGCGATGCGCGGGCCGCCGGTCACGCCGGCGAGGGGCCGGGCGTAGACGTCGAGGGGACGGCGACGGCCCTCCCCGATCTTGGGCACCGATCCGTGGCGGCTGCGCTCCACCAGCCGCGGATCGGGCGCGGCGGCGAGCGTCACGCCCGCCTCGTTCGGAACGCGGATGATGACCGCATCGGTGGGAGCGGCGGTGCCGAGGGGACGCACGACGTTGACGCCCGAGGCGCCTTCGACGTCGCTGGCGGAACTGGGACCGGAGGCGACCCGCTCGGGGGGCGGCGCCGGAACCGTGGCCGCTTCGGGCTCGCGCAGGCTGATGACGGCGTGCGCCCGTGGCTCGCCGCCCTGGGGATCGCCTGTGACGGCCAGAACGCTGCCGCCGATCACGACCGCGGCCGCGAGCGCCCCGAACGCCGTCGCGCGGGAGGGGCGCTGCCGCAGCAACGCGCGCAACCGCTCGGCCTTCGACACGGGCTGTCCGAGGGGACGGGTCAGGATGTCGTCGGAGGCCACGCCTGCCTGCTTCCTCGGCCGTGGAGCGCACGCCGGCCGTCATCCCCGTCCATCAACGAACGAGGCGGCCTCCAGCGTCGGTCCGCACCGACATTGGAGGCCGCCATGGTTAACGTCCGGCTAAGACCCGCGAGGGCGGCCCTCGGGGCTAGTTGGGAACGGCTGCCTTTGGGGTGTTGGCGGCGCCCTTCTGGACACCGCGCAGGAGGTCGGTGGCCGCGATCAGCTGCTTGTCCTTGGCCGGATCCGGCGGGACGTAGGCCGAGGAACCGCCGCGCTCCTCGGTGTCCTTCTGCTTCAGGTGGCCCTTGAGGCCGGCCTCGCCCTTGGTCTCGTCCTTGCCCTTCAGCTCGTCGGGGATCTCCTGCGTGACCTCGACGTCAGGCTCGATGCCCTTGGCCTGGATCGAGCGGCCCGACGGCGTGTAGTAGCGCGCCGTGGTGAGGCGCAGAGCGCCGCTGCCGCCGAGCGGGATGATCGACTGCACCGAGCCCTTGCCGAACGAGCGGGTGCCGAGCACCGTCGCGCGCTTGTGGTCCTGCAGGGCGCCGGCGACGATCTCGGACGCCGATGCCGAGCCGCCGTTGACGAGGACGACCACCGGCCGGCCCTTGGTGTAGTCGCCGCCCTTGGCCGAGAAGCGCTGGGTCTCGTCGGCGTTGCGGCCGCGGGTGGAGACGATCTCGCCGCGGTCGAGGAAGGCGTCGGAGACCAGCACCGCCTGGTCGAGGAGGCCGCCGGGGTTGTTGCGAAGGTCGAGCACGTAGCCCTTGAGCTTCTCCGGACCGATCTCGGCGGTGACCTTGTCGATCGCCGTGCGAAGGCCGTCGAAGGTCTGCTCGTTGAACTGGGTCAGGCGGATGTAGCCGACGTCGCCGCCCTCGATCCGCGACCGCACCGGCTTGATCTTGATGACGTCGCGGTTGAGCGTGACCAGCAGGGGCTCCTTGGCCTCCTTGCGGCTGATCTTCAACTTGACCGGGGAATTGACCGGGCCGCGCATCTTGTCGACCGCCTGGTTCAGGGTGAGCCCCTGGACCTGATCGTCGTCGATCTGGGTGATGATGTCGTTGGTGAGGATGCCGGCCTTGGAGGCGGGGGTGTCGTCGATCGGTGTCACGACCTTGATGAGGCCGTCCTCCATCGTGACCTCGATGCCGAGGCCGCCGAACTCGCCGCGCGTCTGCACCTGCATGTCGCGGAAGCTCTTGGAATCCATGTAGCTCGAATGCGGGTCGAGGGAGGTCAGCATGCCGTTGACGGCCGCCTCGATCAGCTTGGCCTCGTCGGGCTTCTCGACGTAGTCGGTGCGGACCTTCTCGAACACGTCGCCGAACAGGCTGAGCTGGCGATAGGTCTCCGCGGAGGCCGCCACCGCGCTGGTTCCGGAGAGCAGGTGCGTCTGGGTCGCGACGATGGATGTACCGGCGCCCAGGAACGCGCCGACCAGAACCAGGGAAATCTTGCGCATTATCCGCGAACCTTCTCGCTGGGGCTTTTGGCCCACCAAGGCTCCGGATCGATGGAGCCCCCGTCCTTCTTGAACTCGACGTAGAGCGTCGGATCGTTACGCTCGCCGCCCGGCGATTGGGGACCGGGGCCGCCTTCCCCCATCACCGCCACAGGCTCCCCGGCCAGCACGAACTGCCCGACGTCGACGTTGATCTGATCCATGCCCGCCAACACGAGATAGTAGCCATCGCCGGCGTTGATGATCAAGAGTCGCCCGTATGAGCGAAATTGTCCGGCGAAGGAGACCCAGCCGTCGGCGGGCGAGGACACCACCGCCTTGGGACGGGTCGCCAGGGAGATGCCGCGGGTGCTGCCGCCGGTGCCGTCGGGCTGGTTGAAGGTCCGCACCAGGGTCCCGCTGACCGGGCGTGGCAGGTCGCCGCGGGCGTCCGCGAACCGGATTTTCGGCGAGAGACGTGCGGGATCGCGCAGGCTGGCTGCGGCAAAACGCTCCTGGGTGGCGCGGGCTTCGCGCGTCTCGGCGGCGCGGGCCTCCTCCGCCGCCTTGCGGGCGGAGGCGACCTCGGACTCCATGCGGTCAAGCAGATCCTTGAAGCTGCGCGCCTGGACAGCCAGCGCGGCGATGCGCGTCCGCTCGGCGGCGAGCCCGCCCTCGACCTCGGCGAGGCGGGCGCGCCGGGCGGTCACGAGGGCGTTGAGGCGCTGCTGCTCCTTCGCCCAGCCGGCGAGGTCGTTGGTGAGGGCCTCGCGGTCCGAGGCGATCTGCCCGCGCAGGCGGACCATCTCGCCGAGGTCCGCGGCCAGGGTCTCGGCCTCGCCGCGCAGTTCGGGCACGATGGCGCCGAGCAGCATCGATGTTCGGATGACCACGAGGACGTCCTCGGGCTGCACCAGGACGGCGGGAGGCGGGCGGCGGCCCATGCGCTGCAGGGCGGCGAGGATCTCGGCGATGACGCCGCGGCGGGCCTCCAGGGAGCGCCGGATCGCCTCCTCGCTGGCGCCGAGCGTCTTGAGGCGCTCTTCGAGGCGCGTCATCCGGTCTTCGGTGGCCTGGGACTGCCGGGCGGCGTCGAGGAGGGCGGCGTTCAGCTTGGCGCGATCCCCGCCGATCGCCGCGACCTCCGCTTCGAGCTGCGCCCTGGCGGTGTTGGAGGCGGCCAGGGCCTCCTCGACGCGCTTGAGGTTCTCGGCCCGGCGCGCCTTCTCGTCGAGGCTGCGCTGGATCGCGTCGACGGCCTCGGGCGGTTTCTCGGGCGGTTTTTCGGGCGACGGTCCCTGCGCGACGGCCGGGGCCGCGAGAAGGCACAGCAGGCCGGCGATCCCACTGCGCGCGCCGTCCCGACCGATCCAGTTTCGACGCCGCGTGCCGATCATGATTCGTCGGGGTTGCCGCGGTGATAGGGGTGGCCGGAGAGGATGGTCAGCGTGCGGTAGACTTGCTCCAGGACGAGCACCCGCACAAGCCCGTGCGGCAGCGTGGCGGCCCCGAACGAGAGGGTCAGGTCGGCGCGGCGGCGCACCTCGGGGTCGAGGCCGTCGGCCCCGCCGATCGCGATGACCAGGACGGGACGCTGCCCGTCGCGCCAGTCGGCAATGCGCCCGGCGAGGGTGGGGCTCGGCAGATCGCTGCGTCCGCGCTCGTCGTAGGCGAGAAGCACGCCGGCCGCGGGGCATTGCGCGAGGATCGCCGTGCCTTCCTCGGCACAACGGTCGGGCGCCCGCCGTGCCCTGCTCTCCGCGATCTCGACCACGTCGCAGGCGGAAAAGCCGAGCCCGCGCGCGATCGGGATCGCACGATCGCGGTAGCGTGCAGCAAGGTCGCGCTCCGGTCCGGCCTTGAGGCGTCCGACAGCGGCCACGAGGAGGCGCAAGGCAGTCTCCCGGTGTAAGGCAGTCTCCCGGTGTGCAGGCGCGGGGACGGTGCGCTCTTAGCCTGCCAGCAGGCCCAGGGGACGGTCGACGCCCCACATCTTCTCGAGGTTGTAGAAGCCCCGCACCTCTGGCCGGAAGATGTGGACGATGATGTCGCCGGCATCGATCAGCACCCAGTCGCAGGCGGGCAGTCCCTCGACGCGGGCACCACCGAAGCCCTTCGACTTCATGTCCTGAAGGATGCGATCGGCGATGGCACCGACATGACGCTGCGAGCGCCCGGAGGTGATGATCATCGCATCGGCCAGCGAGGTCTTGCCGGCGAGGTCGATCTCGATCGTATCTTCGGCCTTCATGTCCTCGATACAATCGAGGGCGAGCGCGCGCAGATCGCCGATCTTCCGGTCGGTGGCGGCGTCGGAACCCGGGGTTCCTTCTTGGGTCGGGTCGGACAGAGTCTCGGTTCCTCGAAATGATGGTGGCGTCGCACTCATCTTTAGCCTGTTTGCGGGAGATTGATATCATCCCGCCGCATTTTCAATCCTTCGTCCTGCATCTCCGCCTGCCGACGGATCAGCGTCGACGACAGCGTCGAGCGCGGCCCGTGCAGGAACACCCAGGCCGGCGGCGTCCGCGCGGCGAGGGTCGAGGCATCCCGCTCGGGCAGGCGCCAGCGGTCGAGCACCTGCGCGGCCCGCCCGCTGGGCGCCGACAACGTGAAGCCGGGCCGGTCGATCACCGCGATCGGCATCAGGGCGGCGATCTCGGCGAATCCCTGCCAGCGGTGGAAGTTCGCGAGACTGTCGGCCCCCATGATCCACACGAAGCGGACCTCGGGCAGGCGCGCAACCAGGTGGCGCAGGCTCTGGCGGGTGTAGCGGGCGCCGATCCGGCTCTCGAAATCCGTCACCGCGATCCGCGGATGGGCGGCGATGCGGGCCGCGGCCGCGACCCTGGCGGCGGCCGGCGCGAGACGGCCGCGGTCCTTGAGCGGGTTGCCCGGGCTCACCATCCACCAGACCCGGTCGAGGGCGAGGCGACGCAGCGCGACGAGGCTCACGTGGCGGTGGCCGGAATGGGCCGGATCGAACGATCCGCCGTAGAGGCCGATCCGCATGCCGGGAAAGGCCGGCGGGAGCGGTGCCGGCAGGACGAAGTCAAGCCGGCGCGGAAAGGGCATCGACCCGGGCCCAGGAGCTGACACGCAACGGACGCGCGCGCGTCACGGGCGGGTCTGCCCGCTCCCGTGGACGCGGTACTTGAAGGTGGTGAGCTGCTCGACGCCGACCGGGCCGCGGGCGTGCATCCGGCCGGTGGCGATGCCGATCTCGGCCCCGAAGCCGAACTCGCCGCCGTCGGCGAACTGGGTCGAGGCGTTGTGGACGACGATGGCCGAATCGACCTCGGCCAGGAACCGCGTCGCCTCGCCGCCGTCCTCGGTGACGATGGCGTCGGTATGGTGCGAGCCGTAGGTCTCGATGTGGTCGATGGCGGCGCCGAGCCCGTCGACCACGCGCACCGCGATGACGGCGTCGAGGTATTCGGTGCGCCAATCGGCCTGCGTCGCCGCGCTCACCCGCGCATCGACGGCCTGCACCGCCTCGTCGCCGCGCACGGCGCATCCGGCGTCGATCAGCGCCTCCACGAGGGGGCGCAGATGGGTGCCGGCGCAGGCCCGGTCCACCAGCAGCGTCTCGGCGGCGCCGCAGATGCCGGTGCGGCGCATCTTGCTGTTGAGGACGATGGTGCGGGCCATGTCGAGATCGGCCTCAGCCGCGACGTAGACGTGGCAGATGCCGTCGAGATGCGCGAACACCGGCACCCGTGCCTCGGCGTGGACCCGCTCGACGAGCCCGCGTCCGCCGCGGGGCACCAGGACGTCGATGCAACCGTCGAGCCCCGACAGCATCGCGCCCACCGCCGCGCGGTCGCGGGTGGGCACGATCTGCACGGCGTCGGCGGGAAGGCCGGCGGCCTCCAGGCCCGCGCGCATGACGGTGGCGATGGCCAGCGACGTGCGGTGGCTGTCCGAGCCGGCGCGCAGGATCGCCGCGTTCCCGGCCTTGAGGCAGAGGGCGCCGGCGTCCGCGGTGACGTTGGGCCGGCTCTCGAAGATCACGCCGATGACCCCGAGCGGCACGGCGATGCGCTCGATCAGGAGTCCGTTGGGCCGTTCGAAGGCGGCGACCTGGCGACCGACCGGATCGGGCAGCGCGCCGATCTTCTCGACGGCCTCGGCGATGCCGGCGAGGCGCACGGGATTGAGGGTCAGGCGATCGATCAGCGCATGGGTCTGGCCGGCGGCCCTGGCGGCGGCGACGTCGTGGGCGTTCTCGGCGAGGATCGTGTCGCCGGCCGCGCGCAGGTGTTCGGCCACGAGCCGCAGGGCGACGTCCTTGGTCTGGGCGGAGGCCAGCGCCATCAGGCGGGCGGCGGCGCGGGCGCGCCGGCCGATGCCGTGCATCGCGTCGGTGAGGTCGGTCGCGACGGAAGGGTCGGATCTCAGATTCGCAATGGGCACCATCGTATTCCTGGCAGCGTCCCCCGCGACGGGTCCCGCGCTGCCGGCCCGTCATGCCACCCGGTATGGGGCAAAACAAGCACGGCGTGCTTCACTCGCCCACCATCGCCATGTCGTCGCGATGCACCATTTCCGCCCGCCCGGGATGGGTGAGGAGGTCGGCGATCTCGCGGCTGGGACGGCCGATGATACGGGCGGCCTGGGCGCTGTCGTAGGCGACGAGCCCACGCCCGAGGGTGCGGCCGGACACGTCGCGGATGATGACCGCGTCGCCGCGCCCGAAGCTGCCCTCGATCCTCGTGACGCCCACCGGCAGCAGGCTGGCCCCGCCCTGCAGCGCCCGGGCGGCGCCGTCGTCGATGACGAGGATGCCGCGCGGTTCGAGGGAGCCGGCGATCCAGGTCTTGCGGGCGGCCACCGGGTTGGAGCCCGACAGGAACCACGTGCAGCGCCCGCCCTGGAGGATGCTGCGCAGGGGATTCTTCTCGCGTCCGTCGGCGATGACCAAGTGGGTGCCTCCACCCGTGGCGATCTTGGCCGCCTCGACCTTGGTGCGCATGCCGCCCCGCGACAGTTCCGAGGCCGGGCCGCCGGCCATCGCCTCGATGGCCGGCGTGATGCGCTCGATGAGCGGCAGGTGGCGGGCATCGGGATCGCTCGCCGGAGGGGCGGTGTAGAGGCCGTCGATGTCCGAGAACAGCACCAGCACGTCGGCGCCGATCATGGTGGCGACCCGGGCGGCGAGCCGGTCGTTGTCGCCGTAGCGGATCTCGCTGGTGGCCACCGTGTCGTTCTCGTTGACGACGGGCACGGCACGCACTTCGAGGAGCTTGAGCACCGTGGCGCGGGCGTTGAGGTAGCGCCGGCGCTCCTCGGTGTCCTGCGGCGTCACCAGGATCTGGCCCGCGACGATGCCGTGGTGCCCGAGCGCTTCGGACCAGTAGCGCGCCAGGGCGATCTGGCCGACGGCCGCCGCCGCCTGGCTCTCCTCGAGGCGCAGGACGCCCGGCGCATAGCCCAGCACCGTCCGGCCGAGCGCGATGGAGCCCGACGAGACCACGAGGACGTCGACGCCCCGCGCATGCAGGTCGGCCACGTCCTCGGCCAGCGCCGCCAGCCAGGCGTGGCGCAGCCGCCCGCGACCGCGATCGACGAGAAGCGCCGACCCGACCTTGATGACGACGCGGCGGAAATCCTGGAGGGAGGGGGTCATGGGGCAGGTCGGTACGCGGGCTCGATGTCCGTGTGCACGAAGTCGTTGCCCTTGAACAGCAAGGGGAGCCCATGGACCCTGGCGACAGCGTAGGTGAGGCAGTCGCCGAGGTTGAGCCTAGCCGGGTGACCGCGGCCCTTGCCAAAGCGAATGAAGGCCTCCGATGCGCTTTCGAACATGGTGGCGTCGAAGGCGACGATCGTGATGCTTCTGCGTGAGACGAACCGATGAAGCATGCTTTCGGCATGGCCTGGAGCATGGCTTTCGAGAACCATGCGGGTTTCGACCAGCGTCGGCGCCCCGACGATGGCTCTCCGGATAGCCAATAATCTCAGGAAGGCATCTGCTTCGGGCTCAGCGGCCAGGATCGCGAACATCGCCGACGTATCGAGAGCAAGCACGTCGGGACGCTCAGATCGGGAGGCCGCTGTCGTCGTAGAACGAGCTATGATCGGACGTGGCACCCGGCGCGATGTGTCTGGATGTCTCCCGCACTAGAGCGCGCAGGGCTTCGTAATCATCGCGTTGTTCCGGGGTCATTTCCTCGACGGTCGGGATGCGAAAAGGGCCACGTGCATGGTCTGGTGCCGAAGGCTGCGACCTCTCGTCGAGGGACGCTCGCAGCGAGGCGACGACGGCCTCGCCGAGGCTCGTACCGCGGCGGTCGGCGAGTTCCTGAGCGAGAGCATAAGCCTCGTCGCCCTCGACGATCAGCGTCTCCGTCATCGCCGTCTCCTCTCCGCCATCTTGAGCCAAGCCTATCCGAAGCCAAGCCTATCCGAGGCGGCCCATCTCGTCACTCACGGCTGCCACGCCTCCGCCGGCTGGCGCTCGGCCTCCGCGGCCTTGGCCTCCTGCATCTCCCGCGTGATCGCCCGCAGGGCGTCCTGCACGCCGAGGCCCGTGGCCGAGGACAGGATCAGCGGCTTGACCTTGGCCGCCCGCTTCAGGCGCGCCACCTGCTCCTTGAGGGTGTCGGGATCGACCGTGTCCGCCTTGGAGAGGGCGACGATCTCGGGCTTGTCGGTGAGGCCGTGGCCGTAGGCGTCCAGCTCCTTGCGCACCAGCTTGTAGGTCTTGCCGGCGTGCTCGCAGGTGGCGTCCACGAGGTGGAGGAGCGCACGGCATCGCTCCACGTGGGCGAGGAACTTGTCGCCGAGCCCGACGCCCTCGTGCGCGCCCTCGATCAGGCCCGGGATGTCGGCCAGCACGAACTCGCGCTCGTCCGAGCGCACCACGCCGAGGCCCGGGTGCAGCGTGGTGAAGGGATAATCCGCGATCTTGGGCTTGGCCGCCGTCACCGTGGCGAGGAAGGTCGACTTGCCGGCGTTGGGCAGGCCGACGAGTCCGGCATCGGCGATGAGCTTCAGGCGCAGCCAGATCCACTGCTCGTGGCCTTCCAAACCGGGGTTGGCGTGCTTGGGCGCCCGGTTGGTGGAGGTGGTGAAATAGGCATTGCCGAAGCCGCCGTTGCCGCCCTTGGCCAGCCGCACGCGCTGGCCGACGTGGGTCATGTCGGCGATCAGCGTCTCGCCGTCCTCGGCGATGATCTCGGTCCCGGCGGGCACCTTCAGCACCACGTCGGCGCCATTGGCGCCGTGGCGGTTCGAGCCCATGCCGTGCTCGCCCTTCTTGGCCTTGAAGTGCTGCTGGTAGCGGTAGTCGATCAGGGTGTTGAGCCCGTCGACGCATTCGACCCAGACGTCGCCGCCGCGCCCGCCGTCGCCGCCGTTGGGGCCGCCGAACTCGATGAACTTTTCGCGCCGGAACGCGACGCAGCCGGCGCCGCCGTCTCCGGAGCGGACATAGACCTTGGCTTCGTCGAGGAATTTCACGGCCGGACTCGTTTCACGGGTTCGGGTCGGCGATCCCTCGCCGACCCTTGAGACAAACGACAACGGGGAAGACGGTTTCCCATCT
The DNA here is from genome assembly GCF_001424525.1 of Methylobacterium sp. Leaf399. NCBI lineage: Bacteria > Pseudomonadati > Pseudomonadota > Alphaproteobacteria > Hyphomicrobiales > Methylobacteriaceae > Methylobacterium > Methylobacterium sp. Leaf399. The sequence goes on along the minus strand of NZ_LMQK01000031.1, from coordinate 185,539 downwards.
CCCCCGGGGTCTCGTTGCGCGTCGGGCGATCCTTCGAACAGGATCGCCCGTGACGATGCGGATGCCTACTCGGCGGCTTCCTGCATCGGGATCACCGCCACGAAGGCACGACCGCGCTTCACCTGGAACTCGACCCGGCCATCAGCCTTGGCGAACAGAGTGTGGTCGGTGCCGATGCCGACGTTGACGCCGGGGTGGAACTTGGTGCCGCGCTGGCGAACGATGATGTTGCCGGCGATCACGGCCTCCGAGCCGAACTTCTTGACGCCGAGGCGCTGGCCGGCGGAATCGCGGCCGTTGCGGGACGAGCCGCCTGCTTTCTTGTGGGCCATCTGGATGTGCTCCGAATTGGTGTTGCGTCGCTGGGGCGGTGATCAGGCTTCGGCGGAGGCGAATTCGCCCTCGGAGCTCTTCACGGTCTTGGCCCTACGCTCGGGCGCCTTCGACGACTTGCCGCCGGCGCTGATCTCCATGATCCGCACCACGGTGTGGTGCTGGCGGTGGCCGCGCTTGCGCCGCGAGTTCTGCCGGCGGCGCTTCTTGAAGGCGATGACCTTCTTGTCGCGGCCGTGGCTGACGATCTCGCCGACGACGCTGATGCCGCTCAGCATGGGGGCACCGACCTCGGTGGCGCCTTCGCCGTCGGCGAACAGCAGGACCTCGCCGAAGGTAACGGCCGAGCCCTCTTCGCCCTCGAGCGTGGCGATGGTGATGGTGTCGTTGGCGGCAACGCGATACTGCTTGCCGCCCGTCTTGATGACTGCGAACATCGTTCTCTCTCGTGTTCTCTGCCGGCCTCCGGCTGGCGCCTGGGCCGTCTTCTTGTTCAGGTCATCCGCGGCACCGGTCGAGCGATGCGCGAACGCGAAACGCGCGGACTTCTGCGAGGAAGCCGCGCGTTGCTCCGGTTCGTTAGGCTCGATCGACGTGATTTGTCAAGGACGGCAAACTGGTGGTCGCCGGCTGTTCGTCCGCGCGGACAGCTTCCGCGATCGACGGACCGCGCACGATGATGGCCAGCAGAATTCGAGCTTGTGCACCGAGTTCGTTCAGAACTGGCCCCGGTTCTCAGCCGTCTCGTATCAGGTCGCGCGCTTCGGATCGACCAAGCTGAAGGGGCTTTCCTCTCTACCTTCGGGGGAGGGACCAAGGATGGAGGCGGCTGGGCAACCCTCCGCGTCAGACCAGCGAAAACGCCGCCGCCTCCCAGCAAGGGGTAAAAGCGGCGCGAAAATTTCGCCGGAGCGTCACGCAGTGGGCCTCACCGCTTCATCAACCCACCCAGCACGTTGCGCAGGATCGCGTTCCCCACCTGCGTCCCTACCGTCCGCGCCATCGAGCGGGCGGCGTTGCCGATCACCTGTTCGGCGAGGCTCTGGGGCGGGCGGCGGCCTTTTCCCGTCGCCGGCTTGCCACCGAACATTCCGCCGACGAGGCCGCCGAGCATGCCCGTCAGGCCACCCTCCGACTCCTGCGCCGCCTCGGCGCCGCCCGCATCGAGCCCCTTGCGCTTGGCCAGGATCTCGTAGGCGCTCTCGTTGTCGATCGCCTGATCGTACTTCCCCCGCAGCGGGCTCTTGGCGATGAGGTCGGCGCGCTCGGCCGGCGTCAGCGGCCCGACCCGGCCCTGGGGGGCCGCGATCAGCGCGCGCTCCACCACGGAGGGCGTGCCCTTGGCCTCCAGAAAGCTGACCAGCGCTTCGCCGACGCCGAGTTCGGTGATGGCTTTCGCCACGTCGAAACCGGGGTTCTGGCGAAACGTCTCGGCGGCGGCCTTCACGGCGCGCTGGTCGCGCGGGGTGAAGGCGCGCAGCGCGTGCTGCACCCGGTTGCCGAGCTGGCCCAGCACGGTCTCGGGCACGTCGAGCGGGTTCTGCGTCACGAAGTAGACGCCGACTCCCTTGGAGCGGATCAGGCGCACCACCTGTTCCACGGCGTCGAGCAGGGCCTTGGGCGCGTCGTCGAACAGCAGGTGTGCCTCGTCGAAGAAGAACACCAGCTTGGGCTTGTCGAGATCGCCCACTTCGGGAAGCTGCTCGAACAGCTCGGAGAGCATCCACAGCAGGAACGAGGCGTAGAGCCTGGGCCGCTGCATCAGCTTGTCGGCGGCCAGGATGTTGACGATGCCGCGCCCGTCGCGGTCGCGCTTCATGAAGTCGTTGAGGTCGAGCGCCGGCTCTCCGAAGAACCGGTCGGCCCCCTGGTTCTCCAGCATCAGGAGCTGGCGCTGGATCGCGCCGACCGATGCGGCCGAGACGTTGCCGTACGTCCCCGAAATCTCCTTCAGGTTCTCGGTGAGGTAGAGCAGCAGCGCCCGCAGGTCCTTGAGGTCGAGCACCGGCCACTGGTTGTCGTCCGCGACCCGGAAGGCGATGTTGAGAACGCCCTCCTGGGTGTCGTTGAGTTCGAGGAGCCGCGCCAGCAGCAGCGGCCCCATCTCGATGACCGTGGCGCGGATCGGATGGCCCTGGTCCCCGAACAGGTCCCAGAACACCGTGGGAAACCGGTCGGGCTCGTAGGTGATGCCGAGTTCCTGCGCCCGCTTGACGAAGACGGGCTTGGCTTCTCCGTCGGCGGCCAGCCCCGAGAGGTCGCCCTTGATGTCGGCGGCGAAGACCGGGACGCCGGCGTTGGAGAATCCTTCCACCATCACCTGGAGGGTCACGGTCTTGCCCGTGCCGGTGGCGCCGGCCACGAGACCGTGGCGGTTGGCGAGCCTGAGGGTCAGGGCCTCCGGCTTGGCGCCGCTCTTGCCCACGAGGATCTTGCCGTCGAGGATTTTGCCGTCGAGATCCTGGCTGTCGCCCTGCATGATCGTCCGCTCCAAACCTCGTGCCGTGCGCAAAGGCGCGGCGCCTGCGGTTATGGCGGTCGCCGGCCGTCTTTTCCAGGCCGACCGCATCGGGACGGCGTACGTCGAAGCGTGGCGTAAACGATGTTTCGTGCCGCCGCGTGCCGAAACACCTCCGGCGTGCGTTACCTCCCCACGAGACCGCCTGCCTCCGGTTCGGAGACGGCGCATCTCACGGAGGATACCGCGTGAAACAATCGATCACCCTGGCCGCCGGCCTCATCGCCGCCGGCCTTTTCTTCGCGCCCGCAGCGGTGTCGGCGGCCCCCATGCCCGTCCCGACCGCCGACGTGGCACCCCTGGCGACGGATACCGTCCAGTACGGTTACGGCCGCCGCGGTTATGGCGGCGGTTACGGTCGTGGCGGTTACGGTCGTGGCGGCTACGGCAATCGTGGCTACGGTCGTGGCGGTTACGGCGGTCGCGGCTACGGTCGTGGCGGTTACGGTGGCTATGGCCGGGGTGGCTATGGCCGCGGCCCCGCCCGCATCGGCATCGGCCCGGGCAACATCCTCGGCGGCGGCCCCGGCTACATCGGCCGCGGCTTCTGATCGGAACACGGGCGCGCCGCGGACTCGCGGGGCGCCCGACCGGATGTCGAGGTCCGAGCGAAGCCCGTTGCGTCACCCTGTCCGAATATCCCGGTCCATCGGGGCTCCCTCGCCCGGCCGCCCTTGATTTCACGGCGGCGAGGCTCGAAGGACGAGCTTCCTTTTCGGCGGAGCCTTGGACATGGACGAACTGATCACCCGCGTCACGAGCGTGACCGGCCTCGATGCGGCGACGGCGCAGACGGCCCTCGGCCACATCCTGGCCTTCCTGCAGAAGGAAGGGCCGGCCACCGAGGTCGCGCAGCTGCTCACGGCGATGCCGGGATCGGAAGCCCTCATCGCCGATTCCAACGCGGGCGAGGGTGGCGGCGGCGGCCTGATGGGCATGCTCGGCGGGATGATGGGCGGCGGCGTCATGGCGCTCGGCCAGAAGCTGATGGCGGCCGGCGTGCCGATGGGTCAGATGCAGCCCCTCGGGCGTGAATTGTTCGCCTATGGCCGCGAAAAGGTCGGCGAGGACGTGATGGGCCCCATCGTCGGCTCCATCCCCGGCCTCAACCAGTTCGTCTAACCGGACCGCGCGGTGCTTCGGCGGCTACCCTTCGCGGGAGGTCGCCGGAGCGGGTCGCCCTGCGCCTTAAGCTCCTCTGTCGTCACGCGAAGATCTGTCATAAAAGCGTTCCCGCTTCGTGATTAATGGAAGCGGTCGAGGCACGAGGCCGACGGCTCCACCGGGAGCCAGCCCAGGCGCCTCGCAGGGCGGATCCGATGGTCCCGAATTTCGCGCGTGACGCCTCGGCGGCGTGGCTCAACGGATGGGAGGCGCATGTGCACGCCCCCCTCGCCCGGTTCCGGCAGAAGCGGGTCGACGCGGGCCTCGCCGCGTTTCCGGGCCTCGGCTTCCTGCCGCCCGGCGGTGTCCCGATCAAGTTCAAGCCGCGCCTCAAGAGGCCGCTGGCGGCGCCGGGCCTCGACCCGAGCCTCGGCCGGATCGGCAACCTCGAAGTGCGTCTGGCCACATCCGTGCCCGACATCCGCCGGGCGCAGCGCCTGCGCTACCGGGTGTTCTACGAGGAGATGTCGGCGATCCCCACCGGGATGACCCTGCTCGCGCGTCGCGACATCGACGATTACGACACGGTCTGCGACCACCTCCTCGTCATCGACCACGCCGCCACCGAGGCCAAGCCCTTCCGCAAGCCGCGCCCGAAGGTGGTGGGCACCTACCGCCTGCTGCGCCAGGACGCCGCCGACCGCAACTTCGGCTTCTACACCGCCGGCGAGTACGACATCGCGCCGCTGCTCGCGGCCAACCCCGGCAAGAGGTTTCTCGAACTCGGCCGCTCGTGCGTCCTCAAGCCCTATCGGACCAAGCGCACGGTGGAGCTGCTGTGGGCCGGCATCTGGGCCTATGTCCAGCATCACCGCATCGACGCGATGCTCGGCTGCGCCAGCCTGGAGGGCACCGACCCCGATCGGCTGGCCTTGCCCTTGAGCTTCCTCCACCACCACGCTCGGGCGCCCGACGCCTGGCGCGCGCGCGCGCTGCCCGGCCGCTACGTGGCGATGGACCGCCTCGCCCGCGAGGCGATCGACCCGAAGGCGGCGCTGCAGGCACTGCCGCCGCTGATCAAGGGCTACCTGCGCGTCGGCGCCACCTTCGGCGACGGCGCCGTGGTCGATCACCAGTTCGGCACCACCGACGTCTTCGTGGTGCTGCCGGTCTCGGCCATCGCCGCCCGCTACATCGACCACTTCGGTCCGGCCGCGAACCGCAGGGCCGCCTGACACGGGCGGCCCGACCCGACGGGACAGGCTTGCTCACCCCGCCGCGCCACGACTAAACCCGCGGGGCGGACGGGGCCTCGACGCCCCTTCCGCCGAGGCGTGGAGAAACGGGGCGCCCATGCGCGGCTATCGGTACGAGGCCCTCGACGGGGTGCGCGGGATCGCGGCGCAGGCGGTGCTGGTGAGCCATGCCCTCGGGATGGCCTATCCGCACCTCGAGGCACCGGTGGCCGGTGTCGTCGAGTGGGTCGGGCGCCTCTCGGTGATGGTGTTCTTTTCCCTGAGCGGCTTCGTGATCGCCACGAGCCTGTCGCGCCTGATCGCGCAGGACCGCGACCGGTTCGTGCTGCCCTACGCCGTCCACCGCGTCGCCCGGATCTGGCCGCCCCTGATCCTGGCCATCGTCGTCACCTTCGCGGTGGGCGCCATCGGCCATGCCGGGCTGCCGCTGCTGACCCGCACCGGCGACCCCTACCGCCTCGACCTCATCGCGTTCCTGCGCGGCATCACGCTGACCTTCGGGCCGGGGGACGCCACCTTCGTCATCGACCGGGCGCTGTGGTCCCTACGCCAGGAGGTCTACCTCTACGGTGTCGCGGCCTTCGCCGCCCTGGCCCTGGTCCGGACCGGGCTCGTGCGCCTCGTGGCAGGGACGGTGGTGGTCGGGATGATCGCCATCACCGCCGACCGATTCTTCTACCCGCAATCCCTCGCCCTGTTCGCCGCCGGGGCCGGCGCCGCGCTGTTCGGCCACCGCCTGGGGGCCTGGGCGGACTCGGGCCTGCTGTGGCCGGCGACCGCCCTGCTTCTGGTGCTCCCCCTCGCGACGGTGAGCGACCCGGGCTACGTCGACGCCTTGAGCGACCACCGCGGCCTGCTCGCCTACCAGGCCGCCCTCGGCCTGCCGCTGGCGCTGTGCCTCTTGAACCTCGCGACGCGGGACGGCCCAGCCACCCGCCTGTTCACGGCCTGGCGCGGGGCGGCGGCGTTCTCCTACACGCTCTACGTCATCCACGTGCCGGTCATGACGCTGGTGTTCTCGCTCCGGGCCCACCAGGGCTGGGTGCCCGGGGCGTTCGGGACGGTGCTGACCCTCCTCGTCGCCCTCGCGGTGGCGCAAGGCCTGTCCTACGTGGCGGCCCGGTTCGTGGAGCGTCCGCGCCAGGTCCGGGCGCTGATCTTTCGCGCCCTGGGGGTGGTCGGGCATGCGCCCCGCCCGGCTCAGGCCGAGGCGTCGCCCACCAGGGCGGCCAAGCCCTCCCGGTAGGTCGGGTAGGCGAGGTCGACCCCGAGTTCCTCGCGGATCAGCCGGTTCCGCACGCGCTTGTTCTCGCCGTAGAAGCTGCGGGCCATCGGGCTGAGATCAGCGGTCTCGAAATCCACCTCCGGCGGCAGCGGCAGTCCGGCGAGGGCGGCGGCGTATTCGGTGACCACCTGCGGCGGCGTCGGTTCGTCGTCGGTGACGTTGTAGGTCGCCCCCGGCCGCGGCCGGCGGATCGAGGCCATCAGCGTCGTGGCGATGTCGTCCACATGGATGCGGTTGAAGACCTGGCCGGCCTTGATGATCCGCTGCGACTTGCCCTCGCGCAGTTTCACCAGCGGGTTGCGGCCCGGGCCGTAGATGCCCGACAGGCGGAACACCTGCACCGCCTTGCCGGTCTGCCGGCCGAGATCGAGCCAGGCGTCCTCCACCGCGAGGCGGCCGCGCGAACGCGCGCTCTTGGGGATGGGTAGGGTGTCCTCGTCGATCCAGGCGCCGTCGTGGTCGCCGTAGACGCCGATGGTGGAGAGGTAGCCGATCCAGCCGATGCGGCTGTCGCGGATCGCGGCGCCGTAGCGACGCAGCACCGTGTCGCCGTCGCGGTCCGGTGGCGCCGAGACGAGGAGCGCGTCGGTCTCGGCGAGATCGGCCGCGATGCGCGGGTCGTCGGATTCCGGCCCGAAGGTGCGCATGGCGAACGTCGTCTCGCGGGCGATGGCGTCGGCACGGGCCCCGTCGGTGACGGTGGCCCGCACGGCGGCGAATTGGGCGCCCTCGCGTTCGGCGAAGTGGCGGGCGGTGAAGCCGAGGCCGAAGACGAACAGGTTCACGGGGCTGGTCTCCGTCGTCAGGTCGCGCCGGGGCGCACCGGGGCCATATCGCGCGCGGCGTCCCATTCCGCCAGCACGTCGGCGTCGGTTTCTCGGCCCGCGTGGTCGTCGGCGAGGATCGCGAAGCGCGCCGGATCGAGGAGCCGGGCGGCCGCCCACACCGCCATGCCGCGCACCAGGGCGGACGGATCGCGCAGGTTGTCGAGGGCGCCCTGCGCTAAGGTCTCGTCCCGCGAATTGCCGATGGCGATGAGAACGTTGCGCAGGAAGCGGTCGCGCCCGGTCCGCTTGATCGGCGTGCCGGCGAAGCGGACCCGGAACGCCGCCTCGTCGAGGCGGGCGAGGTCGGCCAGCGGCGGCGCGAGGAGGTCGTTGCGTGCCGCCAGCCGCGATTCGCCCGCCGCCCTGGCGAACTTGTTCCAAGGGCAGACGGCGAGACAATCGTCGCAGCCGAAGATGCGGTTGCCGATGGCCGCGCGGAACTCCGGCGCGATCGGCCCCTCGTGCTCGATGGTGAGGTAGGAGATGCAGCGCCGCGCATCGAGCCGGTAGGGCGCCGGCAGCGCGCCCGTCGGGCAGATGTCGAGGCAGCGCCGGCAGCCGCCGCAATGGTCGGCCTCGGGCGCATCCGGCGCGAACGCGGCCGAGGTGTAGATGGCGCCCAAGAGCAGCCAGTTCCCGAACGCCCGCGACAGCAGCACCGTGTGCTTGCCCTGCCAGCCCAGGCCGGCGGCGGCCGCCAGCGGCTTCTCCATCACGGGGGCGGTGTCCACGAACACCTTCACGCGGACGTCGCCCTTGGCCGAGAGGTAGCCGCCGAGTTCCTTCAGCTTGCCCTTCAGCACCTCGTGGTAGTCGCGCCGCTGGGCGTAGGCCGCGATGGCGCCGCGGTCCCGCCGTTCGAGGAGCGACAACGGATCGGTCTCGGGACCGTAGTTCATCCCGAGCATGACGACCGACCGGACCTGCGGCCACAGCACGGCCGGGTCGGCGCGCTGGTCGGCGCGGTCCTGCATCCACGCCATCCCGCCGTGGAAATCGGCGGCGAGCCAGCCCGCGAGGTCTTCGGGGAGGCCCGGCACGGCGTCGGGCGTCGTCACCCGGACGAGGTCGAAGCCGAGACGGCGGGCGCGGGTCTCGAGGGCGTCCCGGAGTTCGCCGCCGGCGAGGATCTTTCGGGGCTGTTTCATGCCGGAGGAGGCCGGCTCGTCACGCATCGGCGCTTCCCGGAACGGGCTCCGCGCCCGCCCGGGAAACGGCGTCCGTGCCGGATCGGGAGCCGCGCGAAGGACGTCAGAAATCGAGGTCCGCGTAATGGTCGGCCGGGGCCATGCCGGGCACACGGTCGGCGAGCAGGGTGCGGAAGGACGGGCGCGACTTCACCCGCGCGTACCAGTCCTTGGCGGTCTCGTCCTCGTCCCATGGCACGTCGCCGAGGTAATCCACGCAGGAGAGATGGGCCGCCGCCGCGAGATCGGCATAGGTGAGATGGTCGCCCGACAGCCAGCGCCGCCGCCCCATCAGGTAGCCGATGTATTTGAGGTGGTAGCGCACGTTGGTGCGCGCGGCGCGGATCGCGTGCATGTCCGGCGGACCGCCGCCCACCGCGCTCGTCATGAACCGCTTGTGGATCTTCTCCAGCACCAGGTAGCCGGTCACCTCCGCGTCGAACTTGACGAGGAACCAGTCGAGCAGCCGGCGGACCTCGACCCGGTCGGCGGTGACCTCCGGCAGCAGGCGCCGGCCGCTGAGGCCGAGCCCGCGGGTCTCGTCGAGATATTCCGCGATGATGCCGGGCCCCGGCACGGCCAGCCCCGTCTCCTCGACGAGGACCGGCGTGGTGCCGGCGGGATTGAGGAGCAGGAAGGCGTCGCGACGCTCCCACGGCTTTTCTTCGACGAGGGCCGGCTCCATGCCCATCTCGGCCAGGACCAGGCGCACGAAACGTGAGTGCGGGCAGAAGGGGGAATGGTGCAGCGTCGCCATCGAGGCCGTTTCGGACGGGTTTCGGCGCGTCGGGCCGACGGGCCGTGTCGAAGCCCCTCGTGAACGGGCCGCGGTTGAGACTTATTGCTCGATCGTTGCCGCCTCATTAACACGCTCGACCTTTCACGGTAACCGTCCGTCAACCGCGATCGGACAAGCCTGCCCCGCGGCCCGCTCGACGGCGCGATGAACGCGACACCCAACCACCACGATATCGGGGCGATCAGATGATGGATGCGGTCGGCATCGCGAAGGCGGTCGTGCTCGGCGTGGTGGAAGGCGCCACCGAGTTCATCCCGGTGTCCTCCACCGGCCACCAGCTCCTGGTCGGGCACTTCATCGGCTTCAAGTCGCCCAACAACACCTTCGAGGTGCTGATCCAGCTCGGCGCCATCCTGGCGATCCTGACGGTCTACTTCCGCCGCCTGCTGGGCGTGGCGCTGGCGTTCCCCAACGATCCGCGGGCGCGCCGCTTCGTCTTCGGCATCCTGATCGCCTTCCTGCCGGCGGCGATCATCGGCGGCCTCCTGTCGAAATACATCAAGTACTTCCTGTTCAACCCGTGGATCGTCTGCGCGACCCTGGTGGCCGGCGGCCTCGTCCTGCTCGTCATCGACGAGACCGACCTCGAGGTCGAGAAACGCGACGTGTTCGACTTCCCCCTGGTGATGGACCTCAAGATCGGCCTGTTCCAGTGCCTGGCCATGATCCCCGGCGTGTCGCGCTCGGGCGCCACCATCGTCGGCGCGATGCTGATGGGGGCCGACAAGCGCTCGGCCACCGAGTTCTCGTTCTACCTCGCGATGCCGACGATGGCCGGAGCCTTCGCCAAGGACCTGCTCGACAACTACAAGAACCTCACGGTGGACGACACCGGCCTCATCGTCATCGGCTTCATCACCGCCTTCATCTCCGCCCTGATCGTGGTGCGCACGGTGCTCGACTACGTCTCGGCCCACGGCTTCCGGTTGTTCGCCTGGTGGCGGATCATCGTCGGGTCGCTCGGGTTCGCGGGCCTGATCGTGTTCGGATAGGCGTCGCGGGCACAGCCACAAGGCGATTGCCTCCACGCGGCCCGTCATGCGAGGGCTTGCAGCGAAACCGTGTCCGGCCACGCTCGGCCGGCGCATCGCTCGCGAGGCCCTGACGATGGAAGACCGCCCCTTCGCCGACCTGTTTCCGCCGGCCACCCGCGAGCGCTGGCTCGGCCTGGTGGAAGGCGTGCTCAAGGGCGGCGATTTCGAGAAGCGGCTGGTCTCGCGCAGCGCCGACGGCATCCGGATCGAACCGCTCTACGAGGCGGCCGAGCCGGTGGCCCAACCGATGCGGGCGCCCGGCCCGTGGCGGATCTCCCAGCGCCTCGACCATCCCGATCCGGCCGCCGCCAACGCGCTCGCCCTGGCCGACCTCGAAGGCGGCGCCGACGCGCTCACCCTGGTCTTTGCCGGCGCGCCGTCGGCCCGCGGCTACGGGCTCGAAGCCCACGACGTCACCGCCCTCGAGACCGCCCTGTCGGGCGTGATGCTGCCGCTCATCGGCTTGCGCCTCGACGCCGGTGCCCGTGGCATCGAAGCCGCGGAACTCGTCAAGGCCCTGGCCGAGGCCCGCGGCGAGGCGCTCGGCGCCCTCGACCTCGATCTCGGCCTCGATCCGATCGGCACCCTGGCGGCCACTGGCGCCGAGGCGGACGAGGGTCTGTCGCAGGCCGCCGCGCTGCTGGCGACGTTCGATGCGGCCGGCTTCACCGGCCGCGCCATGCTCGCCGACGGGCGCCCCTATCACGAGGCCGGCGCCAGCGAGGGGGCGGAACTCGCCGCCGTGCTCGCCACCGCCGTGGCCTACCTGCGCGGCCTCGAGGCCTCCGGCCACGACCTGGCACGGGCGCGCGACGCGATCGCCGTGCTGCTGGTGGCAGATGCCGACGAGTTCCTGACCATCGCCAAGTTCCGCGCCATGCGCCGGCTGTGGGCGCGGGTGGAGGCCGCCTGCGGGCTCGACCCGAAGCCCCTGCGCCTGCATGCCGAGACCGCCTGGCGGATGATGACCCGGCGCGAGCCCTTCACCAACATCCTGCGCACGACGCTCGCCACCGCCTCCGCGGGCCTGGGCGGCGCCGATGCGGTCACCGCCCTGCCCTACACCCTGGCACTCGGCCTCTCAGACGGTTTCGCCCGGCGGGTGGCACGCAACAGCCAGATCGTGCTGATCGAGGAATCCAACCTCGCCAGGGTCGCCGACCCGGCCGCCGGCGCGGGCAGCTTCGAGACCCTGACGCAATCGCTGGCCGAGACCGCCTGGGCCGGCTTCCAGGAGATCGAGCGCGAGGGCGGCATCCTCGCCAGCCTCCGGGCGGGACACCTCCAGGGCCGGATCGCGGCGATGCGGGCGAACCGCACCAAGGCGGTGGCGACACGCCGCGAGGCGCTCACCGGCGCCAGCGAATTCCCGAACCTCTACGAGAAGCCCGTCACCGTCCTCGACGTGCCGGCCGCCGCACCCATGCCGGCGGGCGAGGCCGCCCTGCCCTCGCACCGCCTCGCCGAGCCCTACGAGGCGCTGCGCGACACGTCCGATGCGCATCTGGCATCCTCGGGCAAGCGCCCGGCGGTGTTCCTGGCCAACCTCGGCCCGGTGGCGGTCTTCAACGCGCGCTCGACCTTCGCGGCCAACGCCTTTGCGGCGGGCGGCATCGAGGCCCTGGGCAACGACGGCTTCGTCGAGCCCGCAGCCTTGGCCGAGGCCTTCACCGCATCCGGCGCGGCCATCGCCTGCCTGTGCTCGTCCGATGCGCTCTACGCCACCCATGCGGTGGCGGCTGCCGAGGCCCTGAAGGCGGCGGGCGCCCGCGAGATCTATCTGGCCGGCAAGCCGGGCGACCTCGACGCGGCGCTCAGGCAGGCCGGCGTCACCGGTTACCTCCATGCCGGCGGCGACCTCCTCGCGCTGCTAGGGGCGGCGCTGGCCACGGCGGCCGCGGCCTGAGCGCCCAGCCCGCAACCGTTGTGGGCGCTTGGCGGTTTCCCGGGTCCACCAACACGGATCGAGGACATGACGATGCGTCTCCTGAGCCTTGCAGCCCTGACCTCCGCCATCGCGGTCGCCGCAACGGGGCCGGTGGCCGCCAAGAAGGTCGCCGTCCCCGACCGCTACGACGGCAGCTGGAGCATCGAGGTCATAACCGAGGACGGCCCCTGCGACCGCGCCTATCGCTACGGCGTGAAGATCGATCGCGGGCAGGCGAGTTATGCGGGCGACGACTTCGACGTGCGCGGACGCGTCTCCGGCAACGGCAGCGTCAAGGCGGTGATCGCGCGCGGGTCGGACAGCGCCAGCGTCGTCGGCCGCCTCGGACGTGAGGGCTTGGGCAACGGCACCTGGACCACAAACGGACCAGTCCGTTGCACGGGTCGCTGGAACGCCGAACGCCGCGGCTAGCCCCGCGATCTGTGCCCCCGGCGTCACAGGCGCGACCCGGCATCACGATCTCGTCGTTCGGCCCTGTTCCGGCCGGGTTCCCTGGTGAATACTCGGGTGGCACCGATCTTAGCCATGCCTGAGGCCTTCCCCGATGAAAGCCGTGCTGCTCAGCCTTGTGACCGTCGTCGCTCTCACGCCGCCGGTGCAGGCGGGGCCTCGGGTTCCCGGTAGCGCGCACGAGATGCTGCTTCCCCTGGAGCAGGCGGCCACCGCCTGTTTCGCCGAGACCGTGGCGGCCAACCCGCGCAGCATGGCCTTCGCGCGGGCCGGACGCTGGTACGAGGCGGCCAGCGTCACCGGCTTCCTGTGCCGTCCGGAGGTCGACGCCATGGTCGGCGCGCACGACCGGCTCTACGGGCGCGGCACCGGCAACCGCTTCTTTAAGAACGCCTACGCCAGGCACCTCGGGCAGCAGCTGGCCGACCGGCTCAAGCCGTTCCTCGAACGCACCGCGGTCGCCAACGCCGAACCACGCGATGGCGCCGCCTCCGATGCGAGCGGCAAGGGCACCGACGAGTAGAGCGGGAAGCGATCCGCGACGCGGCGGAAGCGGCCCGGGGGTCGGGCACAGACCGCGAGCCGCGTCGTACGGTGTCCTGTCGATCACGTCGTGGTGCGGAAACGGGCTTCGCTCGCGCGCCGTGCGGGCTCGGCGATGCGGTTCCGCCTCGGTTCGCCGGGTCGCCGTCTCAGGCCAGGGCCCTCGCCGAGACGGCGACCCGGCGAACCGAGGCGTCGATCTCTCCGGCGGTCTGCGAGATGCCCTCCATGCTCTCGCGTACGAGCTGTACGCTCTTTGCCGCGTTCTGCATGTTCAGGGACATGTCGCGGGTGACGGCGGATTGCTCGGTCACCGCCGAGGACACGCTCAGCGAGATCTCGCTCAGATGCGCGATGGTCGCGGTGATCGCCGTGATCGCGTCGACGGCCTGGTCCGTGGCCGCCTGCACGGCGCCGATCTGGGTGCCGATCTCCTGGGTCGCCCGCGACGATTGGGCGGCGAGCGCCTTCACCTCCGTGGCGACCACGGCAAAGCCCCGTCCCGCTTCGCCGGCCCGCGCCGCCTCGATGGTGGCGTTGAGTGCCAGGAGGTTGGTCTGGTCGGCGATGGAGCGGATCAGGCTCACGGCCTCGCCGATCCTGTCGGCGGCCGTCGTCAGGCCCGAGATGATGCCATTGGCTTCGCGGGCGCGCACGACGGCATCGTCCGCCGCGGTCCTCGCCTCCGTGGCGTGCCGGCTCAATTCCTCGATGGAGGCGGCGAACTCCTCGGCCCCCGCGGCGATGGCCTGGACGTTGCCGGAGGTCTCGACGGCGCTGTCCGTCGTCTTCTGGGCGCGGACGGCCACGTCGGACATCGCGTGGGTGATCGCCTCGATGTCGCCGTCGATGACCTTCTGGCCGGCGATCCGGCGCATGCGGTCGTTCACCTGCTGCGTCACGTCCGTCGCGAACTTGACGACCGAGGAAGGCCGGCCCTCCGCGTCGAGGATCGGGTTGTAGGCACCCATGATCCACACGACGCGGCCGTCCTTGGCCTGGCGCTGGAACTCGCCGGCTTGATAGCGGCCCTCGGCGAGCGCCGCCCAGAAGGCCGCGTAGGCGGGGCTATCGCGCTCGGCTTCGCTGACGAAAAGGCTGTGGTGACGGCCGCGGACTTCCTCGATCCGGTAGCCCATGGTGGACAGGAAGTTCTCGTTGGCGTCGGTGATGGTGCCGTCGAGGGTGAAATGGATGACCGCCTGGGACCGGTCGAGCGCCGCGATCTGCCCCTGATAGACGGCGTCGCGGGCCTTCTGCGCGGTGATGTCGGTGGCGAACTTCACGATCTTGACCGGACGCCCGCGGCGATCGAGCACCGGGTTGTAGGACGCCTGGATGTAGATCGTCCGCCCGCCCTTGCCGACCCGCTTGAACTCGCGCGACTGGAACTGGCCCTGGCGAAGCTGCTCCCAGAAGGCCCGGTACTCGGCGCTGTCCCGCTCGGCCTCGGGGACCAGCATGGCGTGCGGCCGCCCCTCGATCTCGTCGAGGCGATAGCCGATCACGTCGAGGAAGGGCTGGTTGGCCCGCAGGATGCGCCCGTCGAGCGAAAATTCGATCCGCCCGAGCGACTTGTCGAGCGCACGCAGAACCGCGGAATCGGACAGGATATTGAGCGACATGTTGGACAACCCAGGAGCGGCACTGGGCAATCCTATCCCGGCATTGATAAAATTCGATTAAAATTGCCGCTTTTCGAAAGATATAACCAATTTGTCCGCATCAATGAACAATTCGAGAGTTCTATATCGGATTTGTACCGCCTAAAGTATAAAATATACAATCGATATATGACGCTGGCTAATCATCCATCTTCAGCGCCGCAATGAAGGCCTCCTGCGGAATTTCCACACGGCCGAACTGGCGCATCTTCTTCTTGCCCTCCTTCTGCTTGTCCAGGAGTTTGCGCTTGCGCGAGATGTCGCCGCCGTAGCACTTGGCGGTGACGTCCTTGGACAGGGCCTTGATGGTCTCGCGGGCGATGATCTTGCCGCCGAGCGCCGCCTGGACCGGGATCTGGAACAGGTGGCGTGGGATGAGGTCCTTCAGCTTCTCGCACATCGCCCGGCCGCGATGCTCGGCGCGGGTGCGGTGGACCAGCATCGAGAGGGCGTCCACCGGCTCGGCATTGACGAGGATCGACATCTTCACGAGGTCGCCCTCGCGGTAATCGGAGATGTGATAGTCGAAGCTCGCGTAGCCTTTCGAGATCGACTTCAGGCGATCGTAGAAATCGAACACCACTTCGTTGAGCGGCAGGTCGTAGACGACCATGGCGCGCTTGCCGACGTAGTTGAGGTCAACCTGGGTGCCGCGCCGGTCCTGGCACAGCTTGAGCACGCCGCCGAGATACTCGTCGGGCGTGAGGATCGTGGCGCGGATCCACGGCTCCTCGATGGCCGTGATCTTCATCACGTCCGGCATGTCGGCCGGGTTGTGGAGTTCCTTGACCGTGCCGTCGGTCATCTGCAGGCGGTAGACGACGGAGGGCGCCGTCGAGATGAGGTCGAGGTTGAACTCGCGCTCCAGCCGTTCCTGGATGATCTCCAGGTGCAGCAGCCCAAGGAAGCCGCAGCGGAAGCCGAAGCCGAGCGCCGCCGAGGTCTCCATCTCGTAGGAGAAACTCGCGTCGTTCAGGCGCAGCTTGCTCATGGCGCTGCGCAGGGTCTCGAACTCGGCGGCATCCACGGGGAACAGGCCGCAGAAGACGACCGACTGCACGTCCTTGAAGCCCGGCAGCATCTCCTTGCAGGGGCGCTTGTCCTCGGTGAGGGTGTCGCCGACGCGGGTGTCGGCGACCTCCTTGATCGAGCCGGTGAAGAAGCCGACCTCGCCGGGGCCGAGTTCGGCGATGTCCGCCATCTTCGGCCGGAACACGCCGATCTTGTCGACGCCGTGCACGGCGTCGGCCCGCATCATGCGGATGTTCATGCCCTTCTTGAGCACGCCGTCGACGATGCGGACCAGCACCACGACGCCGAGATAGACGTCGTACCAGCTGTCCACCAGCAGGGCCTTGAGGGGCGCGTCGCGGTCGCCCTTGGGCGGCGGCAGGCGCTTGACGATGGCCTCCAGCACCGCCTCGATGTTGAGCCCGCTCTTCGCAGAGATCGCCACGGCCTCGGAGGCGTCGATGCCGATGACCTCCTCGATCTGGGCGCGGATGCGCTCGGGCTCGGCCGCGGGCAGGTCGATCTTGTTGAGGACGGGCACGATCTCGTGGTTGGCGTCGAGCGCCTGGTAGACGTTGGCCAGCGTCTGCGCCTCGACGCCCTGGGAGGCGTCCACCACCAGCAGCGAGCCCTCGCAGGCGGCCAGCGACCGCGAGACCTCGTAGGCGAAGTCGACGTGGCCGGGGGTGTCCATCAGGTTGAGGATGTAGTCCTTGCCGTCCTCGGCCTTGTATTCGAGGCGCACGGTCTGCGCCTTGATGGTGATGCCGCGCTCCTTCTCGATGTCCATCGAGTCGAGCATCTGCTCGCTCATGTCGCGCAGGGCCACGGTACCGGTGGTCTGGATCAGCCGGTCGGCCAGGGTCGATTTACCGTGGTCGATATGGGCGACGATGGAGAAGTTGCGGATGTTGTCGATGGGGGATGTCGTCATCGAGAATTGGCTCTCCGGCGCGGCGCGGCCCGTCGGCTTGAGGCGAGGGCCCGGCGCACGGTCTGTCGGCTTCTAGGAACGGACCCGCGAGATAGCAGTGCCGCCCGCCAGCGCCAAGCGAGCGTGGCGTCGCGCCGGTCAGAGCAGCGCGACGGTGGAGGAGACGTCGGGGCTCTGCAGGGACGTGAGTTCGCCGAAGGTGCGCCTGGCCAGATCGCGGGCGATGGAGCAGCGCCGCTGCGCCGCCGTCGACTCAGGCCCCTCGGCCGCGGCGGCGAGCCGTCCGTAGGCGTTGGCGAGGTCGAGGAAGCCGAGGCGGGCGGCGGCCACAGCGATGGTCTGCGCTTCGCGGGCCGAGCTCGCGGCATCGCCTGCGGTCTCCAGGAGCGACATGAAGGCGCGCAGGGTGCCCTGGGCGGCGGCGAGGCCGAGTTCGGACCGCAGGCTATCGTAGCAGGCCCGCTCGAACACCGCCGGCCGGCTCGGGCGCTGACCGCCTTCACCGGCATCCAGGAGGACGAAGGCGGAGAGCTGCCGCGCCACCGCCTCGGCGAGGGAGGCGCGGTCGAACGGCTTGGCGAGGTGGTCGTTGATTCCCGCCTCCGTGAAGGCGCGCACCCGCTGGGGCATCACGTCGGCGGTCAGGGCGAGGATCGGCACGCGGCGCGAGGGATGCTGCAGGGCGCGGATGCGGCGGGCGGCGGTCAAGCCGTCCATCACCGGCATCACCATGTCCATCAGCACGAGATCGTAGGTCCGGGCCTGGACCGCCTCCACGGCGGCCAGGCCATCGCCGACGACGTCGACGACGCAGCCGGACCGTTCGAGCATCGCCCGCACCACCTCCTGGTCGATGGCGCCGTCCTCGGCCAGGAGCACGCGGGTGGGGCGCGTCAAGGCCACGTCCATCGCCGCCGGGGCGGGCTCGGCTTCGAGGGATGCCGGCAGCACCACGGAGAACCGGTAGGCGGCCGCCTCGCCGGGCCGGGTCGTCCGGTCGAGGCGCCCTCCCATCAGCCCGATCAAGCGCTGGGCCATGGCGAGGCCGAGGCCGCCGCCGTCGATGAGGGCCGCCCGTGGCAGCACCGTGACGTTGGTCTGGTCGGGGACCGTCGCGACGATGGCGATGCGCAGCACGTCCGCCCCCTGCCCGAGGCGGGGGCCGAGGACCGAGAGGCGGATCGTTCCGGCCTGGGCCACGCCGACCGCGTCGTTGAGGAGGTTCAGGAGGATCTGGCGCAGGCGGCGCTCGTCGCCCGTCACCTGCGCGGGCAGGTCGTGGCCGAAGCTGGAGTCGAGGATCAGGCCCTTGCCCTCGGCGGCCGGGCGGACGAGGTCGACGACGCCGGCGATCACGGCCACCGGGGCGAAGCTGCGCCGTTCGATCCGCAGGTCACCCGTCTCGGATTTCGCGTAGTCGAGGATGTCGTCCACCGCCACGAGCAGGGTCTCGGTGGCGGCCTCGACGAGGGCGAGGTGGCGGCGCTGCTGCGGTTCGAGCGGGCCGCCGTCGGTGAGGAGGTCGATGAAGCCGCGGATGGCGGTGAGCGGCGTGCGGATCTCGTGGCTCATCAGGCCGATGAACTCGGATTTCGCGCGGGTGGTGTTCTCGGCCCTGGCCCGGCCGAGCTCGGCCGCATCGCGGGCCATGCGCCACTCGTCGGACTGGTTGCGCCGCTCGGTGACGTCGCGCAGGCACGACAGGATGGTGGGGCCGCCCTCGGCCACGCCATCGGCCACGGGGTCGTTGACGGCCTCGACCCAGATCCAGTGGCCGTCGGCATGGCGCATGCGCACCGCGAGGACCACGCTGCAGCCGGTCGCCTCGACGGCCGCGTCCGCCGCGTCGAAGGCCGCGAGGTCGTCCGGGTGGACGCGCGCGCGCAGGACGGTGGCGTCGCTGCCGGTACCGAACAGGCGCGCGAACGAGGGGGTCGCGTAGGTGGCGGGCTCGCCGGCACGGCGCAGCAGGACGACGTCGGTCATGCCCTGGGCGACGACCCGCTCCGGCGCCACCTGCCGCCGGGGGCCGTCCCCGTCCGGGGCCGACCGGCCTCGTTCGGCGGCGGCGATGGCGACAATGGTCGAGAGGCGCAGGCGCGCTTCCTCGGCCGAGCTCGGGTCGGCGGCGCTCCCCGGCAGGATCCGGGCGACCGCCCAGCTCCAGGCTCGGGCGAACCCGATCCTGACGGACCGCAGGAGGGTTCCGGGCGAACCGCCTTCACGCAACCGACTCATGACACTCCGCACGCATGGAACCGACCGCGGGCGATCGGGCCCGCGGCCCGATCCTAGCGGCTCAGTCGTTTCGAATGCGTAGCGGCGCCGGCCGCTGGTCGTGCTGTCAGGCGGCCGGCCCGCCGCCCCCGGCGCGGGCGGAGGCGGCCATCTCCACCAGGACCTTGCGCAGGCTGCCCATATCCCGCACCGGGCTCGGATAGGGGATGCGGGCGGTGCGGTCGCCGGCCAGCAGGTCCATTCCCTCCGGGTCGATCCCTGTCAGCCGCCAGTTCGCCGTGGCGTCGCCCGCATAGGCCGCCAGGGCATCGGCGTGGTCGGCGTTCATATGGGAGACGGCGCCCGCCTCGCCGGCGACGATCGCCTCGCACCCCGAGAGGTCGAGGAGGAGTTCGGACTTGGTCAGGGTCGCGGCCTTGGCGAATCCCCCGTTGAGGTGGCCGGCGGTGGGCTCCAGGGCGAAGAACGCGAAGTCGGGAAAATCGGCGTAGAGCTTGGCCTTGGGGTGGCGCATCAGGAAGCGCTCCCGCGCCCGCGCCTCCTCCGTCCGGCGCACGAGGCCGGTCACCGTCAGGCGCGGATGGGCCAGGGGGTCGCCCTTGCCGCCGGCGCTGAACAGGAGCGAGGCGCGCGGGTCTTTGAGCAGGTTGCGGGTGTGGCCGGACAGGCGCGAGAGCAGCATCAGCGGCGTCCCGTCGACGTCGGTGGCCATCGTCACCAGCGAGGCGAAGGGGGTGCCGTCATCCGGATCGAGGGTGGCGAGCGCCCCCGAGCGGACGGTCCGCAGGAGGTGCCGGGCGAGCCCGATGGCGTCGAACGGCGCCTCCGAGGCCGGAAGCGGTTGCGCGGGGCCGCGACGCGGCTCGGAGAGGGGCGGTGGGGTCTCGTCGCTGGCCATGGCGGATCGAATTCCTCGAGTGCGGCGGGTGGGGTGAGCATAGCCCGGGCGGCCCGCACGTCACGGGGTCACGCCCCGCGACCTCTTCGCCGGAGGGCTCGCGGCACGGGGTGGCCGCCTGCGGAATATCCCGCCCCTTACGGTCAAGCTACCACGACCGCTCGCTTTTTTAGATCGCACCGGCTACAGGGGATGACTCTCCGCGCGAATGCGGCCCGTCTCGGACACGGCCGCGACCGCGTTTTGCCGGACCCTTTCGCCAGGGCCGGATGCGGAGGCGCTGGCTCGTGACGGGCCCGTGGGCCGCATCCGAGCAATAGGGAACGCCATGCCGACCATTGCCCTCGTCGACGACGACCGCAACATCCTCACCTCCGTCTCGATCGCGCTGGAGACGGAAGGCTACCGCATCCAGACCTATACGGACGGCGCCTCGGCCCTCGACGGGCTCAAGCACTCGCCCCCGGACCTCGCGATCTTCGACATCAAGATGCCGCGCATGGACGGCATGGAGCTGCTGCGCCGCCTGCGGCAGAAATCCGACCTGCCGGTCATCTTCCTCACCTCGAAGGACGAGGAGATCGACGAGTTGTTCGGCCTCAAGATGGGTGCGGACGACTTCATCCATAAGCCGTTCTCGCAGCGCCTGCTTGTGGAGCGCGTCAAGGCGGTCCTGCGCCGGTTCGCGCCCAAGGACGGCCCGGGTGCGGCCGCCCGCGAGGCCGATGCTGCCGCCCGGTCCCTGGAGCGCGGCCTCCTGATGATGGACCCCGAGCGCCACACCTGCACCTGGAAGGGCGAGCCCGTGACCCTCACGGTCACCGAGTTCCTGATCCTGCAGGCCCTGGCGCATCGCCCCGGCGTCGTGAAGAGCCGCAACGCCCTGATGGACGCCGCCTACGACGACCAGGTCTACGTCGACGACCGCACCATCGACAGCCACATCAAGCGGCTGCGCAAGAAGTTCAAGGTGGTGGACACCAACTTCGACATGATCGAAACCCTCTACGGCGTTGGCTACCGCTTCAAGGAAAGCTGAGGCGCGCCGCCCCTTCGATTCGTGCCGACCCGGACCACCGTGGCTCCCTCCGACGAGAACATTCCCCCGCGCGGCCTGCTGGCGTGGCCGCGCCTGCTGTGGCGCGGGATCGGGCAGAGGGCCTCCTCGAGCCTGACGCGGCGCATCGTCGTCCTCAATCTCGTGGGGCTCTTCGCCCTCCTGTTCGGCTTCCTCTATCTCAACCAGTTCCGACAGGGCCTGATCCAGGCCAGGGTCCAGAGCCTGCTGATCCAGGGCGAGATCATCGCCGGCGCGATCGCCTCCTCGGCCTCCGTGGAGACGGACGCCATCCGGATCGATCCCGACAAGCTCCTGCAGCTCCAGGCGGGCGAGCCCGGATCCTTGCGCGAGGAGAACCCCTCGCCGCTGACCTTCTCCCTCAACCCGGAACGGGTGGCGCCGCTGCTGCGCCGCCTGGTGACGCCCACCGGAAATCGTGCCCGCGTCTACGACCAGGACGGCGGCCTCCTGTTCGACACCCGCACGCTGTCGGCCCGCGGCGAGATCGGGCGCGCCGACGGCCTGCCGCGGCATCGCCGCAACGTGCTCGAACAGGCTTACGACTTCGTCCAGGCGAAGATCTTCGGCGCGGTCCTGGGAGACCCCCCGGCGCAGCCCGACGAGGCCGGGCCGACCAACGGCCAATCCCTCAAGGAGGTCCAGGTCGCCCTTGCAGGGTCGCGCGGCACCGTGGTCCGCCGCAACCGGGCGACGGAGACCATCGTTTCGGTGGCGGTGCCGATCCAGCGCGGCGGCGTCGTGCGCGGCGCCCTGATGCTCTCGACGCAAGGGGGCGACATCGACCGGGTGATCGCCTCCGAGCGGTTCGGCCTGCTGCAGGTCTTCCTCATCGCCGCCCTGGTGATGCTGGTGCTCTCGATCCTGCTCGCCGGTGCCATCGCCGGCCCGGTCCGGCGCCTGGCCGACGCGGCCGAGAAGGTGCGCCTGGGGATCAAGTCGCGCGAGGAGATCCCGGACTTCACCGGCCGCACCGACGAGATCGGCCACCTCTCGGGCGCCCTGCGCGACATGACCCAGGCCCTCTACCGCCGTATCGACGCCATCGAGAGTTTCGCCGCCGACGTCAGCCACGAGCTCAAGAACCCGCTCACCTCCCTGCGCAGCGCCGTCGAGACCCTGCCGCTGGCACGCAGCGACGAGTCGCGCGGGCGGCTCCTGGCGATCATCCAGCACGACGTGAAGCGCCTCGACCGCCTGATCAGCGACATCTCCGACGCCTCACGCCTCGATGCCGAACTGGCGCGGGCCGAGGCGCGACGGGTCGACCTGCGCAAGCTCCTCACCACCGTCGTCTCGGTGGCCAACGAGCGCAAGCGCGCCAAGGACGCCTTCATCCAGTTCGACGTCGACGCGCCGCCCGGCGACGTCGAGGCGCCGTTCATGATCTTCGGCCACGACAGCCGGCTCGGGCAGGTGATCAACAACCTCCTCGACAACGCCCGCTCGTTCTCCCCCCCCGACGCCAAGGTCCGGGTCGCCCTGCGCCGCGTGAAGGGCGAGGTCGAGATGATCGTCGAGGACGAGGGCCCGGGTATTCCCCAGGACGCGCTGGAGCGGATCTTCGAGCGGTTCTACACCGACCGCCCCGAGCAGGGATTCGGCCAGAACTCCGGCCTCGGGCTGTCGATCTCCCGCCAGATCGTCCAGGCCCATCGCGGCACCATCCGCGCCGAGAACCGGCCCGGCCCCGCCGACGAGGACGGCGAGCCCACGATCCGCGGCGCCCGCTTCATCGTGCGCCTGCCGTCGCTGCGCTGATCGCGGCCGATGCCGGTCGCCTCGCCCCTTCGTGAGACCGTGCATGCGACGGCCGTGGCGATCCGCGAGGCCGGCGTTCTGATCAGGGGCCAATCGGGGACGGGCAAGACCGCCCTCGCCCTGGCGCTCCTCGATCGGGCGGCGATGGGCGGCATCCATGCCGGTCTCGTGGGCGACGACCGCATCCGGCTCGAACGACACCATGGGCGCCTCGTCGCCGGTCCGCATCCGGATCTGGCGGGGCTCGCCGAGGTTCGCGGCCACGGCATCCGGCGCCTCGCTGCGACGCACGACGCGGCGGTTGTGCGCCTCGTGGTCGATCTGGGACGCGATGACGAACGCCTGCCCGAGCACGGCGCGGATCGCGTCACCCTCCTCGACGTCGCCCTGCCCCGTCTCACCCTCGGACCAGGGCTCCTGCGGAGCGGTCTCGGGGTCCGGCTGGTCTTCGACGCCCTCGACACGCAGGCCGTGTGCGTTGCGGCGCAGACGCACCTGCCGATTCTCGCAGCGTGGCATGACGGCGACCCGTAGCCTCGGCACATCCACCATGGCATGATCGTGACGTTGTGCCGTACAAAACGTCGCGACCGTCTTGCGCACGACATTGCGCTGCACAAAATGGCAGCGGCTTCTCGAGAGCGCTGGAACATGCGTCGATGATTGGAATGGTGCTCGTCACCCACGGGCTGCTCGCGACGGAGTTCAAAGCCGCGCTCGAGCACGTCGTGGGTCCTCAGAAGCAGATCGAGACGATCACGATCGGCCCCGAGGACGACATGGAAACCCGCCGCCTCGACATCATGTCGGCGGTGGGCCGGGTCAACACTGGCAACGGCGTCGTCGTGCTCACCGACATGTTCGGCGGCACGCCGTCGAACCTCGCCCTGTCCTGTATGAGCGGCGGCTGCGTCGAGGTGGTCGCCGGCATCAACCTTCCCATGCTGATCAAGCTCGCCAGCGTCCGCGACGAGGAGACCCTCGGGGACGCGGTGCTCCACGCCCAGGAGGCGGGGCGCAAGTACATTAACGTCGCCTCGCGGGTCCTTGCGGGAAAATGAGCTTTCGCCGGACGCGGGAAGGGCTTAACCACGGTTCCATCATGAGAGCGTGGCCGAAGCGACCGCGCCGAACCGAGGAAGCGGCCCGCACCCGATGAGCGAGACCTTCGAGGCCGAGGACGACGATCTCCCACCGGTGCCCGAGGGCGGACTGCTGGAGGTCGTTCCTGTCATCAACCGACGTGGGCTGCACGCGCGCGCCTCCGCCAAGTTCGTCCAGACCGTCGAGCGCTACGACGCCCAGGTCACGGTCACGCGGTCCGGCGAGACCGTGGGCGGTCGCTCGATCATGGGCCTTCTCACCCTCGGCGCGGCCCAGGGGACGACCATCGCGGTGACCTCGGTGGGGCCGGACGCCCGCGCCTGCATGGACGCGATCGTCGCCCTCCTCGCCAACCGGTTCGGCGAGGACGAGTAGTCCCGCCCCGCGGCTTAGCCGCGGATACGGTCGTCCTTCGGCACCGCGGCGACGACGCTGCGCCGATCCTCCGCCTGTTTCCACAGCACTGCGCCGGCGCCGGTTCCCAAGTGGATGCGGCCCGCGACGAGGCGTCCCGACCGTCTCACAAGGTCGACGCAGGCCTCGCCGCGCCGACCGAAGCGGCGGGTCACCACACGCACCATGATCGCCTGCGAGGGATCGTCGAGGATCGGTCGCGCCGACACGCGGGCGTCGAGGCCGAGGAAGTCCTCGACGGCATCGCGGATGCGGCCGGGGTCGACCACACATTCGATCTCCGACCGGTCGCGGGCGATGGCATTCGGGGGGCGGATACCGAGGACGTTCCCCGCGGGGATATCGCGGCGGGCGCTCACGGCCGAGCGCAACGGTGCCATCGTTCGTTCGAGCAGCGACGCGGCCGGCTCGATCTCGGCACCGGAGCGGTCGAGGCGCATTCCGAGGGCGACGAGGCCCTCGTCGAGGGCCTGCGCGACGGCGCCGGCATGGGCAGGATGGACGGTCGGGGCCAGGGTCAGGCCCGGCGGCTGCCAGGGCCGGACACGGCCACGCCCCCATACGGCCGACGGCATGACGAGGCCGACGACGCCCTCGATGCGGGTCCGTCCCGCCGACCCGGCGAGAGCGAAGGCGAACGCCGGCTCGACGCCGCGCTCCTGATGCTGCGCCGCCGCCAGCAGGTAGTCGGGATCGGCGAAGACCGGCGTGGGCACGCCCATGCGCGCGAGCAGGTCGCGCCAGGCCACCACCCGCTCGTCGGTGACCGCCGACGCCTTCTTGATCTCGACCGACCAGGTGTCCGGCCCGGGCCTGACGGGCTCCGCCTCCGGCCGCGGCCATCCGATGCCGCCTTGCCCGATGCCGCCTTGCCCGAGGCCACCTTGGATCACCCTGAACCTGTGTCGCATGCAATCGTCCTGATCCCGGGTGGGGATGTCTCGATCCGGGACGCCGCCGCCGTCACGGCGCGTCCCTCACCACCCGGGTACCAAGATCGATGCCGGCTTGCCGCCGACCGGGACCGGGACCGCCGAAGGCCGTTTCAGCCGCCGGGGATCGCCAGGGGGTTGGCGGTGAGCGCCGCCGCGTCCGGCGCGTCGAGGCGCGGACGGCCGAGGAAGGCGTCCCACAGACCCTGGACGAAGGCGGTGTCGAGGTCGCGCACGATCAGGACGAGACGGGAGCGGCGATCGGAATCCGGCCAGGCCTCGAGGACCACGGGGGTATGGATGATGTGCTGGACGCCGTGGACGACGACGGGGCGATCGGGCGAATCGGCGAGTCCGACCAGTCCCTTCAGGCGCAGCAGCTTGGGGCCGTGGGCCGAGCGCAGCAGATCGAGGAACATCTCGAACGCCGGGCGCGGCACCGGTGTCTCGCTCGTCAGCGTGAAGGCACGGATCGCCGCGTCGTGGCGGTTCACGTCGTGGTGGTGATGCCCATGATGGTGGTGGTGGTGGTCCACCGCCTCCGCACCGAGCCAGGCGCGCACGTCCGCGCTCTTGCCCTCGACGCCGAACAGCCCTCCGAGAAGATCGGCCGCGGCGACGTCGCCCTCGTGGATGCCGGCGCCGGGGTTGAGGGCGGCGAGCCGCCCGCGCAGGGCCGCCCCGCCATCGGGGGCGAGATCGGCCTTGGCCACGACGATCCGGTCGGCCACCGCCGCCTGGCGCAGGGCCTCGGGATGGGCGTCGAGGGTGGCCTCGCCGTTGACGGCATCGACCACGGTGACGACGCCCTGCAGCCGGTACCGCATCACCAGATAGGGGTGGTAGATCAGTGCGTGCAGGATCGGCGCGGGGTCGGCCAGCCCCGTCGTCTCGATGACGACCCGGCGGAACGGCGTGACGCGGCCGTTGTCGCGCTTGCGCAGAAGGTCCTCGAGGGTGGCGATGAGGTCGCCGCGCACGGTGCAGCACAGGCAGCCGGCGCCGAGCAGGATCATGTCCTGGTCGACCGATTCGATCAGGAGGTGGTCGAGCCCGATCTCGCCGAACTCGTTGACGATGACCACCGTGTCGGCCAGCGCCGGGTCGCGCAGCAGGCGGTTCAAGAGGGTCGTCTTGCCGGCTCCGAGGAAGCCGGTGAGGACGGTGAGCGGGATCGGGTCCGGGCGGCGCGCGTCTGTCATGCGGATCGCCTTACGCTGGTTTTCCCGCCCCCGTCACCCGCGCCCGGGCGCTCAGTCGCGCGCGCCGCGCCCGGCGGCGGCCTTGGTCGTCCCCGGTTTCTCGGGCTTCTTGTCGCCGGCCTTGGCCGCCGGTTTGGCCGGGGTCGCCTTGGCCGCATTCGGTTTGGCCGGCTTGACGGCCTCTGCCTTCACCTTCGCGCCGCCCGCCAGGACGGGCGTGGTCTCCACCGCGGTGTAGGCGCTGGCGGACGCGGGCGTTCCGGGCCGTGTCTTGACGGTCGCCTTCGCCGTGCTCGAAGCGGGCTTGTCCTGGGTCGTCCGGGTCTTCGCCTGCTTGGCCTCGCGGGCCGCCTCGCGCTTGGCCTTGGCCTCCTCCAGCTTGGCGGTGCGGGCGGCGGCCTTCTCCGCCTTGTCCGCGTCCTCCTGCTGGCTAAGGGCGATGGCGCCCTCGGCGGGATCGCGGCCGATCCAGACCAGGATCGGCTGCAGGGGCGCGCGCGGGGGCAGCGCGCGGTTGCGCAGGGCGGCACTGTTCATGGTGGCGAAGGCGAGGGCGGCGGGGAGGGGCGAGACCGAGGCCATCAACTGGGTGTTGGCCTGGTCGGCGGCGCCGCCGGCGACCACGGCGGCCTGGCCGGAGTCCACCGGCATCGGCTTGCGGCGGTCGCAGATGTAGGGGCGCATGTCCGGCGGCTCGGCGATCGCGGAGGTCGGCAGCGTCTCGAGGGTCGCGGCCCCCCAGCCGGGCGATTGGGTGAAGCCGTAGTCGAACAGGTCCGCCGCCTTGATGTCGCGCTCGCGCGCGCTCGGCTGGCCCATCACCACGGTGATGATGCGCCGGCCGTTGCGGGTGGCGCTCGCCACCACGTTGAAGCCGCCCGAGCAGATGAAGCCGGTCTTCATGCCGTCGGTACCGGCGTAGCGCCCGAGCAGGCCGTTATGGTTGGCCATGACGGAGCGGCCGAACTGGATGGCGCTGATGGAGAAGAGCGGGCGGGAATCGGGGAAGTCCCGGATCAGGGCGCGCCCGAGCACGGCCATGTCCCGCGCCGTCGTCCACTGGCGTGGGTCGGGCAGTCCGTGCGGGTTGGTCCAGCGGCTCTCGCGCATCCCGATCCGCTGGGCCGTCTCGTTCATGGCGGCGGCGAAGCCCTCGACCGAGCCGCCGAGGTTCTCGCCGATCGCGTAGGCCACGTCGTTGGCCGACTTGACCATGATGATCTTGAGGGCGTTGTCGAGGGTGAGTTGGGTGCCCGGCTTGAAGCCCATCTTCGAGGGCGGCTCGGCCGCCGCCTGGGGCGAGATGGTGATCAGCGAATCGAGGCTGACCTTGCCCTGGCGGACCATGTCGAGGGCGACATAGGCGGTCATCAGCTTGGTGACGGAAGCCGGGAACCACGGGTCGGTGGCGCCCTGGGCATGGATCACCTTGCCCGAATCGACGTCCACCACCAGCATCGGTGCGGTGACCGCCTGCGCCGCACACGGCGCGAACAGGCCCGCCGCAGCGGTGAGCCCAAGGACGAAGCGCCTCAAGAATCGGTTCGACATCAGGCCTGTCTCGACGGGGACGATCGCGACGGGGCGGTCCCGTCGCGGCGTGCGGTCTTCGGATGGGGCGGCGTGCCCGCCCGGTCGTCCGGACGTGACCGCAGGGGCGATGACGGGTCCGCCGCACCCGCCACGAGGCCACTCCAACCCGTGTTCCGTGGCGAGAGCATGGCGAAGATGGCCGCCCCGCGCGGCCATGCACAGCGCGGGTGTGGTGGCGTCGACCCCGCGCGGGGTCTATGGGCTCGCACTCGACCGGCCACGTCGGCCGGCCCTATCGACCGTTCTACGGGAACGCGATGTCCTACGCCGTCAAGGAACTCTTCCACACGCTCCAGGGCGAGGGCGCACAGGCCGGGCGCGCCGCCGTGTTCTGCCGGTTCTCGGGCTGCAACCTGTGGTCCGGCCGGGAGGAGGATCGCGCGGATGCCGCCTGCCGCTTCTGCGACACCGACTTCATCGGCATGGACGGCGACGGCGGCGGGCGTTTCGCCGACGCCGACACGCTGGCCCGGGCCATCGCCGCGACCTGGGGCGGCGGCGACCACCACCGCTACGTGGTCTTCACCGGCGGCGAGCCGCTGCTGCAACTCGATGCCGCCCTGATCGACGCGGTCCATGCCGCCGGCTTCGAGATCGCCGTGGAGACCAACGGCACCCTGGCGGCGCCGGCGGGGATCGACTGGATCTGCGTCAGCCCCAAGGCCGGTAACCCGCTGGTACAGGCAAGCGGGCACGAACTGAAGCTGGTCTATCCGCAGGCCGGGTTCGATCTGGCGGCGCTCGCCGCCCTCCCCTTCCGCCATCACTGGCTCCAGCCGATGGACGGGCCCGACCGCATCGCCCATACGCGGGCGGCGGTGGAGGCCTGCCGCAGCGACGCCCGCTGGCGGCTGTCGCTGCAGACGCACAAGATCATCGGCATTCCGTAGCGGGCCGGCGGGTCGGAAACAGGTCGTCCGAATCAGGTAGAGTGCGTGTCATGAAGATCACCCAAGCCTTCACCTTCGAGGCGGCCCACCGCCTGCCGAACGTGCCCGAGAGCCACCGCTGCCACCGCATGCACGGCCACTCCTACCGGGTCGAACTGACCCTGACCGCGCCGGTCGATCCCCATACCGGCTGGGTCGTCGACTTCTTCGACGTCGAGACCGCCTTCGCGCCGATCCTGGCCCGGCTCGACCACTACTGCCTCAACGAGGTCGAGGGGCTGGAGAACCCCACCGCCGAGCACATCGCGGCCTGGATCTGGCATCGCACCAAGCCGTCCCTGCCGGTGCTGTCGTCGGTGCGGGTTTTCGAGACGCCGATGTCCTGGGCCGAGTACGAGGGCGACTAGCGCCATGACCGACGAGGGCGCCCTGGTCCTGTTCTCGGGGGGACAGGATTCCACCACCTGCCTCGCCTGGGCGCTGGCGCGCTACCCACGCGTCGAGACCCTGGGCTTCGAGTACGGCCAGCGCCACCGCATCGAGATGGACTGCCGCGCCCGCCTGCGGACCGGCATCGCCGCCCTCGATCCGGCCTGGGCGGCGCGGCTCGGCGACGACCACGTGGTCGCCCTCGATGCGCTGGGCGCCATCTCGGAGACGGCGCTCACCCGCGACACCGCCATCGCCATGGCGGCGGACGGGTTGCCCAACACCTTCGTGCCGGGCCGCAATATCGTCTTCCTGACCTTCGCCGCGGCCCTGGCCTATCGCCGCGACCTGCGCCGCATCGTCGGCGGCATGTGCGAGACCGATTTCTCCGGCTATCCCGATTGCCGCGACGACGCGATTAAGGCGCTGCAGGTGGCGCTCAACCTCGGCATGGACCGCCGCTTCGTCCTCGAGACCCCGTTGATGTGGATCGACAAGGCCGCGACCTGGACGCTGGCGAAGGCCACCGGCGGCCAGGGCCTGGTGGAGCTGATCGTCGCGGACACCCACACCTGCTACCTCGGGCAGCGCGGCGAGCGCCACGACTGGGGCTACGGCTGCGGCACGTGCCCGGCCTGCGAACTGCGGGCGAAGGGGTATGCGACGTTCGTGGCGGACGGGGGCTGAGGCCGGGGCATCATTGACCCGCCACGTGCAACAGAACCTCACGCCGATGCGGTCGATCCCGGTGCTCGATCAGGTAGATCCCCTGCCACGTCCCGAGACCGATCCGGCCGCCGACGACCGGCACGGCGAGGCCCGCGTCGGTCACCATGGTGCGGATGTGGGCCGGCATGTCGTCCGGCCCCTCGCTCCCGTGGACATAGGCTCCGTGGCGCGGCGCCAGCCCGTCCAGCGCCGTCATCAGGTCGGTGCGCACGTCGGGATCGGCGTTCTCCTGGATGGTGAGGGAGGCGGAGGTGTGCCGGCAGAACACCGTCAGCAGACCCTGCGTGATGCCGCTGCGGGCCAGGAAGGCCGCGACCACCTCGGTGATCTCCGTGAACCCCGGACCGGGCGTCGCGACGGCGATGCGGGCGCTCGCCTGCCGCGAGACCGCTCCGTCCGAAAAGTCGGTGATGTCTCCGATCCTGCCCTCGCGCGTCATGGCGTCTCCTCGCTCACGGCGACACCCGGCGCGATCTCACGCTCGCCCCGCGCCAGGATGCGCTCCAGCACGTCGATCCGGTCGGCCTCCGCCGAGGGCTTGTCCCAGCGGATGCGGCTGACGCGGGGAAAGCGCATGGCCACCCCCGACTTGTGCCGGGTGGAGCGCTGCACGCCCTCGAAGGCGATCTCCAGCACCAGCCCGGTCTCCGGCCCGTAGGCGACCTCGCGCACCGGGCCGAACCGCTTCGTGGTGTTGTTGCGGACGTAGCGGTCGAGCTTGGCCAGTTCGGTGTCGGTGAAGCCGTGGTAGGCCTTGCCCACCGGCACCAGTTCCTCGCCGCCGCCCTCCACCGTGCGCCAGCAGCCGAAGGTGTAGTCCGAGTAGAACGACGAGCGTTTCCCGTGCCCGCGCTGGGCGTACATCATCACCGCATCGACCACGTGCGGTTCGCGCTTCCACTTCCACCAGGGCCCCTTGGGCCGGCCGGGCAGGTAGGGGCTGGTGCGCCGCTTCAGCATCACGCCCTCGATGGCGTCGGCATCCGCCCCGGCCCCGGCCGACGCCGGATCGGCGCGCGCCGCGGCCAGGTCCTCCCAGGTCGCGAAGGGCACCAGCGGCGACAGGTCGATGCGGGCGTGGTCGAGGCCGCCGACGAAGGCCTCGAGCCGGGCGCGCCGCTCGGTGAAGGGCATCTCGCGCAGGTCCTCGCCATCGGCCGTGAGAAGGTCGTAGGCCCGCACGTGGGCGGGAAACTCCTCCAGCAGCTTCCCCGTCACCGACTTGCGGTTGAGCCGCTGCTGCAGGACGTTGAAACTCTGGACGCGCTCGTCGCGCAGGATCAGCAATTCGCCGTCGAGGGTGCCCTCGAAGGCGATGGCCTCGGCGAGGTCCGGAAAGGCACCGGAGATGTCCTCGCCGGTGCGCGAGTAGATGCGTGCCACCTGTGTGCCTTCGGCGTCGCGCCCGCCCGCAAGCTGGACGCGGATGCCGTCCCACTTCCACTCGCCGGAGAAATCGGCCGGGTCGAGCTTGTCGAAATCGGTCTCCTCCTCGATCGGATGCGACAGCATCGGCGGCCGGAACGGCGCCGGGTTGAGGGTCTGGGGCCGTTCCCCCCTGCCCTCCACCCAGGCGAACAAGGTCGCATACGGAGGCTCGAGCCCGTGCCAGACCTCCTCGACCGCATCGGCCTCGTGCCCGCCGAGCGCCCCCACCGCGGTCTTGGCGAGCCGCGCCGAGACGCCGACCCGCAGCGACCCGGTGATGAGCTTCAGCAGCGCCCACCGCCCGGTCTCGTCGAGGGCATCGAGCCAGTCGGCGATGTGGCCGGGGAGATCGGACTTCTTCGTCGTGGCGAGGGTGTCGACGACCTCCCCGAGGGTGGGGATGTGGGGCGGCGGGTCGTTGTGGCCGATCGGGGGGGGACTCCCCTCTCCCTCGTGGAGAGGGGTCGGGGTGGCCGAGCGCCCCCGGGCTGCGCCGAGCGGAACCACACCCACCTCCACCGTCTCCCCACGAGGGGGAGGAGAGGCCGCCGAGGGTCCCGGCCAGATCAGCGCCGTGGTCTCGGCGAGATCGCCGACGTAGTTGTACGACAGGCGGAACAGCACCGGGTCGATCCGCGCCTCCACCAGCCCGCGGATCATCCCCGCCTTGGCCTCGCGAAAGGTCAGCCCGCCGGTCATCGCGGCCAGCGCGTAGCCCCGCTCGGGATCGGGGGCATGCGCGAAATAATCCTGCAGCAGGCGCAGCTTGGCGTTGCGGCGCGGCTCGTAGGCGAGTCGGTCGAGGAGATGGGCGAAGTCGTTCATGCCGCGACCTCGGCCGCCGGCTCGGCTTCGCCCTCGTCGCCGTAGCCGAGCATGTGGAGGGGCTTGGCCGCGATGCCCTGCGTCCCGCACCAATGCACCAGGGCGTCCTCCTGGCCGTGCGTCACCCAGACCTCGCCCGCACCCGTCTCGGTGATGGTGCGGCACAGGTCGGGCCAGTCGGCGTGATCGGAGATCACGAGGGGCAGTTCGGCGCCCTTCTGCCGGGCGCGGGCCCTCACCCGCATCCAGCCAGAGGCGAAGGAGGTCACCGGATCGGGAAACTTTCGCGACCACACGTCCTGGATCGCGGACGGCGGGCACAGCACGATGGCGCCCTGGAGCTTTGCCCGGTCGGCCGCCACCACCTTGGGCGTATCGCCCAGCGGGATGCCCTCGCGCTTGTAGAGGTCCGTCAGCTTCTCCATGGCGCCGTGGAGATGGATCGGCCCGTCGTAGCCGGCCTGCCGCAGCAGGGCCATCACCCGTTGCGCCTTGCCCAGCGCATAGGCCCCGACGATGTGGGCGCGCTCGGGAAACAGCGCGACGGAGGCCAGGAGCCTGTCGACCTCGCCCCTGGTGTCCGGCATCCGGAACACCGGCAGGCCGAAGGTCGCCTCGGTGATGAAGACATCGCAGGGCACCACCTCGAACGGCAGGCAGGTGGGATCGGGCGCACGCTTGTAGTCGCCCGACACGACGACGCGCAGGCCGCCCGATTCCACCGCGATCTGGGCGGAGCCGAGGACGTGGCCGGCGGGCACGAAGCGCACGGTGACGTCGCCGATGCGGATCCGCTGGCCGAGCTGCGCCTCCTGGCGCGTGTCGCAGAACGCTTCGCCGTAGCGCACCGCCATGATGCGCAGGGTCTCCCCCGTCGCCAGCACCCGGCCGTGGCCGGACCGGGCGTGGTCGGCATGACCGTGGGTGATGAGCGCCCGCGGCACCGGCCAGGTCGGGTCGATGTGAAAATCGCCGCCCGGGCAGTACAGGCCCTCGCGGGTCAGGGTGAGGAGATCGCTGGCGCTTGGGGTCATGGTCGCGGCTATGTAGGGCGATCCGGAACAGGCCGCGACCCTCCCACCCATGACCCCAGCACGATGACCCCACAGACCTCGTCCGGCGATCTCCTGGCCGACCGCCGCTACGGCTACGGTGCCGCCTGCCTCGCGGAGGGCGACGTCGCGGCCGCCGCCGAGATGGCCGAGCAGACATTGGGACGGGCGCCGCGCTTTGCGCCCGCCTGGTTCCTGCTCGGCCGTGCCAGGGAGGCGCAGCATCGGGCGGGTGGTGACGAGGGCGCGTTCCATGCGGCGCTGCGCGCCTACGCCAACGCCCTCGATCTCGACCCGGAGGATGGGCAGGGCGCCCGCCTCCACCTCGCGCGGATGGGCGAGGGCGCGGCGATGGAGGCGATCACCCCGGCCTACGTCCGCGCCCTGTTCGACGGCTACGCGCCGCGGTTCGAGCGCCACCTCGTGGACGACCTCCACTACCGGGGTCCGTCCATGCTGGTGGCGGCCCTGGACCGCGCCGCCGGGGCGGCGGCCCCGTTCGCGGTCGCACTCGACCTCGGCTGCGGCACCGGGCTGGTGGGCGAGGCCCTCGGCGGCCGGGTCGCGCATCTCACCGGCGTCGACCTCTCGCCGGGGATGCTGGCACACGCCGAGCGCGCCGGGCGCTATCGCCGGCTGGTGGCCGGGGACCTGCGCAGCTTTCTCGCCACCGAACCGGCGGGTGCCTTCGACCTCGTCGTATCGGCGGACGTCTTCATCTACGTCGGCGATCTGGCAGCGGTCCTCTGCGCCATCGCCCGAGTCCTGCGGGTGGGGGGCTACGCCGCCTTCACCGTCCAGTCGCCCCCCGGCCCGGGTGTCGAGCTGGGGCAGGATGGGCGCTACGCCCACGGCGAGGGCGCGCTGTCGCAGGCCATCGCGGCGGCCGGTCTCGATCTGCGCCTCGCGGAGGAGGCCGCGATCCGGCGCGAAAGCGACGCCGACGTGCCCGGCCGCGTCGTCGTGCTCCGGCGCCCCGATCCCGGCGCGGCCTCACGCCCGTGAGGCGCTCGCGACGGGCGCGGCGGGACCCGGACCGCCGCCGGGCTCGCGATCGCGCAGCCAGCGGTCGATGGTGGCGTAGAGGTCGTCGCGCCTGAACGGCTTGCCGACGTGGTCGTCCATCCCGGCCTCGCGGAAGCGGCGGATCTGCTCGGGCAGCACGTTGGCGGTCATCGCAACGATCGGCAGCCTCGGCCCGGGCCCGGCCATCCGGCGGATGAGCTTGGTCGCCGTCATGCCGTCCATGCCCGGCATCTGCACGTCCATCAGCACGAGGTCGTAGTCGTTGTCCTGCACCGCGACGAGGGCGGCGGCACCGTCGCCGACCACGTCGAGGGTATGGCCGGCCGCCTCGATGATCACCCGGGCGAGCTCCTGGTTGATCTCCACGTCCTCGACCAGAAGGAGGCGTCCGGTCCTGCGCGGCGTCGCGCCGGCCTCGCCCGCGGTCGGGCCCGCGCCGAGGTCGAGGCGCCCGCGCGGCAGCGTCACCGTGAACCAGAAGGTCGAGCCCCGCCCCTCCTGCGAGAACACCCCGATCTCGCCGCCCATCAGCTCCACGAGGCGCCGGCAGATGGCGAGGCCGAGGCCGGTGCCGCCGAAGTCGCGCTTGATCGAACTGTCGGCCTGGCTGAAGCGCTTGAACAGCCGCGCCTGCTTGTCCCTGGGGATGCCGATGCCGGTATCGGTGACGGCAAAGCGCAGGCGCTCGCCGGTGGCCAGACTCGCCTCGTGCCGAACCACGAGGGCGACATAGCCCTCCTTCGTGAACTTCAGGGCGTTGTTGAGGAGGTTGAGCAGGATCTGGCGCAGGCGGGCCTCGTCGCCCACCAGGACGCGCGGCAGGCCCCGATCGAGGTCGACCGTGATCTCGACGTCGCCACCGCGCCGGGCGCCCCGGGTGATCGACAGGCAATTGTCGACGAGGGCGCGCAGGGGAAACGGCCGGGGATCGAGCTCGACCGCCCCGGCCTCGACCTTCGAGAAGTCGAGGATGTCGTTGACCACGGTCAACAGGGCCGCGCCCGAGGATTGCACCAGTTCGGCATGGCGGCGGACATCGTCGGGCAGGGACTCGCGCTTGTCGAGGATGAGACCGCTGAAGCCGATGATCGCGTTGAGCGGCGTGCGGATCTCGTGGCTCATCGAGGCCAGGAAGTCGGTCTTGGCCTCGTTGGCGGTATCGGCGTGGGCGCGCGCGAGCTCCGCCATCTCCTTGGCGAGGCGCAGTTCCTCGCCCTGCCTGTGCCGGTCAGAGACGTCGCGCAGGGAGCAGACCAGGCCCTGCGGCGCCCCTGTCGCCTCGTCCCGCACGAGCTTGACGAGGTTCTCGACCCAGACCCAGTGCCCGTCCTTGTGCCGGATGCGATAGGTGATCGCGTCGCGGTCTTCCGGCACGGCTCCGGCGAACAGGCGCCCGGCGCCGTCGCGCACCGCCTGGCGATCGTCGGGGTGGATGCCCTCCAGAACGTCGACGCCGGTCAGTTCGTCGGCGCCGCAGCCGAACAGCGCGACGCACGACGGCGAGATGTATTGACGCCGGAGATCGCCGTCGATCCGGGTGATCACGTCGCTCGTCGTCTCGGCGAGCAAGCGGTAGCGCCCCTCGCTCTCGCGCAGGGCGTCGTCGCTGCGCTTGCGGTCCATGATGTTGCGGACCGAAGCGATGAGACCGGCCGGCGCTCCGGCCTCGTCGCGCAAAAGCTTGATCGAGGCCTCGACCCAGACCCATTCGCCCGACCGGTGGCGGAGGCGGTTGGTGTTCACCACCCGGTCCCTGGCACCGGAGGCCAGTTCGGCGAAAACGCCCGACAGCCCCTCGACATCGTCGGGATGGACCATCTGCTGCGGGCTCGTGCCGACGAGGTCGTCGGGTTCGTAGCCCAGGAGATCGCGCGAGCCCGGCGAGACGAACAGGCGCCGCCCCGTCAGGTCCATATGGGTGATCATGTCGGTGCTGTGGTCGGCCAGCAGCCGATAGCGTGCCTTGCTCTCGCGGACGGCACGCTCGGCCTCCCGCGCGGTCCGCTCGGCCGCCTTGAGATGGGTGATGTCGCGGGCGATCGCCACGAGGCGATCGGTGGGGCGGTTCCCATCGACGATCGGAGTGATCAGCACCTCCACGTGGAGCGGATTGCCCTTGGCCGTCACGGTCTCGCCCTCGATCCGTGCCGACCCGGTGGCGCGCGCCTCTGCGAGCTTGGCCCGGACCGCGTCGTGCATCGCCTCCGGCCACAGGTCGAGGTACGGCTTGCACAGGATCGCGGCGGGATCGTCGACCTCCATGACGCGCAGGCCGTTGCGACTGACGAACTCCAGGTTGCCGTTGGCGTCGATCACCTCGATGCAGTCGCCGGAGCCATCGATGACGCCGCGCAGGAACGCTTCGCTGTCCTTGAGGGCCTGCGAGGCCTGCACCAGGGGCGCCACGAAGATGCGTTTGCCGGCGAGCCAGATCACCCCTGCGAGGATGGTGGAGATCGCCAGCAGCAGCAGGCCGCCGCGCACGAGCTGCGCGTCGATCGGCGCCAGGACCGTCGCCCGGCTGAGCCCGACCATCAGGCGGGCGTCGGTTCCCGGCAGGCGGCTGTGGCCGAAGACGCGTTCGGTCCCGCGGATGTCGCGCCCTTCGTAACGGCCGTTCTCGACGGCGAGGGCCGCCCTGACGTTGTCGAAGCCGGACAGGTCCTGGCCGACGATCCCGGGCAGCGAGGGGTAGCGGGCGAGGCCGCGTCCGCTGCCGTCCACCAGGAGGACGGTGGCGTCGTTCTTCTGGCCCACCGCCTTGGCCAGGTCGTCGAACCAGTTCAGGTCCAGCGTGGCCATGACCGTCCGCGGTCTCTCCCCGGCGACAGCGGCGGCGACCGGCAGGGCCGCGGCCACGGTGGGAGCCTTGCGGGAGAGGGTGACGTAGAAGTCGCTGACGCTGAAGGCGCCCGCGGCCATCGTCTTGAGATACCAGGCGCGCTGCGACACATCGAGGCCCAGCGTTCCTTCCACCGTCGAACAGGTGATGCGCCCTGCGGAGTCGACGAGGAAGAAGGCCGAGGCCCACGGTCGATCGAGGCGGACCCGATCGAGGAAGGTCTTGCAGGTGGCCGCATCCCGTTCGACCACCGCCGGCACCCGCGACAGCAGGCCGAGGGTGGTCCGCGCCTCGTCGATGGTGTCGCGGTAGCGCTCGACTCCGTCCTGGGCCGCCTCGTGGACCCGGTCGACCGCCGCGGCGATGCGTTGCCGGCGCTGCTGGTACAGCTCGTTGAGCTGGACGGCCGACAGCGGCACGAGCGTGGCGGCCACCAAGAGAGCCAACCGCGTCCGGATCCCGAACCGGGCGGACAGGGGCGTCCGGCTCGGCACGGCGTCGGCGGATGCCGCAGAATGCCCGGCGGCTTTCATGTCACTGTCGTTCCCCGGTGCCCGGACGGCCTCGTCGTGCCGGGAAAGTGCCGCGCGGCCGTACGCGCAGGACGATGTCTCGGATGAGGGTCGGCCAGCGCCTTGCCGTGCAACCCTCGGTGCCTTCGCTCTAGCAGGTACGACGATCCCTACCAGACCGTTGACGGGCGCTCGCTCCCGCGGTCGCTCGGCATGCGGCCTAACCCGATCGGCCGAGGGCGTGGGGACGAGGAGTTCGCTCCCCCCCGCTCGCGACGGTCCGCGCCCTGCGTGATGCAACCGGTTTGCGGTATCTCTGTTGCTAAGCTGGCCCGCGTCGGCCGGCCGATGCCTCCCCCGCTCGCAGCCCGGTTCGTCGCCGGGGAAGGGGGCAGGACGGCCATACGGCCTTTCGGCCCCTGCCGTTGTCGATCGAGCGGATCCGGGGCCGGCGGCACCCCGGGACATTTTTGGAGCACCGGATGGCAGACCAGAACAACAAGTCGTTTCCCGCCAGCGGCAAGACGCGGATTCCCCTCGCGCTCGCCCTCTCGGGCCTGGCGGGCTGCGCCGACTCCATCGGGTTCCTCGAATACTCGCAGCTCTTCATGTCGTTCATGAGCGGCAACACCACCCGGTTCGGGGTGTCGGTCAGCCTCGGCGACTGGGAGAGCACCGCCCGCGTCGCGTCCGTGATCCTGATCTTCTGCTTCGGGGCCTTCGCCGGGACCCTGATCGCGGCCTGGGTCGGCCAATGGCGCCTGGCGGTGCTCCTGTCGCTGCAGGCCCTTCTGCTCACCGCGGGCCTCGTGATGCCCTACGGCACCTTCGCCTGGCCGCTGCACGCCTACCCGATCGTCCTGGCGCTCGGCCTCCAGAACGCGACCCTGCAGGACGAGGCCGGCCGCAGCCTGGCCCTCACCTACGTCACCGGCGCGGTGGTGCGGTTCGGGACGGGGCTCGCCAACCTGCTCCTGCACAAGCCGGCCCCCTCGTTCTGGATCCAGGCGCCGTTGTGGGGTGCCCTGAGCGCCGGCGCGGTGGTCGGTGGCGTCCTTCAGAACCGCTACGGCGAGGACGCCTTCCTGGTCCCGGCCGCCCTGGCGGGCGTGCTGGCCGTCATCGCCCTGGTCATGACGCTGGCAAAGCCCGGCAGCGCCTACGTGACGAGCGCCTCGGCCCCCGCGCCGGATGCCCCGGCCAGCGCTCCGCCGGTCGGCGCCCCCGCCCTCGACAAGCCCTACGACGTCGAAGTCCACGGCTCGCCGGGACGCCGCCCCTGATCGGAGCCTCAGTCGCCGCCGGCCTCGCCGCGCAGGCGTTTGGTGGCGCTGCGCTTCGACTTGTCGTCGAGGCGCCGCTTCTTCGACGCCAGCGTCGGGCGGGTGGCCCGGCGCGGCGTCGGCGGCACCGCCGCCTCGGCCACGAGTTCGGCGAGGCGCTCGCGGGCGTCGGCGCGGTTGCGGTCCTGCGTCCGGAACCTTTGGGCGCTGATGACGATGACGCCGTCCACCGTCAGGCGCCGCCCGGCCAGCCGCATCAGGCGCACGGCCACCGCGTCCGGCAGGGAGCTCGAGCGGCGGGCATCGAAGCGCAGTTGCACGGCGGTGGAGAGCTTGTTGACGTTCTGGCCGCCGGGGCCGGAGGCGCGGACGAAGGTCTCCTCCAGCTCCGCCTCGTCGATGGCGATGTGGGGGGTGCATTGCAGGACCATCGGCACTCCCCCGCTGGTTCAGGCGGCGTCGGCCGGCGTGCGGGCGCGCACGGCCAGGGCGTGCAGCCCGCGCTGGAAGGCGGGCTCCAGGAGGGCGTTGACGAGGCGATGACGCTCGACCCGGCTCTTACCCTCGAAGGCCGCGGAGACCACGTCGAGCCGGAAGTGGGTCTCACCCGCCTCCCGCCAGCCGCCGTGGCCGGCGTGGAGATGGGATTCGTCGACGACGTCGAGGCTCACCGGCGTCAGCGACGCCTCCAGCGTCCGGGCGATCCACGCCTTCAGCGTTTCTGTCTCGGCCATCGTCACCCTCTTTTCGGTCCCCGCACCGGCTTACCGGCGTCAACCCCCGATGTCGGCATGCGTCATCAGGCCCGGCGCCCTTGTGTCCCCGGGCGCCCCCCTCATAATCGCCTTGTCATGGATCTCAACTCGCGCCTGTTCGACCGTATCCGCATCAAGCCGACCTGCGACGAGCCCAAGGCGGCCGCCGCCGGGTCGTGCGAAACGCCCGGCTGCCAGAACGCCGGGCTCTATCGCGCCCCCAAGGGGCGCAAGGCGGAAGGCCAGTACTGGCGCTTCTGCATCGACCACGTGCGCGCCTACAACGCGACGTACAATTATTTCGACGGCATGAACGACGCCGCGGTCCAGGCCTATCAGAAGGACGCGGTCATCGGCCATCGCCCGACCTGGGCGATGGGGGTCAACCCCGCCACCCGCGCCGGCAAGACCGACGCGCCCGAGGCGAGCCGCGATTGGGCCTACGTCGACCCCCTCGGGGTCCTGCGGTCGGAAGGCGTCGGCGCCAAGACCCGGCGCGCCGCGCCCGAACCGATGCGACCGCGCCATTCCGCCAAGGTCCTGCGCGCCCTCGACGTGCTCGGGCTCGACGAGGGAGCCGATACCGCCGCCATCAAGGCGCAGTACAAGGTGCTGGTGAAGCGCTTCCACCCGGACGCCAACGGCGGCGACCGGTCGTTCGAGGAGAGGCTGCGCGACATCATCAAGGCGCATGACACCCTGCGCGCGGCCGGCCTGTGCTGACCGGTCGGACCGTCCCGGCACGATCGATGCACGCCCGCCGTTTTCCGGGCCGGGTACGGTAATTTGCCCGACGGGCCCTATATGCGATGAACGATCCCTTCGTTCGCAGTCTTGGCGTCAGACGCCGGCCGTGGTGAAGGGACATGCCGCGCCGCTCATCCGCGGATGCGGCACCCCGCCCGAGACACACCCTGCGAGGACCGAGCCCGAGGGCCGGCCCCGCCCCGACGAGGTCACGTATGCTCTCTGACGACACGCCCGCCTCGCTCCCCGACCGGACCGTCTCGGTCCGCGACGTGTTCGGCATCGACATCGACCTCAAGGTCCCGGCCTTCTCGCAGACCGACGAGCACGTGCCCGACCTCGACCCGGACTACCTGTTCGACCGCGAGACCACCCTGGCGATCCTGGCGGGCTTCGCGCGCAACCGCCGCGTCATGGTCACCGGCTATCACGGCACCGGCAAGTCGACCCACATCGAGCAGGTGGCCGCGCGCCTGAACTGGCCCTGCATCCGGATCAACCTCGACAGCCACGTCTCCCGCATCGACCTCGTCGGCAAGGACGCGATCGTCGTGAAGGAGGGCAAGCAGATCACCGCCTTCCAGGACGGCATCCTGCCCTGGGCGTTGCAGAACAACGTCGCGCTGGTGTTCGACGAGTACGACGCCGGCCGGCCCGACGTGATGTTCGTGATCCAGCGGGTGCTCGAGGTCTCGGGCCGCCTGACGCTGCTCGACCAGAAGCGGGTCATCCGCCCTCATCCGGCCTTCCGGCTGTTCGCCACCGCCAACACGGTGGGCCTGGGCGACACCTCCGGCCTCTATCACGGCACGCAGCAGATCAACCAGGGCCAGATGGACCGCTGGTCGATCGTCACGACGCTGAACTATCTCGCCCACGACCGCGAGGTCGACATCGTCCTGTCGAAGGCACAGCACTACCAGCGCGACGGCGGCCGCGACATCGTCAACCGGATGGTCCGCGTCGCCGACCTCACCCGCAACGCCTTCATGAACGGCGACCTGTCCACCGTCATGAGCCCGCGCACCGTGATCACCTGGGCCGAGAACGCCGAGATCTTCGCCGATGTCGGGTTCGCGTTCCGCGTCACCTTCCTCAACAAGTGCGACGAGCTCGAGCGCACCCTAGTGGCGGAGTTCTACCAGCGCGCCTTCGGCAAGGAATTGCCCGAGAGCGCGGCGAACGTGGCCTTGAGCTGACGACGATAGGAGGACGCGATGGGTGAGCCGGCTCTGAAAGGCGCGCCGCTTACCGATGGAGCGAGCCCCTCCGGAGGGCGGACGCGCCACGAGGACGACCTCTTTACCTGGGTTCAGGAGCAGGTCGCCCTGCTCCGGGCCGGTGCGGTCGAGACGATCGACGTCGCGAACATTGCGGAGGAGCTCAACGACGTGGGTGCCGAGCAATACGATCGTCTCGAAAGCGCCCTCGAAGTCCTCTTGATGCACATGCTGAAATGGGACCATCAGCCGGAACGGCGCAGTCGGAGCTGGGTCCTCACGATCATCGAGCAGCGCAAGCGCGTCGACAAGGTCCTTCGCAAGAATCCCGGGTTGAGGCCCCGCATCGCCGAAGCGGTCGAGGATGGTTTCGACCTCGGCCGGGTGCGCGCGGCTCGCGAGATGAAACGCGATTTGGATACCCTTCCCGATCCGTGCCCCTACGACTGGGACGCGATCACCTCGCGGCCATTCTCTTTGGCCGAGGCATAGGCGCTCGAACCGGAATCACCCTGAAGAATGTCCATCTCCAACCGCAAGACCGGTGACCGCCGCGAGCCCGTCTCCGAGCCCCTGAAGCGTTCGGTGGCCGGCTGCCTGCGCGCCATCGCCAAGCGCGCCGAGGTCGAGGTGACCTATGCCAGCGACCGGCCGGCGCTCACCGGCGACAAGGCCCGCCTGCCCGAGCCGCCGCGAAAACTGACGCCCGGGGACGTGGCGATCCTGCGCGGCAACGCCGATTCCATGGCGCTCCGGCTCGGCTGCCACGACGTCGGCGTCCATCGCCGTCTCGCCCCCGAGAACGCGGCGGCGCGGGCTGTCTACGATGCGGTCGAGCAGGCCCGCGTCGAGGCGATCGGCTCGCGGCGGATGTCGGGGGTCGCCAGCAACATCTCGGCGATGCTGGAGGACCGCTATCACCGCGGCGGCAAATACGAGGACATCACCGACCGCGCCGACGCACCGATGGAGGACGCCGTCGCCCTGATGGTGCGCGAACGCCTCACCGGACAGGCGCCGCCCCTCGCCGCGCGCAAGATCGTCGAGCTGTGGCGCGAGCACATCGAGGGCAAGGCCGGCACGAACCTCGACGGCCTGCTCGGGTCGATCGAGAACCAGCGCCATTTCGCCCGCACCGTGCGCGAACTACTGTCCTCCCTCGACCTGGCCGACGAGACCCCCCTCGATCCGGACGACGACGACAACGACGACGACAACGATTCGCAGGACGACGAGCAGCAGCCCAGCGACGGGGATGCCGAGGAGCAGTCGCAGGGCGACAAGGCCGAGATGGATTCCTCGGAGGAGGCCTCCGACGACCTCCAGGAGGGCGCCACCGAATCCGCCGACGCGCCATCGGGCGAACTGCCCGACGAGGCCGAGGACGCGGAATCGGAGGAAGCCTCCGAGTCATGGCGGCCGCCGCCCACCAAGGTGAACGAGGCACGCGGCCCCGACTACAAGGTGTTCAACCCCCGCTTCGACGAGATCATCCACGCCGAGGATCTCTGCGACGGCGAGGAGCTGGCGCGCCTGCGCAGCTACCTCGACAAGCAGCTCGCCCATCTCCAGGGCGTCGTCGGGCGCCTCGCCAACCGCCTGCAGCGCCGGCTGCTCGCCCAGCAG
The DNA here is from genome assembly GCF_001424525.1 of Methylobacterium sp. Leaf399. Classification (NCBI taxonomy): domain Bacteria; kingdom Pseudomonadati; phylum Pseudomonadota; class Alphaproteobacteria; order Hyphomicrobiales; family Methylobacteriaceae; genus Methylobacterium; species Methylobacterium sp. Leaf399. The sequence goes on along the minus strand of NZ_LMQK01000031.1, from coordinate 142,062 downwards.
AACCGCGCCTGGGACTTCGACCTCGAGGAGGGTCAGCTCGACCCGGCCCGGCTCGTGCGCGTGGTCACCGACCCGTTCCAGCCGCTCTCCTTCAAGCAGGAGAAGGACACCAACTTTCGCGACACGGTCGTCACGCTGCTCCTCGACAATTCCGGTTCGATGCGCGGGCGCCCGATCACCGTGGCGGCGACCTGCGCCGACATCCTGGCCCGCACGCTGGAGCGCTGCGGCGTCAAGGTCGAGATCCTGGGCTTCACCACCCGCGCCTGGAAGGGTGGGCAGTCGCGCGAGGCGTGGCTCTCGGCCGGCAAGCCCAACACGCCCGGCCGCCTCAACGACCTGCGCCACATCGTCTACAAGTCGGCGGACGCCCCCTGGCGCCGCGCGCGAAAGAACCTCGGCCTGATGATGCGCGAGGGCCTGCTCAAGGAGAACATCGACGGCGAGGCACTGGACTGGGCGCACAAGCGGCTGCTCGCCCGCACCGAGCAGCGCAAGATCCTAATGGTGATCTCCGACGGCGCCCCGGTGGACGATTCGACCCTGTCGGTGAACCCCGGCAACTACCTCGAACGCCACCTGCGCTGGATGATCGAGGATATCGAGACCCGCTCCCCGGTGGAGCTCCTGGCCATTGGCATCGGCCACGACGTGACGCGCTACTATCGCCGCGCCGTGACGATCATCGACGCGGAGGACTTGGGCGGCGCCATGACCGAAAAGCTGGCGGAATTGTTCGAGGAGGACGCGAACGGCACCGGCCGCCCGGTCCGGAAGGGCGGCGGCCGTCGCTGACGGGCCTACACCCGCCCCAGCACCCATAGCCAGCCGGCGGTCGAGAGGATCGCCAGCAGGGTCGAGGCGAGGATCGCGGCGGCGATAGGACCCTTCTCGGTGTCGTAGCGGTTGGCCAGCAGGTAGGCGTTGATGCCCACCGGCATCGCCGCGAACAGCACCGCCACGCCGGCATAGGCCGGCGGCATGGTGAAGACGTGGAAGGCGAGCACCCAGACCACCAGGGGATGGATGCCGAGCTTGAGCGTCGCGATCGACAGGGCGCCGGGCAGGTCGTGGACGAGGCGGTAACGGCGCAGGCCCGCCCCCAGCGCGATGAGGGCGCAGACCGACGCCGTGCCGGCCACGGCGTCGATGAGTTGCTTGGCCGGCCCGGACGGGACGATTGCGAACTGGCGCAAGGTGAGCCCGAGCACCAAAGCGACGATGATCGGGTTGCGCACCAGCACCCACGCCAGCCCGCGCAGGCGCGCCAGGAACGACTTGTCCCCGTCAGCCTCGATGAGGAAGGTCGCGGCACCCATCATCAGCGGCAGATGCACGGCGAGCAGCATGAACAGCGGGAAGGCTCCGGCCTCGCCGTAGGCCTGCAGGATCATCGGCACGCCGACGAAGACCGTGTTCGACTGGCTGGAGGCGAAGCCGTGCAGGACGGCGCCGCGCCGGTCGATGCCCCCGCGTCGCCGCGCGATCAGCGAGCCGATCGCCCAGGCCACCGCCGCCCCGCCGAAGTAGCTGATCCAGTAGCTCGGGGTGATCTCCCCCGAGAGCCCCGGCCGCGTCAGGGTATCGAGGATCAGGGCGGGCACCGCGAGGGCGAAGACGTATTCCGAGAGTCCGTCGCTCACCCGTTCGGACAGGACCCCGGCCAGGGCCGCCGCCCAGCCGAGGAGCACGATCCCGAAGATCGGCACGATGAGGGCGACGATGCCGGTCAGGTGTCACTCGCTGACGCCGGAGGGAAAACGCGAAAAGACCGCTGCGCGCGTCAGGCGCGAAGCGGTCTTTTCGATGGACACGACCTCGATCCGATCCTTGGGATCCGATCCTTGGGGCCGGCACGCGCTTCGACGTGCCGACGCGTCGCCGATCAGGCGGCGACCGGGGTCTCGACCTCGGCGAGCTTCTTTTGCAGCTCGCGCTTGATGAGGCGGGCGGCCTGCGACAGCTCGATCTCGCGGGCCTTGATGAGGAAGGCGTCGAGGCCGCCGCGGTGCTCCACCGAGCGCAGGGCGTGGGCCGTGACGCGCAGGCGCACCCGGCGCTTGAGGGCGTCCGACTGCAGCGTGACCTGGCACAGGTTCGGCAGGAACCGGCACTTGGTCTTGCGGTTCGAGTGGCTCACGAGGTGGCCGGTCTGCACGGCTTTGCCCGTGAGTTCGCAACGGCGCGACATGGTCAAAAATCCCGTTTTCGTTTCGCGAAGGCCGGCCGGCTCGGCGGGAGGCTGTCCCCGCACCGCGAACGAAAGCCTCACGCACGCCCGATCCGATCGACCGGCGCTGTCATTGGAGGCGCGAGGCTATAGGGGCTGGGGAGGGTATCCGTCAAGGCTGACGATAGGTCGATCAGGGCCATCGGGTGACCCCGGTGCCCCGTGATCGTCGGGGAGGCCTCAGGCGCCCTCGCCCGCATCCGCGGCCTCGGCATTCGCTTCGCTCGACGCCTTGCAGGAGGGATGTCCTCCACAAGCCCGCTGCGCGGGGCGCTCTTCGCGCCCCGTATCTCTTCGCGCCCCGTATTTCTTCGCGCCCCGTATCATCGACGATCGGCTTTCACCCCATTCTCCTGCGGGCGGCGCCCGGCCGTGGCGACACGCTCGAACGATGTGTTAACCATCAACGGGCGACGATGCGAGCGTCGGGTCAGGTCGGCCCGTCCGGCGGCACGCATGCGACGTCGCGCGGCCTCGCGAGAACCCGAGTTCCTGAGCCCATGAGCGCCACGCGCCTTCTCATCACCGCCCTCGCAGCCACGACGGTCGCTGCCGTCCCCGCCCACGCGAAGCCGAAGGCCAGCCCCGCCCTCGTCACCGTCGAGTACGGCGTCAACCTCGCGGGCATCCCGATCGGGACCGCGCAGGTCTCCGGCTCGTTCGAGGGCACCCGCTACCGGATGGACGTGTCGGCGCGTCTCACCGGCCTCGTCGGCGCGGTCACCGGCGGCATGGGTTCGGCCCGCGCCAGCGGCCTCATCACCGCCGCACCTCAGCCGAGCACCTTCGCCATCGCCACCAAGACGTCGAACGCCGGCATCGCCGTGCGGATGGCGCTGGCCGGCGGCAACGTCACCCAGGCCGAGATCACGCCGCCGCTCGTCGACCTCGGCGACCGCGTGCCGATCACCGCCGCCAACCGCAAGGGCGTGATCGACCCCGCCAGCGCCCTGATGATGCCGGCCATCGGCAAGGGCGCCCTCACCGACCCCGAGAACTGCAACCGCACCCTGCCGGTGTTCGACGGTGCCACCCGCTTCAACGTGACCCTCAGCTACGGCGAGACCCGCATGGTCGAAAAGCCCGGCTATTCCGGCCCGGTGCTGGTCTGCAACGCCCGCTACCAGCCCATCGCCGGCCATCGGCCCGACCGGCCGGGCGTGAAGTTCATGGAGGACAACCGCGACATGTCGGTGTGGTTGGCGCCCGTGGACGGCACCCGCGTGCTGCTGCCGGTGCGGATCGCGGTGCGCACCACCATCGGCACCAACATCATCGAGGCGACCCGCTGGGTGCGCAGCGGCGGCGCCACCACCGCCGCCACTCCGGGCTCGGGCGCGGTCGCGAGCCTCGACGGACGATAGGGCGGATGCGCGGCATCGCGTCCCCGGCAATTCTGGCGCTCCGGGCGATCCTGGCCACGCTCCTGACCGGGCCGGCCCTGGCGGAGGTGCTCGAGTCCGGATCCTCCTGTGGCGGGGACGCCTATTCCTCCGCGCAGGTGATCGAGGGCCGGCCGCCGCGGCGCGGGCCGCTCACCACCGTCCCCGACACCCTCTGCGCCGACGTAGCGCCCCGCGCCGGCTCGACCCGGATCGAGATCTACGGCGTACCGGGCCTGGGGGACGTGCCGGGCCTGGGCGACCCCGGCCGCGACGACGGCATGGTTGGCGCCGGGCGGGGTCGCGCCCCATATGAAGGTGATCGCGCTCCGGCGTGGCGTTCCGCGCCACGGTATCGGAGCGACTGACCCTCGTCGTTTCCTCGCGCGATCCTCGATCTCCCGCGCCGACGGCCTCTTCGCCCCAAGGGACCGCTCCCTCACGATGACCCGCCGTTCCCTCCCCCCGCAGGCCCGCTCGCGCGGCGTCACGGCGGTGCTCGGGCCGACCAATACCGGCAAGACGCATCTGGCCATCGAGCGGATGCTGGCGCATCAGACCGGCATGATCGGCCTGCCGCTGCGGCTGCTGGCGCGGGAGGTGTACCTGCGCGTCGTGGCACGGGTGGGGGTCGACAAGGTCGCCCTCGTCACCGGCGAGGAGAAGATCAAGCCGGACCGGCCGCGCTACTGGATCTGCACCATCGAGGCGATGCCGCGCGACCTCGACCTCGCCTTCGTCGCCATCGACGAGATCCAGCTCGCCGCCGACATGGACCGCGGCCACGTCTTCACCGACCGCCTGCTGCACCAGCGCGGCCGCGACGAGACCCTGCTGATCGGCTCGTCCACCATGCTGCCGCTGGTGCAGTCGCTGATCCCCGGCATCGAGACCACGACCCGGCCGCGCCTGTCGAAACTCACCTTCGCGGGCGACAAGAAGCTCTCGCGCCTGCCACGACGCACCGCCATCGTCGCCTTCTCGGCCGAGGAGGTCTACGCCATCGCCGAGCTGATCCGGCGCCAGCGCGGCGGGGCGGCGGTGGTGCTCGGCGCCCTGTCGCCGCGCACCCGCAACAGCCAGGTGGAGCTCTACCAGTCCGGCGACGTGGACTACCTCGTGGCCACCGACGCGGTCGGCATGGGCCTCAACCTCGATGTCGACCACGTCGCCTTCGCCGCCAATTGGAAGTACGACGGCACCCGCTTCCGCAAGCTGACGCCCCCCGAGATGGGCCAGATCGCCGGACGGGCCGGGCGCCACCTGTCGGACGGCACCTTCGGGTCCACCGGCCGCTGCCCGGGTTTCGAGCCCGAGATGGTCGAGGCCCTGGAGAGCCACAGCTTCGAGCCCCTGCGCGTCCTGCAATGGCGCAACCCGGACCTCGCCTTCGATTCTCTCAAGGCCCTGCAGGAAAGCCTCGACGAGCATCCGCACGAAAAGGGCCTGACCCGCGCGCCCATGGGCGAGGACCAGTCGGCCCTGGAAATCCTGATGCGCGAGGACGACATCCGCGACCTCGCGCAGGGACGGGCGGCGGTGCAGCGGCTGTGGGACACCTGCGGCGTGCCCGACTACCGCAAGGTCCATCCCCAGACCCACGCCGACCTCGTGGCCCAGCTCTACCGCTTCCTCATGCGGGGGATGGCCGGGCGCATCCCCGACGACTGGTTCGCCAAGCACGTCGCCATGATCGACCGCATCGACGGCGACATCGACGCGCTGTCCCAGCGGATCGCGCAGGGGAGGACCTGGACCTTCGTCGCGAATCGCCCCGACTGGCTTCGCGATCCCCTGCATTGGCAGGGCGAGACGCGTCGGGTAGAGGACAGGCTGTCCGATGCCCTGCACGAGCGCCTTGCGAGCCGTTTCGTCGACAGGCGCACCAGCGTCCTGATGCGGCGCCTCAGAGAGAAGACGATGTTGGAAGCTGAGATCACCGCCGGCGGCGATGTCACCGTCGAGGGGCAGCATGTCGGCCACCTGCATGGCTTCCAGTTCGTGCCCGATCCGGGCGCGGAGGGCCATGAGGCCAAGACCTTGCGCAGTGCCGCCGAGAAGGCCCTGGCCGGCGAGATCGAGGCGCGGGCCGAGCGGTTCTCGGCGGCGGCCGATTCCGTCGTCGTGCTGTCGCACGACGGCGTGATCCGCTGGACCGGCGACCCCGTCGCCAAGCTGACGCCCGGCGACAAGCTGTTCGAGCCGCACATCCGCCTCCTGGCCGACGAGCAGCTCACCGGCCCCGCCCGCGACAAGGTCGAGGCACGGCTCACCGCCTGGCTCAAGGCGCATGTCGTGCGCCTGCTCGGGCCGCTGATGGAGATCGAGACCGCGGCCGACCTCGTCGGCCTGTCCAAGGGCATCGGCTACCAGGTGGTCGAGGCGCTCGGCGTCCTCGAGCGGTCGAAGGTGATGCACGAGATGCGCAGCCTCGACCAGGACGGCCGCGGCGCCCTGCGCCGTCATGGCGTCCGGTTCGGCGCCTACCACATCTTCCTGCCGGCCCTCCTCAAGCCGGCGCCGCGCACCCTCGCGGCCCAGCTCTGGGCCCTCAAGAACGGCGGCCTCGACCAGCGCGGCCTCGACGAGATCGCGCATCTGGCCGGCTCCGGCCGCACCTCGATCAAGGTCGACCCCGAGATCGCCAAGGGGCTCTACCGCGCCGCCGGCTTCCGGGTCTGCGGCGAACGGGCCGTGCGCGTCGACATCCTCGAGCGCTTGGCCGACCTGATCCGCCCGGCCATCGCCTACCGGCCCGGCACCACGGCGGGCGACGCGCCGGCGGGGGCGGCCGACGAGGATACCTTCGTGCCGACGGTGGGCATGACCTCCCTGGTCGGCTGCTCGGGCGAGGATTTCGCGTCGATCCTGAAGTCACTGGGCTACGCGCCCGAAACCCGACCGGGTACGGCGATCACCGTGCCGCTGATCCCGGCGGCGGCCACGAAGCCGATCTCGCCGGCCGCCGCGGCCGAAGCCGGCGACGAGCCCCGCGATGGCGATATCGCCGCGGCGGCACAGGACGGCGAGAGCGCCCCCGAGCCGACCGCCCCCGACGCGGAAGCGGGCGGGACCGTCGAGGAGATGCCGGTGGAGCCGGATTCGGTCGCCGCGCCCGAAGCGATCGCCGAGGCCGAAGAAACCTTCGCGCCTGAAGTAATCACCGCGCCAGAAGAGATCGCCGAGGCCGGCTCGCAGGTCGTTCCGGGCTCGACCCCCGATTCCGTCCTGCCCGACGAGACGCCGGCCGCGGTCGAAGAGGCCGTCGCCGAGACAAGCGCCGAAGTCGCATCGGACGATGCGGCGGCCGGGCAGGAGACCGCCGAGCAGGACACCGTCGAGCAGGAGACGCCCGAGCCGGTGGCCGATGCGGCTGCGATTGCCGGCGATGTCGACGTGGTCGCCGGGGATGCCTCGTCGGAATCGGTCGAGGCTCCCGCCGAAGCGGAAGAGCCCGCTGCGGAAGGCGTGGTGACCGAGGTCTGGCGTCTCCAGCGCCAGCAGCGCAATCCCAACCCGCGCCAGAACCGGCCCCGTGGCGGACGCGATGCGCCGGCCTCGGCCGGTCGGGGCCCAGGGGCCGGCCGTCAGGACGACCGCGGCCAGCAGGATCGCCGCCCCGGCGCGGCCGGCGCTCCCGACAACCGGCGCAACCGCTCGGGCGAGGCACCCCGCCTCGGCGCGGAAGGCCGCGAAGCCCGGCCCGAGGGCGGCCGGCCGCAGCGCCGCGAGCGTTTCGAGCCGGGCCGCACCCGCCCCGAGCGCCGCGACGAGCCGCGAAACGCACCCCCGCGCGAGGACCAGCGGCCGGCCCGGCGCGAGCGGGCCCCGGACCCGGATTCGCCCTTCGCCAAGCTCGCCGCCCTCAAGGCGCAGCTCGAGGCGGGAGACGGCGGCAAGCGTTAGGCGATCGCGGCGGGCGATGAAGGCCGACCGGCAGCGGCTCGACAAGTGGCTCTGGTTCGCGCGGTTCGCCAAGTCCCGCGCCTTGGCCGCACGCCTCGTCACCGACGGCTTCGTCCGGGTCAACGGCGTACGGGCGCAGAGCACGTCGCGGGCCGTGGCTTGTGGCGACGTCCTCACCGTGGCGGCCGCCCATGCCACCGCGACGGTCAGGATCCGCGATCTCGGGGACCGGCGCGGGCCGGCCCCGGAGGCGCGCCTCCTCTACGACGACCTGTCCGCAGGCGCCTCCGATCCGGCGACCAACGCGTGATGTGGGAGTACCGAGGGAGCGTACGGACCGGGACCTGCGCCGACCCGGCGCTTGTCACGTCGTTTGGCAGCGTCTAGAGCCCTGGCTGCCGAAGGAAAGCCGAAAACGGGCATCCCTCGGCCGAACCCGTTAACCGTCATGCAAGATCGCTGACGCACCATCCCGTGACCAAGTCCGAGGCGACTTGAGGGCTCCGGGCCACCGGATCGAGGACTGAAGGCTCAATGACCTACGTCGTCACCGAGAACTGCATCAAGTGCAAGTACATGGACTGCGTCGAGGTCTGTCCGGTCGATTGCTTCTATGAAGGCGAGAACATGCTCGTCATTCATCCGGACGAATGCATCGATTGCGGCGTCTGCGAGCCGGAATGTCCCGCCGAGGCGATCAAGCCCGACACGGAACCGAGCCTCGAGAGTTGGCTGAAGGTCAACGCCGACTACGCCAAGAGCTGGCCCAACATCACCCAGAAGAAGGACGCTCCGGGCGACGCCAAGGAGTGGGACGGCATCGCCGGCAAGTTCGACGCGCATTTCTCCGCCAATCCCGGCACGGGCGATTGAGGCAACCCTCGCGCTCGCCCTGTTGGCGACCGCGATGACGATCCGTCGACCGCGCTGCCGGCCCTCGTGCGCTCGCGGATAGCGGCCGGTGATGCTGCGGGTGCGTGCAGGACCGAAGCGCGAAATCCTGCCCGTTTCCCACCGCCCCGCCTGAACACGCTCCGGCAATCCTTTGATTTGCCATGCCGTTTGTGGTACACGGTGTGCCTGCCGTCGTTCGCGCCTGACGTGCTTTCTCCGACCGCTCCTGGTGGCTTCCAACGTCGTGTTGGGAAACGGATATTGCATGCGATCGACTGTGAGGATCGCCCCGGCGCCTCTCACGGTCCTTCATTCGTGAAGTCCGATCGACGGCAAGCCCAGGGAAACCCGGTGGCCTCCTGCGAGACTCGCAGAGGGCCGGCGGGTAGGGGCTCAGACCGGGTGACCCACCCCGGGCGACACGTTGCAGCGCGGGTTTTTCATACCGCGTGATGTTCTGGAGGCGCTTCTCGCATGACCACAGCTAAGAAGACGACGGCTGGCCGCCAAGGCTTCAAGACGGGAGAAGCGGTGGTTTATCCGGCTCACGGTGTCGGTCGCATCACGGCGATCGAGGAGCAGGAGATCGCCGGATACAAGCTCGAGCTGTTCGTGGTCTCCTTCGAGAAGGACAAGATGGTCCTGCGCGTCCCGACCGCCAAGGCCAACAGCGTCGGCATGCGCAAGCTGGCCGAGCCGGAACTGGTGAAGAAGGCCCTCGACGTGCTGACGGGCCGCGCCCGGATCAAGCGGACGATGTGGTCGCGCCGCGCCCAGGAGTACGAGGCCAAGATCAATTCCGGCGATCTCCTGTCGGTGACCGAGGTCGTGCGCGACCTGTTCCGGTCCGAGGCTCAGCCCGAGCAATCCTACAGCGAGAGGCAGCTCTACGAGGCGGCCCTCGACCGGATCGTGCGGGAGATTTCGGCCGTGAACCGGGTCACCGAGACCGAGGCCCTCAAGCTGATCGAGCAGAGCCTGGCGAAATCACCCCGTCGCGCCAAGGGTGAGGCCGAGCCCGAGGAAGACGTCCAGGAAGAAGCCGCCTGAGGGTCCCCCCGGCGAGCATCGGGCGAACGATAGGGTCTGAAAATCCCGGCATCCCCCCGTCGTCCGACGGTTCGAATTCGACACAGCCCGGTGCGCGAGCATCGGGCTTTTTTCATCGCACGGTCCCGCGTCATCATGCCCCGTCGGCGAGACGCCCGGAACCATGGCTCCCGCCCTAGGTTGTCGCAGGCCTGACAAAGGTCTGAAGGTCGTCGTCTGTTCGCCCGGGAAACCCCGGTGGCCGCGACAGACGCGCTCGATGCAGGAAACGCGGAGGCGGGCATGGCGGATATCGCTGGGATACGTCGGCAGTTCATTCGTACCGCGATGGAGGCCCCCTTCCTCGCCCGCGACGAGGAACGCGGCCTCGCCGTCGCGTGGAAGGACAGCCGCAACGAACAGGCCCTGCACCGCCTCATCTCCGCCCACATGCGGCTCGTCATCGCCATCGCCGGCCGCTTCCGCCACTACGGATTGCCGATGGCCGACCTCGTCCAGGAAGGTCACGTCGGGTTGATGGAGGCCGCCGCCCGGTTCGAGCCGGAGCGCGAGGTACGGTTCTCCACCTATGCCACATGGTGGATCCGTGCATCGATCCAGGATTACATCCTGCGCAACTGGTCGATCGTCCGCGGCGGCACGAGTTCGGCGCAGAAGGCCCTGTTCTTCAACCTGCGACGCCTGCGTGCCCGTCTCATGCAGTCCACCGAGGAGCATGTGGGCGACGAGATCCATCGGCGCATCGCCACCGCCATCGGCGTGTCCCGCGAGGACGTAGCCCTGATGGACGCGAGGCTGTCCGGTCCTGACATGTCGTTGAACGCCCCCATCGGCGACGAGGGTGAGACCTCCTCCGAACGGATGGACTTCCTCGTCGACGGGGCCGACTTGCCCGACCAGACCGTCTCCGAATCCGTCGACGGCGAACGGCGCCTGACGTGGCTGAACGAAGCCCTCGCCGTCCTGTCGGAGCGCGAACTGCGCATCCTTCGGGAGCGCCGGCTCGCGGAAGACCAGGCGACCCTCGAGGCCCTGGGCCAGCGCCTCGGCATCTCCAAGGAGCGGGTTCGGCAGATCGAGAACCGCGCGTTGGAGAAGCTGCGCCGCGCTTTGGCGGAGCGTTTCCCGCAGACGGGCGGCAACGTCTACGGCTGACGTCTGGCAGCGCCCCCCGCCGGAACGCCGCGTTGCAATTTTATGACAGCGCCGTCCGCGTTTGACGAAAATCGGATTTAGCGGACGCCGTGGGGTGTACGCCTGCGACGGACCCGTGAAACCTGGGCGCCCTTCGACGCGGGTTCACCATGACCGATCACTCCCCTTCCTGGACGCCGATCCTCTTGATCGTCGGCACCTTCCTGGCCCCCGTGGTCGTCGCCGTGTCGGTCCCTTGCGACATGGGGTGGCCGGCTTTCTGCGGCCTGGTTTACGGCGTCGTGGCAGCATCCGAATGTGCGTATCTGGCGTGGCTCTTCCTCGGACGGTCGTCGTCGGCGCAAGCGGCTTGGCGGCAATCGGATTGGAACACGCACACCTGACAGTGCGGCGACCGGACCGGTCGCCCGCGCCATTCGATCGTGGCCGCCAGAAGGTCGGGACCTCGGCAGGTCCGGCCTTGCCCTGAGATGCGGGTCGCGAAGACGGCGGACGACGTGGCAAGCGGCGTCTGGGTCGTCGACCTCTCCCGTGAGCACCTGGGGCCTGCGGCCGTCAACGCCATCCTGTCGCCGGACGAAATCGCGCGGGCCGACCGCTTCCTGAGGCCGGCCGACCGCCGCCGCTTCCTCGGCAGTCATCTCGCGGTACGGCTCGTTCTCGGGCGCGCCCTGGGCATCGATCCCGCTGATCTGGACTTCGCGGCCGGGCCGAACGGAAAGCCGGAGCTGAAGCCCCGCGGGCGGGACCGGCTCGACTTCAACCTGTCGCACTCCGGCGATTTCGCCCTGATCGGCGTCTCGCGCCAGGGCGCGATCGGCGTCGACGTGGAAGTCGCTCGTCCGATCGCGGACACCTTGCGCGTCGCGCGCGCTCATTTCGCGCCGAGCGAAATCCAGACCCTCGAAGGCTGCACATCGGAGGCCCTTCCCGGCGCCTTCTTCGCATGCTGGACGTGCAAGGAAGCCTTCGTGAAGGCCACCGGCGCCGGCCTGTCGATGCGACTCGACCGGTTCGCCGTGACGATCCCTCCCGCACCGGCACGGGTCGTCTCCATCGATGGGGATGCGACGGCGGGGCGGACCTGGAGCCTGCACCGCCTCGCACCGGCTCCCGGCCATGTCGGCGCCGTCGCCATCGCGGCGCCCGATACCGCCTGCGAGGTGCTGCATCTGGAGCCCGGTTGGGCGCGGGCGCGCTGGTGAGGCCGCGGCGACGACAGTCGGGACGACCGCAACGATCCGCTTGCGGCGACCGACCGGGGTCGCTATAGCTCCGGGCGTCGGCGGCAACGCCGGCTGTCGGAGTGTAGCGCAGTCTGGTAGCGCACCACGTTCGGGACGTGGGGGTCGTAGGTTCGAATCCTATCACTCCGACCAATTTTCCCGCATACCGTTTCCATCGTCGCCGAATGCCTTGGGCGAGCCGGACACGGTTCTGACGCACTCGGCCGTTTGGCGGGATACGTGCTGGCGACGGTCCCGGACCCTGGAACGGCGCGGTTCGGCGAGGCGGCGCACGGCGTCGCCGGGTGGCCCTTCGACGCCGAACCCTCACCGCCTCTGCCCCTTGCCCTTCCCGACGGTAGTCCCTGGCCTTCGGTCACCGTCATCGTCCTGGAAGGGGGCGACGCCACCGACCTTGCGGCGACACTGGCCGCGATCCACCGCCAGACCTACCCGGCACTCGACCATCGGATCGCCGCGGCGAGCCCCTCGACATTCGAACGCTCGGTCGCGGGCCGTGATGCCGATGCGGTGATCGTGCTGCGCGCGGGCGACCTCCTCGCACCGGATGCCGTGGCGGCGATGGCGTTCGAAGCGGCCATGACGGGTGCGCAGGTGGTGACCGGCCTGCGGGTCCTCTACGACCGTGCGGTCCTCGCCATCGACGTCGTCGCCCATCCCCCCGGCCGAATCGGCGCGACCGCCCCGGCGATACTGGACGCCGCCCCACCCGGCTTCGGAGAATGGCTCCTCGACCGGCGCGCCATTGAACGGGCCGGCGGCCTCGACCTGTCCGGCACGCAGCCGATGGCGGACCTCTGGCGGCGCATGGCCGCTAACGGCGCCCGCCTCGCGCGGGTCGGCAGGCCGGTGGTGCTGCAGCGGGTCGACGCCGAGGCCCATGGGGCGCACCCGCCGGCCGCCGGCCTGTCGATCGTCTCGCTCACCGACATCGGCTACACGGCCGGCGCCGGCATCGCACATCGCCGCCTCGCGGAGGCGCTGAGCCTGGCGGGCCACCGCATCGCCCACGTCAGGCTCGCCGACGAATCGCCGCCGGCCGCCGCCGAATGGACGGACGCCTTTCCACGCTCTGAACAGGCGATCCTCGCGGGCGGCCACGACCTCGTCCTCGCCGGCAACCTCCACGGCACCACCCGCAGCACCCGCGTCCTCGCCCGCCTGGGGAAGCACCTGCCGGTCGTCGCCGTCCTGCACGACCTGTTTCCACTCACCGGCCGCTGCGCCTTTCCCAAAGGGTGCGCGATCATCGCGAGCGGATGCAGCGCCGCCTGCCCGTCACCGGACTATTATCCCCAGTTGGCCCCGAGCCGGATCGCGCGTGCGCATGCCGACAAGCGTGACGTGCTGGTGGAGGCCGGCGCGCCCCTGCTCCTGGCCAATTCCGCCTGGACGCGAGAGGCGGCGCGCGATCTCGCGCCGGCCTCGACGCGGATCGCCCAGATCGACCTCGCCTTCCCCACAGGCGTCTTTCGCCCCGGCGACCGCGCCGACCTGCGGCGCCGGCTCGGCCTGCCGCCGGACGACGTCATCGTGATGTTCGGGGCGGTGATCGTGGATGCACCGGGCAAGGGCTTTGCCGATCTGGTGGCGATTTTCCGTCGCGTGGCGAGGCCGGGCATCCGCTTCGTGGCGGCCGGGCGGCTCGACGATCCGTCCGTGTTCGGCCTGCCCGATCTCATCAGCACCGGGCCGATCGGCGACGAGGCGGTGCTGGCCGATTGGTACCGCGCCTGCGACGTCTACCTCACCGCCAGCCAGACCGAGACCCTCGGCCAGACGCCGATCGAAGCCGGGCTGTGCGGAACGCCGACGGTCGCCTACCGCTCCTGCGGCCTCACCACCGCCGTCATCGACGGCGTCTCGGGCCTCCTCGCCCCCACCGACCCGATGGCGCTCGCGGCCCTGCTCGCGCGGCTGATCGACGATGCCGGCCTGCGCCGCGATCTCGGCGCCTGGGGCCGCATCGCGCTGGAGAACCGCAACAGCTACGCGGCGGCGGCCCTGCGCTTCGACGACGTGGCCCGGCGGGAGGGTTTCGCGGCCTCGAGCGCCCTCGGCGGCCGCGTCCGGCTGTCGCCGGATCTCCTGGGGTATTACGCCTTCGCCGCACGCCGCCATCCGGGGGAGACGGGAACGGTGCCCGCCGACAGTGGTGCCGCCACGCGATACCTGCGCCGGGCCAAGCACGCCGTATTGGGGCGGGGAATGCCGCCGTGGCTCCGGCGCTTCCTCCACCTTGCCAGCCTCGCCCGGCGCCGCCTGAACGGGACGTCCCGATGACCAGCGCATCCGATCGCAGGCGGATCTATGTCGACCAGACCCACCTGCGCGGCCACGTCACCGGCATCGAGCGGGTGGCGATGGAGCTCGTGTCCTCGCAGACCCTGGCGCCGCACGAGGTGCGCGAGATCAGGAGCAGCGGGCTCGCCAGCCTCGTCGCCTGGCAGCAGGTCGGGCTGCCGGCCCTGGGCCTCGCCGACCGGTCGGCGCTCTTCGTCTTCCCCGGCTTCCCGCCCGGCCCCCTCAGCGTGCTCCTCGGCGAACGGTGCATCACCTACGTCTACGACACCTTTCTCATCACGCGGCCGCAGGAATTGAACTGGAAGAGCCGCGTCTACATGGCGCCGAGCTTCCGCTTCGCGGCGCGCTTCGGGCAGCGGTTCCTCGTCATCTCGCGTACCACCGGCGCCGCCCTGCGCGCCTTCTGCCGGGACGATGCCCTGGTCGCCCTGCTGCGGCCGCCGGTGCGCGACGTCTTCGGCCTCGCCGACATGAGCGGCCCGGCGGTCCATCGGCCCGGCGATCCCCTGCGCCTGCTGGCGGTGGGAACCATCGAACCACGCAAGGACTACCCGGCGGCCATCGCCATCGTCGCCGCCCTCAACGCCGCCGGCATGCCGGCCGAGCTTCACGTCGTCGGCCGGACCGGTTGGGGGCAGCATGCCTTCCTCGCCGATCCGCCTCCCTTCCTCACCCTGCACGGCTATCTCGACGATGCCGGGTTGAAGGCGCTGGCCGGGCGCTGCCACCTCCTGATCTCGACGTCACGCGCCGAAGGTCTCGGCCTGCCGCTGCTCGAACTCCAGCATGGCGGCATGCCGGTGGTGGCGCCCGAGGGCGAGGTCTTCGCCGAGGTGCTGGGTTCCTCCGGCCTCTTCATCGCTCCGGACGATCCGGGCAAGGCGGCCGCGACCCTGATCGAGGCGGTCCGGACAGGGCGGCTCGGCGAGCTGGCGGCCCGCGCCAGACCTAACGTCGCCCGCTGGAACGCCCTAGCCGGCGCCGACGCCGAACGCTTCCGGGCCTTCCTGGTTCGCGGCGTCGAGGCCTACGCGGACGATCCGGAGGCGGTGGTCGGGCCCTGATCGTGAAAAGGCCGCAGCCGCATCCCGCGACGGCCCTGCGGCGGGTCCGCCGCCGGTCATGCACCGGGGATCGCGATCTCGGTAGACGCACGCGTTGACCGGCCGGCGATTGTCGCCGCTCCTGTCCGACGGGGCGAGAGCGGAAGGCCGGCACGAAAACCATGGCACGCCCGATGCGAATTTTCGTGTGCAACTGGCGTCGGCAGGGCCGATCGTGCCGAAACGGCACGATCCTGCGTCTTGTGGAGAGTGGCGGCGTAGCGTTCGGGGACCACGGCAGATGTTCGATTTCGGAAACGACGTCAGGGGCGAACCGGTGACCATGGCGGCGCCGGCCGAGCCCGGCCTCGACGGCCGGGCGATCCTGCGGCGCCTGCGCCAGGGTTTCGGCTTCATCGTGCTGACGGCCTTGTTCATGGTCGCCGTGGCGGTGGCCGCCCTGACGATGCTGGCGCCCCGCTACGCCTCCGGCATCCAGATCCTGGTGGACCCCGCGGACCTGCGGGTGCTCGACAACGACATCAGCAACCGCACGCCACAGGCCGACAGCGGCGTCTCGCTCGCCGAGAGTCAGGTGCGGGTGATCCAGTCGGACAACGTCCTGCTGCGCGTCGTGCGCAAGCTCGACCTGGCCTCCGACGACGAGTTCCTACGGCCGCCCTCCACCAGCCCGCTGGTCAACAGCGTCAAGCAGGTGCTCGGCATGGAGCCGCCGCCGGGCGGCAGCGATCCGGTCAACATCGCCCTCGATTCCCTTCGGCTGAAGACCACCGTGCGCCGGCCCGAACGGACCTTCGTCATCGACGTCATCGTCGAGACGCAGGAGCCCGAAAAGTCTGCCCGGATCGCCAACGCCATGGGCGACGCCTTCTTCGCGGAGGAAGCCGCCGCGCGCACCGACATCGCCCGGCGCGCCTCGGAATCGCTCACCGGCCGGCTCGCCGCCCTGCGCCAGGCGGTGGAGGAGGCCGAGCGCAAGGTCGTGCGCTATCGCCAGGACAACAAGCTCGTGAGCACCAGCGGCCGGCTGCTGAGCGACCAGCAGCTCGGCGACCTCAACCAGCAGCTCGTCACCGCCTCGATCCGCACCGCCGAGGCCCGCGAGCGCCTCGACCAGGCCAAGCGGATGCGGGCCGGCGAGGCCGGGACCGCCCTGCCCGAGATGCTGCAATCCACCGAAATGCAGAACCTGCGCCAGCAATACGCGACGCTCTCGCGCACCACCGCCGAGCTCGCGACCCGACTCGGCGAGCGCCACCCGGCCATGGCCGAGCAATACGCCCAGCAGCGCGACCTCCAGCGCCTGATCCAGCGCGAGAAGGAGCGGATCATCGACACGTCCAAGAAGGACTACGACCGCTCCGCGGCGAGCGAGGCCGCCATCCGCAAGAGCCTGGAGGGCGCCAAGGCCGAGACCGCCGCCAACGACCGCGCCAACGTGGGCCTGCGCGAACTGGAGCGTGAGCTCGACGCGCGCAAGGCGGTCTACGAAACCTTCCTGCGGCGCTCGCGCGAGACCAACGAACAGGAGCGGCTCAACAACGCGAACGTGCGCATCATCTCGTCGGCGACGCCGGCGCGGGTGCGCAGCTGGCCGCCCTCCCCCAAGGTGGTCCTGCCCCTCGCCCTCGGGGTCGGCGTGCTGCTCGGCGCCCTCATCGCGCTGTTCCTGGGCGCGGGTCGCGACCGCAAGCGCCGGGAACCGGACGTGGTGATCCCGGGCCGCAGCTTTCGCGCCGTCGACGCCTGACCCGTGGCCGGGGCGACGCGCCGCAGTGGCCCGATGTTCGCAACGGGCATTCCGTATTCCCGGCGGCGTCGATGGTGTTGGGGCCCTGGATGGAAGTCGGTATGGCTGGGCGCGCGCCCCGCAACGTCGACGGCGGATGCGTGCGGCGCGGTAGGATCGAATGAATGGGCCTGAAACTGTTCGGTCTCGACTTCACGAAGGGGAGCGCGCGGGAGGTGCTCGCCGCCGCCGCGGCTGCCGACCACGGCCGGCCGCGCCTCGTCGTAACCGCCAACATGGACCACATCATCAGCCTGTCCGAGAACGCCGCCTTCCGCCGCGCCTATGACGGCGCCGCGGCGCGGACCCTCGACGGGATGCCGCTCGTTTGGCTGGCGCTCCTGCGGGGGCAGCGAGACGCCCGCCGCGTCACCGGCCACGACATTCTCGCCGAGGCCCTGGGCGAACCCTGGACGCCGCAGCGCCGGGTCTTCGTCGTCTGTGCCAGCGACCGGGTGGCCGACGCCGCCAGGGCCAGGATCCTGAGGGATGGCGGCACGCCGGACGCCGTGGCCGTGGCGGTCCCGCCAACCGGCTTCGAGCGGGACGCCGTCTACGGGGCCGATCTCGCCCAGCGCGTGAAGGCCCATGGCACCACGCTCCTCGTGATGGCGGTGGGCGCGCCGCGTTCCGAGATCTGGGTCGACCAGCACGGGACGGCGCTCGGGGCTCCCCTGGTCGTCGCGGTGGGCGACGCCTTGAGCGTCGCGGCGGGGCTGCAGACCCGGGCGCCGGTGTTCATGCAGCGCAACGGGCTCGAATGGCTGTACCGGTTCGCCCACGATCCCCGGCGCCTGTTCCACCGGTACTTCGTCCGCTCCTGGCGTTTCCTGGCGCTGATCGGGACGGAGTTCTCCGACGGACGAAGCGATCCTCCGGGACCGATGCGCCCCAAGGCGGACCGCGTCTCCTCGAACCTGTGATCGCGGCCCGCGTCAGGCGGCGAACAGGTCGGGATGGCGTACCCGCAGGGTCAGGACCAGCATCAGGGTCTTGAGGTCGGTGAGTTCGCCCCGGTCGCTCATCGCCGCCAGGGTCGACAGGGCGATCTCGTGGACGGTGATCGTCTCCTGCTCCTCGGAGAGGCCGCCGCCCTCCCCGTGCCGGTCGGCGGCGCCGTAGGGAGCGAGGTAGAAGTCCATCTGTTCGGTGGAGATCCCCGGCATGCTCCAGCCGCAGGTGACGTGCTCGAGGTCGCGCAGCGTCACGCCGACCTCCTCGCTCGCCTCCCGCCGTGCGCCCTCCTCCGGGTCGGGCTCGTCGAGGAGGCCGGCGGGCACCTCGAGGAGGGAGGGAATTCCGGCGGCGAAGAAGGCGGCCGGCCTGAACTGTTCCGCGAGCAGGGCCACCCGGCGCACCGGATCGTAGGGCAGCACGGCGACGGCACGACCGTGGTCTTCGATCTCGCGCTTGATCCGGCTTCCGTCCTCGAGGGTGATCTCGGCCACGAGGAACCGGCTCCAGCCATCGTGCAGAATACGGGTGCCGCGGATCACCGGTGCCATGCTGTCCTTTCCCGGCCGGACGACCGTCGCCCGCGGCGACGCTCCCGGCTCCAAAGGCCGGGTACCAGACGAGATGGAGCACGATTGAGGCAGGCGTACCGGTTCGGTGCACCGGCGTAGGGCGAACGGCCGTCACTCGGGCGCGAAAACCCGCGTTCCCCGGCGGATCGTGAAGCGGATGGCCTCGCCGTGCCGGCCCTGACCTTCGAGGACGTCACCCTCCTCCCGCACGAGGTGGGGAATATCGATCGCCGCTAGCGGATCGGTGCAGACGACGGCGAGGGTTCGTCCGGGGGACAGCCGGCGCAGGGCACGGCGGGTCTGGAGCACCGGCAGCGGGCACTTCAGGCCGGTGAGATCGAGTTCGACGAGATCGTCCGACATTGTCAACCGAACACTGGTCATCTCATGAAAAAGCCCCGCCGGGCGGTCGCGCCGGCGGGGCCTGTCTCGAGGGTCGGTCGTTACGGTCAGTAGCCGTAGCCGTAGGCCGGGTAGCCGTAGACCGGACGGGCGTAGCCGTAGCCGTAGACCGGGCGGGCATAGCCGTAACCACCGCCGTAGCCGTAGCCGCCACCGTAACCACCGCCGTAGCCGTAACCGCGGTCGTAGTAGCCGTAACGGGGAGCGGCGCTGGCGGCGAGGGCGCCACCGATGATGCCGAGGGCGGCACCGGCCGCCAGGGCGCCGCCGACGCCGACACCGCGACGGCCGTAACCGCGACCGTAGCCACCGCCGTAGTAGCCGCCGCCGCGATAGCGGACCTCCTCGACATGGGCCGGCTGACCGGCGATCTGGTTGGCGTTCACTGCGGCCAGCGGCGTGGCCTGCGACGGGGTGAAGGACCCGGCGGTCATGGCGACGGCGGTCGTTCCGGCGAGGGCGAGAGACATGATGCGCGACATGCGGAAAATCTCCATCTCTTGAAGTATGCTGTTTCTGCAACAGGCAAGATGAACCATAGCCGAACGGATGAGTTCCATGCGTGCGTGTGGACACGCCGTCATCGGATGCGCGCGGCTTGCCCGAGAAACGCGCGCGGCTCGCCCGAGAAATGCCCGCGGCTCGCCCGGGAGGCCCCGGGCAGGCGGCGCTCAGAACGTGCAGGTTCGGAAGGCGGGTTCGACGGACCTCTGCCATTCGCCCTCGAAGAGGGCCAGGCGCTCTTCGGCGAGGGATCGCCCGGCTGCGACGATCTCCTCCAGGGGGCGCAGATAGACGCACTCGTCGCGGCCGGTCCCGTCGCGGCGACCGCGCGCCGACAGCCCGCGCCGTGCGATGGCCAGTGCTTCGGCGGCGACCGCACCGACGCTGCGGCCGCCCACGGTGGCCGCGAGCCCGAGGCGCGGCACGGTGGCGCGCAGGGAATCGCGCTCCGCCGACGTCCACTCCCGCACCAGCTCCCATGCGTCGGCGAGGGCGTCGGCGTCGTAGAGCAGACCGGCCCAGAAGGCCGCCTGCGCGGCGATCATCGCCGGACCGCCGACGTCCGCCCCGCGCATCTCGATGAAGCGCTTCAGCCGCACCTCCGGGAAGGCCGTGGAGGCGTGGTTGGCCCAGTCCGATACCGTGGCGTATTCGCCCGGAAGGGTGGCGAGCCGCCCCGCCATCAGGTCGCGGAAGGAGGCGCCCGAAACGTCGTGATAGGTCTCGCCGCGCTTGACGAAATACATCGGCATGTCGAGCAACCACTCGACGTAGGCGTCGTAACCGAAGCCCGCCTCGAAGGCGCGCGGCAGCATGCCGGTGCGGTCGCCGTCGGTATGGCGCCAGATCTCGGAGCGGCGGGAGAGGAAACCGTTGGGCCGCCCGTCGGCGAACGGTGAATTGGCAAACAGCGCCGTCGCCACCGGCTGCAGGGCGAGGGCCACCCGCATCTTGGTGGCCATGTCGGCCTCGGACGAGAAATCGAGGTTCACCTGCACGGTGGCGGTGCGCAGCATCATGTCGAGGCCGAGCGTGCCGACCTTGGGCATGTAGGCGGCCATGATGCGGTAGCGGCTCTTGGGCATCACCGGCGTCTCGGCCCGTGTCCACTTCGGGCTCATGCCGAGGTCGAGGAAGCCGATTCCCATGGGCTCGGCCACCGCGGCCACGGCGTCGAGATGGGCGCCGAGTTCGGCCATGGTGCCGTGAACGTCGGGCACCGGTGCGCCCGACAGCTCGAACTGGCCGCCGGGCTCCAGCGAGATCGCGCCGCCCTCCGCGCCGGCCAGGCCGATGAGATGGCCGGCATCCTCGATCGCCTCCCAGCCCGTGCGACGGGCGACGCCTTCGAGGAGGGCGCGGATGCCGCGTGTCCCCTCGTAGGGCACCGGGCGGTTGTCGGCGCGGTAGAAGGGGATCTTCTCGTGTTCGGTGCCGATGGCGAACTGCGAACGCGGCTTCTCGCCGGCCGCAAACCACGCGACGAGTTCGTCACGCGTGGTGAGCGGCGTGGTGTCGGACGTATCGCGCGCCATGCGCTGCCTCACGAAAAAAGTACGGCGGAAAAAAGAGGACGGACCGTCCCCTTGCAGGAAGGCGCGCCGGATCGGGGCGGAACCGCCACGGCCGATGTGGGCTCCTTAGTCCAGCGGGCAAGGGCGGACAACGCGCCGTGGCATCAGCGTGTGTCGCCGAGCACCGACTGCACCAGCGCGAGTGCCACCACGGCGGCGGTATCGGCCCGCAGGATACGCGGCCCCAGCGACAGGGCCACGGTGTTGGGCCGCGCCGAGACCAGGTCGCGCTCCTCCCGCGAGAAGCCGCCCTCGGGGCCGATCAGCACCGCCAGCGGCGGCGGCGCGGCGGGATCGGCCGCCGCCCTCAGGGCGGCGATGGGATCGGCGATCGGCGCGTCCTCGTCGCAGAACACCAGGAGCCGGTCCGGGGCGAGGTCGGCGAGGGCCGCGGGCAGGCGCACCGCCGGCGGCAGGTCGGGAATGGCGAGGATGCCGCATTGCTCGGCGGCCTCGATGGCGTTGGCGCGCAGGCGGTCGGCGTTGATGGTCTCGCCCTGGGTATGGCGGGTGAAGACCGGGCGGATGGTGCCGGCCCCCATCTCCACGGCCTTCTGGGCGAGGTAGTCGAGCCTCGCCGTCTTGAGGGGCGCGAACAGGTAATGCAGGTCCGCGGCCGCCGGCTGCGGCCGCAACCGCTCGCGCAGGTGCAGGTCGGCGCTCTTGCGGCCGGTCTGTGCGATCTCGGCGCGCCACTCGCCGTCGCGGCCGTTGAACACCAGCACCGGGTCCGTCGGCACCCGGCGCATGACGGTGAGGAGATAGTTCGCCTGCGCCCTGTCCAGGGGCAGAACCGCATCCGCCGACAGCGGCCGGTCGATGTAGAGGCGGGGCGCGGTGAAGTCGTAGGCGGCCATGGCGCGCTTGGTCGCGCGGTTGCCCGAGCCCTGTCAACGGCCGTGCGGCGCGGCGCGGAACGCGGCATTGCATAAATACAACACCGAGCGGATTTCGCGTCTTTGCCCACAAGGCCGACGCCGCGATCCTTTGCAGCTCGAAAGACGCCACATTCCTATGCGGAAACGGGCGCCGATCGAGGTCGTCGCAGCGGACGAGCCGCCCGCGACCGATGGTGTCGCGACGGCGAGGTCGCTCGGGCTCGGGCATGTCGCCCTCGAGCCGGGCGAGGAGAGGGAGGTCTTGAAATGTCTTTCATGCGTATCGCCGTGGCGATGACGGCACTGCTCGGCGGTCTCGCGGCCGCCGGTCCCGCCCTGGCCCAGAGCGCCGAGTGCGGCGAGATCCAGAAGACGCTGCAGGCCCGCAAGGACCTCGTGGCCAAGGCCAACGTGGCCTCGTCGGCCAAGGTGAAGATGACGCCGCAGGCCGCCTGCGCCCTGTTCGGCAAGCTCCAGTCCAACGGTACCGAAGGCCTGAAGTGGATCTCGGCCAACAAGGAGTGGTGCTCGATCCCCGATTCGTTCGCCGAGGGCTTCAAGGCCGATCACACCAAGGTCGTCGGCATCCGCACCAAGGTGTGCAACGTCGCCGCCCAGGCCACCAAGATGGAGGCCCAGGCCCGCGCCCAGGCTCAGAACGGCGGCGGCGGTGGCGGCCTGCTCGGCGGCCCCGGCCTCACCGGCAGCCTGAAGATGCCGCAGGGCGCCCTCTGAGCCTGCCGGCGTGACAGCCCCGCCGGTCGTCGAAGACCGCGTCGCCGATGCGGTGAGCGGGCATTGGGTCGATCGCCGGGCGCCACGCCCGGCGCGGCCCTACCTGCGTCTGGCGCGGATCGACCGGCCGATCGGCTGGTGGCTGCTGCTGCTGCCGTGCTGGTGGTCCTCGGCGCTCGCGGCGATCGCAGCGGGGCGTGCCCTGCCCGATCCCTGGCACCTGGTCCTGTTCCTCGTGGGCGCCATCGCCATGCGCGGGGCCGGATCCACCTACAACGACATCGCCGACCGCGACCTCGACGCGCAGGTCGCGCGCACCCGCAACCGCCCTCTCCCCTCCGGGCAGGTCCGGGCGCGACAGGCCGCCGTCTTCCTGGTGGTGCAGGCCCTCGTCGGCCTCGCCGTGCTGGTGCAGTTCAACGCCGTCGCCATCGCGGTGGGCGTGGCCTCGCTGGTGCCGGTGGCGATCTATCCGTTCATGAAGCGCGTCATGCCGATGCCGCAGCTCGTCCTCGGGCTGGCGTTCTCCTGGGGCGCGCTGATGGGCTGGGTCGCCCTGTTCGGTGGGCTCCAGGCCCCCGCGCTCCTGCTCTACGGCGGCACCGTCGCCTGGGTGATCGGCTACGACACGATCTACGCCCTGCAGGACATCGAGGACGACGAGATCGCCGGCATCCGGTCTTCGGCGCGGTTCTTCGGCGAGCGGGTCAGGCTGGCCGTGGGCCTGTGCTACGGCGCGGCTGCGGCCCTCGTCTTCGCCGCCGGCTGGCAGGCGGGCATGGGCATGGTCGGGGCGCTGGGCGTCGGCCTGTTCGCCGCCCATCTCGGATGGCAGGTCCGGCGTCTGCGCGCACGCGACGGGCACGGAGCCCTGAGCCTCTTCCGATCCAACCGCGATGCCGGCCTGATCCTGTTTGCCGGCCTCGCCGCCGATGCGGCCTGGCAGGGTCTTCTCTAACCTTCACCCGACCTCAAGACAGCGCGCCGCCGACGATCTCCGATTCGCCGCGGTGGATGAGCGGGCGCACGGGAAGCTGGCCGGTCTTGCGCCGCACGAGGAAGCGGGGGCGCCGGTTGGTGAGGAACCCGTGGCGGCGACGCGCCTTGGTGGCCCCGAGGGCGACCGGGCCGATCTGGCGCGACACCGTGGCGAGTTCGCCGTCCTCGCGGACGATCATCCGCGGCAGGCCCGATTTCGCCGACACGTCGCGCCACAGCGCCACCACGTCGTCCTCGTCGAACGGGCCGAGGCGGCTGAGGGTGGCGCCGGCGGCATCGACGATCAGCAGGGCGAAGCGATCCTCGCCGCAGGTCTCGGCATCGCCCGCGGCGAAGCTGAGGGCGATGCCGGCGGGCGTGGCGCCACCGCAGATCCGCCCGAACATCGGCAGCCGCGAGACCACCGCATCGTGGGCGAGCGGCGCCACATCGTCCTGGACGATTCCGGCCTGGGCGCCGGCGGAGATGGTTGCGAAAGTCTTCATCGCGAGTATTGCCTTCTAGCTCGTGCCGGGCACAGTCGGGCTGTGCGTCATGACAAGAACATTGACCTCGCAACTCCTCTGTCCTCCTTAAGAGCGACAGTTAAGCGATCGTGGCCGGGGTGAAAGCGGCCGGAATGCTCAACGGTTCCTTGCCTCGATCCGCGAAACGGGAAGGCACCCGCGGCGCCTGCGATCCTTGTGGCGTCCCTGGCGCCGCCCTACAACGCGACGGTAGCCGCCCCGAGTCACGTCGTGACCGGTCTTCGGCCGTTCACGAAAAGCCCTTCAGCCCCACCCCGATCAGTCCCCGGAGCCGCATGTCCGCCTCGATGTCCCCCGACGCCGCTCGGGCCTTGCTGCCGGCGCTGCGCGAGACGATCCGCGAGGCGGCCGATCTCGCCCTGCCGTTCTTCCAGGCGGGCGGCCAGACACGGGCACGGATCTGGTCGAAAGCCGGGGGATCGCCGGTGACGGAGGCCGATGTCGCCGTGGACACCTTCCTCAAGATCAGGCTGAGCGGCCTGCTGCCGGAGGCGGCCTGGCTTTCCGAGGAGACCGCCGACGATGCCGTGCGCCTCGGCAGCGATCTGGTCTGGATCGTCGATCCCATCGACGGCACCCGGGCCTTCCTGTCCGGCCATCCCGACTGGTCGATCGCCGTGGCGCTCCTGGCCGGCGGCGTACCTGTGCTGGGCTTCGTCCACGCGCCGGTACCGGACCGGTTCTACGAAGCGGTGGCGGGGGGTGGCGCCACCTGCAACGGCACTCCGATCGCGGCCTCGGCGCAGGCGGACCTCGCCGGCGCCCGGGTCACCGGACCCAAGCCGATGATCGAGCGGCTGGCACGGGGCGGGACACGGGACGGCGTGAAGCCGCCGATGGTGCAGGTCGACCGCGTGCCGTCGCTGGCGCTGCGCATCGCGCGGGTCGCGGAAGGCTCGATCGACGTCGGGCTTGTCTCGTCGGATGCCCGTGATTGGGACCTTGCGGCCGCCGATCTGCTTCTCACCGAGGCGGGTGGCGCTGTCACGGACCCCGGCGGCACCCCGACCGCCTACAACCGCCCGGATCCCGTCCACGGCGAGCTGGTCGCGGTCTGCGGCGGCCTGCGTCACGCCGTGGTCGACGCCTTCGGCCGGCGCATATGAAAACCGCCACACTTTGCGGTGCGGCGGCGATGGTCGTTGCTATCGTATCGTGAAGGATCGGTCGCTACGCATCGGGCTAAGCTTTTAGGGCCGAGCCTGCACGGACGGTGACATCACCGTCCGTCGGGCGTCCCGTCGATCAGGCCCGGACGCTTTCGCGCAGGGCGATCGCGGAAGGAGCGAGCCCGAAACGCTCGGCCAGATGCCACCGCAGTTCACGAGGCGAATGATAGTTGTAGGACCGATCGATCCGATCGGTGAGGTCGACGGCGCCATCGTTCAGGCTTTTCACGTCACCGGTCCGCGCCTGTTTCAGCCGGGCCACTTTGAAGGTAACCGCATCGGTCACGGGCGAACGCGCTCCGCGCTGGCGGGTGTATTCGAACAGCATGTTGTTGTGTGTTGGCTTTCAGGTGTCCTAGGAGGTCGCCCTCGGGCGACTCGCTCCAGATTTGCTTGGATATCGTCTGTCGTATGTGCCATCCGGCAACGATCTCCCACGGGAGAAGGTCGTCGGAAAGCGGAGACCGGTCTTATCATCCGGCGTGGTGACGCCAGCCCGATGGGCACGACGTCGGAGGGGCGTCAGGCCGCCTGGAGGTTTCCAGCCGAATCCTTGCCGCTGCGCTTGTCCGTCTGGATCTCGTAGGAGATCTTCTGGCCCTCGACGAGGTTGCGCATGCCAGCCCGCTCGACTGCGGAGATGTGAACGAACACATCCTTGCCGCCGTCATCCGGCTGAATGAAGCCGTAGCCCTTGGTCTCGTTGAACCACTTAACAGTGCCGGTATTCACGAATAAAACCTCGTATCGTTCACGTCCCCACCGTGGTGGCTCATCGCTGAGCGTCGCACGCCAGGGTATTTTCAGTCCTGCGGGTACAGCTAAGGTCTCACACGCCGGCTGAGACAGGCGACCGCTCGACCTCGGCCCGCTACCCACTACTTAGGCTGAGGATGCGGCGGCAACAAGGCGTTTCGCCTGCATCCGCTGCCGCAGCCCCCCGAAACCCCGCAACCGGCCCCTGTGTTCTTCGCGCCCGGCTGTGCATATAAGAGTTCGGCCCCAGGCAGTTAGGCGATCCATGGCGGGTATTTCGGTTTCCCTCGAAGGCGCGAACATCCAGCTCTCCTTCCAGAAGGACGAGCAATCGACCGCCGTAGTGATGGACGCGCGGGCGGCCCGCGCCCTGGTGCGGGCTGTCGGCCATCTCCTCACCGCCATCGACGAACCGGACGACGCCGACACGATCGAGGACCTGAGCGACGAGGACATCGCCATGCTCGAGGTGACCTCGTCGGTGATCGAGGTGGGGACCGACGACAAGGGCCAAGCCGTCGTCGCCCTGCAAGCGGGTGCGCTGCCGCCTTTTCAACTGCGCCTGACGGACGAAGAAGCCCGTCACGTCGCGACGAGCCTCTCGGAGATTCTGAGTGCCCCGCGCGACGTTCGCGCCTCGCACGGGGACCATTGACGCGCGCCTACATTCTCACGCCGGGATCTGTCGGACCGCCGGGCAGGTAGTCCGGCTCGGAACCGGGGCCGCCGGGTTCGCCAATGC
This sequence comes from Methylobacterium sp. Leaf399, assembly GCF_001424525.1. Classification (NCBI taxonomy): domain Bacteria; kingdom Pseudomonadati; phylum Pseudomonadota; class Alphaproteobacteria; order Hyphomicrobiales; family Methylobacteriaceae; genus Methylobacterium; species Methylobacterium sp. Leaf399. Next base: position 115,229 of record NZ_LMQK01000031.1, on the reverse strand, counting down.
CGGGGTCGTCCACCGGGTAGGGAGACCGGGGGCCGGTCGGCCCGATGTCGGGGTCCTGGTCGGGGGGCGGTGGCATCGGCAGGTCGCCGGGGATGCCGCCGGGCAGGGGCTCTGGGATCGGTAGGCCTGGGTTGGCCATGGATTACCTCCTCTCGATCCGGGGTTGTGCAGGGTCAACCGATGCCCGCCGCAGGGGTTCCCGATTCGCGACTCGCGAGCGCCGGCGCCCCGACCCGCCAGTCTCCTCGCCCGACCGCGGATCGGGCTACGGATCAGAGCTCGGTTTGCACCAGACGCCGGAACGCGAAAGGGCCGGCCCCTCTCGGAGCCGGCCCTTCACCCGTCGATGATCGAGAGCGATTCGGCTCAGCGAGCCGGGCCGCCCGAGGTGTTGCCGGTGTTGGGGACGGTGCGGTTGTTCTGGTCGGCGTTGCCGCCCTTGGCGGAATCGGCGGCACCCATGCCGGCCGCACCGGGAGCGACAGGCGCCGCGTCCGGATTGGGGGCCATGCCACGGGTCGAGGGATTGTCGATCGGACCGCGGGTGGTGCTGCCGGCCTGCGGAACCGCCCGCTCAGGCTGGCTCACGTTGCCCGAGGGCGACTGGGCGAGGACCGGGGTCGCCGCAACGAGGGCAGAAGCGATCACGAAAGAAGTCAGACGCATCGGTAGGGTCCTTAACGGTCGAACGGGCCACCCTGAAACGCACGACAGCGTTTCCCCTGTGGCATCGCGGCAAGAACGATCCCGGCAGGGCCGTTGTTCCCCCCGTGACAGAACATCGGGCGTCGGCGTCAAGATCGCGCTCCGCCTGAAAGACCCCACGAAGTGCGAAACTCGCCGGAGACCTGATTGCATCGTCCCGCGTGGAGTTCCCGGGCACGGAAAGCCTTGACGACCCAGGGGCCTGACCTTGGATCGGCCGCGCCCCGAGCCGATCAGCCGGCCGTCTGCGCGTCGAGGCCGCCTTCTTCCAGAAAACGCTCGAGCCAGTGGATGTCGTAGGCCCCGGCCTGCACCTCGGCATTGCGCACGAGGGTGCGGAACAGGGGCAGCGTGGTATCGACCCCGTCCACCACGAACTCGTCCAGCGCCCGACGCAGGCGCATCAGGCACTCGTTGCGGGTCCGCCCATGGACGATGAGCTTGCCGATGAGCGAATCGTAGTGCGGTGGGATGCGGTAGCCCTGGAACACCGCCGAATCGACCCTGACCCCGAGGCCGCCCGGGGGATGGAAATAGGTGATCAGGCCGGGCGAGGGCCGGAAGGTGGCCGGGTGCTCGGCGTTGATTCGGCATTCGATGGCGTGGCCGGAGACCGAGATGTCGTCCTGCGTCACCGAGAGCGGCAGCCCGGCCGCCACCCGGATCTGTTCGTTGACGAGATCGATGCCGGTGATCATCTCGGTCACCGGATGCTCGACCTGGATGCGGGTGTTCATCTCGATGAAGTAGAAGCGCCCGTCCTCGTAGAGGAACTCGACGGTGCCGGCGCCGAGGTAGCGCAGTTCCTGCATCGCGCGGGCGCAGATGCCGCCGATCTCTTCGCGCACGCCCGCGTCGATCACGGGCGAGCCGCCCTCCTCCCAGACCTTCTGGTGGCGGCGCTGCAAGGAGCAGTCGCGCTCGGCCAGATGCACGGCGTTGCCCTGCCCGTCGCCCAGCACCTGCACCTCGATGTGGCGCGGCGTCGTCAGATACTTCTCGAGGTAGACCGCGTCGTCGCCGAAGGCGGCCTTGGCCTCGGTGCGGGCGAGGTTCAGGGCCTCCTCGAGTTCGGCCTCCGATTGCGCCACCTTCATGCCGCGACCGCCGCCGCCGGAGGCCGCCTTGACGAGGACGGGATAGCCGATCTCGGCGGCGACCCGCTTGGCCTCGTCGGTGTCGGTGATGCCGCCCTCGGAACCCGGCACGCAGGGGATGCCGAGGCGCTTGGCCGTGCGCTTGGCCTCGATCTTGTCACCCATGATGCGGATATGCTCGGCCTTCGGCCCGATGAAGCCGATGCCGTGGTGGGCCAGCACCTCGGCGAAGCGCGCGTTCTCGGAGAGGAAGCCGTAGCCCGGATGGACCGCGTCCGCCCCGGTGATCTCGCAGGCCGCGATGATGGAGGGGATGTTGAGGTAGCTGTCGCGGGCGGACGGCGGCCCGATGCAGACGCTCTCGTCGGCCAGGCGCACATGCATGGCATCGGCATCGGCGGTGGAATGCACGGCCACCGTGGCGATACCGAGCTCCTTGGCCGCCCTCAGGATCCGCAGGGCGATCTCGCCCCGGTTGGCGATCAGGATTTTCTCGAACATGTGGGCGCCCGTCACTCGATCACGAGGAGCGGCTCGCCGAACTCGACCGGCTGGCCGTCCTCGACGAAGATCGCGGTGACGGTGCCGGCGCGCGGCGCGACGATCTCGTTGAAGGTCTTCATCGCTTCGATGAGCAGCAGCTTCTCGCCCGCGGCGACCACCGAGCCGACGTCGACGAAGGCCTTGGCGTCCGGCGACGGCCGCCGATAGGCGGTGCCCACCATCGGCGACGGGAGCGCACCCGGATGCGCGGCCGCCGGCTTGGAGCGCTCGGCACCCGGCCCTGCCAGGGGCGGCGGGGGCGGCGCGGGGGCGAGGGCCACGGGTGCCGGCGCGGCGACCTGGACCTGGACCGGCTCGATCCGGCGGACCACGCGGATGCGCAGGTCGCCTTTCTCGATCTCGATCTCGGTGAGGTCGGTCTCGGTGACGAGATGGGCGAGCACGCGAACGAGCTCGGGGTCGAAGGGATCGTTCTTGGACATCGGGTCGGTCTTGGACTCAGGCGAGAGTGGGGGAGGCGGCGGCGCGCGCCGCGATGATGTGCGCCAGGGCGTCGAGGCCCAGCGCATAGCTATGGGGGCCGAACCCGCAGATCACCCCGGCGCAGACGGGGGCGATCAGCGAGACGTGCCGGAAGGCCTCGCGGGCGTGGACGTTGGAGAGATGCACCTCGACGGCGACGACGCCGCTGCCGGCGATGGCGTCGCGAAGGGCGATCGACGTGTGGGTGTAGGCGGCCGCGTTGATGAGAACCCCGGCGCCGGCCCGGCCGGCGGCCTGGACCAGGCCGACGAGATCGCCTTCGCAGTTGGTCTGGTGGAAGCCGAGCGCGACCCCGAGCGCGTCGGCGCGCAGGCGCAGGTCACGCTCGATGTCGGCGAGGGTAGCGCTGCCGTAGATCCCGGGCTCGCGCGTGCCGAGCAGATTGAGGTTGGGTCCGTTGAGGACGTGGATCGGGATCATGACGTCGCGTTCAGGAGCGGTCGGGCGGACTGGCGCCGCCACGCCGGGCGGTCCCGGCGTGGATCGGTGAGGCGGGCGCGGGCCGGAAAGGCCGGCCCCGCCGCGGAGCGAGCGGGGATCAGCAGCTCGCGTGGCCGCACTGGCGCACGTCGGCGATGGTCTTGCGGATCGGCTCGATGCCGACGGCGCCGGGGATGATCTCGTCGCCGATGACGAAGGCGGGCGTGCCCGAGAGGCCGAGCTTGTCGCCCAGGCCCACGTTCTCGGCGAGCGCGGCCTTCACCTCGGCCCCCTGCGCGTCCTTGGCGAGACGGGCGACGTCGAGGCCCATCTCCTTGGCCACCGCCATCGCCTTCTCGGCGGTCACCCGGCCCTTGCTCTCCAGGAGCTTGGTGTGGAACTCGAACAGCTTGTCGCCCTTCAGCTGCTGCTTGGCGGCCAGCGAGATCTTGCTCGCCTCCAGCGATTCGGCGCCGAGCACGGGGAAGTCCTTGAGGACGACGCGCAGCTTGGGGTCCGACTTGATCAGCGCCTGGATGTCGGTCAGCGCCTTGCGGCAATAGCCGCAGTTGTAGTCGAAGAACTCGACCAGGGTGACGTCGCCGTTGGGATTGCCGGCCACGACGCTGTGGGGCGAATTGACGAGGGCTTCGCGGGACTCCTTGAGAGCCGCGCCCTGCGCGAGCTTCTGGGTCTCCTGGGCGCGACGCTCGCCCTCGGCGATGGCCTCCTGCAGCACGTCCGGATTCTTGACGAGGTAGTCCTTGATGATCGCCTCGATGGCCTGGCGCTGGCCGTCGTTGAAGACGCTCGTCCCGGCCTGCGGCGTCGTCTGGGCCGATGCCGCGGAGGCGGCGAGGACGAGCGGGCCGGCGACGAAGGCGGCGATGAGGGAACGGGGCAGCGTCATGTGTCCTCGGCTTCTGGTCGCGGCAGGTGGCGTGGCGCCCCGCCTTTGGATGCGTCGGTAGTGCCGGGGTTAGGCGTTTTCGCGGCGCCCGGTCAAATCACCTTGCCGTCCGCGCGCCCGGCCATCGCAGCTCCGCGCGAACGGCGCGGGATACGCCGCGGGTGCTTGGATCGTCGCGCGAATGGCGCGATAGCTGCACCATGACGGTATCCCACCTCTCCCGCCGCGCCGCCACCGTGGCGCCGTTCCTCGCCATGGACGTCATGAGCGCCGCCGCCGCACGGGAACGGTCGGGCGCGCACGTCGTCCACATGGAGGTCGGCCAGCCCTCGGGACCGGCCCCGCGGGCGGTGATCGCCGCCGCCCGCGGGGCCCTCGAGACGGGGCAGCTGCCCTACACCGAGGCCCTCGGCCTGCCGGCCCTGCGCGAGCGCATCGCCCGGCATTACCGCGACACCCACGGCGTGACGGTGGCGCCCGGGCGCGTCGTCGTGACGACGGGATCCTCGGCGGGCTTCGTCCTCGCCTTTCTCGCCCTGTTCGACGCCGGCGCACGGGTGGCGGTGCCCGAGCCCGGCTATCCGGCCTATCGCAACATCCTGCGCGCGCTCGACATCGACCCGGTGCCGTTGCGCCTGCGCGCCGAGAACCGCTTCGCACCCACCGGCGCCGACGTGCGCGCGCTCCACGCGACGGGCGCGCTCTCGGGCCTCCTGGTGATGAGCCCGGCCAACCCGACCGGCACGGTGATCGCCCCCGACAGGCTGGCCGAACTCGGCCGGACCGCGCGGGACCTCGGCATCCCCTTCATCTCCGACGAGATCTACCACGGCCTGTCCTACGGCCTTCCCACCGACACCGCGCTGCGGAGCGAACCGGACGCGGTGATCATCAACTCGTTCTCGAAGACCTGGTCGATGACCGGCTGGCGCATCGGCTGGATGGTGGTGCCCGAGGCGCTGGTCCGGCCGGTCGAGCGCCTGGCGCAGAACCTCTTCATCTCGCCGCCCTACCTGTCGCAGGTGGCGGCAACGGCCGCCTTCGACGCGCACGAGGAGGTCGAGGCGACCCGGGCCGGCTACGCGGCCAACCGCAGCCTGCTCCTCGACGCCCTGCCGGGGCTCGGCCTCGGCCGCATCCATCCGGCCGACGGCGCCTTCTACCTCTACGCCGACGTGTCGCCGCTGGCCGACGACGCCTCCGCCTTCTGCCGGCGCATGCTGGCGGAGGCCGGCGTGGCGGCGACGCCGGGCCTCGATTTCGACCCCGTCGAGGGCGGGCATCACGTCCGCTTCTCGTTCGCCGGGTCGCGGGACGATTGCGAGGAAGCGGTGCGCCGGCTGCGGGCCTGGCTGGCCTGAACGATGGCGTGGATCGCGGGCGCGGACGGGTTCAAGAGCCGGTGGTGCGTGGTGCTGCAGGACCTCGACACCGGGGAACTGCGCGTCCGCATCGTGCCGACCTTCGCCGGCTTGCTCGATCTGGCCGAGCGCCCCTCGGTCGTCGCCGTCGATATCCCCATCGGCCTGCCGGAGGTCACGCTTGCCGGCGGCCGGGCCTGCGATGCGGCCGCGCGGCGGCTGCTCGGCCGGAGAGGCGCCAGCGTGTTCTCCGCTGTCGGACGCATCGCCCTGGCGGGCGCGAACCGGGCCGGGGCCGATGCCTTGAACCGGGCGCACGGTGGGATCGGCGTCGGCGCCCAGGCCTGGGGCCTCGCCGACAAGCTCAGGCAGGCCGATGCGGCGATGACGCCGGAACGCCAGGACACGGTCCGGGAGGTCCATCCCGAACTCTCGTTCTGGGCGATGAACGGTCGCACGCCGATGGCTGACGGCAAGAAGTCGGCGGCAGGCGCCCTCGCACGGACGGATGCGCTCGCGGCATCGGGCTTTCCCGAAGCCTTCGTGCGTCGTGCGCCCTGCGCGACGCCACGCATCGGCCCGGACGATTTCCTGGATGCCTGTGCCGCCCTGTGGAGCGCCCGCCGGATCGCCGCCGGCAGCGCCGAACGCCTGCCGGCGGCGGAGGACCGCGATGGGCGCGGTCTCGATCAGGCGATCTGGTTCTGAAGAGCCGGCGTCCGCTCACGCGATCCGCCGACCCCTTCCTTCGCGCATCCGATGTCTGCGAAAGCCGGCAACCACCTTCCGGTCCGATGCGATCGGCTTACCGAAACAGGTTCAGGAGGCCGCCGGGCTCGGCGTAGATGCCGGGCGCGGCGGTGGAGGTCTGGAAGGTGATCGAGCCGATCACCGCCTCGCCGCACCACTTCGAGGTGCCGCCGTTGGTCAACTGGCGGAAGTCGCCCGTGAGCGCCGCGCACTGGCGCTTGTCGAGGTCGGTGTCGTGGTAGCGCACGTCGAGGGTGATGTTCTTGTAGGTGTAGGACAGGCCGACGTTGCCGTAGAGGTAGCTCGGCAGGTTGAACGACGGGAAACGGCCCGGCGCGGTGCTGCCGAAGGCACCGGTGGCGGAACTCTTGGCGCTGCCGAGGAAGAAATAGCCGACTTCGCTGGAGAGCGAGAAGCCGCCGGCATAGGCCTCGGGCAGGAACGGGAACAGGGTGGCCGGCAGCAGGTAGGCGGCGGTGCCGGAGGCGTAGGTGCTGTTGGCGTGGGTGCCGAGGAAGTTGGGCGAGAAGAACACGTTGGCGCCCAGCGTCAACGCATCGGTGGCCGTGTAGAGCACCTTGCCGGCGGCCTCGTAATAATCGGTGTTGGCGGTGGTGAACGGCGTGATCCCGTCGGCGTTGAACAGGCGCGTCTCGTTCGGATAGAAGTAATACAGGATACCGAGATCGAAGGCGAGCTTGCCGAACGTCGGCCGAATACCGGCGACGAGATCGAACTCCATGTCCGGCCTGGTCGGCAGGCGGGTCTGGTAGGTGGCGAAACCGGCGTAGGCGAAGTTGTTGAGGAACTGTGCCTCGAAGAAGGTCTGGTAGCTGCCCTGCAGGTTCGACTGCGACACGCCGCGGAAATTATAGTCGGTCTGGTAGCGCGAGCCGAACGAGAAGCCGATCAGCGGGTCGGGCGCCTTGGCCTCCACCGGCATCACCTTGGGGGCGGCGAGATCGGCGGCGACCGCCGGGAGCGGGAGGCCGAGCCCGCAGAGGGCGGCCAGGGACAGTTTCGTGACGGTGCGCATACCCAAGATCCCCTCGCCCGCGTTGGTCGCCGGGCCGTTGTCGGCAGGGCGTCGCCGTCTCCCGCGAACCCGCCGAAGCCGGAATGCGATGTCGTGCGATCTCCTGATGAGGGATCAGCGTATCCGTGGGTTCTTAAGCGACAAACCCGACGGGCGGACACATCTGGTGAAATTCAATGCAATCCGCCCAGCAAACCGCCAAGTCGTTCCGCCGGCCAGAGAATGAAAAGCACTGTTGCCGCAATGCCGCATCGATCGTCGTGCCTCCAGGGTGGCAGGAGGTCTAGGTGAACTCGTCGATGTTCGTGATTCGGGCACCGCTAGCCGATTCTGGGCGCGGACGGGTCCGAGGGACGACAGGCCGAATGGACATCGGCGGATCGCGCGTTGCATCCGACGCGTTGGACGCCCGGAGCGTGCGTGGGCACGGCCGGCAACAGGGACAGGACCGGGATGGAGGCTGAACTCGCGCGGATGGTCAGGCAGGCGGCGGCGGATGCGCGCCGACGGGCCATGGGCTTTCCCGGATCGACCAGCGGGGACGACCTCCCCTGGGCGGTGACGAAAGCCTTCGACGACACCGTACGCGGCCATGTCGAGCGCGATCCGGGGATCGAGGACGAGCGGGACGGCGTGCTCGTCGCCGCCGTCGACCTCGCCGAGTCGGATCCGGAGGACGGCGACGAGATGCACCCGATGCTGCGCAAGCTCCTGGATGCCATCGACAGTCTCGAGCGGGTGACGCTGAGCCGGGGCGTCGTCAACCGCAAGGCGGCGGCGGCAGGCTACGGCACGGCCGGCCAGCGTCTCGCCCCGGCGAACTGAGCCGGTTCGGGCTGGCAGGCCGACGCTTCACCCTGCTCGGGTCCATGGTCTGTCGCGGGTCGTCGACGCAAAACCGGCGACCACTCTCGAGAGCCGGCGACCACTCTTGCGACACCGGCTCGGTTTCGCTCACCGACCCGAAACGGACCGTCGCGAGGGTGCCGGGGCGGGACGGAACGATCAGTACTCGATCACGTCTTCCAGGGCGTAGTGCTTCACGGTCTTGCGGTTGGCGATCAGCTCGTCGATCGTCGGCTCGCCCTTCATCGCCCGGGCGATGGCGAGCTTCGTCGCCTCGTAGTTGGTGCGATAGAGATCCTTGCGGTCGAGGTTCTCGTCGCTGCCGCAACGCTCGTCGAGCCAGATCGTGATGATCATGCACAACTCGTCGAGGCCGTCCTTGGGCAGGACGCCCTCGATCACGCAGTCGACGATCGCGTCGCCCGTGGCCGCCTGAACCACGCCGCCGAGAAGCTCGGCGTATTCGGCGGTGTGGATCGTGACCTTGGTGGTCATCATCGTGGACGGGCGCACGAGCTGGTTGAGGTCGCGCACCACGAACATGCGGGTGTGGCCCTGGACCTGTCCGAGCATGCCGGCGAAGGCGTGTCCGACGGGCCCGCGGGTGGAGCCGATCAGCACCTCCGGCATCGCGTCGGTGAATTGACCCTCGGCGGCGAGCACCGTCGCCTCGCCGGTGCGGAACCAGATCTCGGACATCGTCAGCCACTCCTCAACGTCCGCGACGGCGGCACGCGCGGGCGCACAAACACCGCCGACGCACCCGAGGTCAATCGCGCAGGGACCGTGCAAGGGCGATGATCGACAGAACCGCCCGGATCGTCCATTCAGGTCCGGCTTCGGGCGGGACGAGCCGGGGCGGGAGGCGTCATGACCGGGCCACAGACGGAACGCGACTGGAGCCTGTCGGTGGCGCCGTCGGCGGATGGGGTGCGACTGGCCCTCGACCTGAAGGATCTCGGCGGCCAGCCGTTCACGGCGATCCTGTCGCTCGACCCCGTCGAGGCCCGCCACCTCGCCCGCGCCCTCCTCGCCGCGGCCGGCGACGCCGCGGAACGGACGTTTCCCCGCCCGCCGACGATGGACTGAGCGCCGCTACCGGACGCCGACCTGGCTGCGGCCGGGCAGGCGCGGCACGGTGGTGCCGCGCGGCTCGATCGGCTCGGCGCAGGCGTAGGCGAACTCGGTCTGGAGGTCGGTGAAGACGATTTCGCCGGTGATGCGGCACTGCTCGCGCACGGTCTCGTCGAGGTAGGCCCGCGCCGCCGCCCGGAACCGCTTGGGACGGCTCGCCTCCGGCGACTCGCCGTCGAGGCCGCAGCCGGCGATCTCGCGCGGCCCGTTGGAGACGATCAGCATGCGCCGGGCCCGGCGCTGGTCGTAGACCTCGTAGGGGTCGTTGCAGCCGATCGTCACCACCTGCGGCGTCAGGCTGACGTAGGTCTTCGAGATGTAGGCGAAGCCGGTGCAGCCGCTCACCGCCGAACCGAGCACCAGGACGAGCGGAACCGCCAGCCGCTTCCCCATCACCGACACCCGCCTCATCACACGCGATCCCCGCCGCATTGGAACGGCCGTGCTTCCCCGGTCAAGCCCGAGCGGGTGGACCTTACCCCGCTTCGTCTTCGCAATTCTCCACCGGAAGATCCGGGACGCGCGAGAATTCGCGGGTGTTGCGCGTGACCACCACCAAGCCACGCTGCAGGGCCTGGCCGGCGATCAGGACCTCGCAAGGGCCGATGGGCGTCCCGGAGGCGGCGAGCGCGGCGCGGATTTCCGCGGCTCGCTTGGCGGCGGCCGACGTGAGGTCCAGGATCGGAAAGCGAAGGCGTTCGAACTGCTCGATCGCCCGCTCGGTACGGACGGCGCGATAGGCCCCATAGAAAAGCTCATGCGCGACGATGACCGATAGACAGATGTCGCGCGGGGATCGATCCCCCGGACCGTCTCGGAGACGCGCGGATGCGGTTTCAGGAGAGCGATGACGACATTGGTGTCGACGAGGTACTACACTCGAACGCCGTGTCGAGTTCCGGGCGCTCCTGTTGCGGGACGGCTTCCTCGATCGCCGCAATGACATCGTCATCGATCGGCCCGATGGTTTTCAACCACGCCCATTCGTCCTCGACGAGCGGCTAGAGGATGACGGCGTCGCCCTCGCGCCGAATCCGCACCGCGGCGGCGTCGAAGCGGAATTCCTTGGGCAGCCGCACCGCCTGGGAGCGGCCGGACCAGAAGACCTTCGCGATATCGCCCATGGGCGCCTCCTGCCATGTCTCGCCAGAGACATGGCAGGAGAGGCTCGGGCCGTCCCGCCCTACTCGGCGGCGACGGCGAGGTAGCGCGCCGGATCGTAGTTGAGGATCGGGCCGAGCCAGCGCTCCACAGCGACGAGGTCCATGCCCTTGCGGGCCGCGTAATCCTCGACCTGGTCGCGCTCGACCTTGGCGACGCCGAAGTAATGCGCCTCCGGATGCGCGATGTAGAGGCCCGACACCGACGAGCCCGGCCACATGGCGTAGCTCTCGGTGAGCTTTACGCCGATACGCGGCTCGGCCTGCAGGAGGTCGAACAGGGTGACCTTCTCCGTATGGTCGGGCTGCGAGGGATAGCCGGGCGCCGGGCGGATGCCGTCGTATTCCTCCTTCGAGAGGTCTTCCGGCGCATAGGCTTCGTGCGGCGCGTAGCCCCAGAACTCCTTGCGCACCCGTTCGTGCATGCGCTCGGCGAGCGCCTCGGCGATGCGGTCGGCGAGCGCCTTCACCAGGATCGAGCGGTAATCGTCGTTGGCCCGCTCGAACCGCTCCGCGATGCGGACCTCCTCGAGACCGGCGGTGACGACGAAGCCACCGACGTAGTCGGCCACGCCCGAGCCCTGCGGCGCGACGAAATCCGAGAGGCAGGTGTTGGCGCGCCCGTCGCGCTTCGACAGCTGCTGGCGAAGGCCGTGGAAGGTGGCGAGCGTCTCGCTGCGGCTGTCGCCGGTGTAGAGCCTGATGTCGTCACCGACGGCATTCGCCGGCCAGAAGCCGAGGATCGCCTTCGGGTTGAACCAGCGCTCCGCGACGATCTGCTTGAGCATGCCTTGAGCGTCGTCGAACAGGGCCTTGGCGGCCGGGCCCTGGTTCGGGTCCTCGAAGATCGCCGGATAGCGGCCCTTGAACTCGTAGGTCTGCAGGAACGGCGTCCAGTCGATGTAGGGTACGAGGTCGGCGACCTCGTAGGTGCGGAACACCCGCGTGCCGGTGAAGCTCGGGCGCACCGGCGCGTAGCCGGACCAGTCGATCTTGAACGGGTTGGCGCGGGCCTTGGCGAGCGACAGGCGCTGCTTGTCGAGCTCGGAGCGCGCGTGGGCGTCGGCGACCTTCTTGTACTCGGCCCGGGTCTTCTCGATGGTGGCGTCCCGCGTCTCCTTCGACAACAGGCTCGACACCACGCCGACGGCGCGGCTGGCGTCGGTGACGTAGACGGTCTGGCCGCGGGCGTAGGACGGGTGGATCTTCACCGCGGTATGGACGCGGCTGGTGGTGGCCCCGCCGATGAGGAGCGGCACGTCGAAGCCCTCGCGCTCCATCTCGGCGGCCACATGCACCATCTCGTCGAGCGAAGGCGTGATCAGGCCCGACAAACCGATGATGTCGACGTTCTCCTTGCGGGCGACGTCGAGGATCTTGGCCGCCGGCACCATCACGCCGAGATCGATGATCTCGTAGTTGTTGCAGGCGAGCACGACGCCGACGATGTTCTTGCCGATGTCGTGGACGTCGCCCTTCACCGTCGCCATCAGGATCTTGCCGGCAGCCTGGCGCTTGCCGTCACCGCCGTTGGCGAGCTTCTCCGCCTCCATGAACGGTTCGAGATAGGCCACGGCCTGCTTCATCACACGGGCGGACTTCACCACCTGCGGCAGGAACATCTTGCCGGACCCGAACAGGTCGCCGACCACGTTCATGCCGGCCATGAGCGGGCCCTCGATGACGTGGAGCGGGCGCGCCACGCCGAGCCGCGCTTCTTCCGTATCGGCGACCACGTATTCGGAGATGCCGTTGACCAGCGCGTGCTCCAGCCGCTTCTCCACCGGCGCCTCGCGCCACGACAGGTCGGCGGTCTTCGCCTGGACGCCGCCGCCGGACTTGAAGCGCGCCGCCGCATCGAGCAGGCGGTCGGTCGAATCGTCGCGGCGGTCGAGGACCACGTCCTCGCAGAGTTCGCGCAGTTCGGCCGGCAGCTCGTCGTAGATCGCGAGCTGGCCCGCGTTCACGATCCCCATGTCCATGCCGGCCTGGATGGCGTGGTAGAGGAACACCGCGTGCATCGCCTCGCGCACGGGCTCGTTGCCGCGGAAGGCGAAGGACAGGTTCGAGATGCCGCCCGAGATATGGGCGTGGGGCAACGTCTGGCGGATGATCCGGGTCGCCTCGATGAAGGCGACGCCGTAGCCGTTGTGCTCCTCGATGCCGGTGGCGACCGCGAACACGTTGGGATCGAAGATGATGTCTTCCGGCGGGAAGCCGATCTCCTCGGTCAGCACCTTGTAGGCCTTGGTGCAGATCTCGACCTTGCGCTCCAGCGTATCGGCCTGGCCCTGCTCGTCGAAGGCCATCACCACGACCGCCGCGCCGTAGGAACGGCAGATCTTGGCGTCGGCGACGAACTTCTCGATCCCCTCCTTCATGGAGATCGAGTTCACGATCGCCTTGCCCTGGACGCACTTGAGCCCGGCTTCGATGACGTTGAACTTCGAGGAATCGATCATCACCGGCACGCGGGCGATGTCGGGCTCGGCCGCCACGAGGTTGAGGAACTCGACCATCGCCTTCTCTGAGTCGAGCAGGCCCTCGTCCATGTTGATGTCGATGATGCTGGCCCCCGCCGCGACCTGGTCGCGGGCGACATCGAGCGCCGCGGCGTAGTCGCCGGCGGTGACGAGCTTCCTGAACTTGGCCGAGCCGGTGACGTTGGTGCGCTCGCCGACGTTCACGAAGGGGATCTCCTTCGTCAGCGTGAACGGCTCCAGGCCCGACAGGCGCATCAGCGGCGCGATCTGCGGGATCTTGCGCGGGGCCTTGTCGGCCACGGCCTGGGCGATGGCGCGGATGTGGTCCGGCGTGGTGCCGCAGCAGCCGCCGACCATGTTGACGATGCCGCCCTCGGCGAACTCGGCCACGAGCTTGGCCATCGCCTCCGGGCTCTCGTCGTAGAGGCCGAACTCGTTGGGCAGGCCGGCGTTCGGATAGGCGCAGACCAGCGTGTCGGCGATGCGCGACAATTCGCTGATGTGGCCGCGCATCTCGCGCGCGCCGAGGGCGCAGTTGAGGCCGATGGTGAGCGGAGCCGAGTGGCGCAGGGCGTTCCAGAACGCCTCCGGCGTCTGGCCCGACAGGGTGCGGCCGGAAAGATCGGTGATCGTCCCCGAGATCATGATCGGGAGCTTGAGCCCGAGTTCGTCGAACACCTGCCAGGTGGCCGCCACGGCGGCCTTGGCGTTGAGGGTGTCGAAGATCGTCTCGATCAGGATGAGCTCGGCGCCGCCCTCGATCAGGCCGCGGACCTGTTCGGCATAGGCGGTCTTGACCTCGTCGAAGGTCACGGCCCGGTAGCCGGGATTGTTCACGTCCGGCGAGATCGACAGGGTGCGGTTGGTCGGGCCGATGGCGCCGGCCACGAAGCGGCGGCGGCCGTCCTGAGCTTCGGCCAAGGCCGCGGCCTCGCGGGCGAGGCGCGCGCCGTCCCGGTTCAGCTCGTGGACGATCGATTCCATGCCGTAGTCGGCCTGGGCGATGGTGGTGCCCGAGAACGTGTTCGTCTCGCACATGTCGGCGCCGGCGAGGAAGTAATCGAGGTGGATCTGCCGGATCGCGTCGGGCTGGGTCAGGATCAGGAGGTCGTTGTTGCCCTTCTGGTCGTGGGAATGGTCGAGGAAGCGCGACCCGCGAAAATCGGCCTCGCCGTAGCCGAGGCGCTGGATCACGGTGCCCATCGCCCCGTCGAGGACGAGGATCTTCTCGGCCGCCCGCTGGCGCAGGGCCGCTTCGATTTCGGTGCCGTCGACGGGGCGCAGATCGGTCATGGGGTCTCTCGGATGTCGTGGGATCTCCCCTCCCCCGTGTGGGGAGGAGATACGCCTTGTTCGTCGAACTCGGGTCTCACGCGACTTTAGGCGGCCGCCTTCTGCACCGCCACCTTCGGTCCCTGCGAACGCAGGCCGAGCAGGTGGCAGATGGCGTAGACGAGGTCGGAACGGTTCATCGAATAGAAGTGGAAGTCGCTCACGCCGCGGTCGACGAGGTCGAGCACCTGCTCGGCCGCCACCGCGGCCGCCACGAGGCGGCGCGTCTCGACGTCGTCCTCCAGGCCCTCGAAGCGGGCCGCCAGCCAATACGGCACCGAGGCGCCGGTGCGGCGGGCGAAGTTGGCCGACTGCTTGAAATTCTGCACCGGCAGGATGCCGGGGATGATCGGGATGTCGATGCCGGCCGCGCGCACCTTGTCGACATAGCGCAGGTAGATGTCGTTCTCGAAGAAGAACTGGGTGATCGCCTGGTCGGCGCCGGCATCGACCTTGGCCTTCAACGCGTCGATGTCGGCGTCCAGCGACGAAGCCTCGGGGTGCTTCTCGGGGTAGGCCGAGACCGAGACCTTGAAGTCGCCGATGCGCTTGATGCCGGCGACGAGGTCGGAGGTCTGCGCATAGCCGCCCGGATGCGGCCGGTAGGCGGTGCCGATGCCGTCCTGCGGGTCGCCGCGCAGGGCCACGATGTGGCGCACGCCGGCATCCCAATAGGATTGCACGACGGCGTCGATCTCCTCGCGGCTGGCGTCGACGCAGGTGAGATGGGCGGCGGGCTTCAGGCCCGTCTCCTTCACCATGCGCGCCACCGTGTTGTGGGTGCGCTCACGGGTGGAGCCGCCCGCGCCGTAGGTCACCGAGACGAACTTCGGCTGCAGCGGAGCGAGGCGCTCGATCGACGACCACAGGATCTTCTCCATCTCGTCGGTCTTCGGGGGGAAGAACTCGATCGAGACGCGGATCGGCAGGTAGCCGTCGCGGCTGGCGCGGTGCTGTGAGGCGTTGGGCATCGGTTCGTCCTCTTCGTCGATCGTCGGTCAGGGCCGTCGGCGTCGCTTGAAAAAATCAGGCCGCGGTCAGGGCCAGCTGGTCTTCGGGCAGAATGTCTTTGGCCAAGATGTCGTCGGGCGAAATGGCGGATCGGGACTCGGCGGCCAGCCAGAGGGTCACCGTCAGGAGGTCGCCGGCCTCACCCGAGGGAACGAGGTGGCGAATCGCCACCGATCCGAGCCCGGCGTCGGCCAGCCAACCCGATACCTGTTCGGCGGCAAAACCGAGGCGGCGGTGGGCCTGCGTCTCGCGCAGGAACTCGTGGTCGTGGGACGCGAAGTCCACCACGAGGAGGCGCCCCCCCGGCGCCACCAGCCGTGCCGCCTCGCGCAGGGCGCGGGTCGGGTCGTCGAGGTAGTGCAACACCTGATGCACCAGCACGAGGTCGAAGCTACCGCGGCCGAAGGGCGGGGCGTGGATGTCGCCCTGGCGCAGGTCGACCCGCGACAGGCCGGCACGCTCGAGGTTGGCGCGGGCGACGGACAGCATGGCATGGCTGGAATCGAGGCCCGTGGCGCGCTTGGCGCGCGCCCCCAGCAGCGACAGCATGCGGCCCGTGCCGGTGCCGAGGTCGATGAGGCTGTGGATCGGACGCGGCCCCAGCACCTCGAGGACCGCGGCCTCCACCACCGCTTCCGCCACATGGAGCGAGCGCAGGCGGTCCCATTTGGGCGCGAGGCGGGCGAAGAAGCTCTGGGCGGCCTCGGCGCGCTGGGCGCGCACCGCATCGAGGCGCGCCTTGTCCTCCGACAGCGGCGGGCTCGCCCGGTCGAGGCCGGAGATCAACGGCTCGATCAGGCCGGCACGGTCCTCGGCCAGGCGAAAGAACGCCCAGGCCCCCTCCTTGTGGCGCTCGACGAGGCCGGATTCCACCAGGAGCTTGAGATGGCGCGAGATCCGCGGCTGCGACTGGCCGAGTATGTCGGTGAGATCGGTCACCGAAAGCTCCCCCCCGGTCAGCAGGGCGACGATGCGCAGCCGCGTTTCCTCCGCGGCCGCCCGGAGGGCGCCGAGGGCATCGGCGAACCGGATCGTTCCGGCCATGCTCGGGCTCTCATCAGACATAAAGATATCTTTATGTTAGTTATGAGCCGGGTGCAAGGGCGTTCCGAGGATCGTCGGCGGGGTGGTTTTCTCGGGCACCCCGTTCGTTTTCCCCAGCGCCCCGCGTTTCTTGCGGACCCCCGCGTTTCGTTGCAGAAGACCCGGGCGCCGAGAGCAGCGTCGTCACGCACGACGGATCGCCCGCCTGCCGGGCCGGGTCTCGCGCAAACGAGTCCCACCGATCGAGCCCCAGGATTGCCACCATGTCTCAGAGCCTTCGCCTCGGCGTCGCCGGTCTCGGCACGGTCGGTGCCGCGGTGGTCCGCATGGTCTCGCGCCGGGCCGAGGCGCTGGAGGCCGCCACCGGCCGCAGCATCCGCGTCACCGCCGTCTCCTCCCGCGACCGGGCCCGCGACCGCGGCCTCGACCTGTCCGGGGTGACCTGGTTCGACGATCCGGTGCAGCTTGCGCAATCCGACGCGGTCGATTGCGTGGTCGAACTCATCGGCGGCGCCGAGGGGCCGGCCCGGGCCACCGTCGAGGCGGCCATCGCGGCCGGTCACGACGTCGTCACCGCCAACAAGGCGCTGCTGGCCCGCCACGGCGCGGCGCTGGCCAAGGCGGCGGAGGCCAAGGGCGTGGTGCTGGCCTACGAGGCGTCGGTGGCCGGCGGCATCCCGGTGATCAAGGCCCTGCGCGAGGGCCTGGCCGGCAACCGGGTCAGCCGCCTGTACGGAATCATGAACGGCACCTGCAACTACATCCTCACCCGGATGGAACGGGAAGGGCTGACCTTCGACGCCTGCCTCGCCGACGCCCAGGCGCTCGGTTACGCCGAGGCCGACCCGACCTTCGACGTCGAGGGCTTCGACACCGCCCACAAGCTCGCCATCCTCGCCAGCCTCGCCTTCGGCATCGAGATCGACGCGGACGCCGTGTCGGTGGAAGGCATCTCGGCGATCCAGCCCCTCGACCTGCGCATGGCCGAAGAACTCGGCTACCGCATCAAGCTCCTGGGCGTCGCGCAGGCCGCGGACGGCGGCATCGAGCAGCGGGTCCATCCGACCATGGTGCCGAAGTCCTCCGCCATCGCGCAGGTCATGGGGGTCACCAACGCCGTCACCATCGACGCGGATGCGGTGGGCGAACTCACCCTGATCGGTCCCGGCGCCGGCGGCGAGGCCACCGCCTCGGCGGTCGTCGCCGACATCGCCGACATCGCCGCGGGCACCCGCCGCCCCACCTTCGGGCGGGCCGCCACAGCGCTGCCGGCCTCGCCGCGGGTGGCGATGCAGCGCCACGAGGGCGGCTACTACATCCGGCTCACGGTCCACGACCGCCCCGGCGTGGCCGCGGGCGTCGCCACCCGGATGGCCGAGCGCGACATCTCGATCGAGAGCATCCTGCAGCGGCGCTCGCCGAGCGCGGCGCTCACCGACCCGCACGGGCGCTCGGGCCAGCCGGTGCCGCTGGTGCTGATCACCTACGCGGCCACCGAGGGCACCATCCGCGCGGCGCTGGATGCCATCGCCGCCGACGGTCTCCTGGCGGAGACGCCGCAGTTGATCCGGATCGAGCGGGAATAGATCCATTATTTTGCCGGATGCTATGGCGCCCTGCAGGATAGCGCAGCTATAGGGCTCCGTGACGGAGCGCCCGGGCCCTGTCCCGGCGAGCGAGGGGCACGAGCTGCCATGACCACGATGAACGACGCGACGGCAGCCATGCCGGTGGCGCGCACCCTGACCCTCGAACTCGCCCGCGTGACCGAGCGGGCCGCCATCGCGGCCGCCCGCTTGCGCGGCCAGGGCAAGGAGAAGGAGGCCGACCAGGCCGCCGTCGACGCCATGCGCGACGAGCTCAACGCCCTGCCCATCGACGGCACCGTGGTGATCGGCGAGGGCGAGCGCGACGAGGCCCCGATGCTGTTCATCGGCGAGCGCCTCGGGACCGGCGTCGGGCCGAAGGTCGACATCGCGGTCGACCCCCTCGAGGGCACGACCCTGTGCGCCAAGGACATGCCCGGCGCCATCGCCGTGATGGCCATGGCCGAGGCGGGGTCGCTGCTGGCCGCCCCCGACGTCTACATGCAGAAGATCGCCATCGGCCCCGGCTATCCGGCCGGCACCGTCGACCTCGACGCCTCGCCCGCCGACAACATCGCGGCCCTGGCCAGAGCCAAGGGCGTCGATCCCTCGCAGATCACGGCGATCATCCTCGACCGGCCGCGCCACGCCGCCCTGGTCGCCGCGGTCCGCGAGACCGGAGCCGGCATCCGCCTGATCTCGGACGGCGACATCGCCGGCATCATCTTCACGACGAGCCCGGAGGAGACCGGCGTCGACATCTACCTCGGCACCGGCGCCGCACCCGAGGGCGTCATCGCGGCCGGCGCCCTGCGCTGCATCGGCGGCCACATGCAGGGGCGGCTGATCCTCGACAGCCACGACAAGCGCGAGCGCGCCGCCGCGATGGGCATCACCGACCCCAACCGGAAGTACGAGCTCGTCGACATGGCCCGGGGCGACGTCATCGTGGCGGCCACCGGCGTCACCGACGGGGCGCTCCTCAAGGGCGTGCGCTTCAAGCCGGGGCTGATCGAGACCGAGACCGTGGTCTACCGCTCGGCCACCGGCACCGTGCGCCGCATCCTGTGCGGCCACCGCAGGCCGCCGGCCAGGGGTTAGGAGACCAATGCCGGGCCTGCCCGGAGGCAAGCCCGGCCAGACCGGTCAGTTGAACAGCGAACCGACGCCGCCCTGCACCCGCGACAGGCCCTGGCTCGCCACCGGGTTGCCCGGCTCGAGGGACGAGGCGCGCTGGTAGTTCTCCATCGCCTCCTTGCGGCGCCCCGACTTCTCGTAGGCGAGGCCACGATAGGCCCAGGAGGTGGCGTCCTTGTTGTTGACGTTGAGCGCGGCGTTGTAGTCCTCGATCGCCTTGTCGAACTGGTTGGTGGCGATCAGGCTCTGGCCACGGGCGGCATAGGGGGCGCTGACGAAGGGGTTGCGGTCGATGGCGGCGTCGAAATCGCCGATCGCCTGCGTGTTCTGTCCCTGCTTCTGCCGCACCAGACCGCGGGCGTGGTAGGCCTCGGCCGATTCCGGCGCCAGACGGATCGCCTGGTTGAGGTCGCTGCCGGCGCCGTCGAGGTCGCCCTGGGCGCGCAGCACGTTGGCGCGGCCGATGTAGGCGGGCGCGTAGTTCGGATCGGCCGAGATCGCCTTCGAGAAATCGGCCAGCGCCGCATCGTTGCGGCCGGTCTGGCGATAGGCGAGCGCGCGGTTGTTGTAGGCCGAGCCGGAGTTGGGATCGATCTGGATCGCCTTCGAGAAATCGGCGATGGCGTCGTTGAACTGCCCGGCGCGGGCATAGGCCGCCCCGCGGGTGGTATAGGCGGCCGCGTCGTTGGGATTGCGCTGGATCACCTCGCTCAGCGAGGCGATGTTGACGGTGGTGGCGCCCGTCTTGTCCGATTCGAGCACCGCGAACTGCCGCGGCGCGGCGGCATTGCCGTAGGTCTCGCATCCGCCGAGCGCGGCCGCCGCCAGCGCCACCGCCCCGATCAGCCCCGCCTTCGATGCCTGCAGCATCACAACCGTCATCGCCCCGCTCCCTCCGGCGAACCGCGGCGTGCCGCGTCGTTCGCCTCCACCCGTTCGATTCGCTGTCCGGCTCGATCGCCGTGCCCCAATCGGCGGCGCTCGGCGCGGCACGCCGCATCGCGTCTCCGGCGAACCGTCGGCGAAGGCGGTGAACGCATGCTTAAAGCCGGGACACAGGCTCGCTCAAGCGGCTGCGTGTGGCGAAGATATGGCCTCTTCCGGCCTCACCCCGAGTCCGGGCCGGCGCGGGCCCGATCGGTCCGCGGGTGTGCCATCCGCGACGCAGTTTAGGCCAGGTATCGGCCAGGAATCGCCCGGCCCTACGGCGGGAGCAGGAGACGGGTGACGTGTCCCATCTTGCGGCCGGGCCGGGCCTCGCCCTTGCCGTAGAGGTGGAGGTGGGCGCCCGGCTCGGCCAGGATCGCGTCCCAGGCCGCCGCCTCGTCGCCGATGAGGTTGTGCATCTCCACGGCGACACCGCCGACCCGGGCGGGATCCCCGAGCGGCCAGCCGCAGACCGCCCGCACGTGCTGGGCGAATTGCGAGGTCAGCGCCCCCTCGATGGTCCAGTGACCGGAATTGTGGACGCGCGGGGCGATCTCGTTGACCACGACCCGTTCCGGCCCGTCCCCATCGGCGACCAGGAACATCTCGACGGCGAGCACGCCGACGTAATCGAGGGCCTCGGCGATGCGCCGTGCGATGTCGATGGCGCTGGCCGCGGTGGCAGGGGCGATGCCGGGGGCCGGCACCCGGGTGAGCGCGAGGATGTGGTCGCGGTGGGTGTTGGCGCAGGGATCGAAGGCGGCGAACGCTCCGTCTGCGCCGCGCGCGGCGACCACCGACACCTCGCGCTCGAAGGCGACGAAGCCTTCGAGGATGCAGGGCGCGCCGCCGAACTCGGACAGGATCGCGGCCGGGTCGATGGCATCGCCAACGCGCAGCATGCGCTGGCCCTTGCCGTCGTAGCCGAAGCGCCGGGTCTTGATCACCGCCGGCAGCCCGATCTCGGCCAGCGCGAGGGTCAGGTCCTCGGGCGTGTCGACGCTGCGGAACGGGGCCGTGGGAATGCCGAGCCCGTTGACGAAGGCCTTCTCCGACAGGCGGTCCTGGGTCGTGGCGAGGGCCGAGGCGCTCGGATGCAGGGGCGCGAGGGCGGCGAGCCGGTCGGCGGTCTCGCGCGGGATGTTCTCGAACTCGTAGGTGACCACGTCGACGCTGGAGGCGAAGCGCGCCAATGCCTCGGCGTCGTCGTAGGCGGCCACCGTCGTGGCGGCGGCGACATCGAAGGCCGGGCTGTCCGCGTCTGGGGCGAAGACGTGCGCCTTCAGCCCGTGCTGCGCAGCGGCGAGGGCGATCATGCGGCCGAGCTGGCCGCCGCCGACGATACCGAGGGTGGCGCCGGGTGCGATCCGGGTCATGACCATCCGCCCTATGGTGTCTCGGCCTGCGGGAACTCGACCTTGGGGAACTCGGCCTGCGGGAACTCCGCCACCGCCGCGCTCTGGGCGGCGCGCCAGGCCTCCAGCCGTTCGGCCAGCGCCTCGTCCGAGACCGCCAGGATCGCGGCCGCCAGGAGGGCGGCGTTGACCGCCCCGGCCCGGCCGATCGCCAGGGTCCCGACCGGAATGCCCGCGGGCATCTGCACGATGGAGAGCAGGCTGTCCTGGCCCGACAGGGCCTTGGATTCGACCGGCACGCCCAGCACCGGCAGCGACGTCATCGCCGCGCACATGCCGGGCAGATGGGCGGCCCCGCCCGCGCCTGCGATCACCACCTTGAAGCCGGCGGCCTTGGCGCCCTTGGCGAAGGCGACGAGACGGTCCGGCGTGCGGTGCGCCGAGACGATCCGGTCCTCGTGCGCCAGGCCGAGGGCGTCGAGGGTCTCGGCGGCATGGCGCATGGTCGCCCAGTCCGACTGGCTCCCCATGATGATCGCGATCCGGGGCTGGCCGGCCATCGTCTCGAATCCGTTTCTGTGGGCGTGCCGCGCGGCACGTCCGCCTCAACCCGAGTTCGCCGCATACGCGCCGGTCGCAGCGCGGGCAAGGCGGCTCGGGCGATAAGGCGGCTCAGGCGATGATGTCGGGGGTGATCTGGTCTTCGAGGTAGGTGATGCGGTCGCGCAGGCCGAGCTTGCGCTTCTTGAGACGCTGGATCTGGAGCTGGTCGCCGGCCACCACGAGCTCGAGGGCGTCGATGGCCCCGTCGAGGTCGCGATGCTCCTGCTTCAGCCTCAGGAGCTCGGCCTCGTACTCGGCCTTCGCCTCGTCACCCAACTCATCCGGCATCGCGTCCGACATCCTCGACAGCCGGCCCGGAGGCCTGCCCTCGAACCATGCGGCAGGGTGGTGCCAGGGGCAAGATCCGGCGGCGGCATCGCGGGGGGCAATCGTGTTTCGGGCGCGCGAACCCTGTTGAAAGGCTTCGTCAAGCACGGCCGATTTTGGGCTTCGACAGCCGGCGAAAGGTGTGCCAATCTGTCCACGTCGAAACGATGACAGGAGACATCCATGTCGCTGCAGACACACCTCACCCAGCTCGCTCGGAAGCACGAAGCCCTGGAGCGGGAGATCCACGACGCCATCCACAGCCCATCGGCGAACGATCTGCGCATCGCAGAGCTCAAGAGACGAAAGCTCCAACTCAAGGACTCGATGAACCGCCTCAAGACGGAATCCGTCCACTAGGCGCGTCACCGCCCCGGTCCTTCAAGTCTCATGCGTTCGCCGCCGCCGCTGGTCTCCAGGGCGGCGGTTTTTTTGTGCCGAATATCGTCCCTCCCGGGCGCGCGGTGGATATACTGGGCTCCGATCAGGCCGGCGTCGACGACCGGCCATCGGGGGAACGCCATGGCCAGCGACACCACAGACCCGACGGCGTCCAGCCGCTACGCCGCCGTTCACGCCGCCTCCCTCGCCGACCCCGAGGGGTTCTGGCTGGAAGCCGCCAAGGCGATCGACTGGATCTCGCCCCCCACCCGCGCCTTCGACGGGGCGGCCGGGGCCTACGGCCGCTGGTTTCCCGACGCGACGCTCAACGCCTGCCACAACGCCGTCGACCGCCACGTCGAGGCCGGGCGCGGCGACCAGTCCGCGATCCTGTACGATTCGCCCGTGGCCGGCGCCAAGCGACGCGTCACCTACGCCGAGCTGCGCGATGCGGTGGCGACGCTGGCCGCCGTGCTCGCCGACCTCGGCGTGAACCGCGGCGACCGCGTCGTCATCTACATGCCGATGGTGCCCGAGGCCCTGTTCGCGATGCTGGCCTGCGCCCGGCTCGGGGCGGTCCATTCGGTGGTGTTCGGCGGGTTCGCCGCCAACGAGCTCGCCATCCGCATCGAGGACGCGACTCCCAAGGTGGTGGTGGCCGCCTCCTGCGGCATCGAGCCGAGCCGGATCGTCCCCTACAAGCCGCTCCTCGACGCGGCCATCGCCGCCAGCACGCACAAGCCGGACGCCTGCCTGATCCTGCAGCGGCCCCAGCGCGAGGCCGACCTCGTGGCCGGGCGCGACCACGACTGGGCGCAGGCCGTGGCCGACGCGACGGCGGCAGGGCGCCGGGCCGATTGCGCGGCCATGGCCGCCACCGACCCGCTCTACATCCTCTACACCTCGGGCACGACGGGTAAGCCCAAGGGCGTGGTGCGCGATACCGGCGGCTATTGCGTCGCGCTGACCTGGTCGATGCCCAATCTCTACGACGTGAAGCCGGGCGAGGTGTACTTCTGCGCCTCGGACATCGGCTGGGTGGTGGGCCATTCCTACATCGTCTACGCGCCGCTGCTCCACGGCTGCACCACGGTGCTCTACGAGGGCAAGCCGGTGGGCACCCCCGATGCCGGCGCGTTCTGGCGGCTGATCGCCGAATACGGCATCGCCTGCCTGTTCACGGCCCCCACCGCGCTGCGCGCCGTCAAGAAGGAGGACCCGCGCGCCGAACTCGTCGCCGGCTACGACCTCTCCGGCTTCCGCAGCCTGTTCCTCGCCGGCGAGCGCGCCGACCCCGATTCGGTGGCCTGGGCCGAGCGCGCCCTCGACCGTCCTGTGATCGACCATTGGTGGCAGACCGAGACCGGCTGGGCCATCGCCGGCAATCCGGTCGGGATCGGGCAGCTGCCGGTCAAGCACGGCAGCGCCTGCAGGCCGATGCCGGGCTACGACCTCCACGTCCTCGACGAGGCCGGCAAGCCGGTGCCGGCCGACACCATGGGCACGATCGCTCTCAAGCTGCCGCTGCCGCCGGGCTGCCTGCCGACCCTCTGGGGCTCGGACGAGCGCTTCGCGCAGAGCTACCTCACCACCTTCCCCGGCTATTACGACACCTCGGACGCCGGCGTCGTGGATGCCGACGGCTACGTCACCGTGCTGGGACGAACCGACGATATCATCAACGTGGCCGGGCACCGGCTCTCGACGGGGGGCATGGAGGCGGTGCTCTCGGCCCATCCGGACGTCGCCGAATGCGCCGTCATCGGCATCCGCGACGCGCTCAAGGGCGAGCAGCCCTGCGGCTTCGTGGTGCTCAAGTCCGGCGTGTCGCGCGATACCGGCGAGATCGAGCGCGAACTCGTCGCCTCCATCCGCGAGCGCATCGGCCCCGTGGCCGCCTTCAAGCTGGCGCTGACCGTGGCGCGGCTGCCCAAGACCCGCTCGGGCAAGATCCTGCGCGGCACCATGAAGAAGATCGCCGACGGCGAGGCCTGGACCATGCCGGCCACCATCGACGACGCGGGCGTGCTCGAGGAGATCGGCGAGAGCCTGAAAGGACGCGGGATCGGCGGGTAGCTCGGCCAACCGGCGCGCCGCTTCCGACGGCGGCCCGGCCTCAGAGGGCATGGCGCGGGTCCGGCAAAGCGGCGTAGAACCCGGGCCGATCCTACGTACGTCCTGGTTCCTGCCCTCAATCTCGCCCTTGCCGGAGTCGCGCATGACCGCACGCCTGTTCGAGCCCCTGACCCTCGATGGGCTCACCCTCGACAACCGCATCGTCGTGGCGCCGATGTGCCAGTACTCGGCCCATGCCGGTCAGGCCGGCGACTGGCACCTGATGCACCTCGGCCAGATGGCGCAATCCGGGGCGGGCCTCCTGATCCTGGAGGCCACGGCGATTTCGCCGGAGGCGCGGATCTCGCCCGGCGACCTCGGGCTGTATTCCGACGCGACCGAGCTGGCGCTGGGCCGGGTGCTCGACGCCGTGCGGGCCTCTGCGCCGATTCCGATCGCCATCCAGATCGGGCACGCCGGCCGCAAGGGGTCGAGCCGGGCGCCCTGGGACGGCGGCGCCCAGATCCCGCCCGAGGCGCCGGACGGGTGGCGCACCGAAGGACCTTCCGCCGTTCCTCACGCGGAGGGAGAGGCGCCGCCGCACGCCCTCGACGCGGACGGCCTCAAGCGCGTGCGCGACGGCTTCGTCGCCACCGCGAGGCGCGCGCTCGCCATCGGCATCGACGGGTTCGAGCTGCACGGCGCCCACGGCTACCTGCTGCACCAGTTCCTGTCGCCGCTCGCCAACACGCGCACCGACGCCTACGGCGGCAGCCTGGAGAACCGGATGCGGTTCCCGCTCGAATGCTTCGACGCCGTCCGCGAGGCGGTGCCCTCGGGCAAGCCGGTGTGGATGCGGGTCTCGGCCACCGACTGGGTCGAGGGCGGCTGGACCCTGGAAGAGACCGTCGCGCTCGCCCGCGAATTGAAGCGCCGCGGGTCGGCCGCGATCCACGTCTCCACCGGCGGTGTGTCGACCCGGCAGCAGATTCCCCTGTCGGAGGGCTACCAGGTGCCCTTCGCCGCGCGGATCAAGGCCGAGACCGGGCTCACCACCATCGCGGTCGGGCTGATCACGCAGGCCCGGCAGGCCGAGGCGATCCTGGCCGAGGGCCAGGCCGACGCGATCGCGCTCGCCCGCGCGATGCTCTACGATCCGCGCTGGCCCTGGCACGCGGCAGCCGAACTCGGAGCCCAGGTGCGGGCGCCCCGGCAGTATTTTCGCTGCCAGCCGCGCGAGTTCAAGGCGTTGTTCGAGGACGCCACCCACGGACAACGCTGATGGACCGGAACACGCCGATGGACCGAGATACGCCACTCGACGACGTCACGACCTTCACGGTGGGCCGCGTCCGCCACGACGAGGAGAACGGGATCTGCCTGATCTCCGGGGCGGACGACGAGGAGGAGCCGGCCGGCTACTTCATCATCCAGATCGAGAAGGGCGACCCCGACGGGCCGCTGATCGAGGTGTTCGGCGAGGACCTGACCCAGTCGGACGGCGTGGTGTCCCTGGAGATCGGCGTGCGCCACCTCCTCTTCACCTTCGAGCCCACGAGCACGATCGGGTCCGAGATGCCGGCGGTGCGGATCGAATCCGAGACCGAGATCGCGCCGATCGTGCGCACGCGGCTCACCCTCGCCTTCGGCAAACGGGTGGCGCGGGCCTGAGCCGCCCTAGCGGCGCAGGCTGTCGAGGGGCACCGGCGCCGCGTGCGGCCGGCTCGCCAGCATGCCGTCGATGAGGGCCAGGACCTCGGCCCGGCCGCAGTTGGCGGCCGGCTCGAACGGCGTCCAGGTCTGGATGAAGTCGAGGGGCGCGAACACGTCGCGGTAGCGGCGCAACTCGTTGGGGGTGAGCGGTACGCCGCGCACGAAGGCCTTGTGGGCCGAGATCGTCAGGGCCGCGCG
This sequence comes from Methylobacterium sp. Leaf399, assembly GCF_001424525.1. Classification (NCBI taxonomy): domain Bacteria; kingdom Pseudomonadati; phylum Pseudomonadota; class Alphaproteobacteria; order Hyphomicrobiales; family Methylobacteriaceae; genus Methylobacterium; species Methylobacterium sp. Leaf399. Next base: position 88,611 of record NZ_LMQK01000031.1, on the reverse strand, counting down.
CGGGTCGGCCGGGTCGAGCTCGAACTTCAGGGCGTCGCCGCAGAACAGGATCTTCCGGGCACGGTCGAACAGCACGGCGTGGCCGTCGAAATGCCCCGCCGTGCGGTGCAGTTCGAGGCCCGGCAACGGTTCGAGGAGGTCGTCGTAGGGCCAGGAGACCTGGAGGCCGGCGCTCCAGGTGTAATCGGCCGCCGGCAGGCACAGCTCCGGGTCGAACCGGTCCTGCAGCTGGACGAGGGCGCCGTAGGAATGGGGATGCGAGGCCGAGAGCACCTGCATCCCGCCCAAGTCCGCGATGTGCCGCAGGGCCGCCTCGCTGAAGACCGGGCAGGCCTCGAAGCCCATGTTCCCGGCCGGCGTCTGGATCAGGTAGGCGCTCGGACCGATGCCGGAGACCGGGTCGTTCCAGAAGCGCCAGACGCCGGGCTCGAGTTCGGCCCAATGGCAGGGGAAGCGTTCCTGCGCCTGCGTCTCGGTCCAGAACTGCCACCCGCCCTGCGGCACCACGTGGCGGGCGTCGAGGCAGAGGGGACAGGAGGCGGGCGTCTCGAAGTGCCGCTGCCAGAACCCGCAGTTGTCGCAGGTATAGGCCGGGAGCTGGAGGGCGCCCGCGAAGGGCAGATAGCCGGGGGACAAGGGCGCTCTCTCTGGCGTGTCGCTGAACGGAATGGGGCCGGACCGATGGTCTCGGGCGGTGCGCACCGCATATAGGCCGGATCGGGCGGCCGGCGAAACCGCGCCGCCGTCGGCCACGTCCCGGAGGACCATGCCCGCCATCGCCATCGACCTCACCCGCCTGATCACCCGCCTGTCGCACGCGAGCCCGAGCGGCATCGACCGGGTCGACCTCGCCTATGCCCGCCATGTCCTCGACCAGCCGGGCGACCGCTTCGGCCTCGTGTCGACGATGCTCGGGCCGCGCGTCCTCGACCGCGCCGGGGCGCTGGCCGTGGTCGAGGCGGCGGCCTCGGGCTGGGAGGAGGATCGCGACGCCCTGGCCGACCCGGTCTATCGCGGCCTCATCGCCAGGCTCGGCGGCGCCGCGGGCCCGGCCGGTGCGCCCGCGGCCGGCCCGAGGCGGCGGACCCGCGTCCGCATCGAGGCGGCGCTGCGGACCCTGCGCGCCGGCGGCCACGAGGCGCTGCCGAAGGGCACGCTCTATCTCCACACCTCGCACCTGCGCCTCGACAAGCCCGGGCGGTTCGACTGGCTCTACGACCGCCCGGACGTCCGCGCGGTGTTCTTCGTCCACGACCTCATCCCGATCGCCTATCCCGAATACGGCCGCCCGGGGGAGGACGCGCGCCACGCGGTGCGGATGGAGACGATGGCCCGCCATGCCGACCACGTGATCGCTAATTCCGCCGACGTCGCGGGGCATTTCTTGCGTCACCTCGCGGCGAACGGGCTTCGGGCGAGGCCGGTGAGCGTGGCGCCGCTGGGAGTCGAGACGGTGTTCTGCGAGGCCGACCGCGCCACCGCCTTCGCGCCAGGGCGACCGGTCTTCGTGGCCTGCGGCACCATCGAGCCGCGCAAGAACCACCTCCTCCTGCTCAACCTCTGGCGTCGCCTCGCCGCCGATCTCGGCGAGGCGACGCCCCACCTTGTCATCGTCGGGCGCCGCGGCTGGGAGGCGGAGAACGTCATCGACATGCTGGACCGGTGCCCGGCCATCGAGGCCCATGTGACGGAGGTCCACGGGCTCTCCACCCACGGCCTGGCCGGGATCCTGCGCGGCGCCACCGCCCTCCTGATGCCCTCCTTCGCGGAAGGCTACGGCATCCCGGTGGTGGAGGCGGCGGCCTGCGGCCTGCCGGTGGTGGCCTCCGACATTCCCGTCCATCGCGAGGTCGGCTCGGGCTTCGCGACCCTGATCGACCCCCTCGACGGCCCCGGCTGGCGCGACGCGATCCTGGCCCTGAGCGAGCCGGGCTCGGAAACGCGCGCCGCCATGGCGGACCGGCTGCGAGGCTACGCCCCCCCGACCTGGCGCGACCACTTCGCGCTCGTCGACCCGATCCTCGCCACCTTTGCGTGAACCGGCTCGCATTTCACGGGACAACACGATGAGACCGAGGCCGCCGTCGGAAGCGGCCTCATGGTCGCCACGGCAGGCCCGGATTTGCGGTCGTGACGCCTGACGAATATGAACATGCGTTAGCGATGCCCGGCCGCCTTCGGCCGACACCCCGAGACGACCGCCTCCACCGCTCCGAGAAAAGGACCACCATGACGATCGTCGATCTGCACCGGGACGACATCAAGCGGGGCCTCGCCGAAGGCGGTATCCTCCTCATCGACGTGCGCGAGGCGCACGAGTTCGAGGGCGGCCACATCCCCGGCGCCGTGCCGCATCCGCTCTCGACCCTGGACACCACGGCGCTGGCGGCGCTGATCGCCGAGGACGGGCGCCGCCCGGTGTTCTCCTGCATGTCCGGCGTCCGCTCGGTCCATGCCCTGCATGCGGCGCAGGCCGCCGGCATCCCCGTCGAGGCCCACTACCGGGGCGGCTTCAAGGATTGGGCGGCCGCCGGCGAGCCGATCGACTCGTAATCCCCCGGCACGGCCGGTTCCCGTCAGGGTGGAGCCAGCATGTGCGCAACCGCACGACAAGCCGTGGACCGAGCCTCTAGCTCGGGACGCGCAGGGAACCAGAACATGCCCATGGCTCGATTGATTCGTCGCTTGTCGTCCATGGGCCTCGCCCTGGCGGTGCTCGGGGCGCCGCTGGCGGTACATGCCCAGGCCCCCGGCGGACCGCCGCCGAAGGTGACGACGGCCAAGCCCGTGGTGCGCGAGTTCGTCGAGACCGACACCTACACCGGCCGCTTCGAGGCGGTCGACTACGTCGAGGTCCGCGCCCGCGTCACCGGCTACCTCGAGAAGGTGCTGTTCCAGGACGGCGCCACCGTGAAGAAGGGCGACATCCTGTTCGTGATCGACCGGCGCCCCTACAAGGCGGCCCTCGACCAGGCACAGGCGGCACTCACTTCCGCCAAGGCCAGCCTGAATTTTTCCACCACCGACCTCGAGCGCGCTCAGACCCTGAGCCGCTCGGGCAACATCTCCGAGCAGGTCACCGACCAGCGCCGCCAGGCCTCGCAGACGGCGCAGGCCAACGTCGACAGCGCCGACGCGCAATTGCGCCAGGCCCAGCTCAACTACGATTTCACCGAGGTGAAGGCCCCCGTCTCCGGCCGGATCAGCCGCCGCCTCGTCACCGAGGGCAACATCGTCGTCACCGACCAGACCATGCTGACGACGATCGTGTCGCTCGACCCGATCTACTTCAGCTTCACCGTCGACGAGCGGTCGTTCCTGAAATACCAGACCACCCTCAAGATCGGGATGGGCGCGACCCAGAAGCAGAACGCCGCGCCGATCATGATCGCGCTCACCAACGAGACGAAGCCGACCCGCAAGGGCCTGCTCGACTTCGTGGACAACCGGGTCGACAACGCCACCGGCACCGTGCTCCTGCGTGCCACCGTCGAGAACCCCGACGGCTTCATCAAGCCGGGCCTGTTCGGCATCGTCTCCCTGCCGGCGACGAAGCCGGCGCAAGGGGTGCTGCTGCCCGACGAGGCGGTCTCCGCCAACCAGGACAAGCGCATCGTCTACGTGGTGGCCGAAGACGGTTCGGTCTCGACCCGCGACGTGCAGCTCGGCCCCAAGGTCGACGGCTACCGGGTCATCCGGTCCGGCCTCAAGGGCGACGAGAACGTGGTCGTGAACGGGCTGACACGGGTGCGGCCCGGGGCCAAGGTGGCGGCCGAAGCCACCACCCTGCCGCCGTCGCGGACGTAAGACGCATCGCACCGCGGTCCTGACCTCCCCCTTCTGCGGGGGAGGGTTGAAACACCGAGACATCACCGCCGAGCCGCATGACGCGGCGAGAGGTCTGACCGATGCGCTTTGCCCATTTCTTCGTCGATCGGCCGATCTTCGCGTCCGTCACGTCGATCATCTTCCTGATCCTCGGCTACGTCGCCTACGAATCGCTGCCCGTGGCGCAGTATCCCGAGATCGTGCCGCCGACCGTGGTGGTGCGCGCCTCCTACCCCGGCGCCAACGCCGAGACGGTGGCCGCCACGATCGCGACGCCCATCGAGCAGGAGGTGAACGGCGTCGACAACATGCTCTACATGACGTCGTTGTCGACCAACGACGGCAACATGCAGCTGACCGTCACCTTCAAGGTCGGCACCAACCTCGATATCGCCAACGTGCTGGTGCAGAACCGCCTGTCGGTGGCCCAGCCGCGCCTGCCGCCGGACGTCCGCAACCTCGGCGTCACCGTGCGCAAGTCCTCGCCCGACCTCATGATGGTCGTGCACCTGCTGTCGCCCGACAATTCCTACGACCAGAACTACCTCTCGAACTACATCTACCTGCGCATCCGCGACGAACTCCTGCGCCTCGACGGCGTCGGCGACATCACGGTGTTCGGCGGCAGCGAGTACGCCCTTCGCATCTGGATCGACCCCAACAAGCTCGCCGCCTACGGCCTGTCCACCACAGACGTCCTCTCGTCCCTGCAGGAGCAGAACGTGCAGGTCGCCTCCGGTGCCCTGGGGGCGCCGCCGGCGCCGAAGGACAACGCCTTCCAGCTCGTGGTGCAGTCGCAGGGCCGCTTCCAGACCCCCGAAGAGTTCACCGAGGTCATCGTCAAGGCGAGCGACGGCCGCCTCGTGCGCATCAAGGACATCGCCCGGGTCGAGCTCGGCCAGCAGACCTACACCACCCAGTCCTTCCTGAACGGGACGCCCGCGGTGGGCGTGGGTGTGTTCCAGCGGCCAGGCACCAACGCCCTCGACGCGGCCAAGCAGGTCCGCGCGACGATGGACACCATCAAGAAGAACTTCCCGCCCGGCGTCGAGTACAAGATCGCCTACAACCCGACCGAGTTCATCGAGGAATCTGTCTACGAGGTCTACAAGACCCTGTTCGAGGCGGTCGCCCTCGTCATCATCGTGGTGCTGGTGTTCCTCCAGAGCTGGCGCACCGCCCTGATCCCGGTGATCGCGATCCCGGTGTCGCTCATCGGCACCTTCGCGGTGATGCAGGCGCTCGGGTTCTCGATCAACAACCTGACCCTGTTCGGACTGGTGCTCGCCATCGGCATCGTGGTCGACGACGCCATCGTCGTCGTCGAGAACGTCGAGCGCAACATGGCGGAGGGGCTCTCGCCGGGTGACGCCGCGCACAAGACCATGGACGAGGTCGGCGGCGCCGTCGTCGCCATCGCCCTGGTGCTGTCGGCGGTGTTCATCCCCACCGCCTTCATCCCCGGCATCTCGGGCCAGTTCTACAAGCAGTTCGCGCTCACCATCGCGGCCTCGACCATCATCTCGATGTTCAACTCGCTGACGCTGTCGCCCGCGCTCTGCAAGCTGCTGCTCAAGCCGCACCACGCCCACGCCAAGCCGACGTTCTTCCTGACGCGGTTCCTCGCCTGGTGCGCGGACGTCTTCAACCGCGCCTTCGACAAGCTCTCGAACGGCTACGCCAGCACCATCAACTTCCTCACCGGCAAGACCGTCGGCATCATCGGCATGGTGATCGTCTACGCCGCCATCATCGCCGGGACGCTGCATCTGGTGACGACGACGCCGACGGGCTTCATCCCGCAGCAGGACCAGGGTTACCTCATCGGCGTTGTGCAGTTGCCGGCGGGTTCGGCCCTGGAACGCACCACCGCCGTGGTGCGCAAGGCGGCCGATCTCGCCCTGAAGGTCGACGGCGTCGCCAATGCGGTCATCATCTCGGGCTTCGACGGGGCGACCTTCACCAACACCACCAACGGCGCGGTGATGTTCCTCACCCTCAAGGGGGCCAAGGAACGGGCGGCCGCCGGCCGGACGGCGGCGGTCATCACCGGGGACGTCTTCAAGGCGACCGCCGGTATCCAGGAGGCGCGAGTCTTGTTCATCCCGCCGCCACCCGTGCGCGGCCTGGGCACCGGCGGCGGCTTCAAGATGCAGATCGAGAGCCGGCAGAGCTCCGAGATCGGGCCGTTGCTGGCGGCCGTCAACGAGATCCTGGGGCAGGCCAACCAGAGCAACGACGTCCAGCGCGTCTTCACCACCTTCGGCAACGACACGCCCCAGCTCTACATCGACATCGACCGCACCATGGCGCGGATGCTGAACGTGCCGCTGGCGAGCGTGTTCTCGACGCTCCAGACCAACCTCGGCGGCGCCTACGTCAACGACTTCAACACCTTCGGGCGCATCTACCAGGTCCGCGCCCAGGCCGATGCCGGCTTCCGCCTGGAGAAGCGCGACATCGAGCAGCTCAAGGTGCGCTCCTCCACCGGCGCGCTGGTGCCGATCGGGACGCTCGCCTCGATCCGCGAGATCAGCGGGCCGCAGATCGTGCAGCGGTTCAACCTGTTCTACTCGGTGCCGATCCAGGGCGATTCCAAGCCCGGCGTCTCCACCGGCCAGGCCCTCAACGCCATGGAGAAGATCGCGCAGAGCCTGCCGCAGGGCTACGCCTACGACTGGACCGAGATCGCGTTCCAGCAGAAGGCCACCGGCAACACCGCGATCCTGGTGTTCGGTCTGGGCGTGCTCCTCGTCTTCCTGGTGCTGGCCGCCCAGTACGAATCCTGGGCCCTGCCCTTGGCCATCATCCTCGTGGTCCCCACCGGCGTGCTCTCGGCGCTGGCGGCGGTGCAATTCAGGGGGCAGGACAACAACATCCTGACCCAGATCGGCCTGATCGTGCTGATCGGTCTGGCCGCCAAGAACGCGATCCTGATCGTCGAGTTCGCGCACCAGCTCGAGGAAACCGAGAAGAAGGGGCCGGTCGCCGCCGCCGTCGAGGCCTGCCGCCTGCGCCTGCGCCCGATCCTGATGACGGCCTTCGCCTTCATCCTGGGCACCGTGCCGCTGGTCATCGCCACGGGGCCCGGCGCCGAGATGCGCCAGGCCCTGGGCACCGCCGTGTGCTTCGGCATGATCGGCGCCACCGTGTTCGGCCTGTTCCTCACCCCGGTGTTCTACGTCGTGATCCGCAAGATCCTGATCCGGTTCACCGGCAAGAAGAGCGGCCACGACGGGCATGGCGGCACGCCGGATGCCCATGGGCCGCATGCCACACCGGCAGGAGCGTAAAGCAGGGCCGATAAAGGGTTGCGCCGCGAGGGTCGGGAAGCTAAGACCCCCGCACCCTTCGGGGTGTCGGAGCGTGGCGCAGCCCGGTTAGCGCACTAGTCTGGGGGACTAGGGGTCGGAGGTTCGAATCCTCTCGCTCCGACCAAGAATTCACGATGGACGGTAATGGATCACAGGGGCGGCCTTCGGGTCGCCTTTTTGTTTGCCGGTTCCGTGCAGGGTGAGATCGGGCCGGTCACCACGGCGTGGAGGAGATTGCGTGCCATCCCTGCCTCCCGCAGCCCGGCCGACCGCCGCGAGCCCCCTTCGCGATGTCGACCTCTGGGCCGGCATCGGCCTCGCCTTCGTCGCGGGCTTCGTGGACGCCGCCGCCTTCATCGCCCTGGCCGGCCTGTTCACGGCGCATGTCACCGGCAACTTCGTGCTGATCGGTGCCGAACTCGTCTCGACCTCGACGGGGGTGGTAGCGAAGTTGCTCGCGCTGCCCGTCTTCGTCGCCGCCGTCGCCGTCACGCGATTGGCGTCGCTCGCCCTGGAGCGGCGCGGCCGCGCGCCGTTGCGTTGGCTCCTGGTCATCGAGATCGTGGTGCTGGCCGCCTTCTGCGGGATCGGCATCGCCCTCTCGCCGCTCGGTTCGCCCGACGGCATCGCCTCGATCACCGTCGGCATGCTCGGCGTGGCCGCCATGGGCGTTCAGAACGCCATCGGCCGCCTCGGGTTCGCGCATCTCGCCGCCACGACGGTGATGACGGTGAACGTCACCCAGGCCGTCATCGACGCCGTCGACCTCGGCCGGGGCGCCGCACCGGTCGGCGGCCCGGCGCGGGCGCGCCTGCGGCGGATGGTGCCGGCCGTCGTCGCCTTCGCAGGAGGGGCGCTCGCGGGGGCGTTCGGCGTCGCGGCGTGGTCGTTCGGATGTCTCGTCGTACCGATCGTGGTGCTGATCGGGCTCGTGGCGCTGGTTCGGACCCCGGCGCCTTCGCCCCCCTGAGCGGGTTCCGGGAACGCGGCCACGGCCGCCCCCGAAACCCGCCTCTCCGGCGAGACGACGTCAGGCGAGATCGACCTTCTTGGTCTCGGTCTTGGGCGATTCGCCCGTGAGGGCCGCCTTCACGTAGCCGAAGACGTGCAGCATCGTCGCGTTGGGGCTGTCCCAGTACTCGCCCTTCTCGGGATGCACGCGGATCAAGGCGACCTCGGGGTCTTCCTTGCCCTTGGGGAACCAGGTTTTCATGCTCTCCGACCACTTCTGGTCGATGATCGCCTGGTCGCGCACGATCTCGGCCTTGCCGGCCACCGAGACGTAGGTCTGGTTCGAGGGGTCGGAATAGGACAGGTTCACCGCGTTGTCCCGGCTGATCTCGGCGGTCTTGGGGCTGTGCAGCTTGGTGAAGAACCACAGGTCACCGGCCTCGTCGGCGTCCTGGTTCCACATCGGGCGGCTGTAGAGCTTTCCGTCGGTGTCGGCGGTGGTCATCATCGCGACCTTGATGTCCTTGATCAGGTCGAACAGTTTCTTCGCGCCGTCGTGGTCGCGATGGTTGCCGTCGTGCATGCGAGGGTACTCCGTGATGGGGATGGGTTCCGAAGCGACAGCCGACGCTCTGGAAATCGTGTCGACAACGGACGGGCGCCGGGATGGTTTCGGCGCGGGGATGCGGCGCACTGGTGTTTCGCGCCGACACGGCTACATGCATGCACGGGACGGGTGATCGGCGCCCGCCCGCCTCAAGGAACTGAGTGTGTGGCCATGACCCGCGACGACGTGCTGAAAGCGCTCTCCGCCGTCACCATCGACAACGCGGGAACGAGCCTGTCGGCCTCCGGCCGCCTGTCGCAGGTGGTGGTCGACGCCACGAATCGCGTGATGTTCTCTATCCTGATCGACCCGAGCGAGGCCGCGCGCTTCGAGCCGATCCGCAGCCGCGCCGAGGGAACGGTGCTGGCGATGCCGGGCGTCTCCGGCGTCTTCGCGAGCCTCACCTCCGAGCGCGGCCCGAGCCAGCCGGCCCCGCCGCAGCCGCCCGCCCCCGGCCGCGCCGCGCCGCCGCGCACCGGCCCGGCCCTGCCGGGCGTCCGCCACATCGTCGCCGTCGCCTCCGGCAAGGGCGGCGTCGGCAAGTCGACCACCGCCTGCAACCTCGCCCTGGCGCTCTCGGCGCAAGGGTTGAAGGTCGGCCTGCTCGATGCCGACATCTACGGCCCCTCGGTGCCGAAACTGTTCGGGCTGTCGGGCAAGCCCAAGGTGATCGAGGAGCGCCTGCTGGCGCCCATGGACGGCTACGGCATCAAGGTGATGTCGATCGGCTTCCTGATCGAGCCCGAGACGGCGATGATCTGGCGCGGGCCGATGGTGCAATCGGCCATCACCCAGATGCTGCGCGAGGTCGCCTGGGGCGAACTCGACATCCTGATCGTCGACATGCCGCCGGGCACCGGCGACGCGCAGCTCACGATGGCGCAGGCGACGCCGCTCTCGGGCGCCGTCATCGTCTCGACGCCCCAGGATCTCGCGCTGATCGACGCGAGGCGCGGCGTCACCATGTTCCGCAAGGTCGCGGTGCCGATCCTCGGCGTCATCGAGAACATGGCGACCTTCGTCTGCCCGAACTGCGGCCATGCCTCCCACATCTTCGGCCACGGCGGGGCCAGGGCCGAGGCGGCGCGGCTCGACGTGCCGTTCCTCGGCGAGATCCCGCTCAACATGACGATCCGCGAGACTTCCGATTCCGGCCGGCCGGTGGTGGCGGTGGACCCCGACGGGCCGCAGGCCAAGGTCTACCGCGAGATCGCCGCGCTGCTGTGGCGCAACCTCGCGGGCGGGCCGGCACCCCGCGCCGCGCCGCGCATCGTCATCGAGTAGCCGCACCATGCCGGTCCTCGGCGTGATCCTGGCCGGCGGCCTGTCGCGCCGGATGGGCGGTGGCGACAAGTCGCTCCTGCGCCTCGGCGGACGCTCGCTCCTCGACCACGTCTGCGAGCGGTTCGCGCCGCAATGCGCGGCCGGCGTAATCCTGAACGCCAACGGCGACCCGGCCCGCTTCGCGGGGTTCGCCCATCCCATCGTCCGCGATGGGGTGCCGGGACATCCGGGGCCGCTGGCGGGCATCCTGGCGGCCCTCGACCATGCCGTGGCCCATCATCCCGACGTCACGCATGTCGCCAGCGTCACCGGCGATTCGCCTTTCCTGCCGCGCGATCTGGTGGGGCGGCTCAGGGCGGCCATCGCGGGAGGGACCGCGGCCGGGGATGCAGCGAACGCGACGATCGCGGTCGCTTCCTCCGGCGGGCGGCAGCATTTCACGACCGCGCTGTGGCCGGTCGGCCTGCGCGACGACCTGCGGGCGGCCCTGGTCGAGCGCGACGAGCGCAGGGTCGGCGCCTACCTCGCCCGCCATGGTGCCGTGGCGGTGGAATGGGCGGCGACGCCCCTCGACCCGTTCCTCAACGTCAACACGCCCGAGGATCTGGCGGCGGCCCAAGCGTGTCTGCGAGCGCCGGGATAGGATACGCGGCTGGCGCTCACGCGGCCGGCGGAAGGCCGTCGAGCACGGTCCGGCGGCGCCAGCGCGGATACAGGACGCCGATGGCCAGGCCGCTCAGCACCAGCAGCGCCGCCCCGATCTTCCAGAACGGCAGGGGCTCGCCGAACCAGAGCGCGGAGGTCGCAAGGCCGATCACCGGCACCAGCAGCGACAGCGGCGCCACCAGCGCGGTGGAATGGCGCGCCAGCAGCCAGCCCCAGATCGCGTAGCCGAACATCACGTTGCCCACCGACTGCCACATCACGGTGGCCCAGGTGACGGCGTCGGCGCTGAGAAGGCCGGCCCGGATGGCGTCCCAGCCCTCCAGCGCGAAGGACAGCGCCAGCAGCGGCGGCGTCGAGAACAGGGCGGCCCAGACCACGTAGGCCAGCATGTTGGGCGCGCCGCCGCGCTTGGCGACGATGTTGCCCCCCGCCCAGCCCATGGCGGCGAAGGTCACGAGCCCGAGCCCCAGAGGCGTCGTGGTGGCATCCGTATGGAGTGCGATGATCGCGATGCCGGCCGCCGCCAGGGCGAGCGCCGCCCATTGGTAGCCCCGCACCCGTTCGCCCATCGTCGCGACGGACAGGCCGATGGTGAAGAAGACTTGCACCTGGATCACCAGCGAAGCGAGGCCCGGAGAGATGTCGCCGCGGAGCGCCACGAACAGCACGCCGAACTGCCCGACGCCGATGAGGAGGCCGTAGGCGGCCAGGTTCGGCCAGGGCACGGGCGGGCGCGGCAGCAGGAAGACCGCGGGCAAGGCCGCGAAGAGGAACCGCAGGGCGGCGAACAGCAGCGGCGGCAGGTGGTCCAGCCCGATCCGGATCACCACGAAGTTGGTTCCCCACACCGCCACCACCGCGAGGGCGAGGAGGAGGTCGCGAAGGGGGAGCGTCGCCGGACTCATCGGGTCGCTTTCGGGAGGTGGCCGGGGAGGAGGCCGCAACGAAACGGAGCGCCCGAGCCGGGCTCGGACGCTCCAGGAGGTGAGCGGGCGGCCATGTAACGTCCTGCGACGTGTTGCGCGATTCGCAGGAAGAAACGATGCGCCATGAAAGAGGTCTCAGCCCATTTCCGGTTGATCACTTCGTAATGCGGAAATGGGCTTCGCTCAGGCGCCGCGCGGGCTCGGTGATACGGTTCCCGCTTGATTCAAGCGGGAACCGTATCAGCCGGCTTTCGTGGGGCAACCCACGAAAGCCGGCTGAAGATCAGGCCGCGGCGCCGACCGTCACCTTGACGATCTTGTCCGGCGAGCGCGGCGGCTCGCCCTTGTTGAGGGTGTCGACCACGTCCATGCCCTCCGTGACCTTGCCCCAGACGGTGTACTGCTTGTCGAGGAAGCGCGCGTCGCCAAAGCAGATGAAGAACTGCGAGTTGGCCGAATGCGGGAAGTTGGTGCGCGCCATCGAGCAGGTGCCGCGCACGTGCGGCTCGGCGTTGAACTCGGCGTTGAGGTCGGGCAGCTCGGAGCCGCCCGAGCCGGTGCCGGTGGGGTCGCCGGTCTGGGCCATGAAGCCGTCGATGACGCGGTGGAACGGCACGCCGTCGTAGAAGCCCTGTCCCGCCAGCGTCTTGATGCGCTCGACGTGGTTGGGCGCCAGGTCCGGCCGCAGGCCGATCACGATGCGGCCCTTGGTGGTCTCGAGGGTGAGGGTCTCGGTCTCTGCCATGGTCAAACTCCCTGTCCTTTGGGTCCTTGATAGATGAAACGGAGCGCGATGGGGCGCCCCGCGATGGCGCCGCCGAGCCCGGGCGTGATCGGCGCGGGCGTACAGCGACGGATGGCGTCGCGGGCGGCGTCGGCCAGGAGCCGGAAGGCTCGGCCGTCGCTCGGCTGCGTCGCGAAGGTGATGCGCGGCTCGCCGATCACCGAACCGTCCCGCCGCAGGGCGAAACGGGCGGTGACCTCGGTGCGCTCGAAGCGGGCGAGGCCCGCCGGCGGCTGCCAGCAGGCGGCGAGCCGGGCGTAGAGTGCGCGCAGGCTCGAGGCCGGCTCGGGCGCGACGCCCGGGGCCTGGACTGGCACCTGGACCGTCGCGCGCAGCGTGGTGGGCAGGCTCAGCGGCTGCCCGACGGCCGCCACCGCCGCCAGGGGGATCGCCGAGGCGCTGACGACCGCCAGCGCCACGCCGCCGCGCAACGGGACGGCCGCCCGGCTACGACGATCCATGCCCCGGAGTCCCGCTACTTCGCCCCTTGGGCGAGCTGCAGCTTCACGATGGAATCCGGGTTCTGCACGGCGCCGCCCTGCGCGCCGGGGGCGGCTTTCTTGATCTTGTCCACGACATCCATGCCGGAGGTGACGACCCCGACCACGGTGTACTGGCCGTCGAGGAACGGCGCGTCGCCCAGGCAGATGAAGAACTGCGAATTGGCCGAGTTCGGCGAGGACGAGCGGGCCATGCCGACGGTGCCGCGCTTGAACGGCGCCTGCGAGAATTCGGCCGGGATGTTGGGCAGCGACGAGCCTCCGGTGCCGTTGCCCTTCGGGTCGCCGGTCTGGGCCATGAACCCGTCCATGACGCGGTGGAACTTGAGACCGTCGTAGAAGCCCTGGCGGACCAGCGTCTTGATCTGGGCGGCGTGCTTGGGGGCGATGTCGGGGCGCAGCACGATGGTGACGCGGCCGTCCTTGGTGTCGAGGTAGAGGGTGTCGCCGTCGGCGGCGCGGGCGGCCGGTGCGCCGCCGAGGGTGGCGGCGAACAGGAGGGCGGCGGCGAGGCGGCGCGTCATCGGGGTAGGCATCGTCTTCGAGGCACGAGTCGTCATGGGCAAGTCTTCTCCGGAAAACGACAAAGGAGGGGGGGGGTCAGGCCTTGCGGAAGCGCGCGGCGAGGCGCTCGGCCACCGCCGGCGGGACGAAGGCGCCGACATCGCCGCCCATCGCCGCGATCTGGCGCACGAGGGTAGCGGTGATCGGCCGGACGTGGATGGAGGCGGGCAGGAACACGGTCTGGACCTCCGGCGCCATGGTGCCGTTCATGCCGGCGAGCTGCATCTCGTAGTCGAGGTCGGTCCCGTCGCGCAGGCCCCGGATGAACAGGGTCGCCCCGTGGCGCCGCGCGGCGGTGACGGCGAGATCGTCGAAGGTGGCGATGTCGAGCGCGGTGCCTTCCGCGATCGCAAGGGGCTCGCAGGTGGACCGGAGCAGGTCCACCCGCTCCTCGGGCGAGAACAGCGGGGTCTTGCCCGGATGGATGCCGATGGCGATGACGAGACGGGGCACGAGCCGGCAGGCCTGACGGATGACGTCGAGGTGTCCGTTCGTGACCGGGTCGAAGGACCCGGCGTAGAGCGCGGTGCGGATCATCGTGTGGCGGCCTAGAGCATTTCGCCCCGAAACGGAACCTCCGGCGGGCCCGGCGCGGTTTTCGGCTGCGCACCCGCCGGCGGGAAAGGAGCCGGCATCGACCGCAGACCGTTTCGCCCGGCGCGTTCCCAAGCCGGCCGGTTTCCAGTAGCGTCCCGCCGCCGAACCGCCCCCCCTTTTTCGTCGCCGGCGCCGTCGACGGGCGCGGCACCGTCCCGAACCCTGGCTTCAGACAGGATCGTCATCCCCCATGCCGGCTTTCCCGCCACGATGAACGACATCGCACCATCCGGCACCATCGCCTCGGCGCGTCTCGTCCTCGCGTCCGCCTCGCCCCGCCGCCTCGCCCTCCTGCAGCAGGCCGGCATCGAGCCCGATGCCCTCCTGCCGGCGGACGTCGACGAGACGCCCCTCAAGGGCGAGACGCCCCGCGACCACGCGCGTCGCCTGGCACGGGACAAGCTCGCCGTGGCCGGCGAGGCCGCGCGCCGGCGCGACGACATGCGGGCGGCCTACATCGTGTCGGCCGACACCGTGGTGGCGGTGGGCCGGCGCATCCTGCCCAAAACCGAGTTGCCCGACGAGGCCGCCGATTGCCTGCGCCTGCTGTCGGGCCGCCAGCACCGCGTCTTCACCGCGGTCTGCGTCCTGTCGCCCAAGGACCAGCGCCGCGAGCGGCTGGTGGAGACCCGGGTGCGGTTCAAGCGCCTGTCGTCCCGCGACATCGAGCGCTACCTCGCCTCGGGGGAGTGGCGCGGCAAGGCCGGGGGCTACGCCATCCAGGGGCTGGCCGGGGCTTTCGTGGTCAAGCTCGTCGGGTCCTACGGGGCGGTGGTCGGCCTGCCGCTCTACGAAACCCTCACCCTCCTGGAGGGGGAAGGCTTTCCCGTACGCGACCGCTGGGGGAGCCCGCTGTGAGCGCCCGCAAGGCTCCGACCTCCGACGTGCCGCCCTGCCCGATCTGCGCCAAGCCGGCGAAGGCGGGCTTCGCGCCGTTCTGCTCGGCGCGCTGCGCCGACGTCGACCTCGGGCGCTGGCTCACCGACCGCTACGCCATCCCGACGCCCATCGACGAGGACGAGGACGGCGAGCCGCCCGAGAGCGGGCCCCGCGGGACGCCCTGAGCGCGGCCCGCTACAAGCCCCCACCGGCACCCCCTCGTCCCGGCCGGACGACCGCACCACGATCCCACAAGGCAGCGATGACATCCCGCCTCGACGAAGCCCGGCGCGCCCTCAAGACCACCTTCGGCTACGACGATTTCCGCCCCGGGCAGGACGAGGTGATCGGGGCCGTCCTCGACGGGACCGACGTGTTCGCGGTGATGCCGACGGGGTCGGGCAAGTCGATGACCTACCAGCTGCCGGCCCTCGTCGAGCATTCGCTCACGGTGGTGGTCTCGCCGCTGATCGCGCTCATGCACGATCAGGTGCAGCAGATGCTCGGCTTCGGCGTCGCGGCCGCCACGCTGAATTCGTCGGTGCCGGAGGCGACCTCCCGCGAGACCTGGCGGCAGATCCGGTCCGGCGACCTGCGCCTGCTGTTCGTCTCGCCCGAGCGGCTGATGATGGAGGGGCTGATCGAGGCCCTGCGCGACGCCGACGTGCGGCGCCTGGCCGTCGACGAGGCGCATTGCGTCTCGCAATGGGGGCACGACTTCCGGCCCGAATACCGCGACCTCGCCCGCGCCCGCAGCGCGCTCGGCGACGTCCAGACCCTGGCGCTCACCGCCACCGCCGACAAGGCGACGCGGGCCGACATCACCGAGCGGCTGTTTCCCGCCGGGCGCCCGCTCAAGGCCTTCGTCCATTCCTTCGACCGGCCCAACATCCGGCTGACCTTCGCGCCCAAGGACCAGCCGACGCGCCAGATCGAGCGGTTCCTGAAGTCGCGCCGCCAGGAGAGCGGCATCATCTACTGCTCGTCGCGCAAGCGCACCGAGCAACTGGCAGAGGTGCTGGCCAAGGACGGCTTCAACGCCCTGCCCTATCACGCCGGTCTCGACCAGGGCACGCGCATGAAGAACCAGGACACCTTCCTGCAGGAGGACGGCGTGGTGATGACCGCCACCGTCGCCTTCGGCATGGGCATCAACAAGCCCGACGTCCGCTTCGTCTGCCACGCCGACATGCCCTCCAACGTCGAGGGCTACTACCAGGAGATCGGCCGGGCCGGGCGCGACGGCCTGCCCGCCGACACCCTCACCCTCTACGGCCTCGACGACATGTCGTTGAAGCGCCGCCAGATCGACGAGAAGGACGTGCCGGACGAGCGTCGGCGGGTCGAGCGGCGCAAGCTCGAGGCGATGATCGCCCTGTGCGAGGGCGCCCTGTGCCGGCGCCAGTCGCTGCTCGCCTATTTCGACGAGGCGAGCGAGCCGTGCGGGCGTTGCGACCTGTGCCGCGGCGGCGTCTCGCTGGTGGATTCCACGGTGCCGGCCCAGAAGCTGCTCTCGGCGATCGTGCGCACCGGCCAGCGGTTCGGGGCGGCCTACGTCTGCGACGTGGTCCACGGCAAGGAATCCGACCAGATCCGCCGCAACGGCCACGCCGCGCTCAAGACCTTCGGGGTCGGCGCCGACCGGCCGGTGCCGGCCTGGCGTGCGATGCTGCGCCAGCTCTTCGCCGCCGGCGCGGTGGCCGAGAACGCCGACGGGCACGGCGGCCTCAGCCTGACCGGCAAGGGCGAGGACATCCTGTTCGGGCGCCAGACCGTGCAGCTGCGCCCCGACCCCGAGCCGCGCCCCGCCGAACCGCGCGACCGCCGCCGGGCCGGACCCGTGCGCGACGAAGCCGACCTCGACCTCGATCCGGCGACGGAGGCCCTGTTCCAGCACCTGCGCGGCCTGCGTGCCACCATCGCGCGCTCCGAAGGCATCGCCGCCTTCATGGTCTTTCCCGACCGCACCCTGATCGAGATGGCCAAATCCAAGCCGGTCGACCTCTATGCCCTGCGCACCGTCCACGGGGTCGGCGAGAAGAAGCGCGAGGCGTATGGCGAGCGCTTCGTGGGGGCGATCGCCGAGTTCCTGGCCGGGAGCCCCGCCGCGTCGGCCTGACGCGGTTTCCCCTCGTCGCAGGGTGGCCGGATCGTGTAGGGGACATGTCCCGCGCGCGTCCGAGGCCCCATCGCCCCGGCGCCGCCACAACCGGACGGACGGCCCATCTCCCACGACATCGCGCCCACCGGCACGCCACCCGAGACCCGAGCCAGGGACGCCCTGCCCCGGCAGGTGTTCTACATGCCCGGTTTCGATCCGCGCGAGCCCGAGACCTACTGGGGGTTGTTCCGCCGCGAGGCGCGGCTCACCGCGACGCGGCGGGACACGCCGATCACGGTCGGCGATCCGGTGCGCTCGGCCGACGGGCTGCGGCTCGACTGGGAGCTCGCGAGCGAGGGACAGGCGACCCGCTACACCCTGCTGCGCTGGGACGACATCGTGCGTGCCCGGTTTCCCCGCCCCAACGGCCGGCGCTTCGTGGAGACCCTGGCGCTCGGCTGGCGCCTGTGGCGCACCGGTTACCTCAGCGCCTACCGGCGCGAGGCGCGGCGGTTCTACCGGGTCATCGTCGGCATCCACCTGATCTACCTCGGCATCGTGGCGGCGAGCGTCGCCCTCGCCTGCACCCTGCTGCTGCTCCCAGCCCAGGTCATGCCGACGCCGCTGGCCATCCTCGCCGTGCCGGCGGCGGCCTACGCCATCCTGTGGTGGCTGATGCGGATCACCCGCGGGAAACCGTTCTTCGTCGCCCATCTCGTGGACGACACCGCCTTCACCCATGCCCATGCCAAGGGCGAGGCCCCCGAGATGGAGGCGCGGCTCGACGCCTTCGCGGCCCTGATCCGCGCCGCCGAGGGCAAGGCCAGCGAGATCGTGCTGATCGGCCATTCCTCGTCGAGCTTCTTCGGCTACGAGGCCCTCGACCGGGTGCTCCTGAACGACCCCGACTTCGGCACCCGCGGCACCCCGGTCTCCTTCGTGACGATCGGCAGCGTGATCCCCTGGATCACGCTGGACGCCAACGCGCACGCCAGCCGCGCGGCGCTCGCCCGGGTGGGGGCCGCCGCGGCGATCGGCTGGCTCGACATCCGCACGAAGTGGGACTGGCTCTCGATCCACAAGCGCGATCCGCTCAGCGCCTCGGGGCTGCCCTCGCCCAAAGCGCATCGGCCGGTGGAATTCCACGTGCGGATGCCCGACCTCGTTTCGGAGAAGCGCCTGTCGCGCCGGCGCTTCAACCTGTTCCAGATGCACTTCCAGCTCCTGATGTCGAGCGAGAGCCCCGACACCTTCGACTACATCAGCCTCATCACGGGCGCGGAGCCGATCCACGGGCTGATCGAGCGGTGGCGCAGCGTGAAGGCGCAGCCGATGGGGCAGGAGTCCGCCGAGGTCGAGCGCTGACGGCCGGGTTTTCGTCGCGAAACCGGCGGCCACAAACCGGTGGCCACATCGCGCAAACCTGCTTAGAGCCGTGCCTTCCGGTTCCGGCCGAGCCGGTCGAGGGGAGTCGCATGTTCCGCAACGAAGTTCCGATCACCCCCGAGCTCATCAAGCAGCACGGCCTGACGCCCGACGAGTACGCGCGGTTCCGCGGCCTGATCGGACGCGACCCGACGCTGACGGAGCTCGGCATCGTCTCGGCGATGTGGAACGAGCACTGCTCCTACAAGTCGTCGCGCAAGCATCTGCGCGGGCTGCCGACCACGGGGCCGCACGTGATCCAGGGGCCGGGCGAGAACGCCGGCGTCATCGACATCGGCGACGGGCTGGCCTGCGTCTTCAAGATGGAGAGCCACAACCACCCGAGCTTCATCGAGCCCTACCAGGGCGCGGCGACGGGGGTCGGCGGCATCCTGCGCGACGTCTTCACGATGGGAGCGCGGCCGATCGCGGCCTTGAACGCCCTGCGGTTCGGCTCGCCGGACCATCCGCGCACCCGCCACCTCGTCTCGGGCGTGGTGGCCGGCATCGGCGGCTACGGCAATTCCTTCGGCGTGCCGACGGTGGGCGGCGCCGTCGGCTTCCATTCCCGCTACGACGGCAACATCCTCGTCAACGCCATGGCGGTGGGCTTGGCGCGCACCGACGCGATCTTCTACGCGGCGGCCACCGGCGTCGGTAACCCGATCGTCTACCTCGGCTCGAAGACCGGCCGCGACGGCATCCACGGCGCCAGCATGGCCTCGGCCGAGTTCGACGACGCCTCGGAATCGAAGCGCCCCACCGTCCAGGTCGGCGACCCCTTCGCGGAGAAGCTGCTGCTGGAGGCCTGTCTCGAACTCATGGCCTCGGGCGCCGTCATCGCGATCCAGGACATGGGGGCGGCGGGGCTGACCTGCTCGGCCGTCGAGATGGGCGCCAAGGGCGATCTGGGCGTCGAACTCCACATCGAGAAGGTGCCGGCCCGCGAGGCCGGCATGAGCGCCTACGAGATGATGCTGTCGGAGAGCCAGGAGCGCATGCTCATGGTCCTCAAGCCCGGCATGGAGGCCGAGGCGCAAGCCATCTTCGTGAAGTGGGGCCTCGACTTCGCGGTGATCGGGCACACCACAGACACGCTGCGCTTCGTCGTCAAGCACGACGGCGTCGTCATGGCCGACCTGCCGATCAAGGAGCTAGGCGACGAGGCCCCCCTCTACGACCGCCCCCACATCGCCAACACCCACCAGCCGGTGGTCGCGGCCGCCGAGGTAGCGGCCCCGGTCGGCGACGCCGAGGCGCTGCTGACCCTCCTCGGGTCGCCGGACCTGTCCTCGAAGCGCTGGGTCTACGAGCAGTACGATCACTTCATCGGCGGCAACACCGTCCAGAAGCCCGGCGGCGACGCCGCCATCGTCCGCGTCGAGGACGGTCCCAAGGGTCTGGCGCTCACCTGCGACGTCACCCCACGCTACTGCGAGGCCGATCCGGTCGCCGGCGGCCGGCAGGCGGTGGCGGAGGCCTGGCGCAACATCACCGCCGTCGGCGGTCGCCCGCTCGCGATCACCGACAACCTCAACTTCGGTAACCCGGAGAAGCCCGAGGTGATGGGCCAGCTGGTGGGCTGCCTCAAGGGCATCGGCGAGGCCTGCCTGGCGTTGGACTTCCCCGTCGTGTCGGGCAACGTCTCGCTCTACAACGAGACCAACGGCGTCGGCATCCTTCCCACCCCGACCATCGGCGGCGTCGGCCTCCTCGACGACGTCACGCGCCACGCCACGATCGCCCTGAAGCGCGAGGGCGACGTCCTGGTGCTGCTGGGCGAGACCGCGGGCTGGCTCGGCCAGTCGGTCTACCTCGCGGTCGTCGCCGGCCGCGAGGAAGGTGCACCACCCCCGGTCGACCTCGCCGCCGAGCGCCGCAACGGCGACTTTTTGCGCGGCTTCATCAGCTCCGGGCGGATCGACAGCGTCCACGACCTCTCCGACGGCGGCCTCGGCATCGCCGTGGCCGAGATGGCCCTGGCCGGCGGCCTCGGCGCGACCCTGGGCGAGGGCCCCGCCGGCGTCCCGGCCCATGCCTGGCTCTTCGGCGAGGACCAGGCCCGCTACCTCCTGAGCACCGACCTCACCACGGCGCAGGACCTGCTGGCGCGCGCAGCGGAACTCGGCATCGCGGCGGCCATCGTCGGCAGCGTCGGCGGCGACGGTTTGACCTTGCCCGGCGGACAGACCATCTCGCTGACGGCCCTGCGCGAGGCGCACGAGGGCTGGCTTCCCGCCTACATGGCGAGCCGGCCGGCCGCCGCCTGACATTTCTTCGAGGAGACACCCGATGCCGATGGATGCGCGCGAGATCGAGGCGATGATCCGGGAAGCGCTGCCCGACGCGAGGATCGAGATCAAGGATCTCGCAGGCGACGGCGACCATTACGCCGCCACCGTCATCTCGTCGGCCTTCAAGGGCAAGACGCGGGTGGCCCAGCACCAGCTCGTCTACAACGCGCTCCAGGGGCGGATGGGGGGTGTCCTCCACGCCCTTGCGCTGACCACGGGCGTCCCCCAGGATTGATCCGCTTCAGCGGGGTCGATCACATGGATCAGCCGAGCCTCTACGACGACGACATCGTGACCTGGGCCGAGCAGCAGGCCGCTGCCGTTCGCGCCCTCGCGTCACGGCCCGATCTGTCGAATGCCCTCGACTGGGAGAACGTCGCCGAGGAGATCGAGAGCGTGGGGCGGTCCCAGATCAGCGCGGTCGAGCAGAAGCTCCTGCAGGTGCTCATCCACGTGCTGAAGTACATGTCTGGGCCGAGTGCACAATCGACCCGATCCTGGCGATCCGAGGTGATCGCTTTTCATGCGGCGGCCCACCGGGCCTACTCTCCCGGCATGCGGCAGCGGATCGACTGGTCGTGGTTGTGGAAGACGGCACGGATCCAGGCGGAAGTCTCCCTCCGGATGTTCGACGATCGCCTCGTCGTGGGCTTACCCGATGCGATACCGTTCACACCCGAAGAACTCGTTTCCGAGACCTTCACGATGGACTGGGCCTTGGAGCGCCTCGCCTCGACCTTGAACAGGCCGGCCGACCATCACTAGATCAAGCCACCAACGAGGACATACCCGATGACCGACGCCAACACCGCCATCAAGGCCGAGATCGAATCCCAGGACGTGGTCGTGTTCATGAAGGGCACGCCGCAATTTCCGATGTGC
Source organism: Methylobacterium sp. Leaf399 (assembly GCF_001424525.1). Taxonomy (NCBI): domain Bacteria; kingdom Pseudomonadati; phylum Pseudomonadota; class Alphaproteobacteria; order Hyphomicrobiales; family Methylobacteriaceae; genus Methylobacterium; species Methylobacterium sp. Leaf399. Next base: position 67,009 of record NZ_LMQK01000031.1, on the reverse strand, counting down.
GGCTTCTCGGGCCAGGTCGTGCAGATCCTCAACCACCTCGAAGTGCCGTTCAAGGGCGTGAACGTGCTCGACGACATGGCCATCCGCGACGGGATCAAGGCCTTCTCGAACTGGCCCACCATCCCGCAGATCTACGTGAAGGGCGAGTTCGTCGGCGGCTGCGACATCACCCGCGAGATGTTCCAGTCCGGCGAACTGCAGCAGTTCCTGGCCGAGAAGGGCGTACCGGTAAAGGCGCCCGCCGCCTGAGCGGCATCGTCACGGAACGTCGGAAAAGGGCGCGGGACCGCTTTGGCGGGCCGCGCCCTTGTCGTGAGGGAGGGTACCGTCCCGTCCAACCACACTGAGGCAGGGTTGCCACAGCGTCGGTCCATGTGCGCGGCCACTCTTGCGCGGCACGATTTCGCCACGGTTCGGACTTAGCCGTTTGCCTGCAAACGATGCAGCGTTCGGGTCCGTTAACCCCCCGTTTACGGTTTTCGGCAACCCTGCATTCACCATGACGTGTCGCGCTCAGGCGTGGTCTGGCAGAGGGTGGGGACGATCGTGCAGGCACATCAGCGAGACAGATCGCCCGCGCCATCCCGGCATCGCCGCGGACTCCTGTCGCGATCCCTCGCCCTGATGACCGGCATCGCCGCGGGCGTCCTCGGTGGCGCGCACGGGACGCAGGACGCGGTCGCCAACGGCGACACCCGAACGATCTCGATCTTCCATTCCCACACGAAGGAAAGCGCGACGATCACGTTCAAGCGTGACGGGCGCTACGACCGCGCCGCCCTGGAGCAGCTCAACTGGATGCTGCGCGACTGGCGGGTCGACGAGCCGACCAAGATGGACCCGCGCCTGTTCGACACGGTGTGGGAGGCCTACCGCTCGGTGGGCTCGTCCGAGCCGATCACCGTCGTCTCGGCCTACCGCTCGCCGGGTACCAACGCGATGCTGCGCCGCCGTTCGCGGGGCGTGGCCGAGTTCAGCCAGCATACCCGCGGCAAGGCGATGGATTTCTACCTGCCGGACGTCTCGGTCGACCGCATCCGCGCGGTGGGCATGCAGATGCAGCGGGGCGGCGTCGGCTGGTACCCGAGCGCCGGTTCTCCCTTCGTCCACCTCGACGTCGGCTCGGTCCGCTCCTGGCCGCGCATGAGCCACGACCAGCTCGCGCGCCTGTTCCCCGACGGCCGGACCGTCCACCTGCCCAGCGATAACCGTCCGCTCGCCCGCTACGAGGAAGCCCGCGCCGAGATCCTGTCGCGCGGCGGCACCGTGCTGGGCTACACCCAGAACGCCCAAGGCGGCGAGGAGGACGAGGGCCCGAGCCTGAAGGGCTTCTTCGCCGGCCTGTTCGGCGGCGGCAGCCGGCCGAGCGAGGCCCAGATCCAAGCACCGGCCGCGCCCGCCAAGGCACGGACCAGGCCCATCGTCGCCGTCGCCAGCGCCGATCCGGAGGACACGACCGGGACCCGCGCGGCACTGGCTTACGCCGCCGCCGAGCAGACCGCGAAATCCGCCCGTCGCGATGGCCGCGATGCCCAGAGCCTGCTCACCGCCGAGCCGCAGGCGGTGAAGGACACGGTCCAGGCGATCATGCCGGCGCCGCCGCGCAGGCCGTCCGAATTCGCCGCCGTGGCCGCTGCCCTCGCGATGCCTCCGCCGCCGCCGCGTCCCTCCGTCCAGGTCGCCTCGCTCGGAACCGCCGGCATGGCCAATCTCGGTCCGGTGCCGGCGCGGGCCGCCGCGACGGCGAACCTCGCCGCCGCAGAGCCCGATCCGCTTCCCGCATCCGCGCGACTGCCGCCGGATTCCGATCCGCGCGCGCAGATGCGCTGGTTGTTCGCCGTCGCGGTCGCCCAGTCGATCGATCGGGTGGCGCCGGTGGTGCATATGGCGATCGCCCGCCCCCGCACCGAGGGCGCTCCCGACGGTCTCGTCGCCCGGCCGGCCGACGCCATGGCGGCGACCCGCTTCACGGCGCAAGGATCGCAGGCTCCGGCCACCGCCCGGTTCTCGGGCTCCGCCACGCAGGCCCTCGCCCCGCGCTGATCGCCGGCCGGACTTGATGTCCGGTCACGTCACGGACGGGGACCGCCTCAAGATGCCGGGTCGGCTTTCGAGGCGTCACCCAAAAGCTCACTGCGTGGGGCCGCTTCCAGGGCGACGCCGCTGCCGTCCTTGAGGCTCACCCCCGTAATCCCGCGCAGAAGAGCCTCGCGCAGCAGCCATTCGAGCTTGAACGCCGCCAGCTCGTGGGACAGCCCGGCCGGCCGCACGTTCGAGATGCAGTTGCGCTCGGCATCCGAGCGCCCGACACGGGGCGCGAAGGTGAGGTAGACGCCGAGGCTGTCGGGCGAGGACAGGCCCGGCCGTTCGCCGATGAGCACCACCACCGCGCGGGCCTTGAGTGCCGCGCCGATGCCGTCACCTAGCGCCACCCTCCCCTGCGTCGCCACCACCACCGGGGCGAGGCTCCAGCCGGCCTTGTCGATGTGCGGCTTGAAGGCGGTGAGGAAGCCCGCCGCACCCTCGTGGACGGCACGGGCCGAGAGCCCGTCGGCCACCACGATGGCGAGGTCGACCGGCTCGGCCGGTTCCTGCGTCAATGCGGCGAGGCCGTCCTCGCTCAAGGCGCGCCCGAGATCGGGCCGGCGCAGGTAGGTCGCGCGGTCGGTGGCGGCGGAAGCCACGGTCAGGGTCGTGAAGCCGAGCGCTTCGATGCCGGCGGCGACCTCGCCGGCGTCCATCGGGGTGTGGACCGCGTCGCGGGCCTGGGCGTGGGCGAGGCCGAAGCGCAGCACCTCGATGGTGGGCAGGCCGGCGCCGGCCCGCCCGAGGCCGATCCGGGCGGGCGTGAGGCGGGCGAGGCGCGCCCAGGGGTCTTCGCCGGTCATGCCGCGAGGTCTCCCGACAGGCCCGGGGCGGCGGCGATGAGCCGGGCGCTCGGCTCCTCCGGCAGCAGTGTCCCGTCGGCGTCGGTCAGCCCGATCTGTTCGAGCCAGGCCTCGAACTCCGGCGCCCGCTTCAGGCCGAGCACCTCGCGGATGTAGAGCGAATCGTGGAACGAGGTGGACTGGTAGTTCAGCATCACGTCGTCGGCACCCGGGATGCCCATGATGAAGGTGCACCCGGCCGTACCCAGCAACGTCAGGAGCGTGTCCATGTCGTTCTGGTCGGCCTCGGCGTGGTTGGTGTAGCAGACGTCGCAGCCCAACGGCAGGCCCATGAGCTTGCCGCAGAAGTGGTCCTCCAGCCCGGCCCTGATGATCTCCTTGCCGTCGTAGAGGTATTCGGGCCCGATGAAGCCGACCACGGTGTTGACCAGCAGCGGCCGGAACGGCCGCGCCACCGCGTAGGCGCGCGCTTCCAGGGTCTGCTGGTCGATGCCGTGATGGGCGTCGGCCGAGAGCGCCGAACCCTGGCCGGTCTCGAAGTACATCACGTTGTCGCCCACCGTGCCGCGCTTGAGCGCCAGCGCCGCCTCGTGCGCCTCCTTCAGGATGGGGAGGGTGACGCCGAAGCTGGCGTTGGCCTTCTGGGTGCCGGCGATGGACTGGAACACGAGATCCACCGGCAGGCCGAGGTTCATGGCGTCCAGCGTCGTGGTGACGTGGGTGAGAATGCAGCCCTGCGTCGGGATCGCGAGGCGCTGGATCAGGTCGTCGAAGAGATGGAGCAGGCCGCTGAGGGTGGAGACCGAATCGGACGCCGGGTTCAGCCCGATCACCGCGTCGCCGCAGCCGTAGGACAGGCCGTCGACGATCGCCGCGGTGATGCCGGCGGCATCGTCGGTGGGGTGGTTGGGCTGGAGGCGCACCGAGAGCCGGCCGGGCAGGCCGATGGTGTTGCGGAACTTCGTCACCACCCGGCACTTGCGGGCGACCAGGATCAGGTCCTGGTTGCGCATCACCTTCGAGACCGCGGCCGCGATCTCCGGTGTGATGCCGGGCGCGATCCGGGTCAGCGTCTCCGGAGAGGCCTTGATCAGGAACTCGCGAAAGTCGCCGACGGTGAGATGGGCGATCTCGGCGAAGGCCGGCGCGTCGTGGCCGTCGAGGATCAGGCGGGTGACGTCGTCGTCCTCGTAAGCGATCAGGGGTCTGGCCAGGATCTCCGCCAGCGGCACCTCCGAAAGGCACCAGCGCGCGGCCATCCCTTCCTCCGCCGTCTCGGCGGCGATGCCCGCGAGCCGGTCGCCGGAGCGCACCGGGGTCGCCTTGGCCATGAGCGTGGCGAGGTCGGCGAACACATGGGTCTTGGGGCCGACGACGTGGCGATAGGGCATGGGCTCACGAACTCCTCGACAACCTGTCGTGCCAATGCCGCTGCCGATCCTCGGGGCACGGCAGCGGCGCTAGCCGGTCATGCCGCCCCCGCATGCGGAGCGGGGATCTCCGTCGAGATCGCGTCGACGGTGCGGATCACCGCGTCGCTCACCCCGTCCGAGCGGGCGATGCGCACCTGCATGGCGGTGGGCTGCATGTTGCCGAAGGGGGTCGAGAACGCGATCTCGGCCGCGTCGCGGCCGACGCCGATGCGCACGAGGCCGTCGAGGTTGGCCTGCCGGGTCGCGTCGAACAGCCACCAGCGCCCGTCGAGATAGGCCTCGAACACTGCGTGGAAGTCGCTCGGCACGAGGCCGTGCGCATAGGCGGAGACGAACCGGGCGGGAATGCCCAGGGCCCGGCAGAAGGCGATCCCGAGATGTGCGAAGTCGCGGCAGACGCCGGCTCGGCGCAGCAGGCTCTCGTCGGCGGTGGTCTCCGCATCGCTTGTGCCGGCCTGATAGGTGATGTGGGTGTGGATCCACGAGCAGATCGCGTTGACGCGCTGGTGGCCCTTGGGCAGGGCGCCGAACTCGGCCACGGCGAAGGGCGTCAGCCGGTCGGAGGAGACGTAGCGGCTCGGCAGCAGGAAGGGCAGGATGTCGAGGGGCAGCCGATTGACCGGGGTCTCGCCGATGGTCGCCGGGTCGGCCCGGAACGGGGTCAGATCCACCGTAGCGTTGTACTCGAGCGAGAACGGACCGGGTTGCACCACGACGCCGAGGTAGCGGTTCTGCAGGTCGGGGGTCACGTAGGTCCGCCGCGGCAGGTCGGGGGCCAGGGTCAGGGCCTCGCTCAGGATCTCCAGGCTTTGGAGGTGGGCGACCTCCACGTTGAAGATGAAGACCGTCTCCGAAAGGATGTTGTAGGACAGACTGCAGCCCAGCTCGTATCGCACTCGTCGCTCCCTGGCATCACATCGACCGCCGTTCCGTGCCGCAAAGCAAGGACCGGACCTCGCACAGCCAAGATCGCGAGACGGGCGGGGTTCCACGCGCTCGCGCCAGGCGGGCGTCGGAGAACCGCGTCGCCGCTGCACGATCCGCGACGGCCCGCGGCCACGGCGTGGGCGGCGGCGTTCAGGACGTCGCGGACCGTTCGCCGACGCCCTCCTCCGTCCGCGGCAGCAGCAGTACCGTCAGCGAGCGCACCCCTTGCGCGCCGTGGATCAGCACGCCCTCGATGTCGGCGGTGGCCGAGGGGCCGGTGTGGAGCACGGCGTAATCCGCCCGGGCGAAGTCCGGCCGGCGGTAGGCGGCCTGGATGTTGACCAGGATATCGGCCGGGTCGAGCAGCACGACGAGGTGCTGGGCGAGGTAGGCCACGGCGTTCACCTGCAACTCGGCCTGGGTGAACAGCACGGAACCGGTCTCGGCGACGCCGAACACCGCGCGCACGATCGCCACGTCCACATCGGCCAGATCGGCCGGCAGCGCCACCTGCGCCAGGTCGCGGTTGCCCGCGATCTCGGGCACGGCGGAGGCGATCACCGCGGCGCCGTCGAGACGCTCGCGCACGGCGGCGAACGGGTCCTGCCCGGGCACGACCTCGGCGACCCGCCCGCCCATGCGCTGAAGGCGCTCGCCGAACTCGGCCACGAGATCGTCGCCGACCAGGGGCGCGAACGCCGGGATCTCCGGCAGGGGATGATCGCCGGCCGGGCGGTTGCGCCGGATCGTGGCGAGGGTGGTCTCGCGCGCGCTCACGATGCGCCGTCCTTCTTCGCAGCGGACGTTTCGGCTCCGGCCTTCTTCCCCATCCGGTTCTGCTTGTACCAGCTGTGGAAGCTCCGGCCCGGGCTGTCGGGCATCTCGCGCGCCTTCCCCCAGGTGTTGAGCGGGTTGTAGACGGCAAAGCGCGGCAGGACCTTCAAGGCGGAATCGGCCGCACCGATGGCGGCGCGGTAGGCCGCCGGGCGGCTCAGCACCTGGCCCGCCGCCTTCATCATGCCCTGCTTGAGGAGCGGGATCTGGTGCTCCTCGGCCAGCACCTTGCGCCAGGCGAAGATCTGCTCGTGGATGTTGATCTTGACCGGGCAGACGTTGGTGCAGGAACCGTTCATCGTCGAGGAGAACGGCAGGGTCGAGTACTTCCGCTTGTTGAAGGTCGGATCGATGATGAGACCGATCGGCCCCGAATAGGTGGCGCCGTAGCTCAAGCCTCCGCTGCGCCGGTAGACCGGGCAGGTGTTCATGCAGGCGCCGCAGCGGATGCATTTGAGCGAGGTCCAGAACTCCTCCATCCCGAGCCGCTCCGAACGGCCGTTGTCGACCAGCACCATGTGCATCTCGGTGCCCTTGCGGGGCGCGCGGAAATGCGAGGTGTACTGGGTGATGGGGGAGCCGAGCGCCGAGCGCGAGAGCAGGCGCAGGAACACGCCGAGATGCTCGATGCGCGGGATCAGCTTCTCGATGCCGATGGAGTGGATCTGGAGCTTGGGCACGTTGCCCGAGAGATCGGCGTTGCCCTCGTTGGTGCAGGTCACCACCGTGCCGGTCTCGGCGATGGCGAAGTTGCACCCCGTCAACCCGGCGTCCGCCTCCAGGATAAGCGGGCGCGTGTGCATGCGCTGGCTCTCGGCGAGGTACTTGGCATCGTCGTTCTCCGGGTCGGTGCCCATGGTGCGAGCAAACACCTCGGCCACGTCGAAGCGGGTCTTGTGCACGGCCGGCACCACCACGTGGCTCGGCTCCTCGTCGTCGAGCTGCTGGATGCGCTCGCCCAGATCCGTCTCGATCACCTCGATGCCGGTGGTCGCCATGTAGTGGCGAAACCCGCATTCCTCGGTCAGCATCGACTTCGACTTGATCAGCGACCTGGCGCCATGATCCTTGAGGATGCCGTGGACGATGCGGTTGTGGTCGGCCCCGTCGGTCGCCCAATGCACGTGGACGCCGTTGGCCTTGGCGGCCGCCTCGAACTGCTCGAGGTAGTGGTCGAGGCGGCTCAGCGTGTGGGTCTTGATGGCGGAGGCGAGCTCGCGCAGCTCCTCCCACTCCGGGATGCCGAAGGCGGCGGTGTCGCGCTTGGTGCGCAGGTCCCAGAGCCGTGCGTCGTGGGCGGCCTGGTGCAGCGGGGCGGCGAGGAAGCGTTCGGCCGCCTCGGCCTGGTCGATCGGCCGGTCGCCGCGGATCTTGGCGCCGCGCGGCTGGGCCTCCCGCGGGGCTTTCACCGCCACGGGCTTCGTCGCGGCCTCGGCATGCTGGAGGGGGCGCCCGTCCTGGCCGCGGGCGCTCTCGGCCGGGGGCTCGGAGAGGCGGGGCTGGTCCTCGATGCTCATGCTGTCGCTCCATTGAGGATGCGGGCGATGTGGATGAACTTGAGCGGCACGCCGACCCGGTCGGCACAGCCCTTCTGGTGCATCAGGCAGGAGGAATCGGCCGAGACCACGTAGTCGGCCCCCGCCCTGGCCTGATCGGCCACCTTGTCGTAGCCCATCTTGGCCGAGACCGCCGGCTCGAACACGCTGAAGGTGCCACCGAAACCGCAGCATTCGTCGGGCCGCGCCAGCTTGACCACCTCGATGCCGGAGACCTTGGCCAGGAGATCGAGGGGCTTGGAGAAGGCCGGCGCGTTCAGCTCCGACGGCTTGGCGTGGTGGATGCCGCGCAGGGCGTTGCAGTTGGAGTGATAGGCGACCTTGTGGGGGAAGCGCGCCCAGGGAAACGCCTCGACCTTCAGCACGTCGTGCAGGAACTCCACCAGTTCGTAGGTCCTTTCCCGCACCGCCGTCACCTCGGGGGTCTGCGGGATCGCGGTCAGATGTTCGCGCACCTGGTGCGCGCAGGAGCCGGACGGGGTCACGACGTAGTCGAAGCCGGTGAAGTTCCTGACGAACAAAGCCTCGGTGGCGGCGGCCTCGGCGTGGCAGCCGGTGTTGGTCATCGGCTGGCCGCAGCAGGTCTGGTCGAACGGGTATTCGACGTCGAGCCCCAGGCGTTCGAGCAACTCCAGGGTGGCGATGCCCACCTCCGGCTCGAAGGCGTCGACGTAGCACGGCACGAACAGTCCGATGCGCATGGCGTTTCCATATCGTTCTCGTCCAGCCCGCGTGCGCTTCCCTCCCCGCAAGGGGGAGGCGAGACGAGTCGGCCCGTTTCCAGTTTGGAAAAGCTCTACCGAATCACGTTCGTCTTCGCCAGATCGAGCACCGCGTCACCGCGTCCGCTCATCACGGCGCGCAGGACGTAGAGGCTGAAGCCCTTCACCTGCTGGCCGTCGATCTTCGGGGGGATCGACAGCTCCTGGCGGTTCACCACCACGTCGAGGACGGCGGGGCCGTCGTGGGCCAGCACCCCGCGGGCGGCGGCCTCCAAGTCGGCCGGGTCATCGACGCGCACGGCGTGGATGCCGGCGGCCCGGGCCATGGCGGCGAAATCCGGGTTCTCGAGTTCGACGCCGGTCTCGAGATAGCCCGCGGCCTTCATTTCCATCTCGACGAAGCCGAGGGAGCCGTTGTTGAAGATCACCACCTTCACCGGCAGCTTTTCCTGGCGCAGGGTGAGGAGGTCGCCCATCAGCATGGTGAAGCCGCCGTCGCCCGAGAGCGACACCACCTGCCGACCCGGCTGGGCCGCCTGCACGCCGATGGCCTGGGCCATGGCGTTGGCCATGGAGCCGTGCACCCACGATCCCAGCAGCCGGCGCTTACCGTTCATCCTGAGGTAGCGGGCCGCCCAGATCGTCGGGGTGCCGACATCGGCGGTGAAGACCGCGTCCTCGGCCGCCGCATCGCTCAGGACCTTGGCCAGGTACTGCGGATGGATCGGCGATTTGGTCCCGGCCTTGAGGCCGAACCAGCCCGACTTCGGCGTTCCGGTGGCCAGAGCGTCGAGATCCTCGCGGGCCTTGGCGTAATGCTTCAGGCTCGCATCGAGCCACGCGCGGTCGGCCTTCACCGTGAGCTTGGGCAAGAGCGCCCGCAGGGTGTCGCCGACGTCGCCCACGAGGCCGAGTGCGAGGCGGCTGCGCCGGCCGAGTTGCTCGGGCCGGATGTCGACCTGCGCCACCTTGGCGTCGCCGGGATAGAACTGCTTGTAGGGAAAATCGGTGCCGAGCATCAACAGCGTCTCGCAGCCCATCATCGCGGCATAGCCCGACGAGAACCCGATCAGCCCGGTCATGCCGACATCGTAGGGATTGTCGTATTCCACGACGTCCTTGCCGCCGAGCGCATGGACGATCGGACTCTTGAGCCTGCCCGCCACGGCCAGGAGGTCGGCGTGGGCTCCGGCGCAGCCGCGCCCGCACAGCAGGGTGACCTTGGCCGAACCGTTGAGGAGCTCGGCCAGGGCGTCGAGGTCGCGGTCGGCCGGCCGGACCAGCGGACGCGGCGGCTTGAGGCCGGGATTGGGCGAGGCCGCGCGCTTGGGCGCATCCATCTGCGCCACGTCGCCGGGGATGATGACGACGGAAACGCCGCGCTGGCCGATCGCCGCGCGCAGGGCGTTCTCCAGGACGAAGGGCAGCTGGGCCGGGTCCGAGACGACCTCGCAATAATGGCTGCATTGCGTAAACAGCGCCTTGGGGTCGGTCTCCTGGAAGTAGCCCGAGCCGATCTCGGCAGAGGGGATGTGGGCAGCGATGGCCAGCACCGGGGTGCGGCTGCGGTGGCAGTCGAACAGGCCGTTGACGAGGTGGACGTGGCCCGGCCCGCAGGAACCGGCGCAGACGGCGAGCTCGCCGGTGATCTGGCTCTCGGCGCCGGCGGCGAAGGCGCCGACCTCTTCGTGGCGGACGTGGACCCAATCGATGACGCCGCGCGCCCGGATCGATTCCGTCATCGCGTTGAGGCTGTCGCCGACCACCCCGTAGATGCGGCGGACCCCCACCTGCTGCAGGGTCTCGACGAGGAAGTCGGCGACGGTGGCGATGCGCATGGTGCGGTTCCCGTGTTCAGGAGCCGAACCGCCGGGTCCGGTCACCCGTTCCCGTGAAACGTCAGGCGCCGATCTCGGCCACCGTCGGGGCGATGACGGCGAATAGGTCGCCCAGGGTCGCCAGGCTCGCCGCCTGCAGGGCCGCGGCTGGCACGATGCCGCCGTCGAGCCCGGGAAGGGCGCGGGTGGCGGTGGCGGAGGCGACCACGGTCGGGCTGAACCCGAGGTTGAAGGCGCCGCGCGCCGTCGAGTTGATGCACATGTGCGTCATGAACCCGGCCAGGATCACCGATTTGACGCCCGCCGCCTCCAGCTGCGCCTGGAGGTCGGTGCCGACGAAGGCGTTCGGAAAAGTCTTCACGATCACCGGCTCGTCGCCCTGCGGTGCGACCTCGGGGCTGATCGCGCCGATCGGCGCGGTGACGTCGTAGGGCGAGCCCGGCCCGGCATCGTGCTGGACGTGGAACACGGGAATGCCGGCGGCGCGGGCGCGGGCGAGCAGGCTTTGGGCCTCCAGCAACGCGGGCTCGACGCCCTCCAACCGCATCACGCCCTCGCGATAGGTGTTCTGCAGGTCGATCATCACGAGGGCGGAGCCGGACAGGGTGGCCGGCGCGGGACTGAGGCCGGAGACATCGCGCAGCGTCTTGAGGGGCGTGTCCGAAGCGGTCATGGCGGTGGTTCCCGATTGTTGGGGCAGGACTCGGCCGCGAACAAGCGGGGTTTGCGGATCGCGGTCAAGACGACACCGAAGATGCACGCGGCACCACGGCATCGGCGTCCGACGCGAAAACCTGTCCCGGCGTCCTCCACGGCCTAGCCTCGCCCGGCGCCGGGCGGCTAAGACTGCCGCGCCACGACCGTGACTTCACGGTCGCCATCGTCCCCTTCCCCGGTCGGCCGGGGTACATCAAGCGGTCAGGACACACGAACCGGATGACCTCGACCCCGCCCGACGACGCCGACCGCAAGGGTCCGACGACGGTCCAGGACACGCCCGCCTCCGCCAGGCAGGCCCCCGGCCCCGAGCCGAAATCCGCGCCCGACATGGCGGCCATGGCGGCATCGGCCCCGGCCGAGCCTTCGCGCATCGAGGCTTCGCGTACTGAGTCTTCGCGTACCGAAGCTTCGCGCACGACGCCCTCGCCTGCCGCGACGCAGCCGGGCGCCACGGAGCCCGATCCACGGGCGGCGGCCGGGGAAGCGGTGGCGGCCGCACGCGTCCTCGCCCGTCAGCTCGGCATCCTCGCCGCCGGCGCGGCGCGCTCAGGCGGCCGGCGCGGGCGCAGCGTGATGGGCCGCCTGGCGGCCGGCGGCGCGGCGGCAGGCGCCACCCTGGCCGCGCGGCTGCGCACCAAGCCGGCCCCGGCGGACGTGCCGACGCCACGATCGGGCACCGGGTCCGCGCCACCTCCCGCCACGGGCCGCCGCCGGCAGGTACCCTTCGCCGTCGGGATGGCCTGCGCCGTCACGGCCTTCGCGATCGCCGGCTACCTCCTGTGGATCCTGGCGACGCTGCCGCCGCTGGGCGGCGTCGTGACGGAGAACGAGCGCCGGGCGATCACGGTGGAGGCCGACGACGGCCGGGTCTTCGCCACGCGCGGCGTGTTCCAGGGCCAGAAGCTGGTGGCCGCCGACCTGCCGCCCCACCTCGCCCAGGCGATCATCGCGATCGAGGACAGGCGGTTCTATTCGCACTGGGGGGTGGACCCGCGCGGCCTCGCCCGGGCGATCTGGCGCAACCTGTCGAGCGGCGGCGTGCGCGAGGGCGCCTCCACCATCACCCAGCAGTACGTCCGCCTGACCTCGCTGACGCAGGAGAAGACCCTGCGGCGCAAGCTACAGGAGGCCATCCTGGCCCTGCGCGCCGAGAGCCAGATGACCAAGCAGGAGATCCTGCTCGGCTACCTCAACACCGCCTATTTCGGTGCCGGCGCCTACGGCGTCGATGCGGCGGCACGGCGCTACTTCGGCAAGCCGGCCAAGACCCTGACCCTGCCGGAATCGGCGATGCTCGCCGGCCTCGTGCGCGCGCCCTCGCAGCTCTCGCCGACCCGCAACTTCGGCGGCGCCAAGGAGCGCGCCGACGTCGTCCTCCAGACCATGGTCGAGACCGGCGCCATCACCACGGCGGAGGCCGACAAGGCGCGGGCCGAGACCATCACCCTGCGCACGCCGCCCGAGACGCCGCCGGGCACCAACTTCTTTCTCGACGTGGTGGCCGCCGATGCCAAGCGCCTCGCCGACACCACCGGCGACGTCACGGTGCGCACCACCCTGAACCTCGACCTGCAGAGCCTGGCCGAGGGCATCGTCGCCCGCCGCCTCGATGCGGAGGGGGTCAAGAAGAAGGCCTCCCAGGCGGCGATGGTGGTGATGTCGAAGGACGGCGCCATCCTCGCCATGGTCGGCGGCCGCGACTACGAGGAGAGTCAGTTCAACCGGGCGACGCAGGCCAAGCGCCAGCCGGGATCGCTGTTCAAGCTGTTCGTCTACCTCACCGCCTACGAGAAGGGCTACACGCCGGAAACCGTGCTGGTGGATCGGCCGATCCAGATCGGCGAATGGGAGCCGCAGAACTCCAACAACCGTTTTCGCGGGGCGGTGCCGCTGCGCAGCGCCTTCGCCCTCTCCATCAACACCATCGCCGCCCAGATCGCCGACGAGGTCGGCATCCCGGCGGTGATCGAGACCGCCCGCCAGCTCGGCGTCCAATCCGACCTGCCCAACCTGCCGAGCCTCGCCCTCGGCTCGGCCGAGGTGACGCTTCTGGAGATGACCCGCGCCTACACCGGCGTGCTCGCCAACCGCACCGGGCTCGAGAGCTTCGGGGTCCACGCGATCCGCGGCGGCACCCCCCAGCCGCTCTACCTGCGGCCCGAGCCGAAGGCCGGCGTGCCACTGCCCGGCGAGAGCCGGACGATGATGCTCGATTCGCTCCAGGCGGTGGTCGACGGGGGCACCGGCAAGGCGGCCCGCGTCGCCAACATTCCCGTCGGCGGCAAGACCGGCACGACCCAGGACTACCGCGATGCCTGGTTCGTCGGGCTCACCCCGGACCTCGTGGTGGGAGTCTGGGTCGGCAACGACGACAACACGTCGATGAACAAGGTCAGCGGCGGCGACCTGCCGGCCGCCATCTTCCGCGACTTCGTCGAGCGGGCCTCCGCGCAGATGGCCAAGGCCCGCAAGCGCCCCTCCGCCGCCCGGGCGCAGCCGGCTCCCGCCGCCGCCCCGCCGTCGACGCCGGCGAGCGCCGACCTGCGCGGCGTGCCCGAGGTGATCGACACCGGCACGCTGGCCTTCCGCGGCCGCGTCGTGCGGCTCCTGGGCGTCGAGGGCGAGGGCGGCGCCCTCGCCCGCCAGCTCGCCCGCTACCTGCGTCGCCGCGAGGTCACCTGCGCCGCTCCTCCCGAGCCGGCGGCGGGGACGCCCGGCACGGTCCGCTGCCAGATCGACGGCGACGACCTCGCCTCGCTGATCCTGGCGGCGGGCGGCGGACGGGCGGGCGAGGATGCGCCGGCCGACCTCCTCGCCGCGGAGGAGCAGGCCCGCTCCGAGCGGGCCGGTCTGTGGCGGCGCGAGCGATGAGACGACAGGACGCTTTCCGGCCGAAAGACCCCATGCCATAGTGCCGCGAGGCGACACTCAAGGTCGCGCATGGAGGTGGGCGGATGGCATTCTTCCTCGGGATCGGCGGACCCTGGATCGTCCTGATGATCCTCGACCTCCTGTCGACGAAGCGTGATCTCGACACGCTTCCCGCCGAGCAGCGGCGGCCCTGGAACGAACGCCTAGAATATCTGCTCCAGCACCGCGATCCGGTGCCCTCCCCGATCCGGCGGCGCGGCTGAGGCCGCGGGGAACCCACACTCCGGCGTCGGGAGAGACCGCAACCTCTGCCGCCTGAGACACGATCGGGCAGGCCGCTGGCGCGTCGCTCCCGGCGCGACGTTCGTCAGGGATCAACGATGCCGCCTGCCGGTTCCCATGGCGAAAGCCACCTCATCGACCGGATCGGTTGGCTCCGAGCGGCCGTGCTCGGCGCCAACGACGGCCTCGTGTCGACGGCGAGCCTGATCGTCGGCGTCGCCGCCTCGGCGGCGGCATCGAGCGAGATCCTGGTGGCGGGCTGCGCCGGGCTCGTGGCCGGTGCCATGTCGATGGCGGCCGGCGAATACGTCTCCGTCAGTTCGCAGGCGGATACCGAGCGGGCGGACCTGGCCCGCGAACGCGCCGAACTGCTGCAGGATCCTGCCGCCGAACGCGAGGAGCTGGCGGGGATCTACGTGGCGCGCGGCCTCGACCACGACCTCGCCCGGCGGGTGGCCGACCAGCTGATGGCCAAGGACGCGCTGGGCGCCCACGCCCGCGACGAACTCGGCATCTCCGAATTCACCACCGCCCGGCCGATCCAGGCGGCGCTGACCTCGGCCGCAACGTTCTCGGCCGGCGCGGCCCTGCCGCTCGCGGTCGCCTGGGCGTCTCCGGCCCACCTCGTCGTCTACCTGGTCTCGGGCGCGTCGCTGGTGTTCCTGGCCGGGCTCGGAGCACTCGGCGCCAGGGCGGGCGGGGCCGGGGTTCTGCGCGCAACCCTGCGCGTGGCGTTCTGGGGCGCCCTCGCCATGGCGGTCACGGCGGGTATCGGCCGCCTCGTCGGCACGGCGGTCTGACCCGACGACCGTCGTCGTCCGAGACCGACGTGGTCCGAGACCGCCGTCAGCGGGCGCGATGGCGCGAGGCCGTCGCCACGAGGCCGTAGAGCACCCCGGCGTTGAGGAGATGCCAGAGGAAATGCGTGCCCATCGGCAAGCTCGGGCAGAGCGCCGTATCGAGGGTGCGCAGGGTGAGCGAGAGGGCGAACAGCGCCGCGAGGCCGATGAGCGCCGAAGAGGACCGTCGCGCCGCCGCTTCTTGTCCTTTCGTCAGGCGCAGGGCCGCGGCGACGCCCACCAGGGCGAGCACCGCCGGCAGGTAGGACAGTGAGCCGTTCGTCCGCAGACCGAGCGAAGGCCCGGCGATCGCGTCGAGAGCCGGCTCCAGGCCGATGTTGAAGCCGGCGAACGACAGCGTGACGAGGATGGCCGTCGCGCTTCCCAGCCCGAGGAAGCGGCGCATCGCCAGCAGGAAGTAGGCGTAGATGAACAGCGCGATCGGGACGACGTCGGCAAAGAGCGACCAGCGCACCGCGACGGTGTGGAACAGGAACGAGCCGAGGCCGACGACGGCGATCAGGCCGGCCAGGGCCAGGGCGGCCGGATCGGCGGCCGCCGCCCGCCGCTCGCGCCAGACCAGAGCGCCGGCGGCGAGCAGGAAGGCCCCGTTCGAGACGGCATTGAGCGGCTCGGCCCAGAACGACGCATCGCCGCGCTCGCAATAGGCCCGGATGGGGGCGAACCAGGTCTCGGTCACGGCACGGCTCCCGGTTGCGGCGGCGCGAGGGCCACGGCTCGCCTTGCCAGCGGCCTGCGAAGGCCCGATGACGGGCCGCCCCTCCTCTCGCCAGCCAGATCAGAGCCCATGCGGATCG
The DNA here is from genome assembly GCF_001424525.1 of Methylobacterium sp. Leaf399. NCBI lineage: Bacteria > Pseudomonadati > Pseudomonadota > Alphaproteobacteria > Hyphomicrobiales > Methylobacteriaceae > Methylobacterium > Methylobacterium sp. Leaf399. Next base: position 51,281 of record NZ_LMQK01000031.1, on the reverse strand, counting down.
CCACCTGGAACGTCAATTCGATCAAGCAGCGGGTCGGGCATCTCACGGCCTTCCTCACGCAGGCCAAGCCCGACGTGGTCTGCCTGCAGGAGCTGAAATGCCAGGACGTGGCCTTCCCGCGCGACGAGATCGCGGCGGCGGGGTATACCGTCGAGACCCTGGGCCAAAAGGCCTACAACGGCGTCGCGCTGCTGGTGCGCGCGCCGCTGGCCGTGAGCGAGATCCGCCGCGGCCTGCCGGGCGACGAGGCCGACGAGCAGGCCCGCTACATCGAGGCGCTGATCTCCGGCGAGGATCTGGCGCCGGTACGGGTGGCCTCGATCTACCTCCCCAACGGCAACCCGGCGCCGGGACCGAAGTACGACTACAAGCTCGCCTTCATGGGCCGCCTGCGCGCCCATGCCCGCCGGCTGCTGGAAGCCGAGGAGGCGCTGGTTCTGGCGGGCGACTACAACGTCATTCCCGAGCCGGAGGATGCCGCCAACCCCGAGGCCTGGGTCGCCGACGCGCTGTTCCTGCCTCCGACCCGCGCCGCGTTCCGCGCGCTGTTGGCGGAAGGGTTCACCGAGGCGCTGCGTGCCTGCGACGGGAGCAGCGGCCTCTACACCTTCTGGGACTACCAGGCTGGCTGCTGGCAACGGAACGCCGGCATCCGCATCGACCACCTGCTGCTCTCGCCCCGGGCCGCAGACCGGCTGGTCTCGGCATCCGTGGATAAATCCCAGCGCGGCCTCGAGAAGCCCTCCGACCACGTGCCGGTGACGGTGGACCTCGCCGATCGCTGAACCCGGACCCATATGGAGCGCGACGGCCGCGCCCCGCGCCCCTCCCGGGCCCGGTCGCTTCTACCCACCTCAGGAACGCTTCCGCATGATCCTCTACGGCACCAGCCTGTCTCCCTACGTCCGCAAGATCCTCGTCGCCCTGGCCGAAAAGGGTGTCGAGGCCGAACACAACCCCTGCTTCTTCCATTCCCCCGACGCGGCCTTCCAGTCGGCGAGCCCGCTGGGCAAGATCCCGGCGATCGACGACGGCGGCTTCAAGCTCGCCGATTCCTCCGCGATCCTGTTCTACATCGAGGCCAACCACCCGACGCCGGCCTTGCTGCCCACCGAGGCCAAGGCGCGCGGCCGCGCGATCTGGTTCGACAAGTTCGGCGACACCGAGCTGTTTCCCGTGCTGATCACGCCGTTCTTCAACCGAGTGGTGAAGCCCAAGATGATGGGCCAGCCCTGCGACGACGCGGCGATCGACAAGGCCCTCACCGTGGACCTGCCCAAGCTCTACGACTACCTCGAGACCCAGGTCGACGGCCCCTACCTCGTGGGCAACGCCTTCTCGATCGCCGACATCTCCATCGTCACCGGCTTCCACAACCTGAAGCTCGCCGGCGAGGAGGTCGATGCGGGCCGCTGGCCCAAGCTCGCGGCCTATGTGGCGGCGACGCTGGAGCGGCCGTCGTTCGTGAAGGCGGTGTCGGCCTCCACCGGCGGCTGACCGCGGCATCGCTTGGCGGTTCGTATCCCGCGCTGATCAGGCCGCGTCGTGTTCCAGATGGTACGGCTTGATCAGCAGGGCCATCGCCAATGGCTAGGCGTCGCTGATCGTACGGATCTGGTCCGAGGTCAGGCGCTGTGGTCGCTCAGCGCGCAATGAAACAGGGCACGCCACGCGGATTCTCTCCGTGGGTGCTTGTCCTGGAAGGCCGGAAGGCTGCGCTCAGCGACGACCTGCATTCAACGCCGCCGCTTGGCCGATCCCGTCACCTGGGTCTGCACCTGTGTCTGCGCCTCGGCGCGGTCGGTCTCGCTGGCCTGGGTCCAGGCCTTGTCGTAGAGGGCGACGATCCAGTCGTCCTTGCGGCCCTGAGCGGCTTCACGGGCGAGCGACAGCCACATCAGGCCGCGCGAGCGCTGGACCGGCACGCCCTGGCCGTTGATGAGCAGTTGGCCGAGCAGCGCCTGGGCCGGGGCATGCCCCTTCTCCGCAGCGAGGTTGAACCAGCGCGCGGCCTGGCGCGGATCGGATTCGACGCCGGTGCCATCGAGGTAGAGCCGCGCGAGGTTGTACTGCGCGTTCGGGTCGCCGAAGTACGAGGCCGCGTAATTGAACATGTCGTAGGCGCGCTCGGGGTTGGGGCGCACGTAGGTGCCCTTGATCCCGTCGAGGAAATAGGCGCCGAGCGCCGTGAAGGCGCTGGCCACCACGCCCGAGTTCTGGGCGTCGGGGCCGTCGTCGGTGGTGTCGTCGGCGATCCGGGAGAAGAACTCGAAGGCCTTGAGGTCGTCGTGGGGCACGCCGTCGCCCTCGGCGTACATGCGGCCGAGCTTCCACAACGCGAGGGCGTGGCCCTGGCCGGCGGCGTATTCGAGGGCGCGCGCCGCGCCCTCCTTGTCGCCGGCGTTGTAGTCGCGCACGCCCGAGCGCAGGGCCTCGCGGGCGGTGCGATAGTTCCCGGCCGGCACGGGCGTGCGGGCGGCGGCATCGAGGGCCTGGCTCGGCGGGATGCCGGGCAGCAGTGTCCCGGCCACGACCGCGGCCGCCGCCAGGGCGAGGCGCAGCCGAGCGGAAACCGCGGGCCGGCCGGGATCGGCCCCGGCCGGCCGCACGGGCCGGCTGAGGTCAGTCCTAGACATCCGCATAGGCTTGAATCTCCTCGGCGCCGCCCGGATGGGTCACCGCGCCGTCCACCGCAGGCCCGACGGTCTGCATGTACTTCCAGAGATAGCCCGAGGTCGCGGAGTTGGTCCGCGGCGTCCAGGCGGCCCGGCGCGCCGCCATCTCGTCGTCCGACAGGGCGACGTCGAGGGTGCCCTTGATCGCGTCGAGCGTGATGACGTCGCCGTCGCGGATCAGGCCGATCGGCCCGCCGATGGCGGCTTCCGGCCCGACGTGGCCGACGCAGAAGCCACGGGTGGCGCCCGAGAAGCGTCCGTCGGTGATGAGCGCGACCTTGTCGCCCATGCCCTGGCCGTAGAGGGCGGCGGTGGTCGACAGCATCTCGCGCATGCCCGGGCCGCCCTTCGGGCCCTCGTAGCGGATGACGAGAACCTCGCCCTCCTTGTAGGTGCGCTTCTGGACCGCCTCGAAGCAGGCTTCCTCGCCGTCGAACACCCGGGCCGGGCCGGTGAACACCTGCTTGTCGGGGCCCATGCCGGCGACCTTCACGATGGCGCCTTCGGGAGCGAGGTTGCCGCGCAGGCCCACGACGCCACCGGTGACGGTGATGGGGGCGTTGGCCGGGCGGACCACGTCCTGGTCCGGGTTCCAGGCCACGTGCTCCATGTTCTCGGCCATGGTGCGGCCGGTAACGGTCAGGCAGTCGCCGTGCATGAAGCCGTGGTCGAGCAGCGTCTTCATGAGGAGCGGGATGCCGCCGACCTCGAACATGTCCTTGGCGACATAGCGCCCGCCCGGCTTCAGGTCGGCGATGTAGGGCGTGCGCTTGAAGATCTCGGCGACGTCGAACAGGTCGAACTTGATGCCGCACTCGTGCGCGATCGCCGGCAGGTGCAGCGCCGCGTTGGTGGAGCCGCCCGAGGCGGCCACGGCGGCCGCGGCGTTCTCCAGGGACTTGCGCGTGACGATGTCGCGCGGGCGGATGTTCTTGGCGATAAGCTCCATCACCTTCTCGCCCGCGGTCATGCAGAATCTGTCGCGGATCTCGTAGGGGGCGGGCGCGCCGGCCGAATAGGGCAGCGCCAGGCCGATCGCCTCGGAGACCGTGGCCATGGTGTTGGCGGTGAACTGGGCGCCGCAGGCCCCGGCCGAGGGACAGGCGACCTGCTCCAGCTCGTCGAGGTCTTCGAGGCTCATGTCGCCGACGGCGTGCTTGCCCACCGCCTCGAACAGGTCCTGCACGGTGACCGGCTTGCCGCGGAACGAGCCGGGCAGGATCGAGCCGCCGTAGATGAAGATCGACGGCACGTTGAGGCGCACCATGGCCATCATCATGCCGGGCAGGGACTTGTCGCAGCCGGCCAGGCCCACGAGGGCGTCGTAGGCATGGCCGCGCATGGTCAGCTCGACGGAATCGGCGATGACCTCGCGCGAGGGCAGCGAGGCGCGCATGCCGGCGTGGCCCATGGCGATGCCGTCGGTGACGGTGATGGTGCAGAACTCGCGCGGGGTGCCGTTGGCGGCCGAGACGCCCTTCTTCACCGCCTGCGCCTGGCGCATCAGCGAGATGTTGCAGGGCGCCGCCTCGTTCCAGCAGGAGGCCACGCCGACCAACGGCTGGTGGATCTGCTCCTTGGTGAGGCCCATGGCGTAGAGATACGAGCGGTGCGGCGCCCGCTCGGGCCCCTCCGTGACGTGACGGCTCGGAAGTTTCGACTTGTCTGTGGTCCGCACGTCCATCGCCTGTCCCGCGCCCCGGTCCGTTGTGCATGGACGCCGGATCGTCCCCTTCGCGGATGCGGGCGCGCTCACCGCCGGCGAGGCGATGGGGCGACCGGTTCGGCGCGTTGGGCGAATGACCCGAAATCCTGCGGTAACGCGTTGGGGAAAAAGCCGTTTACCGCGGATGCTGAGGTGGTCCCGGTTTATGGCGGGATCGCGGCGAATGAGGGCGTCTCCCAAGGCGATGTCGGGATGCTTTTGGGGTGTGTCGGCACCGCCACAGCCACGGTTCGACCGGACACCCCTGCCCTTCTCCGGAGGACGCGTTTGGGCGCGAGGGCGGGCAGGAGCGCCCCGCCCGCCGACGCCTCACCGGGATCGCGGCGAGAACCGCAGCCACCTCCGGCCGGACCTAGCCGGCGGGATCGGACGCCGTCGTCATGGCACGGGCGGCCGCTGCCGGCTCGCCCCCCGCCTCACGCGGGTGAGCGTTTCCGGCTTCGCCCCGCAACCTTCGCCCCGCAACGCCTGGGATGCGGTCAGGCCGCGCGCACCGTCGCGAGGAAACGCGTGACCTCGGCCGACAGGTGCTCGGACTGGCGCGACAGCTCGGAGGCCGCGCCCAGCACCTGGGTCGCGGCCGCGCCGGTCTCCTCGGCGGCCCCCGCCACGCTGGCGATATTGGCCGTGACGTCGCCGGTGCCGCTCGACGCCTGCGCCACGTTGCGCACGATCTCCTGCGTCGCTGCGCCCTGCTCCTCGACGGCGGCCGCGATCGAGGTCGCGACCCCGGAGATTTCCTGGATGCGATCGGTGATGACGCCGATGGCCGTGACCGCCTGACCCGTCGAGGTCTGGATGCGGGCGATCTGGCTGGAGATCTCCTCCGTCGCCCGGGTCGTCTGGCCGGCCAGGTCCTTGACCTCGGCGGCGACCACCGCGAAGCCCCGCCCCGCCTCGCCCGCGCGGGCCGCCTCGATGGTGGCGTTGAGCGCCAGGAGGTTGGTCTGGCTGGCAATGGACGAGATGAGCCCGACGACGTCTCCGATGCGGGCCGCGGCCCCGCTCAGCTCCTGGACCAGCGCACCGGTGCGGTCGGCCTCGAACACCGCCTTGCGCGCCAGTTCGGCCGAGCCGTCGACCTGCCGTCCGATCTCCTGGACCGACGAACCGAGCTCTTCGGCCGCGGCCGCGACGGTGCTGACGTTGGTGGCCGCCTCCTCGGCGGCGGTGGCGACGCTGATCGATTGCGTCGCCGTCTCCGTCGCCGTGGCGGTCATCGTCCGGGCGGTTGCCTGCAACTCGGTGGCCGAGGCCGACACCATGCCGATGACACCGCCGACCGCGGTCTCGAAATCGTCCGCCATCTGGCGCATGCCGGCCTTGCGCTGCTCCTCGGCGGCCAGACGGGCATCGGCCGTCTCGGCCTCGATGCGGCGGGCCCGGACGAGATTGTCCTTGAAGACCGCGACGGCGCTGGCCATCGCGCCGATCTCGCTGCGCTCGCCCGCATGCGGGACGTCGACGGTGGTGTCGCCCTGCGCCACCGTCTCCATCACGCCGGCCATCCGCCGGACGGGCACCGAGATCGTGGTGACGGCGATGCAGCCGATCGCCACGGTGACCGCCGCGACCAGGGCCAGGACGACGGCGATGCCGAAGCGACCGCTCTCACCGAGGGCGGTGGCCGCGACGGCGGCCTGCTTCGCGGACGTTCCGTTGAAGTCGAGTTCGGCCTTCAAGGCGGCACGGGCCGCGTTGAGGGCCGGCAGCATGCCGTCGAGCAGGTGATCGCGCGCGCCCTTCACGTCGGCATCGTGCAGACGCTGTAGGAACTCCTCGCCCAGCGCGGCATAGGCCGGGACGGTCGTGGCGACGGCCTTCCACAGAGCCTCTTCGCCCTTGCTGACCAGGGGGGCGTAATCGGCCAGGTCCTTGGCGATATCGGCCTTGCTCGCCTGCAGCCGCACGAGGGACTGCGGACGGCGCTCGTCGCTGGAAACGAAATAGGCGAGCTGCCGGCTTCGCAGCGTCTCGAAGTTCGTGGCGAGGCGCCCCAAAATCCGCGTCGACGGCAGCGCGTTGCCGCCGATCTCGTCGGTGGCGACGCTCAGGGCCTGGAGCCGGACGTAGGAGAATGCACCCAGTCCGGAGGTCAGGGCGAACAGCATCACCAGCGCACCGATGAGGCGCGCGCGAATCGTGAAGTTTGACAGCATGACGTTCGCCCCAGCGTGACGTCACAGCTATCGATACGCTGGTTAACTGCGGCTTAAGCGCATCGCAGCGTGCCTGGACTTTGACAGGCCCGATAAGGACGCCGACTTACCCCGTCGTCCGGTCTACTCGCCGATCAGCTGACGTTGCACGACGCCCGCGGCCCATGGCGGGGGATCAGGGTGGTCGGCACCGGATGCCGCTGAGGGTGACAAGCTCCGCGACGCGACACGTGGAGCCGATGGATACACTCGCCGCCATCAGCCTACCGACCGGGCCGGCCGCCTTCAGCAAAAGTCGTCATTTAGCCAATTAAACCAAGCGACTCAGCGCCACTTGCTCACCTTGCCATCATCATACGACCGACACCGCACTACACTCGAAGCCGGGCACCGAATGAGGGCAGGCCATTTCACCGAACGTCAAATCAGCCTCACGCCGAAGGACTGACTCTGGAAACGCTATGATCCGTCTTCCAAGGCAAGCTATCCAATAGATTTTGGATTATCGACCGAACCGCAACTAAAGATTTTGAGTTAATTTCTACCGATCCAAACTCGCCACTACCTAACGTGCACGAAAAGCAATCGCCAAACAGGCTTTCCAACACCAGCATACCACCGTCTGCCGCGTTAATATGCTGACTTTCGATTGGGAAAGGAACAAGCGATTTATTTTTGCTACCTGTCCATACCATTCTCTCGTCCGCATGCGCTGAAGAGTTTCGAACGCCGGCAAGATGTGGAATAGCCTTATCGATCAAATCTAACGCTTTACTAGCAGAATATTTCGAAATATCATATTTCTTTAATGTAATAAAATTTTTTCTCACCGATTCTAATGAATAAATGAACGTTTTAGCATGAATAAACGGAATTCTACGTTGGTATTGCCTGGGCATATTTCCTGCCGCGACTACTTCTTGAAGACGGATGATCTCTGCCTCAACGCGAACACCATTCGTTCCGTCCCGGTCGGTCCACGTTATCCCCCGAACTGCGGCGATCTCATCTGCCAACTCTTGTTTCCGACCGGCTTCGGCCTGCCAAGCCTTCATATCGGGCATGGCCAATTGCCTCTTCCCGTCCTCATACATGGTCAGGGCAAGGGCTGCATCGGCCAGCGCCGTTTCCAATAGAAACAGCAGGCCCTCGACCTTGCTCGCCTCAACCAGATCGCCATCGAGCCAATGTGAAGGGAAAATCAGGCAGGCGACATGCATGGCCGTGGCACCCTGTCGATCATTTCGGATCTCGTCACGGCAGATCGATAATTCAGGACATAAGGGCCTGAAAACATGACCGAAACCGTAGGTTGGCTGGGGCGCCAGGACTCCCAGCCAGGTTCCAAATTCGTGAGCAGCCATAGGGTTGAGCGGCGCCCGGTTCGATCCGGTATCACCATGTGGACCACGGACCTGGGCTGGGTCAACGGGGCCCTAACCGGGGCGCACTAGCTACTTCCAAGGCCTCACTAGCCGCCTCCTCGGTCCTCCTACGGCGGCGCTCCGTCTCGGCGAGCCACATCAGATCGGGGACCAGCAGAGCCCCGCGGCCCGGGTCGGCGTGCAGGAAGTCGGCGGCAATCGCGGCCTGCTCCATCGTGCGGACGGCCTTCGCCTCGGCATCGCGCCGCCGCTGCACCTCGGCCGGGCGGCGGCGCGCCGCCTTCTCGACCTCGACCTCGATCCCGAATGCGCGCCCGGCGACGACCCGGGCGTGCGCCATCGCCATGTCCCGAGCATGGCGGGCGGCCCCGGTGACCTGGATCAAGGCGGCGCGATGCGGCTGGAGCCGGCCGCGGGCCCACCACCACGCCCGGCGCCATCCGGTCGGCGTCAGGGCCGCCAGGGCCGCGCGTCGTGCTTCCGCCGCATCGGCCTCGGCCTGGACCCGCCCCGCCTCCTCCCGCGCCCGCACCTCAAGGGCCCGGGCCTCGGCCACCGCAGCGGGTTCCGGGACGGGGGCCCGGGCCTCATCGCGCGCCCGGCGGGCCTGGTTGTAGATGGCCTCGACCTCGGCGAGCCGCGCGGCGAGGTAGCGTCGTGCGGCTTCCTCCTGGATCGTGGCAGGGTTCAGGCCGCGGGCGAGGCGGTGCGCGGCGGCGACTTCACGGATCCGGTCCCTGCGGCCGGTCGCGGGGACTGGGCCGGCAGGCGCAGGGCCCCCTCGATCCGGGCGAGCCGGTCCCCCGCCGCTCGCTGGGCCACCAGGATCTCCACCAGCGTCTCGCGCAGGGCCTCCAAGGGGGACGGGCCCTCCCGCTCCTCCAGCAGGTCGAGGAGCGCCATCAACCGGTCCGTGCGCGTGTCGATGATCCGGGTCCGGCTGAGGATTTCCTGGGAGGGCGGCGGCGGGGACGAGGGGAGTGCCGGGGTCGGTACGGTCATCGGATTCCTCCATGCGCGCGGCCACGACGGCCCGCTTCTGCTTCACGATGCGGTCGAGGGCGCCGACCACGGCGCCCCCGGCCGCGAGGACGGTCCAGACGCCGGGCTTCTCGCCCGGGGCGAGGGACAGGCCGGCCTCGGCGAGGGAGCCCCGGAGGGCTACCGGCCCGGTCGCGGTCGCCCACGCCGCCTTCACCGCGGCGCGGGCCGCCACGTCGTCCACCCCGGCCCGGCGTAGCCTCTGACGCGCCCCGGGCGTGGTCGCCGACCGCGGCGAACCGTCCGAGCCCGCCGCCTCCAGCGCGGCGGCGACTTCGGCCCGCCCACGGGCGCGCAGGGCCTTGACCAGGGCCCGGTCGTGACGGCCGGGGGTCAGGGGCTCGCCGCGGTCGTGCTCGATCTCGCGGGCGACCCGCTCCAGACGCAGGTGCAGCCAAGCGTCATCGAGCGCCTGCCCCTCCAGCCCCCAGTGGGCCACGACGAGGTGGGCGTGGCAGGGGGCTCGGCCGGCGACCGAGGCCTTGCCATGGACGATAAGGGCGTGCGGGTGGATCGTGGGGTCGGCGCCCATCTCGCGCATCGCCCGGTCGGCGTCGGCGCTCAGGTCGGCGACAGCGCAGGTCCCTGACGGGGCGAGGCTGATGTGGTGGAAGGCCGCCGCGGCGGTGCGTGGGGCGAGGCGGCGCATCGCGGCGAGTGCCCCCGGCAGGTCCGCGGCGGCGAGACCGACGACGCGGACAACCTCGACGCTGGCGTTGCCGTCCCGGCGTAGGAGGTGGCGCGCGAGGTTCTTGGCGTCGCGTGCGGTGCGTCCGTGGCGGACGTGCTGCATGATCACGCCTCCAGCGCCGTGCAGAGGCGGGCGTCGATGGCGGCCAGCGCCGCGCGGATCGCGGCGAGTTCCGCGGCCTGGACGGGTTGGCCCTGGTTCGTCCTCCGCGCGATCTGGTTGATGAGGTTGCCGAGCCGGCCGAGGGCTCCGGTGGCCTCGCGGACCGCCTCGGTGCGGGCCGAGCGGGGCTGCGGCAGGGGCCGGCGCCGTTCGGTGCCAAGCGCCCGGCGCACCGCATCCGCGGCGTAGGACGAAGGGCCGACGCCGAGACCGGCGGCGGTCGCGCGCAAGGTCGCGCGCTCCTCCGGGCGGAGCTTGAGGGTGACGACTTCACAGAGGGACGGGAAGGTCGCGTCGGTCGCCATGGCGGGGGTTCCACAGGGGGCGTTACGCCCCCTTGGCCAGTTGTCCGGTCATACCGGACATTGCTGGCTTTCGAGGGTTCTCCTGCACAGCATCCTTTTTCACATCGATTCGACAAGGTAACACTGAGACCCGGTGGGCCTCACGGTCGAAATAGGCTGACCTGATACCTGCGCGCCTGGTCTTCCATGCATCGTGGATACCGGTATCACCTTGCGGCATCGACACTCGCTCGGCACCCTCGTCTGACCTGGACGGGAGGAGCGGACCGATATGACTGCGAGCCTGACGCCGACGCCGAGCACGGAGGCAATCCGGTGGGACCCGCACGCCGACGCCTTCGTCCGCCTGACCCTGGACCCCTGCGGCCGGATCCTGGCGCGTCGCGACCTCGAACCAGCCGCAAAGGCGGCGGCCCTGCGCCACCTGTTCCTAGTCCGCACGACGGCCGCCCAGCGCCGGGCGGTCGGGGGCCAGCTCGATCGTGCCGGCCTGCTGCTGCGGCCGGACCCGGCCGGGTGCCAGGAGGACGCCACGACCTTGACCCGGCGGTTCCTGGCCGGCGGCGCGACCCCGGCCGTCGCGGGGATGGCACTACATCTTGATGTCGAAGTCCGCGCGGTGCTGGTCCTGGCCTGGGGCCTCGGGCTCGCCCGGGCGGCACCGGGTCAGGCTCTCCCGCACCTCGAAGACCTCGACGCGGATCTACCCTACACGCCCCCGCAGGGGCCCCTGCCGGGACCGGACGTCATCGATGTAGAGGCCATCCTCGCGGAGGCAGAGGCAGCCTGCGCGTCGGCCTCGATGGATCTCGCTTGAAGCACTGGATCGGGCCGCCGGTGTGAGCGCCGCAGCCGTTCCGGCGGCGAGTGCGGTGGCGCCAACACGGCTCGGTTGAGGAAGATGGTTTCGGAATCCTTAACGGATTCCGAAACCATGGCGTTCTGGTATGGCACGCCTCAGACAGCCAATTGAGCGTTCCGAAGGCGCTTCGCCAGCTTGGCGACGGTGGCGCGGCTGCAACCGGTCAGGTCTTGGATCGAGGACCACGACGCTCCGTCCCGCAGCATGGCGGTGATGCCGGCGTTGCGCTTCACGTCCTCGGCCCGGCCCCGGTAGAGGCCAGCCGTTTTTGCCTTCGCCTGCCCCTGGGCCTGCCGGCGGCGGCGGTCGTCGTAGTCCTTGCGGGCGACCGCCGCCAGCATGTCGAGCAGCATGGCGTTGATGGCGTCGAACATCCGCGCGGTGAACGGGTCGGCTTCCGTGCTCGCCATTGTCCACGAAGTCGGCAGGTCGAGGGCGACGACGCGGATACGGCGGGCGGCCATGTCGACTTTCAGGCGCTCCCAATCCTCGGCGGTGAGGCGCGACAGGCGGTCGACCTGCTCGACCAGAAGCACATCACCGGAGTGCGCGTCCCCGAGCAGGCGGAAAAGCTCGGGCCGGGCCAGCGAGGCGCCTGAAGCGTTCTCGACATAAGTTGCGGCGATGGTCAGGCCGCGCTCGGTGGCGAAGCGTTCGAGGTCGGCCCGGGCCCGGGAGGCATCCTGGTCGTCGGTGGAGGCGCGGAGGTAGGCACGGACGAACATCGGGAGGCCAGAGAGTTCACTTGGATTGGTTCACAGTCTACCAGTTCATTATGAAACGGCCAAGCTCGGAAAATGAACCACCGCCGTGCTGGTGCAGGAAGGGCATACCCAAAATGCACCAGACGGTTTAGCTGCTATGGTTGAAAGCCTAACTATTGGCGTTCCATACAGGCCGGCTAGAAGCCTGCCGGTCGTCAGCGGGTCCAGAGCGCCCGCCGGGTGCGCCCAATCCAGCGAAGGAACGCGGTGGAGCGCCACGACAGCGATTCGCGCATGCGCAGGCGCGAGGCCAGCGCCGCCTCCAATTGGGTACGCAGGTCGCCCATGACAGCATCCGCCTCCCGCAGGCGGACCGCCAAGCTATCGACGTCGTCCCCGCGTCGCGCGTCGGTCTCGGCCAGGACGGCGGCCCGTCCCTCGGCGTCCGCCACCGCCGCGTTCAGGTCGGCGACCTCACGGTCGTAGCGGAGATCTTTCTCCGCGGTGGCCTGCGCAAGGCGGGTGATCGCTTGGTCCTTCTCCATCCCTGCCTGCGTGAGCTGTGCCACGGTGTGGTCAAGCCGGTGGAACTCACGCTGCAGGTCCCTGACGGCGCTCAGGTTGAACACGTCGAGGGTGCCCGACCAGGCACGCAGGCGATCGAAGTCGGCCGGCGTCCGGGCATGGGCATGGAGGGTGTCGAGGGCAAAGCGCTGCATGTAGGTGTGGGGCTGCCGTTGTGCGATCGCGGCGACCCGCAGGGCGACCGGGTCGGTGGCGGGTCCGCCCTCTTCGCCGAACACCTCTCGGAACAAGTCGTCGTCGATGGTGACAAACCGCCCGAGGATTGGAGCGATCTCGTACTGCGACCGCAACATCGTCTGCACCGTCGGCGCGCTGGTGTTGGCGTCGTTGTCGCGGATGCGGAATGCGCTCAGGGGCTCGGGAAGGACATGGATGCCGTGGCCCGCGATCAGCATGCGGACCCACATGTCGTAGTCTTGCATGTTGGTGAGACGTGGATCGTAGGCGCCGGCGGCCTCGTAGGCCTCGCGCCGGATCATGGCGGTGGGCGCACACAGGCAGTTGCCTTCGAAGAAGAACTGCCGCAGCCAGGTTCGGCGCGAATAGTCGGGAAAGCGCAACGGCACGGTGAAATCGTTGAACGGCGCGGTCGGCAGCCCGTCCTCGCCGACGGGCCGCGGCTGGCCGAACACCAGGGAGACGTGAGGGTTCGCGTCAAGGAAGGCGACCTGCCGAGCGAGCCGTCCGGGCAGGGCCCAGTCGTCGGAGTTCAGGATCGCGAGATAGCGGCCGCGAGCGCGGGCGATGGTGGCGTTCATCGCCGCCGAGATGCCGAGGTTGTGCGGGTGCGCCTCCAGGCGGATGCGGGGATCGTCGAAGGCCTGGAGGATCGCCAGGGTGCCGTCGGTTGAGCCGTCGTCGGTCACGACGATCTCGAAGTCCTGGAACGACTGGTCGAGCACGCTCTCGATGGTCTGGCGCACGTAGGGCGCGTGGTTGTAGGACTTGATCAGGACCGAGATCGTGGGCGCGGCACCCAGGGTCGCCGGGACGGCCGGCGGGAGTGGCGCTGCCGCGACCCGCGCGACTCCCTCCGCGGCCTCCCACCACAGCGGCCGGATGCAGGTGGCGTCGGGGACGAAGCCGTCGACCGCGAGATCGGCCGAACCGGCCTCCATCTCGTCCCAGAACCTGCGCAGCTTCTCCTTCGTCCAGAGGTATTGCTGCGCGAAACCGTTGGCGTGATCCACAGTGCCCAGACGCAGGGCCTGGGTCGCCTCCCGGGTCGCGTTCCGGTCGAAGCCCAGGTGCTTGTAGTGCCAGAGCATAAGTTCGTCGCGGGCGGGGAGGTGGAGGGCGCCCACGGGCTCGGCCGCGTGACGTCCCGGCCCGAAGCCGGTCTCGCGCAGGGCGCCGGGGTCGAACACGCTGAGCTTATTGAAGGCGATGCGCGGCCGGCCGCGGGTGACGCGCTCCACCAGCAGGCCGGCGTCGTCGGGCATCGCCTCGGTGTTCATGTCGAAGCCGAGCGCCGGGATCAGGGTGACGCCGCGCTCCCGCTGCTCGGCGAGGTAGTCGGCCATGCCCCGCCCGCGCAGGTGGAGATGCTCGTCGATGGCGGTGACGATCACCCAGTCCGCCCGGCCGCGGCTCTCCTTCCAGGCCTCGTCCTGCATGGCCTTGTGCGACAGGACGAAGGACTCGGCCTCGACCCGGGCAAAGCTGCGCAGCTCCACCTTCGGATGCGCCGCCAGGATCTCGCGCGAACCGTCGGTGGAGCCGTCGTCGTAGATGACGTAGCGATCGACGAAGGGATCGTAGTGGCGGAAGAAGAAGCCGAGCATGTCGGCCTCGTCCCAGCACACGGTGTAGAGGTGGACAACGGGGAGCTTCACGTGACGGGCAGTCCCTTGTAGCCGCCGATGTCCCGCCGGACGATGCGGGCGGGGTTGCCGAGAACCAGGGCGCCCGGCGGCACGTCGCGGGTCACCACCGCGCCGCCGCCCACGACGGCGTTCTCGCCGATGGTCAGTTCGGGCAGGATCGTGGCGCCCGCCCCCACGACCGCGCCGCGCCCGATGGTGACATGGCCGGACACGACGACGCCGGGGCCGATGGAGACGAATTCCCCGAAGCGGGCGTGATGGCCGATGCTGGCCCCGCGGTTGATGAAGACGTGGGCGCCGAACGCCGAACGGGCGCCCAGCGAGCAGCCGGCATTGACGTAGGTGCCCGGCCCGATGTCGATCCGGCGGGGCGTCGCGACGGTGGGATCGACCAGCGTGAACGGCGTGACGAGCCCGGCCGCCCCCGCCTCCCGCGCCCCGGCCTGCCGGTGGGCGGGGGTGAACAGCGGCACCACGAACGCCAGGGCGCGCAGGGTTTCGTCGAGGTCGGCGACATCGAGGGCGCGCACGCCCTCCCCCAGGTGGCACTCGCCCGGCCGGTTGCGGACGCCGGCGACGATGGGGATGCCGGCGCGATGCAGGCTCTCCTCGACGTCGACCAGGATCGGCGAGCCGGTTCCGAACAGCAGGATCCCAGTCATCGCGGACCCGCCTCGGCGAAGGTCAGGACCGCCTGAGCGATCCGCTCGGCGGCGTCATGGGCCACCTCGGGCTGGATCGGCAGGCTCAGGAGGGTGTCGCTCAGCCTCTCGGTGATCGGCAGGGGGTGGGCCGCGCCCTCGGCGAAGGCGGGGTGCCGGTGCAGGCCGGGCGCGTAATGCACGGCGGTGCCGATGCCGGCGCCGGCCAGATGCTCCTTCAGCCGGTCGCGGTCGGGATGCGCGATGGCGAACTGGTGGTGGACGCAGCCCTCCGCCTCCGGCGGCAGGGCGATGGACGGACAGGCCGCCAGACCCGCCCGGTAGCGCGCCGCGATGGCCCGGCGCTCGGCGTTGCCGGCATCGCAATGGGGCAGGAGCGCCAGCAAGATCGCCGCCTGGATCTCGTCGAGCCGGGCGTTGAAGCCGAGGGTCTGGCTCACCCGACCGCCGGGCGAAAAGCCGTAGGCGCGCAGCGAGCGCAACCGGCCGGCCAGGGCCGCATCGTCGGTGACCACCGCGCCGCCGTCCCCGACGCAGCCGAGGTTCTTGGTGGGATAGAACGAATAGGCCGCCGCGTGCCCGAAGGTGCCCAGACGGCGTCCCCCCAGGGTGGCCCCGTGCGACTGGGCGCAATCCTCCACCACCGCCAGCCCGTGCCGGCCGGCGATGGCCATGAGGGCGGGCATGTCGGCCGGATACCCGAACAGGTGCACCGGCATGATCGCGGTCGTGCGGGCCGTCACCGCATCCGCCACCGCGGCCGGATCGATGCAGCGGCTGGCGGCATCGACCTCGACGAAGCGGGGCAGAGCCCCGCACTGCAGGATCGCCTGTGCGCTCCCGGCGAAGGTGAGGGCCGGCAGGATCACCTCGTCGCCCAGGCCGATGCCGAGAGCGCGCAGCGTCAGCGCCAGGGCATCCGTGCCCGAGGCGACACCGATGCCATGGCCACGGCCGCAGTAGCGCGCGAAAGCCGTCTCGAAGGCGTCCACCGCCGCACCGAGGATGTAGTCGGGTCCGCTCAGGACAGCCGACACCGAGGCGTCGATCTCGGGTCGGAAGCGGGCGATGCGGCGCGGCGGGGCCGCCTGCGGGATCATGCGAGGCAATCGGCCATGAAGAGATGCGGCTGGGCTCTGTCGTAGTGGCGGGTCTCGCCGTAGCGGGCCGAGGCGCACACCAGGAGGAGCGTGCCGGGACGGAAGTCCTGCAGGTGGATCAGGATCCCCGGCTTGATCCACAGGGCCCGGTCGTAGCCGTCGAGGCCGATGGCGGTCCGCTCGTCGCCGTTGTCGACCTGGATCTCCACCGACCCGGTCAAGGCCACGATCAGCTCGTCGCAGGAATTCGCGTGGCCGCCGCGGGTCACCTCCGACGACGAGACCTTCATGACGAACACCCGCTCCATCGGAAACGGAACGTTGCTGAAGTGTTCGAAGGCCAGTAGGTCGCCGCGCATGTCACGATTAACACG
Organism: Methylobacterium sp. Leaf399; assembly: GCF_001424525.1. Lineage (NCBI taxonomy): Bacteria > Pseudomonadati > Pseudomonadota > Alphaproteobacteria > Hyphomicrobiales > Methylobacteriaceae > Methylobacterium > Methylobacterium sp. Leaf399. Next base: position 35,024 of record NZ_LMQK01000031.1, on the reverse strand, counting down.
CTGGTCTATGAATTCGACGCCATTGATGAGGCGCATGACTTACCGTCCCGACGACATGGTTTTCATGGCACCGTATAATCCGATATTCTGAAATGCAAACTCGGGATTAATCGGAAACATAATTGCCGAATGCTCCCGGCGACACTGATGGGAGGCTTCGTTCCAGGCTGCCCGGAGGGGTGGAGCGTGTCGCAAACTCAGATCTGGGACGCGGAACGACCTCTTCAGTTCCGCTTTCACGCTTTAGTTTGCCATCGGAAGCCCGAAGCAGTGCGCGAGTAGCTGGTTCTGCGCCCGTGTTCCAGTTCCTGGACGCGAGCATCCTGCCCGATAACAAGCTGGTAGCGGTTGCAACGGACGATGCCCTCGACCTTGGTCTCCTCTCACTCTCGCGTCCACGTCACCTCGGCAGTACGGGCCGGCGGTTGGCTCGGGGTCGGAAACGAGTCTGTCTACGTGAAGTCGCGTTGCTTCGATCACTCCCCCTTCCCCCTGACTACCTCCGCCCAAGTCGACCTCATCCGGCGGGCGGGGGAAGCGTTAGACGCCCACCGTAGGGAGCGGAGGACCCTCCACCCCGAGGTGGGCCTGACCGACGCCTACAACGTCTTGGCCAAGCTCCGGGCCGGCACCATGGTTGCCTCGCTCGATGAGGAGGACCGGGCGATCCTGGAAGCTGCCCTGGTCGTGGTCCTGCGCGAGCTTCACGACGACTTCGACGCCGCGGTGACGGACGCTTACGGCTGGCCGGCGAACCTCACGGACGACGACATCCTCGCGCGCCTCGTCGCCCTCAACAAGGCGCGGGCGGCGGACGAGGTTCGGGGCATGATCCACTGGCTGCGCCCGAGTTTCCAAGTGCCGCGCCTGGGCATCCCTGCCCAAGGGACCGGGGAACAGGTCGAGGCCGACCTGGTGGTCGCGGACGGGACCGCCGGCAAGCCCGGCTTCCCGGCCGACGACATGGCACAGACCGCCGTGGTCATCGCTGCCCTCATGGGGGCGGCGGGTCCCCTCGACGCCCCCGCCATCGCCTCGGGATTTCAAAAGGCGCGCCACCTGGAGGAGCGGGTCGGGGCGGTACTGGCGGCGCTCTCGCGCTTGGGCTTCGTGACCACGACGGATGGGGGACGTTCCTGTGCGCTCCGACGGGCAGCCTAGGAGGCTTGTCTTGGGCGCGAGCGAATGGTCGGCAGGCCTCTTAAGATCGCGACCATCCGGGATCAGGGGAGTGGATACGCTAGACCTCGGCCCATTATCGCCGTGATGCGGGCCATGGCTTCGGCCACAGCGGCGCTGAGTGGCAGGCTGGTTCTTGGGCGAGGCGGTGAGCTTGCGGATTATGATCTTCGAGAGGGGGTGGGAGGGCCCTGAGGGCCATGCCTTGAGCATCCACCATTTCCTGGGTCGCAAGCCCCCCGTAACATTGCTACGAGCCTTTCTAGGGGAGCGGGTAGGAGCTACGGAGGATAGGCCCGTCGCCGGGGAAGCCTGCAACGTCGTCCGATCGGTCGCCGGGGAATTACCGCGGTACTCGCCGTAGGCGAGGTCTACGTGCGTGCGCGCGAGGGATGGATTCGGCTCAATCAACACGGTGGATCGAAGCGTCCCGCGAGGGGCTTTCACGACCGCGCACAGGGCCTTCCCCCCGGCGACCCTCTTCTGGCCTATGTCGACAACACGGCCCCCCTCCACGGTCGGCGCCGGCCGATTGGTGGCCTTACGGCGTGGCCCTCGGTCAGGCCGCTCCTCGACTAGGACGCGCTCCCCCTCCCGGCGAAGTACCATGCCCTCATGGGTCCGGCGGCAGACGCGGAAGGCCCCGGCCGGGCGGATTAGGCGCGTCCGCGGCAGGTTCCAGAGTTCCAGGATGGCCTCCTCGGGCCAAGTCATAATCTGGCGATGGTCGATGGTCCAACTGACACAGTAATTGGCGGCGCCGCCGGGATGTTCGACCCTGTCGCCATCCATCCATATGTCGAAGAACTTCATCGTAAGCTTAGCCCGCATGGCATCAATCTTGTCGTCGGCCACCCTCCACAGGGCGTGGATATGAATGTCCCACAGGCCCTGCATCACGTCGTAGCGGATGTGGATGACGGACAGGACGGGGGCGATGATGCCAGCGGTGACGAGGCGTCCGACGTGCCGGTCGTAGTCCCGCACTAGGGTCTCAAGCGCCTTGTCGAGGGTACCGGGCGGGGCCTTCCCCTGCTGCGGGCGGAGGCCGACCATGCGGAGGTTCTGCAGGTCTTGGTCCTGATGGAACGCGTCGAACGAGAGAGCCCACTCGGCCGCCCGGCGGCGAAGCGGAGTGGCGAATACTGGCCGGCCAACGGTCTCGTTGAGGAGGTGGACGGTGCGCGTGGATAGGACCACGAGCGCGGTCTCCTGGGGTGGCCGGAAATCGTAGCCGTGCCGCTCCAAGATGCCTATCACCCGGGCATCCGACCGGTCCCCCTCGGCTCGCGTTAGGCGCGGCTTAGGCGACCGCCGCCGCTTCCGTGGCTCACGGGGCGAGGGCTCGTCATCGCATTCGATGGAGGCTGGGGATGATGATTCGAGCAGCATGGCTGGGCATCGGGGACCCGCCACAGCAGCGGGGTATTACCCAAGCTCAGCTATTCGCATGCATATGTCGATGGCCCAGTTACGGGACGTCATCGACGTGACTTTTTAGCCCTGGCTGCCCGCGTTGCCTTCAACTCCATATCTCTTTCGGCGAGTGCGATGAACGCCGCACGTTGCTCGGCAGCGTCTGGCGCGGCAACGCCGCGGGTACCGCGGTAATCGAGGTGTGAAAGGTCCATCCCGATCTCAATGCGATCTAAGGTTTCCTTGAGGTGGCTCATGAAGACGCCCTTGGCATAGCGCTGGCGCTCGCTCGCTCGAATAGGGCTGTCGTGACCCGTTATTTCATCAGCCCAGCCCATGTTCAGGCCGGGCATATTTTGTAGATCCGTGGAGACATTATGTCGAAACGAGTGAAAATCGACTAGTTCTTTGTAGGTTTCAGTCCTCATTCGATAGTACGTGAACCATCCAGAGAACGCGGCAGAGCGGCGCTTGCCTGGACCTTGTGGGATCAACTCAGGGAACAAAGGCTCTTTGAGGTCGCGCCCGAAGTATCGATGCTCTAGGAAACCCATACGGAGCAGTGCTTCAGGAAGTGGAAGGTCACGCGGACTTTCCACAGTCTTACTGGCTCGAATGCGCAGGACGGCAATGCCAGCGATGAACTCAATATCGCCTACAACGCGCGAGCAGATCTCGTCTTCGCGTGCACCTGTAAGTCGCCCCCATAGCGTGACCCAGAACCGGGCATCCCGGTACACTATCTGTCCGGCAACGGTTCGGCGTTGCAAGCTCTTGCACCCCGAGAATACTGGCGAGGTGAAGAGCTTCTCGACCATCGCCTGCGGCCAAGCATCCCGTTCGTGACGGGCATGCCGCCCCTTAGGTTTGGACTGGATGAACCCCTCGAACGGATTCGTGTCCCCCCGAGGAAGGTGGCCATTCGTCTGCAGCCAGTCCCAGTACTCCTGAAGGTTGCCGAAGTGCTTGTCCACGGTGGCAAGCTTGAGGCGCGCAACAGGGTCTACGCCTGGCTCGGCCGCCGCTTTCCGAGCCTCGGCGGCCTCAATGATCTCGCGCACGGGCAGGCCACGCCATTCACGCGCCTTGTCGTACAATTTTGGAACGAGGAACAGAAGGTTCCGCCATTGTGATGCATCCTGGCGCGTCACAGCGGATGCCGGCTTGTCTCCGATTAGGGCGAGGAAGAGCTTGCGGGATGAAGACGCGTTCGAGGCCGTGTCCGGCTTCCACCGCCCATCGTTGCATTTGGCTGTCTCGAACTCAGTCCACCGCGATAAAAATGGGATCGAAGGGGGCCGGGGGGCCGCCTTCTCGGGCTGTCGCGACGCCGAGCAGCGCGGCACAGGTGTGAGGCTTCCACGCTCCGCTTCGGAACGCTCGTCCAGTAGGGTGGCGAGCCCTCGCAGGATGGTGCGAGCGAGGAAATGGCCGTCTGGGCTGTCCCGGTCAATCTCCGGCGCGATGTCCTCCAGGGCGCCTGCCACGACAGGCTCTAGGCTCTGCAATGCGTCTGGTCGCCGCCCAGAGAGCGCCGCCTGGGCCGTAGCCTTGAGACGAGGGCGGACCATCATGTCGCCGACGACCCGCATCAGGTCGTCCATCTCCCGCGACTGGTTGGGGCCCATCATCTCACCCTCGGCCTTCGTGAAGTACGCGAGGCCGCCAGTGGTGGCGATGTTGACCTCCCATGCCTGCGCGTGCCGGTCGATCCAGCCGCGAACCAGACAGTCAGCATCCGCACGGTCGATGGTCAGGGTAAGATCGGTCAAGAGCGGGTCCAGAGCTACGCGAAGCACCCTTGCCCGCGTAATGGCAACGGTCCGCGAATTCGTTTGCAGGTTCACGACAATCTCGCCCGGCAGCGCGAACGGCACAAGACCGGCCGGAAGTCGCGCCCGGAACCGATAGCGGTCACCCCGCTTCTGCAGGTAGTGTCCGTGCTGCACCCCGTACTCCCGATGTGGACCAGCAATGTGGACCAATCGGGCACCACCCGAGGGTGGATCCGCCTAACCTATGGGCACGGTACACGAAATTGGAACTTGGCTGGGGCGCCAGGATCCTGGCCCTCGGATCAGCCGACGAAAAGCCGCTGTCAGTTCAAACGGTTAGCTCTCAAGCCGTCAGGGGATTTGTAGCAGGTTCGAGTATCGGCAGGCAACCTCCCGTCAACGGTCGCGGTCGAGTGTCGGCGCCTGAAGTCGGGGCAGGTTTCGACCCCGAGGAGACGCTCACGTGGGTCTGAGTGATGACTGAAACTGGCCGAAAGCGGCGAATCCGCTTCCAAGAAGACCCGTCGGACGGCGAGGCCTGAGGGTCACGGCGCCGCGGTGGCGTTGGCCTTCATCGGGCGTAGGCCCGTGATGGCAGGTACGTGCGCACTGCGAGAAGCAGCTCGCGCTCGAACGGATGCAGGTTGATCGCGTCGAAGTCGGCGCCCGCGAGCATGCGCAGGCCCTGGTCTACGTCGTCGATGCGACCCCAGGCCCTCATCAGCTTCGAAGCGATCTCGGCCGGTACGCCGTACTCGTCGAGCGCGAAGAGGCCGGCCGGCATGAAAAGTGAGTCGGCCTGCGCGGCAAACAGGCCGTAGTCGCCGGGGGCGCCGCGTTCGCGCCGCAGAATGACGTCGGCTTGGATGCGGCTTAAGGCCATCAACTGGCGGCCGAAGGCGTAGCCGACGTAATTGCGCAGGAACGAAAGCGCGGCCTCGACGGCCTCGCTGATGCCGACGTCGTCGCGCCGTTCACGAACGCGCCGGTCGACGAATTGCCTGAGGTCGTCGGCCGCCATGAGGGCCGTGAGCGCCGCCTGGAGCTGGTCGCCCGCGAAGATGCCGTGCCGGCGTAGCGAATTTCCGCGGTCGATGTGGTCGTAAATTAGGTCGCATACTGTCCGGAGCTGCGGCGAAGAGGGCACGCCGCGCCACCGGAGGAGGCCGGGGTCCCGGTCGAGGATCTCGGCCACGGCCGCGCAGGTTGCGTCCTGCCGCTCGACCGGGACGTACCGATTCGCCCTGATGGTCGCCGCGTCGAGCATCGAGCCGCCGAATGCCTGGGCAAGCCGGTCGCGCGAAACCTCTGAAAGGCTGTCCTCGGGTAAGTCGAGAAGAAGAGACAGGGGGGTTGCCGCGTCCTGGCGGCCGACTGGCAGATCGACTGTATGGTCGCCGGGCTCCACCGCCGATTCTAGCACGAAGACCTTGCCAACGAAGTAGCGGTTCATGCGGCCGGCGCGTCCGGCGATGTTCCGGAACGTGAAGTCGTCGATGGTCTTCGTGTTTCTACGGCGGTCGAAGATGACAACGTTCTCGGCGACGGTGTTGACGCCCTCGATGATTGTGGACGTGCAGACAAGAATCTTGATCTTCCCCTGCTCGAAGGCGCGGACCATGTACTGCTGGATCGCGCGTGGCACATTGCCGTGGTGGATGCCGACGCCGCGTCGCAACGCCTGGACCACCTCCCATTCCGGCGGGTAATAGTGCGCTAGCCAGTCCGCCGCGTCCCGCGTCGCGTCGCAGGTCCCGAGGTCGCAGCCAACGTAGACATGCCTCGCCGCGTCACGGGCGCTGCGGGGCGATTGGCAGTACACGAGCGTCGGCCCGGCCAGCGTGCCGCAGAGCTCGACCAGTTTCCCGACGCGCTCCTCGCCGCGCTGCCGCAGGTTGAAGTGTTGTATGTCGAGCGCGACAGTTGTGAAGTCGGACGGGATGAAAACGTGCCTGTAGTCGGCCGCCAATCCCCCAACGGACGAGATATTGGGTCCTATGAGATAGAACTGTGCGCCCTGCCGCGCCAAGTGATGGAAGCACAGGTTGAGGTCGACCGTCCGCTCGTCGTCCTCCTCGCGCACGTCGAGCTTGTAGAACTCGTCGATGACAAAAAAGTCGACATCGCCGAGATCCTTGCGTCCCAACGCGCGCTCCTGAGTCAGGACATAGACCGTCGGCCGCCCGTCCTCCAGCCGCGTCTGGCTCGAATGGGTAATGATATCGTGGGACTGGCCCAGTGTGGAGGCGATCCGCCTCCGCGTCTCGTCGATCAGCGCGATCGTCGGGACGACGATGACCGCGCGCTTGTGTCGGCGCGTCGCAAGGACTGCGTCGATTACCAGGCTCTTGCCGACGCTGGTGGGCGCGCTCAGGACGACGTTGCGGCCCGCGACGAGCTCTTGGAACACGGAGAGCTGCAGGCTGTGGAAGAAGCGCTCCTCGCCGACACCATGCACGCGGTGCGCTTCGACGAGAATCTGGTCCTCCAGGTCACGGCCCTTCGCGTGATCGGCGTAGGGGAACAGTCCGACCTCGCGCACCAGGGCGTCGAGCAGCGCGTTGTACCCTTCGGGCAGCGTGGCCTTGTGCGCCAGCAGGCGTATTACGAGCTCGCGGGCCATCGCCACCGTCCGCTCGTCGTTGGCCAGCCGCGCGACCTCCCGGAAGATCGAGAATCGCTGAGCGGCGAGCTTGTCTGGGTCGGCTAGGCAAGCGCGGATCAGGTCCGTTTCCATCAACGCCCCCTGAGCCGGGTCGTGAAGTCCCGTTCGAGCGTCCCGGCGCACTCGACCGGGACGAGGAACAGCGACACCTCCACGCCGCGCAGCTCGTCGCCGATGCGGGCCTTGATCCTCTCATACTCGTCCCGGACCTCCGCCTGGAGGAGAGGCACGTAGGCGAGGTTGAAGCCCGCGCTCAGGGTATCACTGTCGTATGCGACCAGGATCGGCAGCCGGATGACCCGCAGCAGATCGGAGGTCTTGCCGGTCGCGCTTAGGATCCTGTCCAGGGTGTCGGCTCGGAGGTGGCGGGGTTCGCGGAGCTGCAAGATGATGTCGCGCTCCTCGACCAGGACGTCGCGGGTCAGCGCGGTGCGCAGTTCCGACAGCACCTCGTCGATGACTGCCCGATGGGACTGAGCGGTGACCAGACGGGAGCGCCCAAGCCAGATTTCGTCGCCGCCGGGCAGCGGAACGATGTGCGCGCTCGTAGATCGCAACTCCCCCGCGACCAGGAAAAAGATCCGACACGCGATCGGCTCGGCCCCGAAATGGTGGCGTAGGATGGCGTGCAGCATCAAGCCGGCGACGAGGCGCGGCATATCGGGCGGCCCGCGCCGGTCCAAAGCCCTGAGCGCTTCGCCGGGCAGCCGGCGCGCCGACAGGTGGTTGAATGTCGCCAGCATTCGGGGCGGCAACGCCACCTCCGGCAGCCAGTCCAAGAGATGCTCAATCAACTCGTCCTTGCGCCACGCGTCGCCGTCGTACTCGACGTCGTAGGCGTACAGGGCGCGCTTGGCGGCGGCGTCGGCAACGCTGCAGAGCTCCGAGAAGAAACTCGGGGCGTCCACCAGTTGGTAGACCTTGACGTGCGCCGCGACGGCGGCACGCATCAGGTTAAGTTCGCCCTCCCACCATGCCACGCAATCGGACCGCCGCCACGCCTTCTCAGCGGGGTCACTCGAGGCGGCGTCACCCATCGCGCGGGTCTTCGCCGTCAGCCGTGCGTACACTTCGTCAATAATGTGGAACGCGGGGGTGAGGCCGTGGCCATGCGCGAGCCTAAGCAGTGTCGTCGTGTTCCTGGCTTCCAGCGCCCTCTCATCGGATTCGACCTCCCACAACAGGTTCCGCGACCAATGGGCGAGCGTCTGGTCGGAGAGAGACTTGACATCGGGATATCTCTTGGCGAAGGCCTGGACCAGCGCCTCGAACGCCGCCTCACCTGAGCGCCGCGCCCGGTCCCGCGTGAATGGTACCAGCTTGGCCGACACCGCTCGGGTAGTCACGATTCGGTACCATGGCTCATCGCCTCCAGCGTCGCATAGAAGGGACCGCTCGCAGATGGAGGTGCCCTTCCTGCCCTTGTCGCGCGCCGTCAGTTCCTTGAGATTCCACTTGCCGTCCGACTCTGTGGTTTTGACCTGTACGTACTCGCTCACGCGCGCCGCGGCCGCCCCACGCCGGACGACGATGTCGTCGGCGGTCTCGCATTCGAGCTGGTGGATTGTCGGGTCCTGAAGCATCTCGAGGGCGATCCTCGCCGCGACGTGGTCCTGGATGCGGAAGCCCCGCCGGGCGGAAATGCCGCCGGCGTCGGATGCTCGCAACGCGTCGGTAGAGCCGTCTGTCACCCTGGGTCCCTGGACGCGATGGCATGGCGGGGCGAGAGTTACGTAAGGTTGAGGCAGGCTTTAGGAAAGCCCATTTCGCGAGGGAGTAGACGGCATCCGAGTGGTTGTGTCCGGCGGAACGCACGGCGATTCGGCACAAGCCAGCGCGGCAGCTCGATCGCCTGCTCTTGGAAGTCGTCGGCCGGCGACGGAAAGCCGGCGCAGAGTGCCCGGCCCATGACTGGCACCCGCACGGTTGCGATGGCGTCGCGGGGTAGTTCCTCGATGCGGAAGAGAATGCTGCTCATCTTGCCGTCACCCGGCCGCGCACGAAACCGCGGGAGACTTCGCGTCGAACGGCCTCGGTTCGGCGCTCGGCTGCCGCGAGGTCGGTCAGGGCGTCGGTGACCGCTGCCACGAGGGCTGCGCGATCATCGCCGTGATGGGCGTCGCGATATGCCTGCGCGATGCACACGGCCTCGGTGCGCTGTGTAATCGCCCCGACCGGTGGCTCGTTGTGCGGGGTCGTCCCGCGCTCGGCGATGGCGTGCATGCGATCCCCCGGCTCCTATAGAACACAAAGTGAACAAAGCCGATGACGGGGCTGGGTTTAACGAGGTTCAGGTCGGCGCCGAAACGGCGTGGGGAGCGCTGTGGACACGGAGCAAAAAGCGCAGTGACGGTGCAGCGTTACCACTTCCACTGCGTCGGCGGCGGGGGCGATGCGGCCTTCGACCTCTCGGGCCGCTGGGTGGGGCGGCCGCGCATGCTCGGCTCCCAGGCGGATCGCGTGGCGTGGGCATTGATGGAGGGGGCACCCGGCACGGATTGGTCGGGGTGGTGGGTCGATGTCCACGACGCGCGGGGGCGCCGGGTTCTCGTGCGTGCATTCGCGGACGTATGCGCCGGACGATGAGGCTTTCAAGACTGACGGCCTCCGAGCCGACGAGTCCAGAGGCACGATCTGTCGTGTCTCAGGCGTTCGAGCAGGGTCGGACACGTGCTGAACGCTCCGTCCATCTCGCAAAGTGTTTGAGACGTGGTGGTCCGGCATAGTTAGGAGACCCGCACAGGAAGGGTCTCCGACTGGAGGCCATCGTGACGCAGAGCAGTCAGACGAACCAACCGACCACCTTGGATCCCGTGCACCTGGTCAGATCATACATGGCGGGGTTAGGCCTACGAATCCTCTTCGACGGTTCGGTCCGGACTGGCGGCCGACCGCTTCAAATTTCGGGGCCGGAAGACGCTGAGGCCTGGATCGCCCGACCGTTCGACTGGAGTGTTGCGAGCATCGTCGATTGCGTAATGCTGGAAATTAAACGCGAAGGTCTCAAGCTCGGTACCAGCGACGTTACCCGTGCTGTTCGGCAAATCGTTCGGGAGGATCAGCGGGGACGGCTCGACTGGGTCATGAAGCCGTTACTGTTCGCAGTGCTCGACACTGCCGAGCAGCAGAAGGCACGGGACGAATGGGTGCGCCTTGCGGAAGCGGTCTTCGACCTCGACGCTGCGCTTGGGGTCGCCGTGCTCCAGCATTTCATCTGGCAGGTAAAACGCAAGCAACTCGGGCTTACCGTACGTCATCATCTGATGCCAGTGATCTTCGGTCCCGAGCAGGGCAGCGGCAAAACGATATTTGTGCGCCAATTCCTGAGCCCGTTGGAGGAACTGGCCAGCGATCCCGTTCTGCTGTCCGATCTCGCGGATCGGCGGAGCGGCGACGTGCTTCGATTTCCAGTTGTGGTCATCGACGATGTCGAGCGCCTCGACCGAAGCCTGTATGCGGTGTTGAAGTCTTTGATCACCGCTGTCGATCTCAGCCGACGTATTCTCGGAAAGTCGGCGGTCGAGAAGCGGCGCCAGTGCTCCACTCTGATTGGCACCGCCAACGAACCGGTCCGTCTGCTGATCGCCGACCCGACAGGCCACCGCCGCTTCGTGGAACTGCGGTTCCGCAACGGTGCCGTCGAGAAGGGAGGAGATCCAGCGGTATGGCGGGCGGTCAACGAGACCGACTATGGTCTGCTATGGCGGTCAGTCGACGGGTTCAAACCCTCGCCAATCGAGACACATCTTGCCGCGTTGGCGGCGTTGCAGAACGCGGCGGCGCCCGTGGACCGGCTCCGAGAGTGCCTCGTCGGCCTCGATGAGCGCTCCGAGGATGTCGCGAACATCACTGACCGGGGCTGCGTTCCCGCAGATAAGTTACGGCTGTTGCTCTGCGCGTTGCTGCGCACGGAAATCAGTGGGAATGAGTTCAGCGCGCGCATGGCGGTTTTCGTGCATGATCCCGCCGTTCCCTTTGCACCCAAGAGGCGAGGCGCAAAAGGGTACTTCTACCCCCTCAAGTCATTCGCGTGACCTGCGGACTGTGTCGCTGTCTCGCCTCGGCTCGATGGTGACAAGGCCTACATTGAGTGCACGGTCTGCATCGTCTGCACGGCCTACACCGGCTACATAGTGTGCATGACGGACAGCATCTCGAACTCGGCGAGCGACGCCCAAGCGGGGACCGATACGATCGGTCACCTGAACTTCGCCGACAAATACCGCCCGAGCACCTTCGACGAGGTGTTCGGGCAGAAGAGCGTCGTCGACTGCCTCTCCGGCCTGATCGAGCGCGGCCGCATCGGTCGCTGCGTCCTGCTGCATGGCGCCGTTGGCTCTGGCAAAACGACCTTGGCGCGCATCTACGCCAGGGCACTCAACTGTAAGGCGGAGGACCCAAAAAGTTCGCCGTGCTACGACTGCGAAGCTTGCGGGGCTTCACAGGCTGATTCGATTCTCGGTTTCGAAGAGTACAATATCAGCCGTTACGGTGGCGGAAAGGAGACGGTCGAAAGGGAGCTCAAAGCGTTCTACGGGCGCGATAAAGTGTCTCGGTATCGCATCATGTTCTTTGACGAGGCGCACATGCTGACGAAAGATGCGTGCGATTTGCTCCTCAATCACGTCGAGGAGTGCCGTTCTGATGTTGTGTTCTTGTTCGCCACGACTGAGGTGGAGAGGATCCGCGAGGCCCTACGTTCGCGCCTGTTCGACTTGCTGGTGCACCCACTCGCAATCACCGACGCCATCGAGTTCCTGTACCAAGCCGTTGTGAAAGAGGGGATCAGGCACGAATCCGGTGCGCTGGAGTTGCTCGCCGGCCTGCGCAAGGGCTACCCGCGCGACCTGCTGCTCGGACTGGAACGGGTCTGTGACCGTCGCGATTGCGTGCTGACGGTCGCACAGGTGCGTGCTGCCTTCGACGTCGATCAGACGTTGGTCCTTGTCGATTACTTCAAGGCGCTTGCCGATAGCGACCGCGACTCTGACCGCGATCGGCCGGCTGAGGTCGTGTCCGCTTGGCAGGAGGCGGCACCCGACAAGATCCGGTGGATCCAGGCCTTCCTCGTGCACGTCTACCACAACGAGATTCTCGGCCGGCGCCTCGTCGTCGATGGCGTGATCGAGGCGATCGCGGCCGACGTGCGCGCGGACATCGTCTGGAGCTTCTGCAAGCGCCTTGGCCTGACCGATCCGGCCGATCTCGCATCGTACTGGGTTCGACTAATGAACTTCTGGTCCTCCCCCGTGACCGAGGTTCACGAGACCGTTCTCAGTCTGCGCTTGACGCTGTTTCATCGGTTGGCTGCCTCAACCGCACTGGACGACGCCAAGGAAGCGACCGGGCGCGGGAGTCGAACCGGTCATGCCACGGCGAGCGCGTCGGCGACGGCACGAGCGGCGCTCGGACCATCCTCGGGCTTCGGGCCGCCACCGACCCCGCGCCCTGGCGCTCGCAAGGTGAAAGATCACAACGGCTATCTCACCTTGTACGACGTCCGCCAAATCGTCCACGCCGCCTCGTTCCTGGCGCAAGAGTACGGCGTCCTGTTCAACGTCGCCTTCAAGATCCGGCCTGCGCTGATTGGAGCGCGGGAGGCGCACGCGGCCGTGACGGCGATCATGGCGTTTCGTGACGATTTAGCCGCGCAGACGCGGGCTTGGGGCGGAGAGCTGATTGCCAGCATCACCGTTCTCGAACGCGACGATCAGGGCATGGTGGGTCGGATCGTCGCGCATCTGTATGCGCCCAACCTACAGGAACCGGCTGACGCCGACGGTGCCGGCCAGACCGGAGACTGGGCTCGTGCATGGCGGGACGGGGCGAAGCGCTTGAGAGGCGATGCGGTGGTATTCGAACCGGCGCCCGCGGGCGCTCGCGCGGCGCTCAAGTTCCACTGGAAGCAGACGCTCGACCTGTGTGCCGGGCTGGACGAAGAGGTCGAGGCGTTCGACCCAACGAGCGGGAAACACGTGTCGCTCCTCAAGCTGCTGCGCGTCAAAGCGCGGCGTCCAGGACCAGTTCGCGATCATCCCCTCGTCGCGATCCCCGCGCCGCTGTCTGACGAGTCAATCGCCACGGCTTGCCGTAGTCGGCTTGAACCCCTGTCGGCCTTCGACGACTCTGCCTGGGGAGAGCTGACCACCGGGTGGGAGTTGGAGGAGTTTCCCGAACGGCGAGCGACCCGAGCCGAACGCGAGTGTCGGCTGGCCGGGGTCTTCCAGCGGTTCGGTGAGGGTACGCCCGAGGCCAGCGCTGAGGTCGAGCGCATTGTAGGCACTTGGCCGAGCGACCCGCGGCGGCGACAGCGCCGCTGGCGCGGTTGGTGGGCGGGACGGCCATGACTGTGATGCGCGACGTCGACTTCCTGCTCGCTGCGCTCACAGGCGATCCTCTGCCCACAGATCGGCCGATGGTCTATCGATACCGCTCTGGCGCTCTGCGTACGCGCATGATCGTCGCGCTGCGCGATCTTGTAGAGCGGCGCGGCCTTGAGCTCTCACGCGAGCGACCGCCCTTGGGCCCGGAATTCGACGAAGCACCTCTTTGGTTCAGTCATCTGCCGCAGCCGGTGCCGCTCTTTGATTGGCCTGCACGGACATCGAGACGCAAAAGCCCCGATACCACGAAGGCTCCGCTTTCCGCCGATGCACTGCATGCATCACTGGCGCGCCTCTCCAACAGCCTCGATGTGCCGGGGATCCATTTTGTCGAACATGGCAGCAAAGTCGACCAGCATCCCGGCTGGGACACGGTAAGGCGCGCTGCGCTGGTGATCGAGGAACCAAAGATCACCAGCGAGAGCCTGCAGCCGGTCCTGCGCTACCTCGCCGCCACCACCGACCTCGCCCTTGGGGCTGATCTGCTTGGCCAGCGCGGGTTCCTCACAAGCTTCACAGATTTGATTGAAGAACGCGTGGGCCTGCCCGCCGTCATCCAGGCGTTCGAGGAGCGCGTGTTGCTGTGCGTCGACCCGACGACGCATCTGTATGACGACGTGCGCTACCAACGTGATGTTTCCGGAAGGCAGGTCCAACGAGTGCTCGTGCCCTACCTGCGTGATCTCGTGGCGCTGCGTCGGGAAGATGACCTCGTCGATCTACTTTCCGGGTTTGATGAACGCCGGGCGACCTGGGGCTGGTCGGCCTATCGCCTCGTGGTGGAACTCTACAAGGCGGCGGGTCGGCTGCTCGAGTCGACGAGCGATCGGCTTGCGGTTCGTGCGAACGCTTATTCGCGGGTGGCTGCGTATAGAATCACGGAGGGCGCGGTGCTGTGGGGCGCCCTACTGCTTGTCTGGGAGGACACCTTCGTCCGCAGTGTGCGCGAGGACGATGTCGGCTACCGGCGCGGCCCGGACTTGGTCGTGCCGGGATTGGCTGGCCTCGGACGGGACTTCCTCGCACGCGAGGACCAAGCCGAGGCTTGCGACCCGTTGGACGGTCGGTGGTCCGCCCTCGGCCGCAGCTTGGGTCGTTGTGGGACAGATGATCGGGACGACTCGCTGGCGAATGCACGCGGCAGCCTCGTGCGTGTGCTCCATGCAGCACTAGCTCGCGATGATGAGGAGCGGCCGGATTGGTTCCGGCATCTGCAGGAAGGGGTTTTGGCCGCTTGCGCTCGACTCGACGCGAAAGTGGTTCGGGACGAGGAGTGTGAGGCTAATTCAGAGGGGACAGAGGCCAAATTGCCACCCCTGATCTGGAACATAACCCCCGCACCGCGACACCGGTCGTTTGCCACCGTGATTGGTCGGAACCACGCGGCGGCGGCGTTGTCTCGGCACGCGCGCGAGCGGACCGACGGAGTCGACTTGCTGCTGTACGGCCCTGCCGGGGTCGGCAAGCAGGAGTTGGCGCGATGCTACGCGCGGATGGTGTTGTGCACGCAGCCCTCTGCTGATGGCGCTGCATGCTGCAAATGCGAGTCTTGTCGAGCCATCGAATGCGGAAACGGTGGCCGCATCGAAGTGGACGGAACACGCCCAGATATCGCACGCCTCACGGATCAGATCGTAGAGCGCGTGCAGACGGGCACACTCCTAGCCCAACGTTTAGTGTTCGTCATCCGGAACGCAGACCGCTATCCGCCGGAGGCGTTCGACAAGCTGTTGAAGGTGATGGAGGACGGCCGCAAGGCGAGTTTCGTGCTGCTGGCGCGCGAGCGTGAGGGTGTTCGGCTGGCCGGTCAGTCGCGCTGCTTCGACTACCGGGTGCGTCCGCTTGCACGGTCGGAGGCCAGGCGGTTCGTGCGTGAGGCTCTCGTCGCCCGCGGCCTTCAGCCCGACGAAGCCATTGTCACGCTGCTCGTTGATGCGGGCGAGAGTATACCACGGCGCCTGCTGGAACACTGTGAAACCTTGACTGAGATGGGGCCGGCAGGCCTTGATGAAATGCGCGAGCAGCTTGGCTCGGGGTGGCCGGGGGCTCTCGCTGCGGACTGGCCGGAAATCGTCGCTGGATCGTCGGACGCTTTGCCGGACGTCAGGCAGTGGCCCGGCCCAGAGCGTGCCGAGCACGTACGCCGCATACGGGCCGTGCTGCACTGGGTTTCCCTGCCTGGATTATCGGCGAAATGGCGTAACGGTGCTGGGGTGGATCCAGCGCTCCGGCATCTGCATGAAGGAGTACGCCGAAGCCTCATGGCCAAGATGGTTTGGCAGGCCGATCGGGAGGGTACGGCCGCTGAAACTGTTTGGGCACGGCTGGTCGAGACTTGGTTGGCAGATTGGTTGTCGCCAGACTGGTGTAATAGTCTTATTGCAGACGTACCAATCAATAATTGAGCGCAGTGGGCGCTAAACCTTTATAACACCGACTGCGCCTAGTGGCAGATACTGCGGTCGCGGTAAGACTTGCCGCTAACTGCGAGAGATCATCGATGTGGGGCGGTTTGTTGGGCCCCGCATAGGTCGGCGTGCAGGGCGCGGAGGTAGAGCCAGGGGAAGGCCAGTGCGTCGTCCGCTGTCGCCTCGCCGGCCGCGATCAGCACGGTGAGCTTGAGCGCGAGGTCGGCGTGGGCCTCTGTCGGCGCCAGTAGAAGGTGGCTGGCCGCCTCGCTGAGTTCCCGCGCCGTCCGCGCTTCCTGCGCGCGGGCTGTACCCAGGCCGGCCGCGGCTGCCGCCTGTAGGAAGGCGGCCTGTCGACGGCGCAATTCGGCGGTGAGCCGGCGTGCGGTCAGGCCGGTGCCGAGGCGTCGCGTGATCGTGGCGGCGTCGGCGGCGTAGTCCGGCGTCCCGCGCCGCTTCGGCAGGGGGACACGCGGATAGCCGTGGGCGGTCACCACCAAATCCTCAATCCGGTCGAGGGCCGCCAGGGCGGCGAGGTGCGCCTCCAGGGCGGCCTCCACGCGTACGAAGGAGCGGGTGACCGCTGTTGGCTCGTCCCTGTCGGGTCCGGTTGTCGGCGTGGTCGAGCGCAGGGCCGTGAGCACCCGGCGGGACAGAGGTGGCACCGTAGTCATGCCACGCTCCCGGCACTGGAGTACGGGGCGGTCGGCGTCGCCCTTGTGGGCGGTGAGTCGGTGATGAAGTTCGGCGTGGCGGGGTTGTGTTCTGTATTGTCTTGTCCTGCGGCGCGGGTTGCGTCGTTTTGCGGCTGCAGGGCGGCGAGGTAGTCGGCGGCACGTGAGCCGGCCGTGGCCGCTGTCGCCAGCGCGCGCGGATCAGCTTTGAGTAGCGGCAGCCAGGACGCGAGGTAGGCGGCGTGGTCCGGGTGGGGCGTGCGTGCCAATCCGAGGTCGGCCAACACGAAGGCGGCGCCGAGTTCAGCGACCAGTTCCTCGGCCGCATAGGCGCGGCGTCCGAAGCGGCCGGTCAGGTCACGGGCGAGGCGGTGGGGGGCGCCCGTCCAGTGTACGAGTTCGTGCGCGAGGGTGCCGGCGTAGCCTTCCGGTGTGCGGAAGGCGTTGCGGGGCGGCATCCGGATCGTGTCGGTGGCCGGGATATAACAGGCACGGGTGCCGCCAGTGTGGATGGTGGCGCCCGTGGCCGTAACGAAGGTGTCGAAGGTGGGTTGCGGGGCGGGCGGTAGTCCTGTCGGGGCGGTCGCCTGGGGCGCGGCGTCGACTTGGGCGATGTTGAACACGGTCGAGGCGCGGGCAACGAAGCGGGCGGCGGTCGTGTCGCTGTCGGCGCTGGTCCCGTGCGTTGTGTCCGTTCGGGCGCCGGTCGGCAGGTCCTTGTAGAACAGGATCAGGGTGCCGCGCTCGCCGCGACGAACCTGGGCGCCGAGGGCGGCCCACTGGCGGTACGTCGCCCAGCGGGCATCCGCATAGGCATTGGCTTGCGCCGCGCACCATAGCGCCAGGATGTTGAGCCCGCGGTAGCGCTTGCCCGTGAGCGCGTTGCGGGGCAGCGGGTTGGCGCCGTGCCAGGGTGGGGTCCATGCAGCGGGATCAGCGGTGTCAAGCTGTTGCAGGATCGTCGCAGTGACGCGCTCGTGCAGGTCGGTGGCCATGAGCGGGTGGGCTCCTTCTCGCCGCGATGAAGGGAGCGGCTTCGAGAGCGGGATTCCCGGATCAGGGGGGTGAACCACACAGCAAATGGGCGGATGTGTCCGGAAGCTGAGCTGGAGCTCGCGGGTGCGGGGCGTGTCGCCATCCGGGCAGCAGTACGTTGATGTGACCGCTGAAGTTTCAAACACTTAGCGTGTCGTGGATCGGCCAGCTTTGGTGGATGTGGCTCGGTCGGTACTCCCGGGCAGGTTCAGGCTGGGGTGGGTGCAAGCATGGATGTGGACGATGGCGCGGAAGGTAACGTCGCTGCTCTGATGAAGGTGGGGGCTTCGGTCCATCGCGCTGCGCTGTGCCGGGGCCGGTCCGCCGGGTTATTCGTCCGTGGCCGTGCCGGTGGCCCAACGGTGGTGTCGGGTGATTGCGGCGTGTGGTTTGGATCTTGGTGAACGTTGGACGGAGGCCGTCTTGCTGGAGGCAAGGCTTTGCCGGGCGACCGGCGAAGCCGAGCTGAGCCGCAGGGCTCGGGTCCGGATCTCGGAGCCACGCCTTCGGTCAACCGTCAGATCGACGTACAACCTGGTGAGAGGGAGGCCGGGGTTGTGCTGTCGGCCTTTACGTACCGCTTCCCGCCGCGAGGCGGACAACGCGAACGGACCCCATCTGCTCGATCTGCGGACGTCGGGGCCGTTCCGGAGGTTTGGGGTCAACCCGTTCCCTCCGTCCTGTGAACCTGTCTTGCGACGGGTCCACTTTTGCCGATGCCATTCGGCGGGTGACCCGGTTACTCCCTCCCGCCTGGATAGCGGTGACGACCGGGGCTCATAAGGAGCTGGCTCTTACCTTTGGCGGGTAAGCTTTGTGTAACACCGTTACAGCAGAGGAAGCGGTTGAGGGCTGATCCTTCGCCCAAGGGTTATGCGCCGAGGCCGCTATGGTAACCTTCAAGTGCAAGCGGGCCAAGCTTCGAGTCAGCGCGCAGTCGGAAAATCTCAATGCTACCTTATGACCCTCAACTCACCTGGGACTGTCCGTTTCGAGGGGGTTTAGTTGAGTGACCTGTATGACCGGGTGGGTGGATTGTCGCCCGTCTGCTCTTGGACGGTTGAGCATCGAACCGGATATAGCCGCTCGGACCACTTGCGACCCTTCCCAGGTTCTCGGGATGTCGGATGCGGGGCCAAAGGGTTAAGGTTCATGATCTTTCGATAAAGGCTATCGAGTCAGCGTTAGGGATTGGGTTTCAGTCGTGCGCGGCGGTGCAAGAGGGCGAAAGGGGTAAGCGGAAATTGTTTGTCCCAAAGCCTCATTGGCCGAGAAGTCGGAGCGATGATTTTAGAGTCGTGATTTGCTGTTGGCTAAATGCGATACCTGAGGGCTCGAAGCCATCCGGTCCACTTGGACCGAATGTAAGTAATAGCTCATGAGTCCTAGTTCTGTTTAGATTTAAGATCGGAGCGCCGAGGCCTGAAACTGAAACTAGCTTAAGACTAGGTGCGATGCCGAGGCCCGTGACAACAGCAAATTTGAGATCATAACTATAAACGTCAATCTTTTCAGGCTTCTTATTGCCTACTTTTGACGATCTAAGCAAAGCTGCAGCTCTAACGTTTTGGTCAAGAAATCGATAAATTCCCAGGTCGGAGGAGAGAAGCAGAGAGCTACCGCGACGATCGACATCTTTGCAGAAATCTTCGTTCCCTTTTGTTATTCGACCAACATTCCAGTAGGTATAGGTAGTATCTGTCCGTGTCGCGGTTGAAGAGGCGTTCGGGTTAAAACCGAGCCCAAAATTTTGTCCTATGGTGACCCCCGACTCTGCTCCATTCGGAAAGGTGCGATTGTAAGTCACGGTCGGTGACAAGGTCGTTGCTTCGGCGACTGCGAGCGTGAGCTGTAGCTGCATACTGTAGTTGTCGGGTATCGCTTTGCCGAAATTAGACGGTAAGGCATTTATACGATTGATAGATGAAACTGCCTCGCAGAAAATGTTTTGCTTGATGTTGTAGATCATGTTGTCGCTGACGTCCTGAGCCTCCCATGGCTCCGAAAGTCGGGGTGCTTGCAACCCACAACCAGCCAGCAACGCTGGAAGCAGCAGGAACCCGAGGCGCAACATCGGAACGTACGGGCGTGTCATCGGCATCGATCAGGTAAGTGTAGTTCCAAGTTTTTCGTTTATTGCTTCAACATGCTCAGGCCGCAGTGAAGTCAATGTTAAATCGACTGCGTCCCCCGATTTTTGTACAATCATATGGCATTCGGGACCTATAATGCTTGCCACCATTGGAAGCAGAGCTACATCTAATCCACCAATTGTCATATTGAGCGAATTGGCAAGTTGTATTGGAGCGAGTACTACGGGGATTTTATAGCAATAATCTCCGAGCTGAAAATCTCCAACGTTGCAAGGGGGCGAGTAAGGCAAAACAACCTCCAAAGTTTCCAGCACCTATTGCTGCATAGCGAGCCGCGAGTCGCAAGGTGGAGACTTCGATATTCCCGGGATGTTGCTCGGATACATCACCCAAATGGAAATAGCCGGCCAACTGAGGCGGCGGGGATCCGTGCTGAGGCTGTTCGTTCCGCGGCGTGCCAATGAAAAAGTGAGAGTGACCCGTCTCAAAGAGCCATGTTTCAAGGCTGACTTGGACCGGCGATTGACGTTTGCTCTCCAGCTCAAGCGATAGCAGTTGGACCGCCAACGAGTGTCTGCTTCTGGGAAGTGCTTTTGATGATCCCGACGGCTAAGATAGGTCGGATGCGGAACGTCCGCTTCCGGGCAGGCGCCCACTTCCGTGTCTGGCGCAAAGCGGCAATGAGGTCCGCAACGTAATGGGGCTCTGGCGAAGACTGTGCTGGAGGTCTCGGGTGCGAGTGTCGGCGCCATCCGGGCAGCAGTTGGCGGAGGCGACCGCTGAAGTTTCAAACACTTGGCCTCGCCTCATACGGCCAGCATTTGGTGATGGCGTGCGGCGGGTGGTGCTGTCGGATACCAGGGCTGGGACAACCCGCCGTCGTCGATCGCCTCTTTGGCTGGGTGGGGCGACGAAGGTAGGCGGGCGTCTGCCTGTTCAGCCTGCCCGCCGGTGCCTTGTTATGCGGTCGCGAGGTGTAGGTTGAGCTGGTGCAGCCACCACTCCGTGAGTGCGGCAAGTTCGTTGGGGATGGTAGGCGACCACCAGGGGTCGGGGGTGATCCGGGTCGCGATCGTCAGCCGTGTCTCCAGTCGCCGGCCACTGCAGTGGATGGGCTCGAGGATGAAGCTCAGCAGCAGCGTACTGTCGTGGCCGTCCTGCTCCGGCTCGTCCGCGGTGCTGACCGTGAGGTGGTGGGGTGATCTGTGAGCTGTCTGAAGTGGCCGACGCTCTTCAACGTGGCCGTCGGCGCTGCTCACTCGCATGGCACTGTTGGCATGCGGGCGTAGGTCGAGTTCGACTGCGACGAAGCTAGGTTGCTGTAGATCGAGGGCTGGCTTGAATTCCTGCAGATCGACGAGTGCGCGGCTCAGCATGCCAGGCGTCGTTCGGAAGCGCTGGCTTGTGACGTAGGTGTNCTGTAGATCGAGGGCTGGCTTGAATTCCTGCAGATCGACGAGTGCGCGGCTCAGCATGCCAGGCGTCGTTCGGAAGCGCTGGCTTGTGACGTAGGTGTCGAAGGTCTGGCGGTTGGTGGATGTGAGCACGGTGGTGACGTCCGAGAGAAGACGCCGCACCGCATGCTGAGCGGACAAACCGTAGTGGGGTACGAGAAGTGCCACTATTATGAAGTAGAGGCTGTAGGGAACGAGAAGTGTGGCTGCGTCCGCACCGACATCGCGGGCGGCGTCGCCGGTCGTTGGGCCGGCTTTTGCTAATTAACTGATGAACGCGTGTCTGGATATAGTTTTGCTCTGCAGCGGTTGGATGACGCCATCGAGCGGTCTTAGGAGTGGCTACTGTGGCTGCGAGACAGAGGCTGCGCATTTCTCCGGGGGGCATGGGTCCCGGCGATGCGGCACGCCGAGACCCAAGGTTGGGGTGGTAATGGTGCGGGCCGCGGCGGCCGAGGTCGTCAGGCGGCCTTGCGGTGCGGTTGTGCCTCGGGCCGGGGCCGTGTCCGGTTGGCGTTCCGGGGATGCACGAACAGGTTGGTCTCGCTCGGGGTGGCATCGAGCTGCAGTTCGCCATCCACCAGCCACCAATCGGCGTAACGGCGGTGCAGTGCGCGGGCGTGGTCCGTAAGGCCGGTTGCCGCGAGCGCCGTGATCGCTTGCTCCAGCGTGCGGGGAATGAACGGGATCGGTCCGCCCGCCGGGTCACGAAGGTGGCGGGTGAAGGTGGTGGCGGCGGTCGCGGTGAGTGTGTTGTGCTGGGGGGCGATGAGCACCAACACGGCCCGGTCGGCAAGGCCCTGGTCGAGGATGGTGGCGGCGAGGCAGTGCTGGCGGAACAGCTGCTGGCAGGGGTTGGCACGCAACGCGGCCGCGGCGGGGTCGACGAAGAGGTTCGCGGTCGGGGCGATGGCGGCGTAACGGGGGCTGAAGCGCGGCACCGTCTCGAAGCTGCTCTCGCTGTACTTTATTTCGATGCCGACGAAGAGCCGCTCGCCTGTCTCACTGCGCCCACGAACGACGACATCGAAGGCGGTGCCATCCTGGGTGAAGCGGGCATCGCCGCGGCCCGGACTGTGCTCGAAGGCGAGGTCCGTGACGTCCTTCATTAGGCCCGGGATGAACTCCGCCATGAAGCGGGTGGCCAGGGCGAGGTCGCGGGCGAGCAGGCCGAACAGGTTGAAGGTTAGGGGCTGCGATGACAGCAGGTTGGTCTTGAGGCGGTCGACGTCATAGACCGCGCCGGGTTCACGGTACGCCAGGGCCCGGGCCACGACCGGGACGATGTCGGGGTGGATGAAGTTGGTGCCCTGCTCGCCTGCCGAGGTACCGATGCAGGAGCCGAGGCGACGGCGGCGCTTGCCTAACGAATCGGTGTGGTAGCCGATGGGCAAGTCGCGGTCCTCACGCCAGAGGGCCTGGAGGAACCGGGCCGCGGCCTTGAAGCGGTGGTCCGCGGGCACGAAGACGTGGTGGTGGCGCCGGGCCGCGTCGGGGATGAGTGGCACGCGCTCGATCGGGCCGAGATCGCTTGGGTCGATGAGGTCATGGAGGTGTGCGGGGACAGAGTCGCCGGTGCCTGCGGGGACGGGAAGATAGTTGACCATGGTGGTTGATGTCCTGACGGCGACCGCGGTGGTGCGGTCAGGTCAGGGTTCCCGGATCGGCCAGCAGGATGAACACGGCCTGGGTTGGGTCTAAGCGTATGCCTGTCCGGGCACTTGGAACGGCGGGGTATGGCAGCCGGGTGTCAGTGTGGTGGTCGGCGGCGTGTGGTGCAACGCGGTGGTGTGGGTCGTAGGCATCGCGGCCGGCGGCATCCGGCGGTCGTGGTGTGTGCGCCTTCTGCTCGCCGGGGGTGTTTTTTATCTGAAGATTTAGCGGTTCAGAAAGCGGAGAGACATGCGTTTGCCTTGCTGGCCTTCGCAGTGATGCGCTGGTGTGTCTCGTCATACCCATGCGGTTGGGCCACTTCCGAAGTTGACCTATTGCCGACACTCAGTATGTCTGCTTCCGGGCTTCGTGCTTATCCGCTACCCGAAATAACCAGCGACGTGACTGTATCGTGGGCTGAGACCATCGGGCCCCGCCTCCCCAGATGGCATTCGGCAAACGTCACGAGCCCAAGCCAAGATGTCTGGGGGCAGCATTGGTCACGAAAATCCTAGACGCTCCAGCGTCATGTTCTCGGCTATCGAGTCATCAGGAAGGAGGACGTAGCTCCAAGGCTTGCCGCCGTGACGAGTAGCGTGCGCGCTCGCGTGAGCGCACCAAGCCTGCGCGACGTCACGCTTTGTCATTACCTCAGGATCGACAAGCTGATTGGAAGCCTTCGGCTCCAGCATAAATATTCGGTCTGCCACCTCGGCCACGAAGTCAGGAACGTACTCGGGATGATCAGCGCCCCGGCGATAATAGATCTGGAATTGACCCTTCGCCGGTTTGAACCACTTCTCACTGTCGCGGTCGAGTACGATTGCGAGCTTCCGTTCGGCGTTCGATTGGAACTTCAACGCCGGATAGAGGCATCGTCGGAAACCGCCAAAGACGTACCGAGCGATGTTATTCAGGTCCGGCGGAGGTGCACGGAAGTTGAGTGGCTCTTCGTCTACGGCGGCGGTAAATGCGCTGTCGCGAAGCATCGTCCAACCCCGCTTGACAACGACCTCGTAACCCTCGTCGACGGCCTCCTCGTAATGGCTCTGCATCTGCCCGTGAATTAGGTTCGCCAGGAGTTCATCGTTAGCACTCAGCACTTCAGCAACCTCCTCCTCAGGCAGATAGGTCCGCAGGTGCGCAACGAACTGCCGAGCGAGGTCGTAGAGAAGGTCTGCGTGCTGGTCGTAGGCGATGTCCGGCTTGTCGATCAGTCGGCGCACGAGGTAATCTTCGAGCTGCTTCTCGTGCCCCCGGGACTCGCTGCTGGGCAAGAGCGTCTCCGCCCGTCCGGTTCGCAGCTCTTGGAGCCACAAGGTCGTCCCCCCAGGCTGCGGGCGGATGTTGGCGAGGTCTAGCGTAAACGGCCGGTAGCCGGATCTGACCTCGCCGCGCGGGGTAAGCAAAATGCGTGGAATGTTAATTATGCCCTGCACGACGAGCTCGGCCGTGCGTGCAACGACCGAGGCCACGTCCGGCTGTTCGCGGATGCCCCCGAGCTGAACGTGAGCGGGACGGTATTGGCGTTCGACCTCGACAACGACGGCCGCCTGGATGTCCGGCCTAAGGAGAGAGGCCGAGGTGGGAGCTCGGTCTGGCTGCGCTTCCAGTCGTCTGAACTCTGCCCAAGCGATCCGGGCTACGCGCCCCTCCACAGCGTCGAACACGGCTTGGTCGCGCTCGCCGAAGCCGTCGCCACCAAGCGACGAAGGTATGACATCAGTGGCTAGCCCGAGCTGGTCGGCGAGCCTGGGCCGGGACACGAAAGTGGTCGTGCGACCGGAAAGAATGGCATCGTCCAGCACCAACGAGCGCATACGGATGGGCGAGTCCGGCCGGTTTGCCGAGTCCACGATCTCCTGAAAGCGGTCGTGAGCGACGATGTTCAACCGGTCCACCGCTGCGACGCCCGTCCGCGCCCCGTAGGGCAGGCGTAGGCCGCGCCCAATCGACTGCTCAATCAGCGTCCGGGCGTTAGCGGCGCGGAGCGGCACGATCGTGTAGAGGTTCGTGACGTCCCAACCCTCTTTCAGCATGTTGACGTGGATCACGATCTCCGTCGGCTCCTCCGCCCGCTCGACGTTTAGCAGCGCCTGGACCGTCGCGTCCTCTTTCACGGAAGAATCGACCTGGATGACCCGTCCCGCGTAGCGTCCGCTGAACAGTTCGCCTTCGATGTTTGCCTTGAGCTCGGCCGCGTGGGTTATGTCGCGCGCGATTACGAGCAGGAAGGGCTTGACTCGCGGCAGCCCCGATTGCCTCGCGTAGGTCTCAAGCTCGACTTTCACACTTTCGTGCAGCCGGATACCGTCCTCGAGCTTAAGACGCTGGATCGCTTCTGCGCTCATGCCGGCCGGGTTGAAGTCGCGTCGTGTCACGACGACCGGCTCCTTGACGAAGCCGTCGACCATCGCCCGCCCGAGCGGGTAATCGAGGATCACGTTTTTGAACGGGACTGGCCCCTTTGGGGTCTCGACGAAAGGCGTGGCGGTCAGCTCTAGGCCGATCACCGGCTTCAGCTCGTTCAGCGCGCGCCAGCCGGCCGAGGCGCGGTAGCGGTGGCTCTCGTCCATGATGAGCACGAGGTCGGGCTGGCCGGCTAGATAGTCAAAGTAGCTCTCGCCCAGCGTCTCCCGAAAGGAGCGCATCCGGAGTTGGCGCCCGCCGCGCACCTCCGAGTTCAGCTTTGAGATATTGAAGATGTTGATCTTGCAGCGATGGAGAGAGTCGAGCAGCGCGCCCCGGCTCTCGAAGTTCTCACCCGTCACGATCTCGGGCTCGTCCGTCACGAACTCGCTGATGCCCCTGAAAACGTACTTCGGCGTATTCGGGGTAAAATCAGCGATAAGCTTCTGGTAGATCGTAAGGTTCGGCGCCAGCACGAAGAAATTCTGGATCCCGTGCGCCAGGTGTAGGTAAGCAATGAAGGCGCCCATCAATCGTGTTTTGCCCACACCGGTCGCGAGCGCGAAGCAGACACTTAGGAACTCGCGTTCGAAATCAGTTACGCTCGGGTACTCGGCCCGGATCGCAGCCAGCCCCCCCGCCCGATCGGCGCCGCGCCGCGGCGGGACGAGTTCGCAGACCCGGTCGAGGATCTCCAGTGACTGTCGCTGGGGCGCCCGTAGGCTCAGCCTCCCGGCGATCACGCCGACGTGGCGGTTCACTTCGCAGGCTCCGCGAACAGCGTCGCCTGCGCGGGCGCGCCCTCTTCTTTTGGCCCAGCCTCGGGCAGCGCCGCAATGACAAGCCTGTAATCGTCCCGGCCCCATTCGCAGCGGTCGCGGACGTGGTCGGGAATCTTTCTAACCGTGAGGTTAGGCAGGCTCCGGGCATCGCCCCGATAAGCCGCGCAGAGCACGAGAAGAGTGCGGTCGGGCCCGACCTCCTCCGAGAGGTCGCGAAGCTGCTCGTGAGTCAGCGTCTGGGTGGTGACGTACAAGAAGTCGCGCTCCGTCGAGAGACCCTGCATCCAGTACTCCGTCTCGGCGGGCGCGTAGGTGAAACCCTCGATCTTGCAGAGCGCCTCTGCCAGCATGGCGGCGTTGTAGCTTTTGGAGATCACCTCCCGACCCCACTTATCGCGTTCCAGAAGCGACGGTGCCAAGCGGAAGAAGCGGAAGCCGCCGCCACCCTTCCATCCGGCCACTTCCGTGATCCCGCCCGGATCAGTCCCATCGACCACCTTGCAAAGCCGCGGAACGATGTGAGTCTGGGCATGCTTACCCAACTCCACCATAATCCACCGCCGCCCCATTTTGTGTGCCACGGCCCCCGTCGTGCCGGAGCCGGCGAAAGAGTCGAGGACGAGGTCCCCGGGGTTCGTGGCGAGGTCGAGCACTCGCTTCAGGAGCGCTTCTGGTTTTGGTGTGTCGAACGACACGTCACCGGGGAATAGTGCCCGCAGCTCATTCTTTGATGTTCGATTGCTGCCAACGTCATTTTTTGACCAGAGCGTCCGCGGTACTAGGTCACCTACCTCGTTGAGGTAGCGTTTGATGCTTGGACGGGCGCTTCGGTTCGGTCCCCACCAGACACGGCCATTCTGATCTAGCTCTCTCAACCTTTCTTCGGAAACACGCCAATATCTCCCCGGAGGTGGAGAGAAGGTACGCCCTGTAGGACCAACCATTTTGTACAAACCCTTAGAGTAGGGCTTGTTAGCGTACGGGTCGCCGGGCAACCACGGTCCACGCGGATCGTCGTCGGGATTTGCATAAATTGCATTGGCTTCTTCGGTACGTGCAAGCCTCCGCGGAACCCATTCTGGTCCCTTTGCATAAACGATGACGTGGTCATGGTCGGTCGAGAACTGGCGAGCAGAGTTCCGAGGCGAGTCTGATTTCTCCCAGACCACATTTGTAACGAAGCATTCGCGCCCAAATACCTCATCAGCCATGACCTTGAAGTAATGCGCCTCGTTGTCGTCAAGTGTCACCCAGAGTGAGCCGTCCGGGGAAAGGAGACGGCGGATAAGCTCCAGGCGATCGCGCATCATGGAGAGCCAGAGAGAGTGCTCCATTCCATCGTCGTAGTGTGCGAAGGCCGAGCCCGTATTGTAAGGAGGGTCGATGAAGACGCACTTCACCTGGCCGGCGAACTCCGCCTCCAGCGCCTTCAGCGCCAGGAGGTTGTCGCCCTGGATTAGCCGGTTATCGAATACGTCCCGCTCGCCTCGGTGGCCCGCGTGGTGGGACAACTCCGGCTCTTCTAGGAGAATGCGAGGCTCCAGCCGTGGCCGCTTCTCCTTCCCGACCCAGGTCAGTTCCAACTTCTGTTTCTTCGTCACGTCAGGCCCCCGATTTGTGGAGCCTTGCTGGCGAGGTAATCATACAGCTTCACTGGATAGTGCTCTCCCGGAACGGCGACGGAGACGTGTGGGAGCGCGGGGTCGCTCTGCAAGTTGTAGTGATTGATCATCGCCTCACGAAGTATCGGGAGCGCTTCTCCGACATTGCGGACAATAGAGAGCGGCCCCTTGTCCGCCTGCTGAAGTCGAGCGGATACCGCATTCCAGAGCGCCTGGCGTGCTTCATCGAATGGTTGAGACAAAGCCCCAGCCAGTCTCGCAGGGTCAACGACTGTTGCACCCGCGAGGGTGGTTTCGATCCGCTTACCGAGAACGAATCCAATCGCATAGTCGCCGTGCTTATAGGTCAGACGTTCGTAACCCGTCCCAGCTGCGGCCTTTTCCTGGATGCGCATTTGCGCCTGCACGTACCGAAAGAAGCGTACGGCATTCAGCAAACGAAAGGCTGTCAACGATGGCGTGAAGAGCGACTTATAACTCGGACCCTCGACGAGCAGCAGCTGTCCCGGTTCTTTCTTCAGATAGACCACGAAGCGCGGATCACGGGTGACGACAGCTAGAGCCTGCGCCGCCTCCTCAATTCGAACGCGGTTAGTATCGGCCGCATCGCCGAGCGCCTCCGGCTTATAGGCGTAGTGGACGCCCAAAAGGGCCAACTCACGCCGTAGCCGCTCCTGCTCATCATCCAATGCAGCAAAGTTCTGGCTGTAGACGGGATTCTGATGGTTCCGTGCGCGCGTCACTCGCTTGCTGAAGTCGTGATCCAGATCAGCCTGAATTACGGTGATCGGAACATACGCATCCGCAATCGACGCATTAGGACGATCTTCTACAAAACCTGCAGCAGATGCGACCGTCTGTGCCCCGTTTATGATCGACAGACCAGTCAGGTCCAGTCGCCTGCCTCGGTGCGCATTGTTATTTTTAGGATCGATCCTCTCTGCGAGTATAGTCACACCGTTATTGAGGTGCTCAAACTCTTCCGGGCAGTCGGTCAGTGTCTGCCGGATCGCGATATTAACATCAGTCTTGTGTCCAAGGTGCTGGCGAATGTTCTTTGTATATAATGCTTTTCCAAACCGCTTGTGCAATGTCACTAGCCGATCGAGTGCAACAAAGCCGATGTACGTCTTGCGACCCTCGTCGCGATAACTGCTGGCCTTCAGGTGGACCGTTCCGTCCACGCGGGCATCGGCGCCACTGTCGTGCAGATATGTCGCAACCCTGTCCGCACCGAGCTCGGAGTAACCCGTGCACAGGCGCTCCTCATCATTCTTTTCTTCAACAATAAGTTGTTTGAGGGCGCCATCGGCATGTGCGCTCATGCCTGCACCAACATGCACGATGACCAGCTCGATTCGCGAGCAGTTTTCAATGGCATCTTCTATGGCTGTTTGTCGCCTCAGGACGTGCTCATTGAATCCGACAAAGTCCTGGCGGATCAGCTTCCGCACGCCCTGGCAAAACGCGTTGGCCTCTGTCTGCGAAAACTGTGAACCCGCCTTCAATTTAGCCTGCACAAGATACAGTGTTGTTGTCGACGCATGATAATGAATCGCGTCGACTCCATAATCATCGTAGTCGTCAACAACGGATGCAGATGCCTCGTCTGGGCTTGCCTCGCATAGTGCGCTGATTACGAGAGCAGCGAGAGCCCTGGATCGGTTCTTAATTGTGTCGTCCGCGCCGCCCTTCGGCTGCAAAAGCGGGGCCAGATGGGGAACGAAGGCGGAGTCAAGCTTGGCGTTCAGCAAGGCACTCTGCTGTGAGGACAGGCTCAACTCACTCTCCGACCCAGAATCCACCCAAGGCGCCACCACTTCGGGGCAGCCCTCCACCCCCATCCCTAGCCTGGACTGCATGAGAGCCGCAACTCGCGGGAAGCCTCAGCTCACAGTGGGAGGCCGCGAAGGGCGTTCAACTGCGCCACCGAGGGGCTGTCGAGGCTGGTGACCCGGTCTTTAAGCATCAGCGGTCCGCCAGCGCTGTGGGCGATCCTCGCATAGTAGCGCCTGCCGCCGAAGCCGTTGCCCTACCTGCCACCGTAGACGTTCTTCTCGCCGGCGATCAGCCACGCCGCGGCCAGCTCTTTGCGAGCGGGAAGACGAGGGAAGGTCGCGCGGTCGATCAGGGCCGTCGTCGCGGTGCCATCCGCCGTGGCGTCGCGGAACAGGGTTCGCCCGTCGCGATCTGACTATTCGATGGCGCTCCCGCTTCCCGGGCGAAGATCAAGATTCCGCATCAGTTAGAGCCGTTGCCGCTCATGTTGGTTCGAAGGCATCGTATCCAGCAGCGGCGACGTAGCTTCGGCATTCGTGCGGGCGGAAGGCCTTGAAGGCTTCTCGGATGGCGGCTCAGAGGTCTGGGACGGTGCGCGCGGCGGCCGTTCGCAGGAGCGCCTTCAGCTTGGCGAAGGCTTGCTCGATCGGGTTGAAGTCCGGGCTATAGGCCGGGTGGTAGAGCAAGCGTGCGCCGGCCGCCTCGATGGCTGCCCTCACCCCGGTGACCTTGTGGACGTTCAGGTTGTCGAGGATGACCGTGTCGCCGCGCTTTAGAACCGGAACCAGGGTGCCGGTGACGCAAGTCAGGAAGCGCTCGCCGTTCGTCGCTCCGTCGAACAAGGTGGTGGCGACGAGGCCGTTCGTGCGCAGGCCGGCGGTGACGGTGGTGGTCTTGTAGTGCCCGTGCGGAGCGGAGATGCGGCAGCGCTCGCCTCGTGGGGATCGGCCATAGGGCCGCTCCATGTTGGTGGCGGCCGCCGTCTCGTCGATGAAGACGAGGCTGTCTGGATCGAGATCGAGTTGGCCGTCAAGCCAAGCGTCCCGGGCCGCCCTCACGTCCTCGCGCTGCTGCTCGTCTGCATGAAGAGCCCCTTTTTACGGGTGATGCCGTGGCGACCGAAGAACCGCCACAGCCCGCTCGTGCTGGTTCGGACACCCTGCTGGGCTAGCCTGTCGCGTAGTTCCCGCAGGAAAATCTGCGGATGCTCGCGGCAGATCTCCAAGATCGTCTCGGCATGAGCCTCGATGGCGGGCGGGGATCGGTCGCCGCCCACGGGCTTGGGGGCGATCTCGCCCGCGTCCCGGAAGCGCGCGTGCCATCGGATCGCGCTGGCCTTCCCGACACCGAAGCGCTCGGCCGCTTGCCGGCGCGACGATCCCGCTTGAACCGCTTCGATGACTCGCTCACGCAGATCGACTGACAGAGCTGACGGCATGGCGCTCTCCTTCGAAAGCGCGCCATCGAATCAGACCGCGCCCCTCACCGCTACCCCCGACTCAAGCCGAACGGGAACGGCTCTAAGGGCGCGGCAGGCACGCCTCCACGATCACGGCGAGAGAGTGATCGTAGCCGCGTTCCTAGGCCCGTCAACCGATCGTCGTGCCCCGAATCTGCACGCCCTTCTCACGGCGACGCTCGCGGGGTGTTCAGGGTCCGTTCTTCACGGCGACGGGCTGGACCAGTTGTCACAACGCGAGCGTCAGAACTTCTTAAAGACGGCTATGGCTGCGCTCAAATGACCAGATCCACCGCCTGTTAAGGGACGGCACCGACGGTCGCCTATCTGCAAACGAATGTCCGCTGCTAGCTGGGGCGGTGATGTCCGCTCGTGGCGCAAAGCTGTATCGACGCTTCCGTTGTGGCAGCTGATTTAGGTGCCGCAGGTAAGCCGATCCGCGTCGGGGCTGAGCAACAGCTCGCCGGTGTCCGCGTTGGCACCATCCGGGCAGAAGTTGTTTGCGCGGACCGCCTAAGTTTCAAACACTTAGCCTGGTCTATTTTGGGCAGCTTCCTTGGATGTGGGGGAGGCGGTAGTGGGTCCTCCTTTCGTAAGCCTTTCACCTTTGTTTCCGCTGGCCGAATGGCATATATGTGACAGGTATAGTGGGGGAACGTGCGCCATGAAGCCGGCGATGGCCCCCGTGAACGCGCCCATCTGCCCCGGGCTCAGCTGCGGTAGTGTGCGTCTGAGCGCACGACGTGGCGCTGTTCGGTCAGGCCAAATCGTCGGACGAGTTCGGCGACCGTCTCGGGCCGTTGGAGCCGCCGGTCGGCGTAGATAGTGAACAATCCGGCCGGCCGCATGTAGACGACACGTCCGCGGGGGAAGACCTCATATTCGTGGGCGGTGATCGCAGTGGGCAGGCCCTGGCGGCGCAGAGCCGTGGCTCCGAGCCGCCGCCATTCCTCCCAGACCTCGCTGTGTCCGTGGGGATGGGTGAGGCAGTCGCCGTAGCTTTCCGCTTCCGCCAAAGGGGTGCGGTGGGTGACGAGCACGGTTCTGCCATTCTCCGGCACGCCCCAGAAAATGCCGACCGACGGCACGGTCGCCGCCTCTTGCTCCGGGCATTCCGGTCTGCGTTCAGCCGCGAAGTGCATGGAATGTCTTTCTGATCGTCGGGTCGTACTCATGGCCTCAGGATGTCCTCGAGCTGTGCAATTGGCGTCTCCGCCGGTCCTTCCTCCTCCTGCTCTGGGTAACCGAAGCGTCGGGCGAGGTCGGTGGTATCCGTTTGGCTGCCTGCGCCGATCGCATGGCAGACGGCGAAGTAGATCGTCGTCGCCGTCTCCAGCACGCCCGGCGGTCCGAATGCGGCGTTGATCGGCAGGTACTCCGCGGCCCAGCGGCCCTGTTCATCGCGATTGATCAGTGCCGGCTTCGATTTGGAGCAGAAGACGTAGCTGGTTCTCGCTTGCCCGCCCTGCCGCGGCGTCTTGCGGGCGTAGTTGCCGTCCGGATGGTGGGACTGCCAGCCCTTGAGCACGACCTTGAACAACGCCCCCGCCTTCGCGGTGCCGGCCAGATCCTTCTCCTCGACGCTGAACCAGCTGCAGAAACCCATGTGGCAACGCCCGGAGATCAGCTCGGCCGCGTTGGTCGGGGCAGGCGTCAGGCTCAGGCAGGCGAGGAGGGCCGCGAGCTTTCGTGTCCTAGGTCTGTGCATGGGGCCGCTCCAATCATGGTGCTGGGGGTGCTCGTGGGGCATCGTCAAAACACGAACTTCCAGTCGAAGCGGCGAACACGGGCGGCTGTGTCGGTGAGGTGGGCCGTGCACAGGATGACGATGTCCTGCTTGATCGGCGTTGTCCCCGCCCGCACCGGGTTCGGCTTGACCACGAAGCACAGGCCGGTAGCCGGCCAATGCCGTTGGCTGTCGGGGTTCCCCACCGGCATCAGCGTCACCGAGGTCAGGCGCAGGGCGTAGCCGTAAGCGTTCTCCATGGCGGGTGCCTGGGCGGTCGCGAACGCCACCACCGTCTTCACGCCGGCCTTGGCCTCGTCGTAGCCGGTGACGAGCGTGATCTCGCCCTGGCCGTCGTCGACGAGCCGGAAGTCGTGGTTGCAGCGACGAACCTGGCCGTCGACCTTGAGCTCGAGGCACAGCCCCGCCTTTGTCTCGTCGACCGGCGGATTGGCGTGGGCCGCCGGGGCGGCAAGGAGCAGGGCAAGCGTCAGGGTTGCACGCGGCAGCAGGGTGCGCATGGGGNAGGCACAGCCCCGCCTTTGTCTCGTCGACCGGCGGATTGGCGTGGGCCGCCGGGGCGGCAAGGAGCAGGGCAAGCGTCAGGGTTGCACGCGGCAGCAGGGTGCGCATGGGGCGGTTCCGTTTCAGAGGCAGAAGAGAGGGTTGACCGGGGGGGGCCAGTCGCGGCAGTGGGCGAACGCGGCTGTGGTCGCGCTCGGTCCTAGTCCGGATCAGCGGCGCTTGAGCGCTCCGGCGAAATCGCAGGACATTCCGTGGTAGTCGCTGCAGTTGTGCGCCGACATCGTCACGCGGCTGCGATCGGGGCTGAAGCGCAGCGTCACCTCGCAGGTCAGCTCGCTGCCCTCACCCTTCTGGCGCAGTCGCAGGGTACCGGGATTGATCAGGGTGGCCAGTCCACCCACGCTGCCGGTGCACTCGTTCGGCACTGCAGTGTCGGTGGTGACGTAATACTCCGGCCGGTTCGGTTCGGTCGAAACGTCCGCGACGCGCAGGGTGAGGAGCCCTTCGCCGCGGCCCTGGAAGCGGCCTTCGAGACGCGGTTCGGATTGGGCCTGCTCGGAGACGCACAGCAGAGCCAAGAGGGCGGCGTGGAAGGTGCCGCGGGTGAGGGCGGGAGTGGGCAGCGACATGATGACGAAGTCCCGTCGGGGCTCGAACGAGCCNGCACAGCAGAGCCAAGAGGGCGGCGTGGAAGGTGCCGCGGGTGAGGGCGGGAGTGGGCAGCGACATGATGACGAAGTCCCGTCGGGGCTCGAACGAGCCGGGACTAGGGATTCACGTAGACCCCCCTCGGAATTTACAGCTGGGCGCAGATTGTGGGTGCGGCTGGCGGTCGCATCCACAATCTGTGGGCGTGTGGAGGCGATCGGCTACGGGCGTCGGAAAGCGTTGCTGGTGCCCGCGCCCGGGTTGCCGATGGCCCGGACTGCGAGACTGAACGGCTCTGCCTGCAGCCTCTTAAGGTGTGTTCCGAAGATGCCGTCGCGTTGGTCGGCGTCGAAGCCGAACACAACGAGTCGTGGGCGTGGGTCGACCCGCAGACGCCGTGCTCCCTCGGCGACTTCTGCTACCAGAGGATCGCGCCGCCAGAGGTCCGCCTCCGACACGCCTGCGGCTCGCTGCACCCGCTGGCGCAGGGCGTCGAGCCGGATGAGGTCGCGGCATAGGAGTTGGTAGCCGCTCGCAAGGTGGTCGGCTTCTCGGGTCAGTGTCGTGGTGTAGCGCGAGACCTGCGCGACGATGGCCGGCTGCCCGCTCGGTGCAGCACGCAGTTCGGGGTTTGCGGCGATCTTGGCCTCGTGAAACACCAGCCATGCCTCGCCCGGCTCCGCACGCTCCTCCAGGCTTGCCACATCTAGTCGGTCCGGACTGCGGGAGACGGAGATTGGTACTGTGCTATCGAGGAGGGCGCCGCTGGCGTCCTCGCCGTCTGTATCAGCGCTGTCTGCAATGGAACTGGTCAGTGCGATCTCGACATCGATGACGTTAGGGGCATGCCGCAGCAAACGATGCAGGCCCGTCTTCTCCAGGCCCGATAGTGCAGTTGCGGCACGGAGCATCTCTGTCAACGTCGTCGGGCCGGCGTAGCTGGTCGATATGGCCGTCGCTGGGTCGATCCCGAATGCTCCTGTCGGGTCGAGACGAACAGTCGTTTGGCGCTGGCGCAGGAGATACTTGGCGTGCGTCTCGGCCGTCACCGTGCCGTTCGGGAAGGTGACGCGGAAGATCGAGGCGCCGCGGTAGTAGAAGTTCACGGCCTCGCGTCGCACCGCCAGGATCAAGTCCGGGTGGGCGAGCACGTCCTGCCACCAACCCGGGCGTTCCGCCAAGGCCTCTAGGGCGTCGAGGAAGCCGGGGCTCAAGGCCCGGAAAACGGAAACTGGATTACTCACGCTGCACACTCCCACCAAGTCCCGTCCTGTTCGATGCGCACGCTTGGTCCGAACAGCGCCGGGAACTGCTCGGGTGCGAAGGTGTGAATGGGTAC
>NZ_LMQK01000030.1:0-360287 GCF_001424525.1 Methylobacterium sp. Leaf399 | reverse complement strand
TGGAGCAGCCCGGTAGCTCGTCAGGCTCATAACCTGAAGGTCACAGGTTCAAATCCTGTCCCCGCAACCAAAATCACTACCCCATACACACACCGAACCACACGAAAGCCGGCCCGCTAAAAACGGGCCGGCTTTCGTGTGTCTTGGGCAAAGTAAAATGATGGGAACACCGCTCATTCCGTGACGCCGTCGTCCCTCAGATGACGAACGATGCCGGAAAAGTCGGTTCCTCCCTCGCCGGCTGCGACGAAGGCCGCGTAGAGCCTTTCCGCTGCCGCCCCCAGCGGGGTCGGCGAGCCGGTCGCCGCGGCAGCATCGGCGGCCAGCCGCAGGTCCTTGAGCATAAGGGCTGCGGCGAAACCCGGCCTGTAGCCGTCGTTGGCCGGTGACGTCGGCACCGGGCCCGGCACCGGACAATAGCTGGTGAGCGACCAGCACTGCCCCGAGGAGGTCGAGGCGACGTCGAACAGGGCCTGATGCGACAGCCCGAGCCGCTCGGCCAGGACGAACGCTTCCGCGACGCCGATCATCGAAATCCCGAGCAGCATGTTGTTGCAGATCTTGGCGGCCTGACCCGCGCCGCCGTCGCCGCAATGGACGATCCTCTGGCCCATCGCCTCGAGGACCGGCCGGCCCCGCTCGAGAGCCGCCCCCGATCCGCCGACCATGAAGGTCAGGGTCGCGGCCCTGGCCCCGCCGACCCCGCCCGAGACGGGAGCGTCGAGGCCGAGGTGGCCGCCCTCGGTGGCGAGCGCATGGGCTGCACGTGCGCTGTCGACGTCGATGGTCGAGCAGTCGACGAGCAAGGAGCCGGGTGAAAGGTGAGGCAGCATGTCGGTGAGAGCGGACAGCAGATGGCGACCGCTCGGAAGCATCGTCACCACCACGCTCGCCTGCGCCACCGCCTCGTGCGCGGGCGCGATCCCGATGCCCGCTTCGCGTGCCGCGGCGCAGGCGTCCTCGGATGGATCGAAGCCCATGACCCGGTAACCCGCCCGCACGAGGTTGGCGGCCATCGGGCCACCCATGTTGCCGAGACCCAAGAAAGCGATAGCGGTCGGCGTCATGACGGTCCTTTCGGATGATGTGTGGGTGAGCGGC
Organism: Methylobacterium sp. Leaf399; assembly: GCF_001424525.1. NCBI lineage: Bacteria > Pseudomonadati > Pseudomonadota > Alphaproteobacteria > Hyphomicrobiales > Methylobacteriaceae > Methylobacterium > Methylobacterium sp. Leaf399. The sequence continues at coordinate 359,186 of NZ_LMQK01000030.1, read as the reverse complement.
CGAGGAAGAGGTCGCTGGCGGCCTCGACCTCTTCGCGAATGAAGCGGCGGGCGGCGCGCACGCGGGCCGTTTCGGCGACGTCGGCATGCGTCACCAGGGAGTAGCTGCGCCGCAGGCAGATGTCGCCCGGAAGCACGCGCGTCAGCTCCGGATGCCGCGCGGCCATGAAGGCCGGCAGCACGCACAGACCGTGGCCGGACAGCGTCGCCTCCATCTGAGCATGCAGGCTCGAACTCTGGACACGGGCCTTGATGCGGCGACCGCCGACCTCGTCGAGGTAGTCGAGGCCCCGCATGAAGACGAGGTCGTCGATGTAGCCGACGAAGGTGTGCCCGGCGAGATCGGCCCGGGTGGCGATCGGTGGATGGGCCGCGAGATAGGTGCGTGCGCCGTAGACGAACAGCACGTACTCGGTGAGGAGCTCGCGCACGAAGCGCCCGCTCTGGGGCGGATCGAGGGTCACGGCGATGTCGGACTCGCGCCGCGACAGGGCGACGATCTGCTGGATCGCGATGAGCTCCACCGCGAGGTTCGGGTTGGCCTGCGCGAACCGCGGCAGCCGCCCGGCGAGGAAGAAGTTTCCGAAGCCCTCGAGGGTGCTGATCCGGACCGTGCCGGCCACCGCGAGATCCGCATCGGCCACGTCGCGCTCGGCCTTCAGGGCTTCGGCTTCGATGGATTGCGCCGAGGCCAGCAGCCGCTCCCCGGGTTGGGTGAGGTTGTAGCCGCGCGGGTTGCGCTCGAACAGCTTGGCGCCGAGCGCCGCCTCCAACCCCGTGATGCGGCGGCCGACCGTGGCATGGTCGGTGGCCAGCCGCTGCCCGGCGCCCGAGATCGTGCCGGAGCGGGCGACGGCGAGGAAGAACCGCAGGTCGTCCCAGTCAAAGGACTTCGGCATCGGGTCGCGTATTTCCGCACAGATACTGCGCGAGAGTTCCCGTGTCTGTGCGCGGGTGTCAATGCTAACGTCGTCTCGACAAGGCGCGCCGTCCGGCTATCGGAAGAGAGTCGCGTCATACGTCGAGGGAGATGAAGCCATGGCAGGAGCGGCCATCGCGCTGCCGCGGGTGCTGCGCATCGGTGCGGGCACGCTCGGCGATGTCGGCGACGTCCTACGCGATCTCGGAGTGTCCCGCCCCTTCGTCGTCACCGATCGGTTCCTTGCCGGCCAACCGGCCGCGAACCGCCTGACGGCGGCGCTCGCGGGTGCCGGGATGACCGCCACCGTCTTCGCCGATGCCATTCCCGATCCGACCGAGGCCTCCGTCGCCCTGGCGCTGGCCGCGATGGGCGACGGCCGGCACGATTGCGTCATCGGGTTCGGTGGCGGCAGCCCGATCGATACCGCCAAGGCGGTGGCCGTGCTCGCCGCGCGCGGCGGCGGGCGGATGCGGGCCCTCAAGGCGCCGCACGTGGAGGACCGGGCGGGCCTTCCCGTCATCGCGATTCCCACCACCGCCGGCACCGGCTCGGAGGCGACCCGCTTCACCATCGTCACGGACGAGGCCACCGACGAGAAGATGCTGTGCATCGGCCAGGCCTACCTGCCGGTCGCGGCCATCGTCGACTACGAGCTCACCCTGTCGAAGCCCGCAAGGCTCACCGCCGACACCGGCATCGATGCGCTGACCCACGCTATCGAAGGCTACGTGTCCCGGCGCGCCAACCCGTTCTCCGACGGCATCGCGCTCCTGGCGATGAAAGCGATCGCGCCCAACCTGCGCACGGTCTTCCGCGAGCCCGGCGACCGGCCCGCCCGCGAGGCGATGATGCTCGGCGCGCTCCAGGCCGGGATGGCCTTCTCGAACGCCAGCGTCGCCCTCGTGCACGGCATGAGCCGGCCCATCGGCGCGCATTTCCACGTCGCCCACGGCCTCTCGAACGCCATGCTGCTGCCGGTGGTAACCGCCTTCTCCGCCAGCGCCGCCCCGGCGCGCTACGCCGATTGCGCCCGCGCCATGGGCCTGGCGAGCGAGGCGACGGACGATGCCGAGGCCGTAGCGCGTCTGGTGTCCGAGCTGCGCCAGCTCAACCGCGATCTCGAAGTCCCGAGCCCCCGCGCCTACGGCCTCGACGAGGGCCGCTGGCGGGCGCTGATCCCGGTGATGGCCGAACAGGCCCTGGCCTCTGGCTCGCCGGCCAACAACCCGCGCATCCCGTCCGCTGCCGAGATCGCGACCCTCTACGAACAGGCCTGGGAGGCCTGACCGCTCACAGTCGAAGGACGCCCGTCATGGCCTCATCCGCACATCAGCAAGCTTTCACCCGGATCGTCCCGCATTTCGTCGGCGGCCAGAGCGTCGAGGGACGTGGCGAGACGCGGGGAGAGATCTTCGACCCGGCGACCGGGGCGGTGACCGCCCATGTCCCCTTCGCCACGGCGGCCGAGGCGGCTGCGGCGATCGAGGCCGCGGCCAAGGCGTTCCCGGCCTGGTCGGCGACGCCGCCGCACATCCGCGCCCGGGTGCTGTTCCGCTTCCGCGACCTCGTCGACCGCAACATCGATCGCCTGGCCGCCATCATCACCTCCGAGCACGGCAAGGTGCTGTCGGACGCTCGCGGCGAGGTCATCCGCGGCCTCGAGGTGGTGGAGTTCGCCTGCGGCATCCCCCAGGTCCTCAAGGGCGAGATCTCGGAGCAGGTCGGCCGCGGCGTCGACGTGATCAGTGCGCGAGAGCCCCTGGGCGTGGTGGCCGGCATCTCGCCGTTCAACTTCCCCGCCATGGTGCCGATGTGGATGTTCCCGGTGGCCCTGGCCTGCGGCAACACCTTCGTGATGAAGCCCTCGGAGAAGGACCCTTCGCTCGCCGTCGAACTGGCGCTGCTCCTCAAGGAGGCGGGCCTGCCCGACGGCGTCTTCAACGTGGTGCACGGCGACAAGGTGGCGGTGGACGTGCTCCTCGAACACCCCGAGGTCCAGGCGATCTCCTTCGTCGGCTCCACCCCCATCGCCGAGCACATCTACAGGACCGGCACCGCCGCCGGTAAGCGCGTCCAGGCGCTCGGCGGCGCCAAGAACCACATGGTGATCATGCCAGACGCCGACCTCGACGGCGCCGTCGACGCGCTGATGGGGGCGGCCTACGGCTCGGCCGGCGAGCGCTGCATGGCGATCTCGGTGGCCGTCCCCGTCGGCAAGGACACCGCCGACGCCCTGATCGAGCGGCTGGTGCCGCGGGTCCGCGCCCTCAAGATCGGCCCCGGCACCGACGGGGAAGCCGAGATGGGCCCGCTCGTCAGTCGCGCGCATCTCGACAAGGTCTCGTCCTACATCGACACCGGCGTCGAGGAAGGGGCGAACCTCCTGGTCGACGGGCGCGGCCTGTCGCTGCAGGGCTACGAGCAGGGCTTCTACATCGGCGGATCGCTGTTCGACGGGGTCCGCCCCGACATGCGGATCTATCGCGAGGAAATCTTCGGGCCGGTGCTGTCGATCGTCCGCTCGGCCACCTTCGGCGAGGCGCTGGAGCTCGTGAACGCGCACGAGTTCGGCAACGGCACCGCGATCTTCACCCGCGACGGCGGCATCGCCCGCACCTTCATGACGCGGGTGAAGGCCGGCATGGTCGGCATCAACGTGCCGATCCCGGTGCCGATGGCGTTCCACTCCTTCGGCGGCTGGAAGCGTTCGCTGTTCGGCGACCACCACATGCACGGTCCCGAGGGTGTCCGATTCTACACCCGCCTCAAGGCCACCACCGTGCGCTGGCCGGACGGGGCGGGCCTGGGCGCCGAGTTCACGATGCCCACCATGAGCTGACGAGCGTCCCTGGGCCGGCTCCGTTCGCGCGGGGCCGGTTTTCTTCCGGGATGGCGTGTGTTTTTCTCGTGACGTCCAGCGCCATCCGGCGCGAAAATGGTCTAGCTTCGACGGTATCGGCGTATCGCGGCCCCCTCGCGACTGCCCAAGAGAATCGCGGACCCGAAAAGGGACGCCTCAAGCACCAGAGGGCCGGCCGACGAGCCGACGCCCCGACCGGAGGAACATCGATGGGACAGGTCAATCTCGGACTCGCCTGCGTTGCGAGCCTGGTCGCCGCCACCGCGCTGACGCCGATGGCGGCCACGGCGCAGACGATCTCCGACGGAACCGTCAAGATCGGCATCCTCAACGACCAGTCCGGCGTCTACGCCGAGTTCGGCGGGCGGTCCTCCTTCGAGGCCGCGCGCATGGCCGTGGAGGACTTCGGGGGCAAGGTGAACGGCGTTCCCGTCGAGGTGATCACCGCCGACCATCAGAACAAACCCGACATCGCCTCCTCCATCGCCCGCCAGTGGTACGACGTCGACAAGGTCGACGCGATCATGGAGCTGACCACCTCGTCGGTGGCGCTGGCCGTGCAGGGCATCTCCAAGGAGAAACGCCGGATCGACATCGTGACGGGGGCGGCGACCACCGAACTCACGGGCAAGCAGTGCAGCCCCTACGGCTTCCACTGGGTCTACGACACCCGGGCCCTGGCGGTGGGCACCGGCGGTGCGCTGGTCGCCCAAGGCGGCAACTCCTGGTTCTTCCTCACGGCCGATTACGCCTTCGGCTACTCGCTGGAAAGCGAGACCACCAAATACGTCAAGTCGAAGGGCGGCGAGGTCAAGGGATCGGTCCGCCACCCCTTGAGCGCCAACGACTTCTCCTCGTTCCTGCTCCAGGCCCAGGCCTCGGGCGCCAAGGTGGTCGGCCTCGCCAACGCCGGGCTGGACACCGCCAACGCCATCAAGCAGGCCTCCGAATTCGGCCTGGTCCAGGGCGGGCAGCGCCTCGCCGGCCTGCTGTTCACCCTCGCCGAGGTCCACGGTCTCGGCCTCAAGGCGGCCCAGGGCCTGACGCTGACCGAAGGCTGGTACTGGGACCTCAACGACGAGACCCGGGCGTTCGGCAAGCGCTTCCAGGAGCGCGCCAAGCGCATGCCGAACATGATCCACACCGGCACCTACTCGGCGGTGACGCACTACCTCAAGGCCGTCCAGGCCGCGGGCACCGACGATGCGGAGGCCGTCGCCAAGAAGATGCGCGAACTACCGGTGCAGGACGTCTTCGCCAAGGACGGCCGCGTCCAGGCCAACGGCCGCATGGTCCACGACATGTACCTGTTCGAGGTGAAGAAGCCCGCCGAGAGCAAGGGCCCCTACGACTACTACAAGCTGTTGGCCACCATCCCCGGCTCCGAGGCCTTCGGCAAGGCCGAGGACAGCGGCTGCCCGTCGATCGGGCAGTGATGATGGCGGGGGTCGGCGTAGGTATCCCTTCCCCCCTGAGGGGAGGGGGAAGGGGCGGCCGGGCGACCCATGCTCGAGCCCGGTGGAACCACCCCCACGTCCAACGCCTCTCCGCGAAGGGGAGGAGCGGGGCGTGCCGATCCATCGGAATCGAGATCCGGTCCGGCGAAGGCCCGTCACGATGACCACCGCCCCCATCCTCACCGCGACCGGCCTGAAGAAGGAGTTCCGCGGGTTCAAGGCCGTCAACGGCGTCGATCTCTCGATCCGGGAAGGTTCGATCCATGCGCTGATCGGGCCGAACGGGGCCGGCAAGACCACGGTCTTCAACCTGTTGACCCAGTTCCTCAAGCCGACGGCCGGGCGGGTGGTCTATCGCGGGCGCGACATCACGGCCCTGCCGCCGGCCGATGTCGCCCGCCTCGGGCTGGTGCGCTCGTTCCAGATCTCGGCGGTGTTTCCCAAACTGACGGCGCTCGCCAACGTCCGCGTCGCCCTGCAGCGGAAGGCGAGCCTCACGACACAGTTCTGGCGGTCGAGCCGCGTCCTGTCGGGGCTCGACGACCGCGCCCGCTCGCTTCTCGCCGACGTCGGCCTCGAATCGCACGCCGGCTCCGAGGCCGCCGATCTCTCCTACGGCCGCAAGCGCGCCCTGGAGATCGCCACGACGCTGGCGCTCGAGCCCGACCTCCTGCTCCTCGACGAACCGATGGCGGGGATGGCGCACGAGGACATCGGCCGGGTGAGCGAGCTCATCCGCACCGTCGCCGTGGGCCGCACCGTCCTGATGGTCGAGCACAACCTGTCCGTGGTGGCCGACCTCTGCGACCGGGTCACGGTGCTCGCCCGCGGCGAGGTCCTGGCCGAGGGAAGCTACGACGCGGTCAGCCGCGACCCGCGCGTGCGCGAGGCCTACATGGGGTCCGAGGATGCTTGACCTGGGCGCCCACGACCCCGTGCCGATGGCGGCGGTCGCTCCCGCCGGCCCCGCTCTCCTCGACGTCGCCGGCCTGCACGCGTGGTACGGCGAGAGCCACGTCCTCCACGGGGTCGACCTCAACGTCCGCCAGGGCGAGACCGTGTGCCTGCTCGGCCGTAACGGCGCGGGCAAGACCACGACCCTGCGCTCGATCCTCGGCGTCGTCGGGCGCCGGGACGGCAGGGTGAGCTTCGACGGCCGCGACCTCACGCGGATGCCGTTGCACGGCCCGGCCCGCGCCGGCCTCGCCTACGTGCCGGAGAACCGGGGCATCTTCGCCGGCCTCACCGTCGCCGAGAACCTGATGCTGCCGCCCAAGGTCGCCGAGGGCGGCATGAGCGTGGAGGAGATCCACGCGCTGTTCCCGAACCTGAAGGAGCGCCGGTCGAGCCCCGGCACCAAGCTGTCGGGCGGCGAGCAGCAGATGCTCGCCATCGCCCGGGTGCTGCGCACCGGGCCGAAGATGATCCTCCTCGACGAGCCCACCGAGGGGCTGGCCCCCGTCATCGTCCAGCGCATCGCCGCGGCCCTCATCCAGCTCAAGGCACGGGGCCTCACCGTTCTCCTCGTGGAGCAGAACTTCCGCTTCGCGCGCCGCGTCGCCGACCGCTTCTACGTGATGGAGGGCGGGGTGGTGGTCGACGCGTTCCGGGCCGACGAGGTCGAGGGCCGCCTCGACCGGCTTCACGAACTGCTGGGTGTCTGACGCGATGACGACGATCTTCGGCGTACCGATCCAGGCCCTGCTCGGACAACTGCTGCTCGGGCTCATCAACGGCTCGTTCTACGCGATGCTGAGCCTCGGCCTCGCGGTGATCTTCGGCCTCCTGCGGGTGATCAACTTCGCCCATGGCGCGCAGTACATGCTCGGCGCCTTCGTCGCCTGGCTGCTGCTGGAGCACCTCGGGATCGGCTACTGGTGGGCGCTGCTCGTCGCCCCCCTGGTCGTCGGGGCCGCCTCCCTGGTGGTGGAGCGCGCCGCCCTCTCGAAGCTCTACGACCTCGACCCGCTCTACGGGCTGCTCTTCACCTTCGGGCTCGCCCTGACGATCGAGGGCGCCTTCCGCTGGCAGTTCGGTGCGGCCGGGCAGCCCTATGCGACGCCCGACGAACTCGTCGGCGCCAAGAACCTCGGCTTCATGGTGCTGCCGATCTACCGCGGCTTCGTGGTCGTCGCCTCGGTGGTCATCTGCCTGGCCGTCTGGCTCCTGATCGAGCGCACCAAGTTCGGTGCCTACCTACGGGCCGCCACCGAGGACCGGACGCTGGTGCAGGTCTTCGGCGTGAACGTGCCGCGCCTGCTGACGCTGACCTACGCCCTCGGCGCGGGTCTCGCCGGTCTCGCCGGGGTGCTGGCCGCGCCGATCTACCAGGTCAGCCCGCTGATGGGCTCCAACCTCATCATCATCGTCTTCGCCGTCGTCGTGGTCGGCGGCATGGGGTCGATCGGCGGCGCCATCCTCACCGGCTACGCGCTGGGCGTGCTGGAAGGCCTGACGAAGGTGTTCTATCCGCCGGCCTCCAGCATCGTGATCTTCGTGGTGATGGCCGCGGTGCTCCTGGTGCGCCCGGCCGGCCTGTTCGGACGAGAGGGCTGATCCCATGGATGCGCGGCCGACCGACCTCATGCCCGCCGCCGCGGTGCCCGCGCGCCGGTCCGACTTCAACCGCGCGCTCTACACCGGGCTGGCGGTGCTCGGGCTCGCCTGCATCGTCGCCGCGCCGTTCGCGATCTATCCGGTCTTCCTGATGAAGATCCTGTGCTTCGCGCTGTTCGCGGCGGCCTTCAACCTGCTCATCGGCTATGTCGGCCTGCTCTCGTTCGGGCACGCGGCCTTCTTCGGCGGAGGCGCCTATGCCAGCGCCCACGCCCTCAAGGTGTGGGGCTGGCCTCCGGAACTCGGCATCCTGTTCGGGGCCGCGGTCGGTGCGCTCCTGGGCCTCGTGATGGGGTTCTTCGCCATCCGCCGGCAGGGCATCTACTTCGCGATGATCACCCTGGCCCTGGCGCAGATGGTGTTCTTCGTGTGCCTGCAGGCGCCCTTCACCGGCGGCGAGGACGGCATCCAGAACGTGCCGCGCGGATTCCTGCTCGGCGGCCTCATCGACCTCTCGGTGAACCTGAATCTGTACTACGTGGTGCTGGCCATCACCGCCTTCGGGCTGTTCGCGGTCTGGCGGGTGGTGCATTCGCCCTTCGGCGCGGTGCTGCAGGCCATCCGCGAGAACGAGCCGCGGGCGATCTCGCTGGGCTACCGGGTCGACCGCTACAAGCTCGGTGCCTTCGTGATGTCGGCCGGCCTCGCCGGCCTCGCCGGCGGCACCAAGGCCCTGGTCTTCCAGCTCGCCACCCTCACCGACGTCGCCTGGCAGATGTCGGGCGAGGTGATCCTGATGACGCTGCTCGGCGGGATCGGGACGCTGCCGGGACCCGTCGTCGGCGCGGCCCTCGTGGCCGCCCTGGAGCACTATTTCGCGACCTCGTCCTTCCCGGTCACCATCATCACCGGCCTCGTCTTCATGGCCTGCGTGCTGCTGTTCCGGCGCGGCATCGTCGGCGAGGTGCTGCATCGGTTGCGGCGGCGCTGACGGGCCGAGTGCAGAGGGCCGGATCGGAGCCTCTTGTCGGCACGGCGACGATTCCGACCGCGACCTCACCCCGCGGCCTCCGCTTCGCTCCGGCCCTTCGGAATGAGGTCCGTAGGCCGGGACGCTCCGTTCCTCGGCCGAAGCGATCGCGCCGAGGCGGCGCGATCGTCATCTCCCGTTCGCGGCTGATACGGTTTCCGCTTGGATCGAGCGGGAACCGTATCACCGAGCCCGCGCGGCGCCTGAGCGAAGCCCATTTCCGCATCACGAAGTGATCAACCGGAAATGGTATGAGGCGATCGCCGGACGCGGTCTCGGCCGGTCCTCGGATCAGTGGCCGCCGCCGAGGTAGGCCGACTGGACGGCCGGATCGTTGCGCAGCTGCGCGGCCGGGCCCTGGAAGCGGATGCGGCCGTTCTCCAGGACGTAGGCATGATCGGCCACACCGAGAGCCGCCATGGCGAACTGCTCCACGAGTAGCATCGTCACCTGTTCCTCCTTCAGCCGCCGGATGGTGCGGAACACCTCCTCGACGAGCTTGGGCGCCAGGCCCATCGAGGGTTCGTCGAGGAGCAGGATGTCGGGACGCAGCATCAGGGCCCGGCCCATCGCCAGCATCTGCTGCTCGCCGCCCGAGAGGGTGCCGGCGAGCTGGCTGCGCCGCTCCTTGAGGCGCGGGAACAGCTCGAAGGCCCGGTCGCGGTCGGCCCCGACGTCGCCCTTCGGGCGCGAGCCGGTCAGGCGCGGGAAGGCGCCGAGCGTCAGGTTGTCCTCGACGCTCAGCGTCGCGAACACCCGCCGCCCCTCCGGCGAATGGGCGAGGCCCGCGCTCGCCACGTCGTGGCTCTCGAGGCCGCCGATCTCGCGCCCGTTGAGGCGGATCGAGCCGCTGCGCGGGCGGATCATGCCCGAGAGCGCCCGCATCGTGGTGGTCTTGCCCGCGCCGTTCGAGCCGATCAGCGTGACGACCTGGCCCTTGAGCACCTCGAACGAGAGGCCGTGGAGGACCTCGATCTGGCCGTAGCCGGCCGAGAGATTGGTGACCTCAAGCATGGACGGGCTCCTGGTCCGAGACCGGGCTGCCGAGATAGGCCTCGATCACCTTGGGGTCCTTCTGGATCTCGCGGGCACCGCCCTCGGCGATCTTGTGGCCGAAGTCGAGGACGCTCACGCGGTCGCACAGCCCCATGACCACGTCCATGTGGTGCTCGATCAGGATCACCGTGATGCCGGCGTCGCGGATCTTGCGGATGATCGTGGTGAGGTCGGCGATGTCGGGGGCGGTGAGGCCCGCCGCCGGCTCGTCGAGCAGGAGCAGCACGGGATCGAGGGCGAGGCCGCGGGCGATCTCGAGCAGGCGCTGCTTGCCGTAGGGGAGGTTGCGGGCCTCGACCTGGGCGAGGCTGCCGAGCCCGACGAAGTCGAGGATCGCCATGGCGCGGACCCTGGCCTCCTTCTCCTCGCGCCGACGACGGGGCGTGCTCAGGATGGCGTCGACGATGTTGCCCTTGAAGGCGTGGTGGAGGCCGACGAGCACGTTCTCCAGGGCGGTCATCTCCCGGAAGAGCTGGACGTTCTGGAAGGTGCGCGCCACCCCCGCCGCGGCGATGTCGGAGGGCGTCTGCCCGTCGAGGCGCTTCGTTCCCGCCACCGTGGACAGGGTCACCGATCCGCCGGTGGGTTTGTAGATGCCGGTGAGCACGTTCATCATCGTGCTCTTGCCCGACCCGTTGGGGCCGATGAGCCCGTGGATCGTGCCCGGCCGCACGGCGATATCGACGCCGGCCAGCGCCTTGAGGCCACCGAACTGCATCAGCACGGAGTCGATCCTGAGGAGCGGATCGGCGTCCGCCCCGCCGCGCTGCGCGACGAGGGCGGCGCCCTCGCCCGTCAGGGTGCGCCCTTCGGCGGTGTGGGCCGGGCGCAGGGCCGGGATCTTCTCGCGCAGGAAGCCGACGATGCCGTCGGGCAGGTAGTAGACCACGAACAGGATCATCAGGCCGAAGACGGTGAGGCGGAAGTCCGTCACCGACTGCAGGGCCAGCGTCGCGGGGAAGAACAGGACGCAGAGCACCACCGGCACGAGGATCGTGAAACGGTTCTCCTGCTTGCGCAGGAAGGCGAGGCCGCCGACGATCAGGGCGGAGAGGGCGATGACCCCGGCCATGATGCGCACGAGCTCGATGTCGGCCAGGATGTTGGGCATCATCACGATGATCGCCGAACCGATCAGCGGCCCGGCCCGCGACTTGCGCCCGCCCATCGTCACCGCGAGCAGGAACAGCACCGTGAGCTCGAACCCGTAGGAGTTGGGGGCGACGTAGCGCTCCGACCACGCGTACAGCGCACCCGACAGCCCCGCGAGGGCGGCCGAGATGACGAAGGCGTAGACCTTGTAGCGGTAGACGCTCACGCCCATGCAGTCGCAGGCGATGGGGGAATCGCGCAGGGCCTCGAAGGCGCGCCCGAACGGCGAGCGCACGATGCGGTTCACGACGACGATGGTCAGCAGCAGTGCGGCGCAGACGAGATAGTAGAACTCGAGCTTGCGCCCGGCCGCCCCCCAGGGGGCCTGCATCCCGATCAGCGAGAAGTCGAGGACGCGGACCGGCGGCAGGGTGATGCCGAGGGGGCCGTTGGTGAGCGGGGTCAGCTCGTTGATGAAGATCTGGACGATGGTGCCGAAGGCGAGGGTCACCATCGCCAGATACGGTCCCGTGACGCGCAGGGCCGGCACGGCGAGCAGGAGGCCGAACAGCGCGGTGACGCTGATCCCGGCGAACAGGCCGTACCAGAGGCCGAGCTTGAAGTGCAGGAACAGGACGGCGGCCGAGTAGGCGCCGACCCCGAACAGGCCCGCGTGCCCGAGGCTGACCTGGCCGGTGTAGCCGACCACGATGTCGAGCCCCAGGATGAGGATCGCGTAGATCGCGATCACCACGAGCAGGTGGATGTAATACGAGCTCGTGACCACGTGCGGGAAGGCGACGAGGAACACCACGAGCAGGAGCGCGCCGAGGAGGCCGATGGATTTGCTCGGCCGGGGCGCGGTCGCGGGTGAGGCCGCGGGGGCGACGGTCGTTTGTGCCATGGCGTCAGGCTCCGGTCCGGCGGGGGCGAACGGACCTGGAGCGGCCGCGACAAAGGGGGGCGAAGGATGTCACGCTCAGACCTTCTTGATCACGGCCTTGCCGAACAGCCCGACGGGGCGGATCGAGAGGACGACGAGGAGGAGGATCAAACCCGGCACGTCCTTGTACCCGGTCGAGATGTAGAATCCGGTCAGCGTCTCGGCGACGCCGAGGATCAGGCCGCCGACGATGACGCCGAGGCCGGATTCGAGGCCGCCGATGATCGCCACGGCGAAGGCCTTGAGCGCCAGCACCGAGCCCATCGTGGCGCCCGTGAGTGTCACCGGGGCCACCAGCACGCCGGCGAAGGCCGCCGTCATCGCGCTGATCGAATAGGACAGGGTGATGATCTTCTGGGTGTTGATGCCCATCAGGCCGGCCGCGTCGATGTCGTTGGAGGTGGCCACCACCGCCTTGCCCCAGATCGACTTGCGGTTGAAGATCTCCACCGCGAGCATCATCAGCAGGGCGCCGCCCACGATCAGCAGTTCCATCGGCAGCACGCGGGTGCCGCCGACCTGGATCGCCTCCTCGCTCAACGGCGAGGGGAACTTGAGGTCGTCGCGGCCCCAGATGTTCTCCGCCACGTTGCGGAAGATGATGCCCAAGGCGATGGTCGCCATGATCCATCCGTACTCGGACTTGATCTTGACGGCCGGGCGCACGCCGAGCCGCTCGACGACCGCGCCGAGTGCGAAGCCGAACACGAGGACCAGCGGGATCATCAACCAGTACCCGACGAACGGGACCATGGTCAGCCCGAACAGGGCACCGAGCGCCAGCGCCTCGCCCTGTCCGAAGTTCAGCGTCTTCGAGGTGGCGAAGGTGAGCTGATAGCCGAAGGCGATGGCGGCGTAGATCATGCCGACCGCGACGCCGGAGGCGATGAGCTGGAGGAAAATGGCCATGGGGTGCCTTACCGGGGAGAGCGAGACATCGTGGAGGCGTCCCGAAAGCGGGGTTTGCGGGGGATGCGGTCACCGGTTTCGAGGTGAACCGGGGTCTACGCCAGAGGCGGCGGCCCGCCGCCCCGGATTTGGCCGGGGGCGGCGGGCCGACGGCCCGTGCACGGCTGCGGGCGGGCGGGTCGTTTCGTAGCCCCTGTGGCTACGGAGGACCCGCCCGCATCGTGCCGTTCAGTTCGCGGACTTTTCCTTCACGCGGACGACGCCCGCGTTCTTGGCGTCCTCTTCCTTGGCGTAGACGATCTTGCCGTCCTGCACCTTGCCGAACACCACCATGTTGCGGGTGATTGCGTTGTGGTCCTTGGCGCTGAAGGGCTTCTCGTAGGTGGTGACCACGCCCTCGACGCGCTCGTTGAGGTTTTCCAGGGCGGCCCTGATCTTGGGCCCGTCCGTGGACCCGGCCTGCTTGATCGCGGCGGCGAGGAGGAAGACCGAATCGTATCCCTGGGCGCCGGCCACCGGCGTCGGGATCTTCGTGACGCCGTAGGTCTTGTAGTAGTTCTCGAGGAAGTTCTTGCGCTTGGGCAGCGTGCGATCCTCGATGAAGGTCTGGGGCATGGTCACGCCGTTGCCGTTGGCGCCGGCGATGTCGAGGAAGCTCTGCATCGAGGACGGCCACGACGTGATCATCGGGACTTTCCAGCCGAGCTTGGCCATGCCGTTGGCGATCTGCGCCAACTCGGGGCCGATGCCGTAGGCCAGGATGACGTCGGCGCCGGCCTGCTGCGCCTTGAGCAGTTGGGCCGTCATGTCGACGTCCTTGATGTTGAACTTCTCCACCGTGACGGGCTTGATGCCCTTGGTGGCGAGGTACTTCTCGATGTCCTCGCGGCCGAGCTGGCCGTAGTTCGTCGAGTCCGCGAGGAGGGCGATCTTCTTGAAGCCCTGCGAGACGGCCTCGTCGACCATCATGCCGGCCTGGAGCACGTCGTAGGCCGAGTTCCGGAAGACGTAGTTGGCCTCGTAATCGGGCTCCTTGAACTGGTTGGTGATGATCGTCCCGGTGGCGACGTTGTTGAACACCGGGATCTCGGCTTCCTGGTAGAAGCGCTGCGCGGCGAGTGCCACGCCGGTGTTGATGAAGCCGATGGTCGCGATGACCTTTTCCTTGTTGATCAGCTCCTGCGCCACCTGCGCGCCGACCTCGTTCTTGGCCTCGTCGTCGCGCTCGACCAGCAGCAACGGACGGCCGAGGACGCCACCGCCCTTGTTGATCTCGGCCGCCGCGAGGCGGGCCGCATCGCGCATCGACACGCCCATCGCCGACGATCCGCCCGTGTAGGGGCCGGTCACGCCGATCTTGATGGGGTCGGCCGCCTGCGCCGGGGTGAGGCCAAGCGCCGTAGCGCAGGCCAGCGCGCCCATGAGCGCGCGTCTGCTGACTGTCATCGTTTCCTCTCCGCGATACCGGCCGGCTGCCCTTCGAGGTGGCATTCCCGGTCTGGTGTACATTATATTTGGGCGATGTGCCGTGACACTGTCAAGCTCTTAACGCGCCATCGTTTTCTTGGCTATTATTGCCCTCGCGGCGACGGCGCGAACCGTAGTCTGACATCGATTCCGGCAGGACGACACCTGGAATTCGGCAATCTGTCGGTCGATCGAACATCGCATCCCGGAAGTCTCCGGGGGACGTTCGCGGTGGACGACGGACGAAGCGCCGTTGCGGCTTTTCGTCCGGTCCGGCCGGCTTGGGAGAAACGTCGGCGAGCCGGCGACCGCTCGGTGCGGCACCGGCCCGGGGCCGCGCCGTTGGCGCGGTCTCGCCCCCGGGCTTCCGGCCGCTGCCAGGGTCGTCCCGTCCCCCGAAACGCCCGTCAGGTGATCACGCTGGGTTGGCTCCGCCCGGTGATCGCGGCGATGTCGGCCAGCGCGTCGGCCACCGCTACCACCGGCGCCAGCACCTCGGCGATGGGCCGTTCGAGCCGGCCGGGGGCGGATTCGTAGCGTTCGATGTAGACCCGCAGCGTCGCGCCCGCGGTGCCCGTGCCCGAGAGCCGGTAGACCACCCGCGCGTCCTCCGCGAACACGATCCGCACCCCCTGCTGCTCCGTCACCGAGCCGTCGACGGGGTCGACGTAGCGGAAGTCGTCGGCGCTCGCGACGGTGAGGTCGCCCAGCCGCCGGCCCGGCAGGTCGGCGAGTTTCGCCCGCAGGTTCGTCATCAGCGTTCTGGCGGCCTCGGCGTCGATCTCCTCGTAGTCGTGGCGGGTGTAGTAGTCGCGTCCGAACGCGGCCCAATGCGCCCGCACCAGGGCGTCGGCGCGGGTGCCGGTGGCCGCGAGCACGTTGAGCCACAGCAGTACCGCCCACAGCCCGTCCTTTTCGCGCACATGGTCCGAGCCGGTGCCCGCACTCTCCTCGCCGCACAGGGTGATGAGGCCCGCGTCGAGCAGGGTGCCGAAGAACTTCCAGCCGGTGGGCGTCTCGTAGGCCGGGATGCCGAGGGCGGCCGCGACCCGGTCGGCGGCCCGGCTGGTCGGCATCGAGCGGGCGAGGCCCGACAGCCCGCGCGCGTAGCCCGGCGCCCGATGGGCGTGGGCGGCCAGGATCGCGAGGCTGTCGCTCGGGGTCACGAACAGGCCGGGCGCCACGATCATGTTGCGATCGCCGTCGCCGTCGGACGCCGCGCCGAAGTCGGGAGCGTCGGGGCCGAGCATCAGCGCGTAGAGTTCGCCGGCGTGAACGGGGTTGGGGTCGGGATGGTGGCCGCCGAAGTCGGGCAGCGGCGTCCCGTTGACCACGGTCCCCGCCGGCGCCCCGAGCGCGCCTTCGAGGATCGCCGTCGCGTAGGGGCCGGTCACCGCGCTCATGGCGTCGAAGCGCATGCGAAAGCCGCCAGCGAACATCGCGGCGATGGCGTCGAAATTCACCAGGGTCCGCATCAGGTCGAGATAGTCGGCCACCGGGTCGATCACCTCCACCACCATGTCGCCGATGGTCGTGGTGCCGAGCGTGTCGAGGTCGAGGTCGGGGACGTCCAGGATGCGGTAGCCGTCGAGCGCCTTGGTGCGGGCGAAGATCGCCTCGGTCACCGCTTCCGGCGCCGGCCCGCCGTTGGCGGCGTTGAACTTGATGCCGAAGTCGCCGTCCGGCCCGCCGGGGTTGTGGCTGGCCGAGAGCACGATGCCGCCGATGGCCCCGGCCTTGCGGATGACGCAGGAGGCGGCCGGCGTCGAGAGCAGGCCGCCCCGGCCCACCAGCACCCGGCCGATCCCGTTGGCGGCGGCGAGCTTGAGGGTGGTCTGCACCACCTCGCGGTTGAGGAAGCGCCCGTCGCCGCCCAGCACCAGGGTCCCGCCCGCGGCATCAGGGATCGTGTCGAGGATCGCCTGGACGAAGGTTTCGACGTAATGCGGCTGCCGGAACACCGGCACCTTCTTGCGCAGGCCCGAGGTGCCCGGCTTCTGATCGAGGAACGGCGCCGTCGACACGTGCTTCACGACCATCGTCCGAAAACTCCCGCAGTCCGATGTGGCCAACCGTGATGTGGCCAACCGATGTGGCGGTGACGATGGGGCGGCGGATGCGGTTCTGCAACCGGCCGGCCGCGCCGGATGGCGAGATCGACGGCCGCGGGGCATCGTAAACCGACGTTAACCGCTCCGGCCTCATGCTCCGAGCCGGGCGTGGGGTATCGGCCCCTTGCGACGAGCCAAGAGGTGGGCCCGAGGTCATGCGCGTCCTGATCTCCCTGGTGGTGCCGGTCTACAACGAGGCGGCCTCCGTGGGCCCGTTCCTGGCTCGTGCCGAGCCGGCCCTCGCGGCCGCCTGCCGGCTGGTCGGGCCGGGCACGGGCGCGGAGATCCTGTTCGTGGACGACGGCAGCAGCGATGCGACGCCGGCGGTCCTGCTGGCCGCCCGCTCGCGCGAGGACGGGCCGCGCATCGAGATCGTCAGCCTGTCGCGCAACTTCGGCAAGGAGGCGGCCCTGGCCGCGGGCCTGCGCCATGCCGCGGGCCGCGCCGTGATCCCCATCGACATCGACCTGCAGGACCCGCCGGAGGTCATCCCGGAGATGGTCGCCAAGTGGCTGGCCGGCGCCGTCATCGTCAACGGCCTGCGCTGCGACCGCACCTCGGACAGCTTCCTGAAGAAGCTCACCGCCGGCTCGTTCTACCGCCTCTACAACCTGATGGCGGACCGCCGGATCTCGGCCGAGATCGGAGACTTCCGGCTCCTCGACCGCAAGGTGGTCGACCTGCTCAACCAGTTGCCCGAACGCTCGCGCTTCACCAAGGGCCTGTTCCCCTGGCTCGGCTTCGTCCAGGACGAGGTGCGGTTCGTGCGCGAGACCCGCGCCGTGGGGACCAGCAAGTGGCGCTACTGGCGCCTGTGGAACCTCGCCCTCGACGGGCTCGCAGGCTCCACCACCGCGCCGTTGCGGATCTGGACCTACATCGGCCTCTCGGTGGCCGGTCTCGCCTTCCTCTACGGCCTCGCCCTCGTGGCGATGACCCTCGTCTCGGGCAACCCGACCCCGGGCTACCCCTCGATGATGGCCACGATCCTGTTCCTGGGCGGCCTCAACCTCCTCTCCCTCGGCATCATGGGCGAATACGTCGGCCGCATCGCCACCGAGGTGCGCGGACGGCCGCTCTATGTGGTCGACCGCGTCACCGGTGCACCCGAGGCCGCCCCAGAACAGGACGACGAACCATGGAACAGGCGGTCTTCGCACGCATGGCCTCCAACGAGGCCGAGCATTGGTGGTTCGCCGGCCGACGCGCCATCCTCGCGACGCTCGTCGCACGGCTGATCCGGCTGCCCGAGCGGGCGCGCATCCTCGAAGTCGGCTGCGGCAGCGGCGGCAACCTCGACCTCCTGGCCGGTTTCGGGCGCCTCGACGCCCTGGAGCAGGACGCCACGGCGCGGGCCACGGCCCAGGCCCGCTCGGGCATCGCCGTGGGGGCGGGCGCGCTGCCGCACGACCTGCCGGTGGCGGACGGCGCCTACGACCTCGTGGCCCTGCTCGACGTGCTCGAACACGTGGAGGCCGACGAAGCGTCGCTGTCGGCACTCGGCGCCAAGCTCGCGCCGGAGGGGCGGCTCCTCGTCACCGTCCCGGCGATGCCCTGGCTGTGGTCGGCCCACGACGTCGTGCATCACCACAAGCGCCGCTACACCCGCGCCGGCCTCGGGCGCACCGTGGCGGCGGCGGGCCTCGTCGTGGAGCGCAGCGGCTACTTCAACACCGCCTTGTTCCCCCTCGCCGTGGCCTCGCGGGCCCTCAAGGCGATCCTCGGCGACCGCTCGGGCGACGACGAGATGCCGTCGCCCTCCGTCAACGCCGTGCTGAAAACGGTGTTCGCGGCCGAGCGACACCTCCTTGGGCGGCTGCCGATGCCCGTCGGCCTCTCGCTCTACGCGGTGGTCGGGCGGCCTCAGGCGGCCCCGGCGTAGCCGGCCGAGCGCAGCACGATCGGCGCGAAGGCCCTGAGCAAGGGGAGATCGAGCTTCGAGGACATCTTGCACATGATGGCGTGCGCCTCGTCGTGGGGGAGCGGGTTGCGGTAGGGCCGCCGCTCGGTCAGCGCCGAATGGATGTCGCAGATCGTCACCAGGCGCACGAGGTCCGGGATCGACGGCCCCGCCAGGCCGGAGGGGTAACCGCTGCCGTCGAGCATCTCGTGGTGGTGACGCACCACCGCGAGCATGGCGTCGTCGAACTCGCCCTGGGCGGCGAGGATGTCGGCGCCGATGTCGGGGTGGGTGCGCATCACCGCCATCTCGTCGGCCGTGAGCTTGCCGGGCTTGTTGAGGATGGCCGCCGGGATGCGGGCCTTGCCGAGGTCGTGCAGCAGCGCCGCCTTGGACAGGCGCATCTGGTCGGCGCGGCTGAAGTTGAGCTGCAGCGAGAAGGCGGCGGCATAGCCGGCCACGCTCAGCGAATGCTGGTAGAGCTGCGAATCGTGGTGGCTGATGGTTTCCAGCCAGGTGCGGATGCCGCAATCGGAGATCGCCTCGAGGATCACCTCGGTCCCGGCGTCCACCTCGGCCGCCCTGATCGGCTCGCCCGATTGCGCCGCCTCGAAGGCGCCGCGGATCACCAGGCCGGCCTGTCCGGCCAGGCCCTGGACGAGGGAGGCCCGCACCGAGAGGCGCGCCTGGTTGATGCGGGCCTGCTGGACCGCGTCGATGAGGTCGAACAGCGCCGTGAGGATGGTCGGGCGCACCGCCCCGGTCGGCAGCGTCCGCGTCGCGCCGAGGGGATGGGGGGCGGTGTCGGGATGGGCCGAGGCCGTGCGCGGGAGATACAGGCAGGGCACCCGCAGGTCGTTGAGCCGGCCGAGCCAGCGCACCGCCTCGGTCTCGTCGGCGATGTCGATCAGGCCGACCAGGGGAAGATCGTCGGGAAGGCCCGTACCCGGTCCCACCACCCGCGAGGCGATGACGCGGACCGTGCCGCGAGCCAGGTCGCGGGCCTGGTCCGGCCGGTCGGAGACGATGAGGACGAAGCTTTCCTGTGCCACCGGACTATCCGTTGTCGACACCGGCGGCACGGACGAAGTCCCGCCGCCGGCGCCCGCGTCGAACGCGACGCGACCTTGCCTGGAAGATATACGGGAAAGTCATCATAAATCGTTGCGATGCCGGACGGTCGCGGCATGGACCGACGGGGGCGCCGTCACCGAAGAAGCCTTGCCGCCGTGCGCCTGCCATCGCGGGACTCGCTCGATCGCGGTTCGAGGATGTGCGATCGCAAGGGCGTTGTCAAAATGCCGCAGTCAGCGGGAGGCGCGTGTCTCGCGAGGCCGGGGGCGGCTCCCCCGTCGCGTGCGCCAACGCACGTGAATCCACGACGGCGGGCGGTGCCGTTCGTGTGCCTCGCACGTTCTGTGACCGTCAGACTGCGGACGGCCGACGCTTCGGGCGCAGGCCGCCGCGCCTCCTCACCTGTCGAAGAAAGTTTTCACCATGGTTGATACGGATCGCATCGTCGGCGCTGCCAAGGATGTCGGCGGCCGTGTGCAGAGCGCAGCCGGTGACCTGACCGGCTCGTCGCGGGACTCGGCCGAGGGCCGCTTTCGCGAGGCGCAGGGCCGCGCCCAGGAGGTCTACGGCCAGACCAAGGACACCCTGCGCGATGTCGCCGACGACGTCACGGAGTACGCCGGCGATGCCTACGACCGCGTTTCGAACCGGGGCGGCGCCTACCTGCGTGACGGCACCCGTGCCGTGGAGACCCAGGTCGGCGAGAACCCCTTCGTCGCCCTGCTGATCGCCGGCGCCGTGGGCTACGGCCTGGCGCTGCTGCTGCACGCCCGCCGCTGAGCGACGACGGTGCGGCCGTCGTTCGCGGCCGCACCGATTCCGATCGTCACTGGGCGGTCCAGCCGCCGTCCATGGCGAGGTTGGCACCGGTCATCTGGCTCGCCGCGTCCGAGCACAGGAACACCGCCAGGGCCGCGACCTGGTCGACGGTGACGAACTCCTTGGTCGGCTGTGCCGCCAGGAGCACGTCGTTCATCACCTGCTCCTTGGTGAGACCGCGCGCCTTCATCGTGTCGGGGATCTGCGCCTCGACGAGCGGCGTCCAGACGTAGCCCGGCGAGATGCAGTTGACCGTGATGCCGAAGGTCGCGAGTTCCAGCGCCGCCGACTTCGTCAGCCCGGCGATGCCGTGCTTGGCCGCCACGTAGGCGGACTTGAAGGGCGAGGCCACGAGCGAGTGCGCCGAGGCGGTGTTGATGATCCGCCCCCACTTCCTCGCCTTCATGCCGGGAATCGCCGCCCGCATGGTGTAGAAGGCCGACGAGAGGTTGAGGGCGATGATCTGCTCCCACTTCTCGGGCGGAAAATCCTCGATCGGCGAGACGAACTGCACGCCGGCATTGTTCACGAGCACGTCGACCGAGCCGAAGCTGCGTTCGCCCAGTTCGATCAAGCCGGCGATCTCGTCCGGCTTGGTGAGGTCGGCCGGCGAATAGGCCGCCTTGACCCCGAACTCCGCCTCGATCCCGGCGCGCTCCTTCTCGATGTCTTCGGGTTTGCCGAAGCCGTTGATGACGACGTTGGCGCCCTCCTTGGCGAAGGCGCGCGCATAGGCGAGGCCGATGCCGCTGGTGGAGCCGGTGACGACGGCGGTCTTGTCTTTCAGGATCATGGCGTCCTCCGGGTTGGGTCGGCGGGCCGTCGACGGGGCGGCCTGGACGGATAGCCCTCAGAACTTGCCGCCGAGGCCCACGCCGCCGCCGGGATTGATCTGCGGTGCGAGCCCGCCGGAGCTGCTGCGGGTCTCGTCCGTGACGTCGATCTCCTCGCGGTTGATGCGGCGCTCCTGGGCCGCGGTCCGGCCCCCGGCGCCGGCCGCGGTCTTGGGCAGGGCGATCTGGCGCGTCGGCCGGGTCTGGAGCGGCACGCCGTCGGGATCGACCTCGGCCGCCCGCGCGGTGCGGTCGGGCAGGGCGCTGCGCATCGAGGGCGGCGGCCCGACCTCGCTCACCGGCATCACGCCGCCGCCGCCGCCCAGCGCCTGACAGCCGCCGAGCAGGGCCGCCGCGAGGATCGCGGACGAGAGGGAGCGGCTGGTTCTGGCGGCGTGGGACATCGACGAAAATCCTGGAAACGCGGTGCCGGCTCGCCGGTGCGACCGGCAAGAGGCGGCCCTCTCGATCCGGCCGCGTGACGCGACCGTGTGCGGCCTCTCTACGCCGGGCCTTGCCCGAAAACCAGATGCCCGGCCCGGTTGCGAAGGACTCCCTCCTTGAGAAGGGCTGCCCCTTGAGAAGGGCTGCCCGTGACGGCGCCCGGCCTGGATCTTGCCCGGCGTGAGCCGAGACCGGCGCTCGCTTCCATCCACAACTTCGCCTAGGTCCTTGCGCAATGACGTCGGCCCCGCCCTCTCGCGGGACCACGCCGGACCGGCCGCTGTCGTGCGCGAGGCCGGCGCGACGCCTGATCGAGGACCTTTGTCGTGCTCAGAACTGTCCGGACGATCGCCGCCGCGACGATCACCGTATGGGCCGCCGCCGCCTCGGCCGCCGACGATCCGCCGACCACGGGAGGCACCGCGCAGGCCCAGCCGGCCGCGCCGGAGGCCGGCCCGCCGCCGCCGCCCGTGCAGGCGGGACCCGGCAACGGTCCGGCTCCCGCGCCGCCGCCATCACCGCCGGGTTCCGTCCTGCCCGCCGGAACCCCGGCCACGGTGCTCGACACCCAGGATTACGAGGGCATCCTCGGCAAGGGCGTGCGCAACGCCGCCGGCGAGGACATGGGCCGCATCATCGACATCGTCCTCGACAAGGACGGGCGGCCGCGCGCCGCCATCATCGACTTCGGCGGCTTCCTCGGGGTCGGTTCGCGCAAGATCGCCGTGGACTGGCGGGCCCTGCGCTTCAACCAGGAGGGCAAGCCCGGCCGGCCGGTGATCCAGCTCACCCGCAACCAGGTCCGGGTCTCGCCCGAATACAAGCCGGGCGATCCCATCGTCGTGCTCGGTCCGGCGAGCCCGAGCGTTCCGGCCGAGGCCGACCAGGCGTCCCGGCCGGCCTCGGCCGCACCCTCGCAGCCGCCGGCTTCACAACCGCCCGCCCAGCCGCCGACGCCGCCCGCACCCGCACCGGCGGCCCAGACCGCTCCCGCCCCGGCGCCCGTCCCCCCGACGCCGCCAGCGAATCCGGCACCGGACAAGCCGCCCGAGAAGTCCACGGAACCATGACGGTTCCCCGGTCGCACCACCGCCGCCCGGCACCGCCGCGGGACGTGCCGCGGGCCGAGCTTCGGCCGCGCCCCCTCACCCGACGGGCCACGCCGGCCGACACGGCAGCGGAGACCTCCCCCGACATGACCGCGATCGCACGCGCGAGCAGCCGGGGCCTCGACGGCTTCACCTTCTTCGTCGCCAACCTCCAGACCGGGTTCGGCCCTTTCCTGGCGGTCTATTTCACCCAGGCGCAGTGGACCCAGTCCGACATCGGCTTCGCGCTGACGGTGGGCAGCCTCGTGAGCCTGCTCGGCCAGGTGCCCGGCGGCGCCTTCGTCGACGCCGTGCGCTCCCGCCGGTTCTCGGCGGGCGTCTCGGTGGTGGCCATCGCCGCCAGCGCCTTCGCGCTGGCGATGTGGCCGAACTTCCTCATCGTGCTCCTGGCCATGGCCGTCCATTCGGCGGCGAGCTGCATCCTCACGCCCGCCATCGCCGCGATCAGCATCGGCCTCGTCGGCCACGCCAGGGCCGGCGAGCGCCTGGGGCGCAACGCCAGCTTCTCGGCGCTGGGCAATGCGGTGGCCGCCGCCGTGATGGGTGCCTGCGGCTACTACATCTCCAACGACGCGGTGTTCTACTTCACCGCCGCGCTGATGATTCCGACGCTGATCTGCCTCTCCCACATCCGGCCGCCCGCGGCGGGCCGGGCCGAGGCGGGGGCGCGCGAGGCGGCCGAGGGCGGGACGGGCGAAGCGCCCGGGGGCGGCATCCGCGCCCTTCTCACCAATCGCGCGCTGATGTGCTTTGCCGCGTGCATGACGCTGTTCTTCCTCGCCAACGCGGCGATGCTGCCGCTGGTGGGCAGCATGCTCACCCTGCGCGCCAGCGAGACCGCCACCGCGCTCATCGCCGCCTGCATCGTGGTGCCCCAGGTCGTCCTGGCCCTCACCGGCCCGGCGGTGGGGCGCGCCGCCGAGCGCTGGGGGCGCCGCCCGCTTCTCCTCATCGGCTTTGCCGCCCTGCCGATCCGCGGCCTGCTGTTCGCCTATACCGAGAGCCCGGAGCTCCTGGTGGCGATCCAGGTGTTGGATGGCGTCTCGGCGGCGGTGTTCGGTGTGATGGTCCCCCTCGTCGTCTCGGACGCCACGCGGTATACCGGGCGCTTCAACATGGCGCTCGGGGCCGTGGGCACCGCGATGGGAATCGGCGCGGCACTCTCGACCTCGCTGGCCGGCGTGATGGCGGACAAGCTCGGGAGCCAGAGTGCGTTCCTGGGCCTGGCCATCGTCGGCTTCGCCGGCTTCGCGCTCCTGGCGCTCATCATGCCCGAGACCCGCCGCGACCCGCTGGCGTGAGGACGCGGCACCAAATCGGAAACCGGACGACGGCCTTTGGGAGGGACCATGCGCGAACACCGAGACGCCATCGCAGGCCGGGCCGGAGCGGCACGGTGCCTGCCGGCGCCCGACGTACCGGGTCCGTCCGAGCCGATACCGGTAAAAAATAATCTAGCTTGACCGCAGCTTGCAACACTTGCGGGTAGTCCGCGTTGCGACCATGGGCTGAAGCTCATGTGTCGCCCCCAGCACCCGAGCCCCAGGCCCGTGTCGGGGTCCACTTGAACCATCCGGGATGGTCACCATGACGGAAGACCTCTGCGCCTATTCCGACCGGCCCTTCGCCTTCGTCGGGCGCTACCTCAAGCGCCGCGCCCTGCCGCATGTGGTGATCCTCCTCGCGGTGCTGGGCGCCGTCGGCTTCTCGGTCAGCACGGACTACGCCCTGAAGGGCGTGGTCGACGCGCTGAGCAAGGGGCCGCAGTCCGGCCTGATCTGGGGCGCGCTGGGCATCCTCATCCTCTTCATCGCCGCCGACAACCTGCTCTGGCGGGTGGCGAGCCTGGTGGGCTCCTTCACCTTCGTCGGCGTCACCGGCGACATCCGCCGCGACCTGTTCCGGCACATGACCGGGCATTCGCCGACCTTCTTCGCCGACCGCCAGCCCGGCACCCTGGCCTCGCGCATCACCGCGACCTCGAACGCGATCTTCACGGTCGAGAACATGTTCGTGTTCAACGTGATGCCGCCCTGCGTCGCGGCGACCCTGTCGATCGTCTACATCGCCACCGTCAACCTCACGATGGCGGCCGTGCTCGCCGGCATCTTCGCCGCCGTCGTCGTCCTGATGTTCAAGATGGCCGCCGCAGGCCGGCCGCTGCACCACGACTTCGCCGCCAAGGCCGCCAGCGTCGACGGCGAGATGGTGGACCTCGTCGGCAACATGCCCCTGGTGCGGGCCTTCTCGGCGTTCAAGCGCGAGTACACCCGCTTCGACGGCACCATCGGCGTCGAGATGCGCTCGCGGCGCTCGTCGCTGCTCTACCTCGAGAAGCTGCGCATCGTTCACGCCGTCCTCACGGTCTTCGCCGTGCTCGGCCTGCTCTACTGGGCGATCAAGATGTGGGAGGCGGGCGACGCCACCAACGGTCAGGTCGTGCTGGTGTGCACGCTCGGCATCCGCATCCTGGCCGCCACCCGCGACCTCGCGGTGGCGCTCGTCGACGCGACCCAGCACACCGCCCGCCTGTCGGAAGCCCTGCACACCCTGCTGCAGCCGCACGACCTCATCGACCACCCGGAGGCGACGCCGCTCGCCGGCACCACCGGCGCCGAACTCACCTTCGACCACGTCGCCTTCGCCTATCCCGACGGCCGCGCCGTGTTCACGGACTTCGACCTCGTCATCGAGCCGGGCCAGCGCATCGGCCTCGTCGGCAAGTCGGGCGGCGGCAAGTCGACGATCTTCTCGCTGCTGCAGCGGTTCTACGAGGTCCAGGGCGGGCGCATCCTGATCAACGGCCAGGAGATCAACCGGGTGACGCAGGATTCCCTGCGCGAGGCGATCACCGTGGTGCCCCAGGACGTGTCGATGTTCCACCGCACCCTGCGCGAGAACATCCGCTACGGCCGGCCCGACGCCTCCGACGAGGACGTGTGGAAGGCCGCCGATGCGGCCCATTGCACCGACTTCATCAACGCCCTCCCCGAGGGCTTCGACACCATCGTCGGCGACCGCGGCGTGAAGCTCTCAGGGGGGCAGCGCCAGCGCATCGCCATCGCGCGCGCGATCCTCAAGGATTCGCCGATCCTGCTCCTCGACGAGGCGACCTCGGCACTGGACGCCGAATCGGAGGAGGCCATCCGCCACGCGCTCGCCAACCTCATGAAGGGCCGCACCGTCATCGCCATCGCCCACCGGCTCTCGACCCTGAAGGACTTCGACCGGATCGTGGTGCTGGAGGGCGGCCGCATCGTCCAGGACGGCTCGCCCGACAAGCTCACCCATCTCGACGGGTTCTACCGCGAGCTGATGAAGAAGGAATCGATGTCGCTGTCCGCGGCGGCGTGAGGGGCGGGCCTTCGCGCTCCCACGAAGCCGGTTGGATTCCGGATCATTCGGACCCGCTCCCTCGTCCTGAGGGGCCCGCGTCGGCGGGCCTCGAAGGAGGGCTCCAGGGATCGCCGCGGGTTCTGCCGCGCTTCGTATAGGCCTTCGCTTCGGGCTCGGCGCTCAGGATGAGGGGGGTGATACGGTGTCCGCTTGAATCAAGCGTGGAACCGTATCACCGAGCCCGCGCGGCGCCTGAGCAAAGCCCATGTCCGCATCACGACGTGATCAACCGGAAATGGTTTGAGCCAGCCGGGACGAGGTTCGGCGATGCGTGCCGGCGGACGTGTCCGACGCGAAGTGCTTTTCCCGAGGCGAAGTGCTTTCGCCCCCGCTCACACCGTCACCTGGGTTCCCACCTCCACCACCCGTCCGGTGGGGATCTGGAAGAAGTCCGTGGCATCGTTGGCGTTCTTGGCGAGCGTGATGAAGATCCGGTCCTGCCAGAGCGGCATGCCCGAGTGGGCGGCCGGGCGGATCGAGCGGCGCGACAGGAAGAACGACGTCGACATGATGTCGAACTTGAAGCCCTGCTTGCGCAGTTGCGCCAGCGCGCGGGGGATGTTGGGCGTCTCCATGTAGCCGAACTTCATGACGATCTTGGAGAAATGCGGCCCGATCGGCTCGATGCGGCTGCGGTCGGCCTCCCCCGAGCGGGGGGTGTCCACCGTCTGCACCGTGAGGATGACGTTCTTCTCGTGCAGAACCTTGTTGTGCTTGAGGTTGTGCAGCAGGGCGGCCGGGGCGATCTCGGGGTCGCTCGTGAGGAAGATCGCGGTGCCGCGGACATGGTGCGGCGGGCTCTTCTCCAGCATCGCCACGAGCTCGACCAGCGGCACGTCGGTCTTGCGGGTCTTCCTGACGAGGATGCCGACGCCGCGCACCCAGGTCCACATCACGATGATGAGCCCGGCCGCGAGCACCAGCGGGACGTAGCCGCCCTCGAACACCTTGAGCAGGTTCGAGAGCAGGAACAGGAACTCGATCACGATGAACGGCATGATCGCCGCCGCCGCCGCGATCGGCGACAGCTTCCAGACCTTCCACAGCACCACGTAGGCCATGCTCGCCGTGAGCAGCATCGTGCCGGTGACCGCGATGCCGTAGGCGGAGGCGAGCGCCGAGGAGGAGCGGAACAGCACGGCCAGGACCACGACCCCGAGCAGCAGCAGCAGGTTCACCTGCGGCAGGAAGATCTGGCCCGAATGCGATTCCGAGGTGTGGCGGATCTCGAGCCGGGGCAGGAGGCCGAGCTGGATCGCCTGGCGCGACAGCGAGAACGCGCCGGTGATCACCGCCTGGCTCGCCGTGACGGTGGCGAGCGTCGCCAGGATCACCATCGGGATCAGCCCCCATTCCGGGACGAGCTGATAGAACGGGTCGGCGGTGTCGGGCTTGGCCAGCACCAGGGCGGTCTGGCCGAGGTAGTTCAGGATCAGGCAGGGCCCCACGAGGCCGAGCCAGGCCACCTGGATCGGGCGGCGCCCGAAATGGCCGAGGTCGGCGAACAGCGCCTCCGCCCCCGTCACCGCCAGGAACACCGCGCCCAGCGCCACCAGCGCCCCGGTGCCGTGCCCGAGGAGGTAATGGACCGCGTACCAGGGATTGAAGGCGGCGAAGACGCCCGGGTTGGCCGCGATATGCGGTACGGCGGCGAGACCGAGCGCCAGGAACCACACCACCATGATCGGTCCGAAGAAGGCCGCCACCTTGCTGGTGCCCCGGCTCTGGACCAGGAACAGGGCGACGATGATCACGATGGTGATCGGCAGGACGTAATGCTCGAAGGCGGGGGTGATGAGCTTGATGCCCTCCACGGCCGAGAGCACCGAGATCGCCGGCGTGATGACCGCGTCGCCGTAGAACAGCGATGCGCCGAGCAGGCCCAGGACGAAGACCAGGGTCGACCCGCCGAGCGCCTTGCGGGCCAGCGCCATCAGCGAAAGGATGCCGCCCTCGCCGTTGTTGTCCATGCGCAGCAGGATGACGACGTATTTGATCGTCACGATCAGGACCAGCGCCCACAGGATCAGCGACGTGGTGCCGAGCACCTCCTCCTCCAGCAGGACGCCGTCGGCGCGGGCCGGGCCGAGGGCTTCGCGGAAGGCGTAGAGCGGGCTGGTGCCGATATCGCCGTAGACGACGCCGACCGAGCCGACGACGAGGGTCCAGAACGGCGTCGGCACGTGCTCGCGCTGCGTCTCCACCGGGTCGACGGCGCCGCGGCCCGCCGCGTCGGGGGGAGCGGCCGCTGGGCTCGGGGCGTCGGGTTGCGTCATGTTCGGAAATCCAGGCTCTGGCCTGCGAGAGATCGGCCCGCAGCACGTGCGTTCGCAGGACACGGGCTTGCAGGAAGTCGGCCGTCGACGGACCGGACCGACGCGGGTTCGTGTCGCGCACGAACGACCGCCGGCCGGGCGTGGCGTCGTCGGCCGGTAGATGCAGTCATGCGATGTGACGACCGAGGGGTCGGTGGCGCCGGAACGACAGGGTCGCGGATCGGCACGTCCGCTGCCCTATTCGGCCGCGCTCCGCGCACCGGAGCCGAACCGGCGTTCGATGTACTCGATCACCACGGTCTCGAAATCCTTGGCCAGCGTCGCCCCGCGCAGGGTCATCGCCTTCTTGCCGTCGATGAAGACCGGGGCGGTGGGGGTCTCGCCGGTGCCGGGCAGCGAGATGCCGATGTCGGCGTGCTTGGATTCGCCCGGTCCGTTGACGATGCAGCCCATCACCGCGACGTTGAGGCCCTCGACGCCCGGATAGCGCTTCTTCCACTCCGGCATCGAGGTGACGATCCAGTTCTGGATGTCGCGGGCGAGTTCCTGGAACGTCGTCGAGGTGGTGCGCCCGCAGCCCGGGCAGGCCGCCACCAGGGGCACGAAGGTGCGGAACCCCATGGTCTGCAGGAGTTCCTGGGACGCCTTGACCTCGACGGTCCGGTCGCCGCCCGGCTCCGGGGTGAGCGAATAGCGGATGGTGTCGCCGATGCCTTCCTGCAGCAGCACGCCGATGGCGGCCGAGGCCGCGACCAGGCCCTTCGAGCCCATGCCGGCCTCGGTCAGCCCGAGGTGGATGGCGTAGTCCGAGCGGCGGGCGACCTCGCGGTAGACGGCGATGAGGTCCTGCACCGCCGAGACCTTGGCCGAGAGGATGATGCGGTCCTTGGGCAGGCCGAGTTCCACGGCACGCTCGGCCGAGGTGAGGGCCGATTGCACCATCGCCTCGCGCATCACCGCGCGGGCGTCGATGGGCCGGGGCAGCTTGGCGTTCTCGTCCATGAGGTGCGTCAGCAGCGCTTCGTCGAGCGAGCCCCAGTTGGCGCCGATGCGCACCGTCTTCCCGTAGCGGATCGCCTGCTCGATGATCGTCGAGAACTGGACGTCCTTCTTCTCCTTGAACCCGACGTTGCCCGGGTTGATCCGGTACTTGGCCAGCGCCTCGGCGCAGGCGGGATGGTCGGACAGGAGCTTGTGGCCGATGTAATGGAAGTCGCCCACCAGCGGCACGTGGACGCCGATTCGGTCCAGGCGCTCGCGGATCTTGGGCACCGCCGCGGCGGCCTCGTCGCGGTCGACGGTGATGCGCACCAGCTCCGAGCCGGCGCGCGCCAGCTGCGCGACCTGGGCGACGGTGCCGTCGATGTCGGCGGTGTCGGTGTTGGTCATCGACTGGACGACGATGGGGGCGCCCCCGCCGACGGTGACCGCGCCTTCGCCCGTGCCGACGGTGACGCCGACGGTGCGGTGGCGCGGCGACGGGCCGGCGATCTCCGGCCCCGTCCCGGTGGGAAAAGTGCCTTCAGGCTGGGTCGTGACGGCCGAGGCTTCCATGGTCTGTCTCTCGGAGGCGTTCATCGTGGACCTTGGGAACGTGGTGAGACCCGCCGCTTCGGACCCTGCCGTTGCAGACAGGAGCCCCCCGGTGTCGCGGAAACCCCGAAATCCCTTCGCAGTGGCGAAGGGCGGTCGCGGTCCCACGCGCTCCCACGCGCTCCCACGGGTCAGCTGAGACGGCCGCGTCCCGGCGTCAAGCCATGGCCGCCCTCCGATGGGCGCATGCCAGGGTCGAGCGCGGTCGCGGCCCGCCGTGGCCGTCCCGTGGCGAAACCCATGTCGCATCCTTGGCGCGTTGTCGAGTTTGGCGTGTGGTCGAGGTTTCGCGGTGCCGTCGGGTGGTCGCCGCCCCCGCCCGCTCGCAGGGCAGGGCTGCGGAACCGCCATGGCGATCCCGTGTTGTCGCTGCGCAGCGAACGATTATGTTGCGGTGCAACATATGAGGGGTTCCGGATGGACGACGTCTCGCAGACCGATTTGCACGACCGCCAGACCGCGATGGCGATCTCCGATTCGATGGGCGACCTCATCACTGCACCCCGCGCGGGGACGCCGGCGACCGGGCCCGTCGAGGGTCTGCGCGGCCCGAAGGTCGAGAAGATGGTGTCCCTCGCCCTCCAGGGCGGCGGTGCCCACGGCGCCTTCACCTGGGGCGTGCTCGACGCCCTGATCGAGGACGGCCGCATCGGCTTCGAGGCCATGAGCGGGGCGAGCGCCGGTGCCATGAACGCCGTCGTCATGGTCGACGGCTGGCTCGAGGGTGGGCCCGACGGCGCGCGGGCGGCCCTCTCGCGGTTCTGGAACGAGGTGAGCCTCGACGGCGACCTGTGGCCGGTCCAGCGCGGGGTGGTCAACGGCTTCCTCGACCTGTGGAAGAACAACCCCGTGGTCGACTTCTGGACCCGGGCGCTGAGCACCAGCCCCTACGTCTCCAACCCCCTCAACGTGAACCCGCTGCGCAAGGCTCTGGCCAAGCACGTGGACTTCGAGCGGCTGCGCGGCGCGGCCACATCGGCCATCTACGTCTCGGCCACCAACGTCTGGACGGGCAAGCTCGCGGTGTTCGAGCGCGAGGTGCTCAGCCTCGACCACCTCATGGCGTCCGCCTGCCTGCCCACCGTGTTCCAGGCGGTGGAGATCGACGGTGTGCCGTATTGGGACGGCGGCTACCTCGGCAATCCGGCGATCTATCCCCTGTTCCAGGGCGCCGAGACCCGCGACGTCGTGCTGGTCCAGATCAACCCGGTGGAGCGGCGCGAGACGCCGCGGACCCGCGAGGAGATCCAGAACCGCCTCAACGAGATCACCTTCAACGCCAACCTGATGCGCGAATTGCGGGCGATCGATTTCGTCGACCGGCTGATCGACGACGGGGTGCTCGGCCGCAACGACTACAAGAGCGTGCTGGTGCATCGCATCGACGGGACGGGTGCCCTCGACGATTACACGGCCGCCTCGCGGCTCGACGCGCGCCTGAAGATGTTCGAGCGGCTGCGCGACACCGGCCGGGCCGCGGCCAAGGCCTGGCTCGCGGAGAGCTACGAGGGCGTCGGCCGCACCTGCACCCTGGACCTTCGCGCCACCTACCAGTGAGGCCGCCAGTGAGACCCGGTACCCGTCGGGCCGACGACGGGCACCGGGTCGGGGGTTGCGGGGATTCACCCAAGGTGGGGGATTAGGCCGGGACGGTCGCGCGTCTATATGGATATGCGCATGGGACCATCCGACCGTCAGCCCGATATCGTCGACCTGCTGGTGCCGATGCGGCGCTACGCCCGGGCGCTGACCCGCGACACGCTTAAGGCGGACGACCTCGTCCACGACGCCATGGTCCGCGCCCTGGAGGCGCGCCCGACCCTGAGGCCCGGCACCAACCTGCGCACCTGGATGATGACGGTGCTGCACAACGTCTTCATCGACGAGCAGCGCCGCAAGCGCGTGGAAGCCCGCCATGCCGATGTCCTCGTCCAGCTGACCGAGGAGGTCGCGCCGCCCGCCCAGGAAGGCCATGTCCGCCTCGCCCAGATCCGCCGGGCCTTCCAGACGCTGCCGGAGGAGCAGCGTGCCGCGCTCCATCTCGTGACCATCGAGGGCATGGCCTACGCCGACGCGGCGGTGGTCCTCGGTATTCCGATCGGCACCTTGATGTCGCGCCTCGGCCGCGGCCGGGCGGCGCTCAGGGCATTCGAGGCGGGCGAGGCGTCCGGTGCGGAGCCGGCGCCGCGACGGGCGCAGGCCGATGTGCCGCGATTGCGCCTCGTGCCGGCATCGGCGCCGGACGAGGCCTTGCCGTCCGGGCGGCGGGCGTCCGGCGAGGGCTGAGGCAGGCCGTCCAGTCAGTGTGGCGAGGACCGAGGACAGGGGCGCCGCCGGATTTCGAGACATCCGGCCGTGAGCGACCCGTCCACACCAGCGAGAGCGAGCAGACCATGACCGAGCCGTCGACCACCGATCCGATCACCGAGCAGGATCTCATCGCCTATGTGGACGGTGAGCTCGCGATCATGCGCCGCCTCGACGTGGAGGCGCATCTGGCACGCCACCCCGACGTCGCCGCCCGGGTGATGGCCGAGCTGCACGACCGCGACGCCCTGCGCGAGGCCTTCGCCCAGCCGCCGACGCCGGGGCCGCAGCGCAACCGCGAGGCGGCGCGCCGCCTCGACCGCTCCCTGGCCTGGGGGCGTTTCACCGACCGCCTGCGCCGCGCCGCCGCCATCGCGATGCTGGTGGGAGCGGGCTGGCTCGCCCATTCCGACGTCGGCGCCTTCGGCATCGCCGACACCCAGGCCTCGCCGATCGACCCGGCCCTGATGGCCGATGCGCAGCAGGCCCGCGAGGCCGCCCGCATCCGCGCGCGCATCGCGTCCCAGCGTCTCGCGCCGGCCTACGACCAAGCCGGGATCGAGGCCGCCACCGGCATCCTCCTGCCGGCGCTGCCGGCGGGATGGACAGTCAAGGACGTCCAGGTGTTCCCGTCGCGGACGGGGGCCGGGATCGAGGTGGCGATCGAGGCCGAGGATCTCGGCGAACTGGCGCTATTCGCCACCCACAGCCCGGACGGCGACGCCACGTCGGCCCCCGTGACCCGCTCGCAGGACGGCGGCACGGCCTATTGGACCGACGGACGCTCGGCCTATCTCCTGAGCGGCGCCGCCGACGGCGAGCGCCTGGGCAAGGCGGCCGCGCGCATGGCCGCCAAGGGCGACCGGCCGCAGCTCTGAGACGGTTTCCGCCTGGATAAAGTGAGAACCGTATCAACCGAGCCCGCGCGGCGCTCGATCGAAGCCCATGTCCGCATCACGACGCAGGTTCAGCACCCGTGACGCACCGCGTCACAGCATCGAGGGCAGCCTGTCCGCCGTGAGGCGAGACCGTGCCTCGGCCGCGTCGCGGTCCATGCGGGCGATCAGGGCCTCGGCGCTCGAAAACCGCTCTTCGCCACGCAGGTAGGCCACGAACTCCACCGTCATCTCCTGGCCGTAGAGGTCGCCGGAGAAGTCGAACAGGTTGACCTCGAGCAGGGGTGCGCCGTCGTCGAAGGTCGGGCGGCGGCCGTAGCTCGCGACCCCGTCGCACACCCGCCCGTCCCGGAGCTTGGCCCGGACCGCGTAGATGCCGTGGGCGAGCCCGCAGGGGCCCAGCGCCATGTTGGCGGTGGGATAGCCGAGGGTGCGCCCGCGCTTGTCGCCGTGGCGGACCTCGGCGGTGACGAACCAGCGATAGCCGAGCAGCGCGTTGGCCCGGGCGACGTCGCCGGAGGCCAGGGCCGTCCGGATCGCGCTGGAGGAGACCGGCACGGGATCCTCGGGCATCGCCACCGCCTCGATGATCCGGCAGCCGAGGCCGGCGGCGGCGCAGAGGGCGGCGAGAATCGCCGGTGTGCCCTCACGGCCACGGCCGAAATGGAAATCGTGCCCGATCACCACGCCCGAGAGGCCGAGGTCGCGCATCAGCAGGCCCTCGACGAAGGCCGCCGCCCCGGTTCCGGCCAGGGCGGCGTCGAACCGGCGCACGATCAGGCCATCGAGCCCGAGCCGGTCGAAGATCCGCTCCTTCGCCCGGCGGTCGCTGAGGTGGAACAGCGTCTCGCCGGGATTGAAGTAAACCCGCGGATGCGGCTCGAAGGTGAGGACGACGGCCGGGCGCCCGTCCACCGCCGCGGTCTCGCGCACCGCCGCGACGAGGGCCCGGTGCCCGCGATGGACACCGTCGAAATTGCCGATCGCCGCCACCGCCCCGCCGAGGCCGGCCGGCACCGGCTCGTCCTCGCGCACCACGAGGAAGGGCGCGCGCCGCATCGGTGCGCCGGGGGAGGGCGTGGCCGTCTCGTCGCCAGGCAACATCGGGTCCGGAAGGGGTAAGGGGGGTCGGCTGGCGCGGAACCTGTCGAAAACCCCCATGGGGGTCAAGCGCGGGACGCCCTCGCGGCGGCGGCGCGTTCGCCGCATCGGCCATGGGTGCGCCCGGAGCGGCCACCGCTCTGTTTTGGCGCGCCCGCGCCCGGAGCAGTTAACCGGTTCGCAATTCCGTCCTCGGTATTGTCGGTCACAAGAGGCGCCGTTGCGGTGCTTCCCCGAAACTCGTGACGGGGCGCGCGCCGCGCCGGCCCTCGTACTGACGGAGCAGAGCAGACCATGGCCCTCGATCTCGGCATGCCGATCCTCGTGGTGGACGACTATCAGACGATGGTCCGCATCATCCGCAACCTCCTCAAGCAGCTCGGCTTCGAAGAGGTCGACGATGCGTCCGACGGCACCGCGGCCCTGGCCCGCCTCAAGAACCGCAAGTACGGCCTCGTGATCTCCGACTGGAACATGGAGCCCATGACCGGCTACGAGCTGCTGCGCCACGTTCGCGCCGACGAGAACCTGCGCACCACCCCGTTCATCATGGTCACCGCCGAGTCGAAGACCGAGAACGTCATCGCCGCCAAGAAGGCCGGCGTGAACAACTACATCGTCAAGCCGTTCAACGCGGCCACGCTCAAGACCAAGATCGAAGCCGTCTGCGGCGCCTGATCCTCGTCGAGGATCGGTGGCGCGTTAAGACCGGACGACACACGACGGAATGGGAGCGGGGCCGATGGGGGGGGCAATCAACGCGAGGATGGCGGCTCCCGCCATGCCCAAAGCTGTGGGTGCCGCAACGACGAAGCCCGCGGCGACCTCGGCGAAGCCGTCGCTGATCCGCGAGCTCGTCGACATCGCGGACTACATCACCCACGTCCGCAACGAGATCGCCGCCCTGCGGGCGAACGAACTCACCCGCGACCGCCTGCCGATGGCTCACGAGGAGCTGGACAGCGTGGTCCAGGCGACCGCCGGCGCCACCAACTCCATCATGACGGCGGCGGAGGAGATCCTGTCGCTGCCCGACGACGGGAACTACCGCGCCAGCGTCGAGGCGCGGATGAACGACATCTTCGAGGCCTGCACCTTCCAGGACATCACCGGCCAGCGCATCCGCAAGGTCGTGGACGCCCTGCGTCAGCTCGAGACGCGGCTGTCGCGCTTCGCCACCGCGGTCAAGGCCCGCGACGAGGCCGGCATCGACCCGGCCGAGATGGAGCGCCGCATGCGCGACGAACTCCTCATCCTCAACGGCCCGCAGCTCAAGGGGCCGGCGACCCCGCAGGACGCCATCGACGCCCTGTTCGATTGAGCGGCGGCCAAGCCTGCGAGACGAGCAAGTCTACCAGACCAGCAAGCCTACCAGACCAATTTGTCGATGACCGCGTCCGGCCGCACGCTCTGGGCGGCCAGCCAGCCGGCGATGTCGCCGAGGGTGTGGTGCTCGGCGGTGACCCCCAGCTCCTCGGCGTGGATGCCGCGCGCCACCAGGAGGTTCGGGATGCCGAACCGCGCCGCGCCGTCGATGTCCGTGCGCAGCGCGTCGCCCACGGCCAGCACCCGGCCCAGGTCCGGCGGCGGCAGGCCGTCGAGGGCGGCGGCCTTGGCCAGCGCCTCCTCGTAGACCGGCCGATACGGCTTGCCGGCATAGGTGACCGCGCCGCCGATCTCGGCATAGGCGGCGGCGATGAGCCCGGCACAGGGGATCAGCACCTTGTCGCGCTCGACCACGAGGTCGGGGTTGGCGCAGATCATCGGCACGTCCCGCGCCCGCAGGGCCGCCAGCACCGCGCGATAATCCTCCGCCGTCTCGGTGGCATCGTCGAACAGGCCGGTGCAGACCACCGCCTCGGCCTCCTGCGGCCCCACCAGCGACAGGTCGAGCCCGGAGAAGATCGTCAGGTCCCGCTCGGGTCCGAGGTGGTGGATGCGGATGCCGGGCGTGCGCGCCAGCAGGCTGCAGGTGAGGTCGCCCGAGGTCAGGATGGCGTCGTAGGCCTCGCGCGGCACGCCGTAGCCGTCGAGGATCGCCTGGACGCCGGGCCAGGGCCGCGGCGCGTTCGAGACCAGCACCACCCGGCGCGGCCGGCCGGCGGCGGGCAGCGCGCGGAACCGGATCAGGGCCTCGCCGGCCCCGCGGTGCGCCTTGGTGCCGTCGTGCAGCACGCCCCAGACGTCGCACAGGATGAGGTCGACGCCCTCGGCGATGCCGGCGATGCCCGCCAGGATCGGGATAGGCGGCGGGACGGTCTGGGACATGGGATGAGGCCATCGAACGGATCGGGGCACGGATCCGTTCGGGCGGGTCGAACCGACCGGACGCCCCGCGCCCCGCAGCGGTTAAGCCGCCGGTCCGGCGAAATCAACGTCGCCCGGTTCAGCCGGCCCGGCGCAGGAAGTCCCGGAACGGGCGCCGCTGCGGCGCCGGCTCGCCGTCGGGCGCGGGCGGCTGCGGCGCGGCGGCCGTTGCCAGCACCTCGGCCCGCACCGCCCGGGCCGGGGCGAACAGGGCTCCCTGCGCCAGGGGAATGCCGAGGTCGATGAGGTCGGGCACGTCGGCCTCCCGCTCGACGCCGTCCGCCACCACGCGCACGCCGGCCCGGCCGAGCGAGGTGACGAGGTCTTCGAGGGCGATGTCCGGCATCGCCTGGCGGCTACCCGGACGCAGGATCATCTCGGCGGGGATCTTGATCTGGCCGATGCCGCGGTCGGCCAGGGCCAGGGGATCGAAGCGCATGTCCACCGGCCGGTCGAGGGTGAAGCCGAGCTGGCCACGCAGGGCGAGGAGCGCGGCCGACTGCTCGGCATCGAGGTTGCGCCAGCTCTCCTGCGGCAGCGACACCACGAGCCGCCCGGCGAGGCTCGGCCCGTCGCTCACGAGGCGGGTCAGCGAGCGCAGGAAGCCCGGCTCGTACAATGAGAACGGCGACAGGGCATAGGCCACCGCCGCGTTGCTGCCGCGCCCGCCGAGATGGCGGCCGATGGTGGCCACTTTCTGGATCATCCGCCGGTCGAGGTCGGTGGTGCGGCCGTGGCGTTCGAGCACCGGCAGGAACAGGTCCGGCGCCAGCACCTCGCCCGAGACGCGCAGGCGCGCCACCGCCTCGTAGGAGACGACCTTGCGCTGGGGCAGGCTGACCAGGGGCTGCAGGTGGACCTCGAGCCCGTCGCCCTCGAAGGCCGCGATCAGGGCGGTCTCGCGCTGGCGCTGCTCGCCCGAGCGGTCCGGCGGGGGCGGGTCCGCGGGTTCGCCGCCGCCGCGTGCTTCGACGGTGTCGAGGGGACGGGGCGCCCAGGGCGCGCGCGACGGCGCCGCCGTCGCGGCGGCCGGACCGCGGGGCGGTACCACGATCTCCTGGGAGACGGACGGGGCCGGCGCCGGCTGCGCCCTGGCGGACGTCACCGCGGTCGGCACCGGTACGGGGCGGGGCTCTGCCTTCAGCTTGGCGAGGTCGCTGTCCTGGGCGGCGACGATGGCGGCGAGTTCGCGCACGATACCGCTGAGGAGGCCGATCTCCGCCGTGACCTCCTCCACGTTGGCCGAGAGGTCCGCCGTGCCCTCGGCCCGGCCCGTCCGGGCCCTCGCCGTCTCGGCTCTTGCTACCTCGGCGGCCTTCGCCGCATCGCCCGTCCTGCCCGCCTCGAGGGCGAGGAGGCGCTTGGACAGGACGTCGATCTCGCCCGAGAGCTTGTCGCAGCGCTGGGCGAGGGTGCCGGCGCGCCGCTGCAGGATCAGGCCGATCGCCACGGCGACGGCCGCGAGGGCGAAGGCGCCGGCCAGCGGCACGAACACCGCCAGCGGCGGCAGGACGAGCAGCCCCAGCAGCATCCAGACCCAGGGGCCACCGCGCCGGCCGACGAACCTGGCCATGGATTGTTCAACCTCGAACGCGAACGACGTGCAAACGACGCGATGGAAACGGGCCGCGAATCGCGGATCGGCCAGTCTTGTCGGCGGACCGGCGCCCCCACAAGGGTATCGTCGGCGGTCCTGGGTCGATTTTTGCTAGGTGTGGCGCAAAGTGTGGCGCAAAGCTGGCTCGGCACCCGCGTCCGGGACGCCTGCGTCGTCCGTCGCGGCGACGGCGGACGCGGGCGGTAATCGAGGACATGCCGGGAGGGCTCAGCAGATGGACGCGATGCGGACGGACCTTCTCATGCGGGTCGAGGGCATGACCTGCGACGGCTGCGCCGCCGCGGTGACCCGGGCGATCCGCCGGCTCGACCCGCAGGCCGACGTCGCGGTGGACCGCGACCACGGCCGCGTCGCGGTGACGACCCTGGCCCGCGCCGACGGTATCGCCGAGGCGCTGACCCTGGCCGGCTACACCGCCACCCCGATGGAGCCCTGATTCTCGACATGAATCTCGACATGAACCCCGCCATGAATCCTGACGTGCGCGCCGCCCCTGTCGGGCCCAACGACCTCGACGCCTGGTGGATGCCCTTCACCGCCAACCGCGCCTTCAAGGCGGCGCCGCGGATGATCGTGGGCGCCAGGGACATGCACTACCGCAGCGGCGACGGGCGCCGGATCCTCGACGGCATCGCCGGACTGTGGTGCTGCAACGCCGGCCACGGCCGCGACGCCATCACGGCGGCGATCCAGGCCCAGGCGGCGACCCTCGACTACGCGCCCCCGTTCCAGTTCGGGCACGACGGCGCCTTCACCCTAGCCTCGCGGCTGGCGCATCTGGCGCCGGGGGACCTCGACCACGTGTTCTTCTGCAATTCCGGATCGGAATCGGTCGATACCGCCCTCAAGATCGCGCTTGCCTATTGGGGCGCTAGGGGCGAGGGCCGACGCACCCGCCTGATCGGGCGCGAGCGCGGCTACCACGGCGTCGGCTTCGGCGGCATCTCGGTGGGCGGCATCGTCACCAACCGGCGCGCCTTCGGCCTCGGCCTGCCCGGCGTCGACCACCTGCCCCACACCTATTCGCGCGAGCATCAGGCCTTCACCATCGGCGAGCCCGCATGGGGGGCGCATCTGGCCGACGATCTCGAGCGGATCGTCGCCCTCCACGACCCCTCCACCGTCGCCGCCGTCATCGTCGAGCCGATGGCCGGCTCCACCGGCGTGCTGCCGCCGCCCAAGGGCTACCTCGAACGCCTGCGGGCGATCTGCGACCGCTACGGCATCCTCCTGATCTTCGACGAGGTCATCACCGGCTTCGGCCGCCTCGGGGCCGCCTTCGCCGCCGAACGCTACGGCGTCACACCGGACATGATCACCTTCGCCAAGGGCGTGAACTCGGGCACCGTCCCGATGGGCGGCGTCATCGCCAGCGCGCGCATCCACGACGCGCTGATGACCGGCCCGCCCGGCACCATCGAGCTGTTCCACGGCTACACCTATTCCGGCCATCCCCTGGCCTGCGCGGCGGCGCTCGCCACCCTCGACATCTACCGCGACGAGGACCTGTTCGGACGGGCGAGGCGGCTGGAGCCGGCCTTCGGCGAGGCGGTGATGTCCCTCAAGGACCATCCCGGCGTCCTTGACATCCGCACCGTCGGGCTGGCGGCCGCCATCGACCTCGCGCCCCGGCCCGACGCGCCGGGCGCCCGCGCCTACGCGGCCATGGTCGCCGGGTTCGAGGACTTCGACATCGTCGTGCGCGCCGCCGGCGACACCCTGGCCCTGACCCCGCCGCTGATCGTGAGCGCCGACCAGATCGGGGAGATCGTGGACAAGGTCGGCCGGGTGATCCGGGCGGTGGCTTGAAGAGCGACCCGGCTCTCAGGGGCTCCGACGCTACCGAGCGACGACCGTTGTCCGCTTGGCACGGATCAGGGTCTGAAGTTGCGTCAGCACATCGACGAAGAGCGACCTCGGAATCCGTCCGTAGATCACCGATGGCGGCTGTGCGTCTGGAACCGGGCGTAGATCGGGGCCCGGCCACACGAACCGGTTACCTTCCGAAATGATGATCCACTGCCGGCGATCGTCCAGACCGAGCGTCATGCGCACCGCGGCCGGAACCTCGATGCCGACCGTCCGCCCCTCGGGTTCGCGATGGGTGATGGGAACGACGATGCAGCTTCCCCGCTCGGCGTCCTTCGAGATAACGAGGACGGCGGGCCGGTCCTTTCGTCCCCCCACCTCACCCTGCTCGTCTTCGTTCGACCACAGGAATGAAAATCGAACGACCGTGCCCGCAATGGGCGGCTGTGTCGGGATCAACCGGCGAAATCCCGTCGTCGTCAGTCTTTCAGTTCGTCCGGAACGTCAGCGGCCAGAATTTCGTCGGCGATGTCGTCGGGGATGTCGTCGACCGTGAACGATTGCCGGTCCCGGTCGCGCAGGCGGATGAACTCCTCATAGGAAATCAGGACCGTCTTCGGGCGGCCGTTCTTCTTGATCCGGACCGGAGACCGGATGGCCTCGTCCTGGTAGAAGCCCGCCTTCTTGGCGAGGTCGGTCGCGTCGATGTCTACGAACGTGAAAAGGTTCATCATTCACCAGC
Source organism: Methylobacterium sp. Leaf399 (assembly GCF_001424525.1). Lineage (NCBI taxonomy): Bacteria > Pseudomonadati > Pseudomonadota > Alphaproteobacteria > Hyphomicrobiales > Methylobacteriaceae > Methylobacterium > Methylobacterium sp. Leaf399. Next base: position 318,560 of record NZ_LMQK01000030.1, on the reverse strand, counting down.
CGCGGGGGTCTGTTCCGCCTTGGATATGATCCGCAGAATGCGGATCACCCGTAGCTTTAGCAAGGGCGGTCACATGTCGCGAGAGGCCTCGGCCCTCACAGCGGACGCCGTCGGCAAAGGTCGATCGCCGACGGCACGATTTTTTGTGCGTCGCCTCAAAAAAATCCGAGCCGATCAGCGCTTGCCCCGTCGCACCCTGTGATGCCATCGGTCTAGGCTGGACACATCGCCAAGACGGCCGCACGGCTCAACGCCGGCGGGGACGGAACCCGGGAGAGAAGCATGCCCTCAGACATCGAGATCGCCCGCGCGGCGACCCTCAAGCCCATCGCCGAAGTGGCAGCCCGGATCGGCATCCCCGACGAGGCCCTTCACAACTACGGCCGCAGCATCGCCAAGATCGACCACGGCTTCATCAAGTCGCTGGAAGGCAAGCCCGAGGGCAAGCTCGTCCTGGTCACCGCCATCAGCCCGACGCCGGCCGGCGAGGGCAAGACCACCACCACGGTGGGCCTCAGCGACGGCCTCAACCGCATCGGCAAGAAGACCGTGGCCTGCCTGCGCGAGCCCTCGCTCGGCCCCTGCTTCGGCATGAAGGGCGGGGCGGCCGGCGGCGGCAAGTCGCAGGTGGTGCCGATGGAGCAGATCAACCTGCACTTCACCGGCGACTTCCACGCCATCACCTCGGCCCACAGCCTCGCGGCCGCGCTGATCGACAACCACGTCTACTGGGCCAACGAGCTCAACATCGACGTCCGCCGCATCGCCTGGCGCCGGGTGGTCGACATGAACGACCGCTCGCTGCGCGCGATCACCTCGAGCCTGGGCGGCGTCGCCAACGGCTTCCCGCGCGAGGACGGGTTCGACATCACCGTCGCCTCGGAGGTCATGGCGGTGTTCTGCCTCGCCAAGGATCTCGACGACCTCGAGGCGCGTCTCGGCCGCATCGTCATCGCCGAGACCCGCGACCGCAAGCCGGTGACCCTGAAGGACGTCAAGGCCACGGGCGCGATGACCGTGCTCCTCAAGGACGCGCTCCAGCCCAACCTCGTCCAGACCCTGGAGGGCAACCCCGCGCTCATCCACGGCGGCCCCTTCGCCAACATCGCCCACGGCTGCAACTCGGTGATCGCCACCCGCGCCGGGCTCAAGCTCGGCGACTACGTGGTGACGGAGGCCGGCTTCGGCGCCGATCTCGGCGCGGAGAAGTTCATCGACATCAAGTGCCGCCAGGCGGGCCTCAAGCCCTCGGCGGTGGTGATCGTCGCCACCGTGCGCGCCCTCAAGATGCACGGCGGCGTCGGCAAGAAGGATCTTTCGGGCGAGAACCTCGAGGCCCTGGAGAAGGGGTTCGCGAACCTCGCCCGCCACGTCGAGAACGTGCGCGGCTTCGGCCTGCCGGTGGTGGTGGGTGTCAACCACTTCTTCGCCGACACCGACGCCGAGCACGCCAAGCTCAAGGAGCTCTGCCGCGACAGGCTCCAGGTCGAGGCGATCACCTGCAAGCATTGGGCGGACGGTGGTGCCGGTGCAGAGGAACTGGCCCATGCGGTGGTCAAGCTGGCCGAGGGCGAGCAGAAGCCCCTGACCTTCGCCTACGAGGTCGAGACCAAGCTCGCCGACAAGGTCCGCACCATCGCCACCAAGCTCTACGGGGCGCAAGGGATCTCCATCGACGCCAAGGCCGCCACCAAGCTCGCCCAGTTCGAGAAGGAGGGCTACGGCAACCTGCCGGTGTGCATGGCCAAGACCCAGTACTCGTTCTCCACCGATCCGGCGCTGATGGGGGCTCCCACCGGCCACACCATCGCGGTGCGCGACGTGCGGCTCTCGGCCGGTGCCGGCTTCGTCGTGGTGATCTGCGGTGAGATCATGACGATGCCGGGCCTGCCGAAGGTCCCGGCGTCGGAGGGCATCCACCTCGACGCCAACGGCCAGATCGAAGGGCTGTTCTAACCTCGCCGCCCGGCCCTTCCGGTGACGGGAGGGCCGGCTCGCCAGAGGATTTCACGTGAAACCCTGGGTGCTTCTGGATACGGCCGCGATCCCCGGGAGCACCGAGGTGCTGCGCCTGCTGCAGCGCGGATCGGAGTTCTCGATCCAGCTCGGCCACAACGAACTCATGAACAGCCGCCTCAGCGGTTCGGAGGAGGCGCTGGCAGACCTCGCCTGCGCCCGCATCGGCGCCAGGGCCGGCGCGCGGCTCCTCGTCGGCGGGCTCGGCATGGGGTTCACCCTGGCCGCCGCCCTCGTCGCCCTGAGGCCCGATGCGGAGGTGGTGGTCGCCGAACTGGTGCCGCAGGTGGTGTCCTGGGCCCGGGGACCGCTGGCGGCGATCTGCGGCCCCGGTCCCGACGATCCCCGCGTCCGCCTCCGCCAGGACGACGTCGCCCGGGTGATCCGCGAGCGCCCGCTCGCCTACGACGCCATCCTGCTCGACGTCGACAACGGGCCCGACGGCCTGACGCGACCGGCCAACGACCGGCTGTACGACGGCGAGGGCCTGGCGGCGGCCCTGGCCGCTTTGCGCCCCGGCGGCGTCCTGGCGGTGTGGTCGGCGGCCCCGGACGGATCGTTCACGCAGCGTCTGCGCCGGATCGGCTTTGCGGTGGAGGAAGTCGGCGTAAGGGCCAACGGCAAGGGTGGCGGCGCCCGCCACACGATCTGGCTCGCGACCCGACCGCTGCGCGCCACCTCGTCCGCCCGCCGATCGGCCTGATCGGACGGGGTCGGGCGCGGGTCGCTCAGGCCGAGGCCCGCGGCCGGGCGTCGCTCTGCTCCTGTCGGCGTCTCAGGCGCGTCAGGCCGTAGACTGCGGCGAGATTGCGCCGGGCCGCCTGCACCGGGGCGGCGTCGCGCTCGTGCCGTGCCGTCGCGATGAGGTCGAGGGCGAACGCCACCGATCGCTCGAGCCGCACGACTTCGGCCGACGTACCCTGTCCCGCTTCGCCCGCCTCGCTGCGGACGATGGGGGCTGCCTCGCCGATGGACGCCATCTGCCTGTCCCTCTCGACGGCTCGAAGCGGAGCCGTACTGACGGCCTCGGACATGCGCGAGCGACGGGGCCTCAAGATGGCAGCTTGACCGTAGGCGGGCGAAACCCGACCTCGGACGGTGTGATATCGTTTCCGCTTGAATCAAGCGGGAACCGCATCACCGAGCCCGGACGGCGCCTGAGCGAAGCTCATTTCCGCATCACGAAGTGATCAATCGGAAATGGCGTCAGTCGCGGCCGATGCCTTCGTTGAACTTGTCCTGGCAGGTGTAGCCGACGAAGCATTGCGGATCGTCGAGGGTGCGCTCGAACGCCGGCTTGGGCCCTTCCGGCAGCGGGCAGAAGCCGCCGTCGCGCACGAGTCGCGCATAGGTGATGGGTCCGGTGGTCATCACGACGGCGCCGGCCCGCGCGACGAAATCCCTCGCGGCGGCGCAGGCCATCGCGGTGGTGGCCGGGCGCCCCTGGGCCGCGATCGGGGAGGGGGAGCCGAGGACGGCGCAACCGGCCAGCACGAGGCGAACGGATCGGACCATGGCGTGACCTCCTGTGCGCTCGGGGCCGCCGGTCGCGACGTGACGGCCGCGGAGCCTCGATGGCGTGGAGCTTACGCTCCGGGCAGAGGCGGGTCGATGCCCTGACGACCAGGGCGCGGTGTCGCTGGCCGGGGTTGATCCCGGCGGAGTGTCGCGGCAGAGCGAAGCCGGTCGACCCGTCGTCGTCGCCCATCCCGCGCACCCGCGAGGTCGTCCGCCGTGAGTGTCCCGCCCCGCCATACCGGCGCCGACGCGCCCCCCGCCGGGCCGGTGGCGGCGCGCTATTCCGCCCTCGTCGCCTCGGGCGTCATCGAGCGCGATGCCGCGCAGGTGCGCCTCGTCACGGCCCTCGACGACCTTCTGCAGGTGCTGGAGCGGCGCCGGCGCGCCAAGAAGGGCAGCGCGCTCGGCTGGCTGTTCGGCCGCCGCGACGATGCCGACGGGCCGCCCAAGGGGCTCTACATCTGGGGATCGGTGGGCCGCGGCAAGACCATGCTGATGGACCTGTTCTACGAGGCGGCCTCAGGCACCAAGCGCCGGGTGCATTTCCACGGCTTCCTCGCCGATGCGCACGAGCGCATCCACGCCCACCGCCAGGCCCTCAAGGCCGGCACCGCCAAGGGCGACGACCCGATCCCGGTGGTGGCCGAGGCCCTGGCCGGCGAGGCGGCGCTGCTGTGCTTCGACGAGTTCACGGTCACCGATATCGCCGATGCGATGCTGCTCGGGCGGCTGTTCGCGGCCCTGTTCCGGCACGGCGTCACGGTGGTGGCGACATCCAACGTCGAGCCCGACCGGCTCTACGAGGGCGGCCTCAACCGCGCCCTGTTCCTGCCCTTCGTGGCCGAACTCAAGACCCGCGTGTCGGTGTTGCGCCTCGACAGCCGCACCGACTTCCGCCTGGAGAAACTCGGCGGCGCCTCGGTCTACCACGTGCCGGCCGACGAAGCCGCCGGCGCCGCCCTCGACCTCGCCTTCCGCAGCCTCACCGGCAAGGCCCGGGGCCGCCCGGCCACGATCCGCGTCAAGGGCCGACAGGTGGCGGTACCCGAGGAGGCCGCCGGCGTCGCCCGCTTCACCTTCGCCGACCTCTGCGCGACACCGCTGGGCGCGTCGGACTACATGGCGCTGGCCCACACCTTCCACACGCTCATCGTCTCCGACATCCCGGTGATGGGGCCGGACAACCGCAACGAGGCCAAGCGCTTCATCACCCTCGTCGACACCCTCTACGACGGCCACGTGAAGCTCGTGGCGTCGGCGGCGGCCGAGGCGCAGGCTCTCTACACCGCCACCGAGGGCCGCGAGGCCTTCGAGTTCGACCGCACGGTGTCGCGCCTCATCGAGATGCGCTCGGCCGAATACCTCGGCCTGCCGCACGGCCGGGGCGATTCGGAAGCCTCGGGCGCCAGCACCGGCCTCGTCGAGACGTGAGGCGGGGACGGGCGCCTGCGCCACCCTGTTTTGACGTCGCGTCTCGCCGGTATCCGCCGACGGATCACGCCGAGCGGGTCCCCAAGACGGGCGGCGGACGTGCGAACGCGTCCGCCGATCCCGCTCAGATGACCTTGAGCAGCGCTTCGGCGCCCGAGATCTCGGTCTTGACCGGGACTTCCTCGAGGTTGAGGACGCGCACGACGCCGTCGTCGACCAGCATGGAATAGCGCTTCGAGCGCGGCCCGAGGCCGAAGCCGGTGCCGTCCATGTCGAGGCCGGTCGCCTTGGCGAATTCGGCATTGCCGTCGGCCAGGAAGTCGATGCCCTCGGCGCCGCTGGCCTTCTGCCAGGCGTCGAGCACGAACACGTCGTTGACCGAGGTCACCGCCACGGCGTCGACGCCCCGGCCCTTGATCTCGTCGAGCTTGGCGACGAAGCCGGGCAGGTGGTTGCGGTGGCAGCTCGGGGTGAAGGCTCCGGGCACGCCGACGAGGACGACGCGGCGGCCCTTGAACAGGTCGTCGGTGGTCTTGGCCACGGGCCCGTCGGGTCCGTTCACCCGGAAGGTCACCTGCGGCAGGTGCTGGCCAACCTCGATGGTCATCGCGTGTTTCCTCAGGTCTTTCAGGGCCGGCGGCGGTCGCCGCATGGGGATGCCGTTCGTCTAGCGCGGAAGGCTCGGCAGTGTCGAGCTTGAGCCTCGATCTTGGGCGCCTCGACCTCGGGCGCCTCGCCGTCTGGTGCGCTGCACATTGCGCGCTGGACAACGCGGGCCGGACCGCTAGCATCGCGCCATGCAGACCCCAACCACCGCCACCGAGTCCTCCGGCTACCTCGACGGACAGTTCCTCGTGGCCATGCCCGGGCTGCTGGACGAACGCTTCGCGCGCTCGGTGATCTACCTGTGCGCGCATTCCGCCGACGGGGCGATGGGCATCATCCTCAACAAGGCGGTGGACGACCTCAACATGCCCGACCTGCTGGTGCAGCTCGACATCGCCACCGAGGACGACGCGATCCGCCTGCGCGAGCGGATCGGCCACATGCCGGTGCTGATGGGCGGTCCGGTCGACGCCAAGCGCGGCTTCGTGCTGCACAGCGACGATTTCCACATCGCCCAGTCGACCCTGATCATCGACGACGGCATCTGCCTCACCGCCACCGTGGAGATCCTGCGGGCCATCGCCACCGGCGACGGGCCGGCCAACGCGGTGCTGGCGCTCGGCTACGCCGGCTGGCAGCCGGGCCAGCTCGAGACCGAGATCATGGCCAACGGCTGGCTGACCTGCCCGGCCGATCCGGACCTGATCTTCCACACGGCGCTCGACGCGAAATACGAGCGGACGCTGCGCTCGAACGGGATCGACCCGGCGATGCTCTCCCTCACCGCCGGACGGGCGTGACGGGTCTCGTACGACATCCGCTCGATGGCTTCGCCCCGCGGATTTCGGCGTCGCCCGGGCGCCGCGCGGGCTCGGTGATACGGGTCCCGCCTTATCCAAGCGGGAACCGTATCGGTGGCCGCCGATGTCGCGGGCCCTAGCGAATGAAACCCGAGCGTGCATCCTTTGGGTTCGATGCGCGCTCGGACAGCGGTTTTCTACTCAGAACTCCATGTCGAGTTCGTCGATGTCCTCGGGTTCGGCCAGGGCCTGCTCGGCCCATTCCGCCATCAGCGGCCAGGCGAGGATGCGGTCGCGGTAGTCCGCGATCCGGGGCGGCAGCGGGACGTCGTAGGTCTGGAAGCGGGTGCAGACCGGGGCGTACATGGCGTCGGCCAGCGTCGGGGCCTCGCCGAAGAGGTAGGCACCGTCGTAGCGGGCCAGGCAATCCTCGACGATCGTCACGATGCGGTCGATGTCGCCCGCGGCACCGTTGAAGACCTTGAAGTCGGCGTGCCGGGCCTTGAGGTTCATCGGCAGCGCCGAACGCAGGTTGATGAAGCCGCCGTGCATCTCGCCGGAGATGGAGCGGCAATGGGCGCGTGCGGCGATGTCCTCGGGCAGCAGGCCCGACCCGGGCAGGATCTCGTGGAGGTACTGCGCGATGGACAGGGTATCCCACACCGCCACGCTCCCGTGCTGCAGCCGCGGCACCAGGAAGGACGGCGACAGGTGCAGCAGCTCGGCGCGGGTGGACGCGTCGGTCCCCGTCAGGAGCTCGGTCTCGAACGCGAGCCCCGACATCTTGCAGATCAGCCAGCCGCGCAGCGACCACGACGAATAGTTGCGGCTCGAAATCGTGAGCGTCGCGGCTGACATCGGCGTTTCCTCGAAGGTGGTCCGTTGGGTACGGCAATGCGATCCGGGACTCGGCGATCCGGGACCGGATCTCGGCGATCCAAGACTCGTGCCGTATCGGCGGCATCCGGGACGAATGCGTCGCGCGGCCGGCACGGGCATTGCAGACCGGGCGCCGGCCCCGGACGGATGGGCCGGCACGGACCTTACCTGATGCAGGGGCACCACAACACGGCGGGATCGTATTTCGCCCCCGTTGCCTTCCGTTCCGGAGTGGCCCAGCCTGCCGTCATGGGACGGCTGAACGAACGGTATGAGCTTTCCTGCCCGGTCAGGGCGGATGTTTCGGCGTCCGATCGTTCGCGTAGAGGTCCCGGCGCCATGCTGTACGATGCCTTCGAGGTCCAGTCGGACATCGCCAAGCAGACCCGCACCTGGGGGCGGATGGTCAACGAGGCCCTGGCCCCGTGGCGGAGCGCGGGCTACCGCGAACCGCTGAACTGGTTCACCGCCAGCGCCCGCATGATGATGCGCGCCGGCCTCACCTTCGCGCGCCCCGCCTACGGCATCGACGCGGTGACGGTGGGCAACCGCCAGGTGCCGGTGACCGAGGAGGCGGTGCTGGTGACGCCCTTCGGCACCCTGCTCCGGTTCCGGAAGGACATCGACAGCGTGCAGCCCCGCGTTCTCGTGGTGGCGCCGCTCTCGGGCCATTTCGCGACGCTCCTGCGCGGCACCGTCAAGACGATGCTGCCCGACCACGACGTCTATATCACCGACTGGCACAACGCCCGCGACGTGCCGCTTTCGGCGGGCACCTTCGGGTTCGACGACTATGTCGACCACCTCGTCCAGTTCCTCGAGGCGATGGGGGACGGCGCCCATATCGTGGCCGTGTGCCAGCCCGCGGTGCAGACCCTCGTGGCCGCCGCCGTGATGGCCCAGTCGCGCAACGCCGCCCACCCGCGCAGCATGACCCTGATGGCCGGCCCGGTGGATTGCCGGATCAGCCCGACCTCGGTGAACAAGCTCGCTACCTCGAAGCCGCTGGCGTGGTTCGAGAAGAACCTGATCGCCACGGTGCCCTCGCGCCATGCCGGCGCCGGTCGCCGCGTCTACCCGGGCTTCATGCAGGTCTCGGCGTTCCTCTCGATGAACGCCAAGCGCCACATCCAGCAGCACGCCGACCTGTTCTGGCACATCGCCAACGACGAGACCGACAAGGCCAACGGGATCGAGACGTTCTACGACGAGTATTTCGCCGTGCTCGACCTCGACGCGGCGTTCTATCTCGAGACCGTCAAGACCGTGTTCCAGGAGTACACCCTGGCCAAGAACGAGCTGACGTACCGCGGCAACCCCATGGACATGCGCAGCATCCGCAAGACCGCCCTGATGACCGTCGAGGGCGAGCGCGACGACATCTGCGCCGTCGGCCAGACCATGGCGGCGCACGACCTCTGTACCGGCCTGGCGCCGCACATGAAGAGCCACCACCTCCAGGCCGGCGTCGGCCACTACGGCGTGTTCTCTGGCCGCAAGTGGGAGAACCAGACCTATCCGCTGGTGCGCAACTTCATCCAGTCGCACAATTGAGCCACAGGCGGCACCCGCCGGGCCCAACCCGTTCGGCCGGCTGTTGGAATGTGTCCCGCCTTGGTGTATGAGCCTGCCCCAAGTGCAGTTTCTGCGTCGATTCGAGTGTGTCTGACGGGCGTCCCTCCCGGGCTATTCCGGGCAAGGGGCGTTTTTTCAGTTTTCCCGCGAGGGGCTCGGGGCCGGCGCCGGTTCGTCCAAGACCATCATCGCTCCAAAACCATCACCGTCCTAGAGGATCTAGACCGTTGCAGGTACTCGTTCGCGACAACAACGTCGATCAGGCTCTCCGCGTCCTGAAGAAGAAGATGCAGCGTGAAGGCATCTTCCGGGAAATGAAGCAGCGCAAGGCCTACGAGAAGCCGTCCGTGCGCAAGGCGCGCGAGAAGGCCGAGGCGGTGCGCCGGGCCCGCAAGCAGGCGCGCAAGACCGCGATCCGCGAAGGCCTGATCGCGGCTCCCAAGCCCAAGCCCCGTTTCGGCGCCGGTGCTCCCCGTCGCCCCGGCGGCTCGCCGTTCGCCCCGACCGCTCCGGCGATCGGACCCGCGGCCGGCTCCGGCCCCGGCGCCGCCTGAAGCGAGGCGGGGGCCTCTGGCCCTCACCCCCGTGCCGCCCTGCGGCACGGGTTGCCCGGCGCGGCGGATCGTGTCGTTTGGACTCTAAGGAAGCGGGCCACCGGTGCGGTGGGCCCGCTTTTTTCTTTGGTACGACAGGCCGGTCGTATCGAGCCGCGGACGCGGCGCTCGCCCGGGTTTCCCAGGATCACGCTCCAGGCGTCCCAGGAAAGGCCGAACGGATCCGCCGGCAAAGGCGGCAGGCGTCGCGAGCCGTCGCGCACGGAGGTGCCGGCGGCCCTGCGGATGATACCGTTTCCACTTGGCTCAAGCGGGAGCGGTATCACCGAGCCTGCGCGGCGCCGGAGCGAAGCCCATGTCCCCATCACGAAGTGATCAACCGGAAATGGGATGAGGGCACAAAAAAGGCCCCGCCGAAGCGGGGCCGTTGATCGGTCCGACTGGCCTTGGGGCCGGGATCAGACCGCGATGCGCTCCTCGCCGTCCATCGGCTCGCGCAGGACGTAGCCGCGCCCCCAGACGGTCTCGATGTAGTTCTTGCCCGACGAGGCATTAGCGAGCTTCTTGCGCAGCTTGCAGATGAACACGTCGATGATCTTGAGTTCCGGCTCGTCCATGCCACCGTAGAGATGGTTCAGGAACATCTCCTTGGTCAGGGTCGTGCCCTTCCGCAGGGAGAGGAGTTCCAGCATCTGGTACTCCTTGCCGGTGAGATGGACGCGGGAGCCCGCGACCTCCACGGTCTTCTGGTCGAGGTTGACCACGAGGTCGCCCGTGGTGATCACCGACTGGGCGTGGCCCTTCGAGCGGCGCACGATGGCATGGATGCGCGCGACGAGCTCGTCCTTGTGGAAGGGCTTGGTGAGGTAGTCGTCGGCCCCGAAGCCGAGGCCCTTCACCTTGTCCTCGATGCCGGCCATGCCGGAGAGGATCAGGATCGGCGTCTTGACCTTGGCGACGCGCAGGTTTCTCAGCACCTCGTAGCCCGACATGTCGGGCAGGTTCAGGTCGAGCAGGATGATGTCGTAGTCATAGAGCTTGCCGAGGTCGATGCCCTCCTCGCCAAGGTCCGTCGTATAAGTATTGAAGTTCTCGGACTTGAGCATCAACTCGATGCTCTGCGCGGTTGCGCTGTCGTCCTCGATCAGAAGTACCCGCATCGTCGGTCCCCAGCACAGCCGGCCGTGCTCAGCGTCTGGGCAAGCCCCCGCTGTTCGCCCGCCACCGGCCCGTGGCGGACGTTCCCTCGTCCTGGACGTCAAACGCTAATCGTTAATCGTTAACAAAACCTGATTCTCCGTGGCAAGCCCTGAATTCGGGGCCGGCCATCCGTTCGTCGATCCGTTGTCGGTCTGTTCCGATCCAAGACCTGAAAAGAACCGACAGCCGGGCCGAGAAAAAGCACCGAGGCGTCTGTTATCGAAAGCGTTTCACGTGGCACGTCACCGGAAGGCCACGGTGGTCGTACCAATCCGACGACCGCGATGGCGAGCCTCGTCGAAGGACCCGTCCACCGCTGCCGTCGCGATGAGGGCAGTGTTAAGGAGGGAGGTAAACGAACCGTTGCCAGCCTCGCACAAGATTGCGCGACGGGGCGCGGCGGAGCCGTCGGCGGCGGAGGAAACGATGGCGGCGGAGGAAACGATGGCGGATCGCGGTGCCGGCCGGCTCGGATTGTCGGCGGCGATGAGGGCGCTCGACGCGATCGCACCCCTCGAGACCTACGGCCGGGTGGTGGCCATCCGCGGGCTGCTCGTGGAGGTGGCGGGCCCGGTCTCGGCGATGCGCCTGGGCGGGCGGCTCGACATCAGCGTGGAAGGCGCCGGCGGCGCGGCGAGCGTGCCCTGCGAGATCATCGGGTTCCAGGGCGACCGGGCGCTGGCGATGCCGTTCGGCTCGCTGGAGGGCGTGCGCCGCGGCTGCCCGGCCATCGTCCGCGACGAAGCGGCGGGCGCGATCCGGCCCTCGACGGCCTGGCTCGGCCGCACGATCGATGCCCTCGGCCGGCCGATCGACGGGCTCGGCCCCCTCGTCCACGGCCCGGCGATCTATCCCCTGCGGGCGGATCCGCCGCCCGCGCACGCCCGCAAGCGCGTCGGGCCGCCGCTGGATCTCGGCATCCGCTGCATCAACACCTTCCTGACCATGTGCGCGGGCCAGCGCATGGGCATCTTCGCGGGTTCGGGCGTCGGCAAGTCGGTGCTGCTGTCGATGCTCGCCCGCTACACCGCCGCCGACGTGGCGGTGATAGGCCTCGTGGGCGAGCGCGGGCGCGAGGTGCAGGAGTTCCTGCAGGACGATCTCGGCCCTTCCGGCCTCGCCCGCTCGGTGGTGGTGGTGGCCACCTCCGACGAGCCGGCCCTGATGCGGCGCAACGCGGCCTACGTCACCCTGGCGGTCGCCGAGTACTTTCGCGACCAGGGCAAGCAGGTGCTGTGCATGATCGATTCGATCACGCGCTTCGCCATGGCCCAGCGCGACATCGGCCTGGCCGCCGGGGAGCCGCCCACCGCCAAGGGCTACACCCCCACCGTCTTCAGCGAGCTGCCGCGCCTGCTCGAACGGGCCGGCCCTGGCGTCGGGGCAGGGGCGATCTCGGGCCTGTTCACGGTGCTCGTGGAGGGCGACGACCACAACGAGCCGGTGGCGGATGCGGTGCGCGGCATCCTCGACGGGCACATCGTGATGGAGCGGGGCATCGCCGAGCGCGGGCGCTATCCGGCCATCAACGTGCTGCGGTCGGTGTCGCGCACCATGCCGAAGGCCTGCGACCCGGCCCATCTGCCCACCGTGCGGCGCGCCAGGCGGCTCTTATCCACCTATGCCGACATGGAGGAACTGATTCGCCTCGGCGCCTATCGCTCGGGCGCCTCGCCCGAAGTGGACGAGGCGATCGGCCTGATGCCGGCAATGGAGGCTTTTCTGGGTCAGGGTAAGGAAGAAGCAACTTCGATCGGGGATGGTTACCTGCGGCTGGCGGAGATCGTGGGCGGTCCATGACGGACCCGCCCGCGCTCGGCGCGAGCCGTACCGAGGACGCCCCGGCGTCGCTCGGCCGAGTTGCGTAACAGTGGAACGGTCACCATGAAATCGCGAGACACGCTGATCCGGCTCCGCCGCTTCCAGGTGGACGAGAAACGTCGCCGCGTGACCCAGATCGAGATGATGATGGCCGACTTCAACCGCATGGCGCTGGAGCTCGACCGCGAGGTCGCCCATGAGGAAAGCCGGGCCGGCATCTCCGACGTCACGCATTTCGCCTACCCGACCTACGCCCGCGCCGCCGCGGGCCGCCGCGACAACATGCGCCAGTCGGCCGCCGCCCTCGAAGGGCAGCTCGCCGAGGCCAAGGCCGAGCTCGGCGAGGCGTTCGAGGACCTCAAGAAGGTCGAGATCCTCGACGACCGCGAGCGCAGCGCCGAACGCGCCGCCGAGGCGATCCGCGACCAGGCCGCCATGGACGGGATCGGCCTGTCGCGCATCCGCGCCTGACGCCGGCGCCAGCCCGCCGCACGGGCCGGGCTGGCACGAAAGCGTCATGATCGCGTGACATCAGCCGGGGCGTGCCGGCTTTCTCCCGAGGTTCGCCCGCTCCCGGTCGTGCTTGCGATGCCGGGCACGGTCGTGCAGGGAGGGCCCGCGTGAGGGGGCTCGACCTGTCGATCATGAAGAAGATCAGCGATTTCATCTGGCCAATCGTCGGCCTCGCCGCCGTCGTCGTCTCGGGCTACCTGCTCTATCGCGAGCTCGCCGGCATCTCGGTGGCCGAGATCAAGAGCAGCTTCGCCGAGATCCCGGTCCACCGCTTCCTGCTGGCCGGGCTCGCGACCCTCGTCGCCTATGCGGCGCTGGCCTGGTACGACCGCATCGCCCTGCTGCATCTGGGCGTGCGCCACATCTCGTGGTTCTTCGTCTCGGTCTGCTCGTTCACCACCTACGCCCTCTCCCACAACATCGGCGCCTCGGTGTTCTCCGGCGCGGTGGTGCGCTACCGGGCCTATACCGCCAAGGGCCTGTCGGCGGCCCAGGTCGCGGTGCTGGTGGCCCTGTGCTCCTTCACCTTCGGCCTCGGCACGATCCTGCTCGGCGGCCTCGTGCTCGTGGCCCTGCCCGACACCCTCACGCGCCTCAACGGCTACATGCCGTCGATGCTGACCGACCCGGCCACCGCCCGCATCCTCGGCGCGGGCCTGCTCGGTTTCGTCGCCCTCTACGTCATCGGCTCGCTCCTGCGCCTCAAGCCCATGACCATCCGGTCGTTCAAGCTCGAATACCCGCGCCCGCAGATCATGGCTCGCCAGATCGTCGCCGCGCCCCTGGAGCTGCTGGGGGCCGCCGGCATCATCTACTTCGCCCTGCCGGAGGCCGGGAATCCGGGCTTCCTCGTGGTGCTGGCGGTGTTCCTCGCCTCGTTCTCGGCGGCCCTGGTGTCGAACGCGCCCGGCGGCCTCGGGGTGTTCGAGCTGGTCTTCGTGGTGGCGATGCCGGACGTGGCGCGCCCGTCGATCATCGCCGCCCTCCTGGTGTTCCGGCTGTTCTACTTCTGGATCCCGTTCCTGATCTCCGTCGTCGTCGTGCTGCTCTACGAGCGCAATCGCCTGGCCAAGGCCATCAAGGGCGACCCCGCCGTGGAGACGGCACCCGCCCCGCCGCTGACCGCGCCGGGCCTCGATCCGAAGGCGATCGACGCACGCATCCGCAAGACGCCGGTCTGATACGGTTTCCGCTTGGATCAAGCGGGAACCGTATCACCGAGCCCGCGCGGCGCCTGAGCGAAGCCCATTTCCACATCACGAAGTGATCAACTGGAAATGGTCTGAGGCGGCGGCGCTCGCATCTCGGGACGAAGGCCGGGCTTCAGCAGCTCGCCGAGCCGGTGGAGGTCCGCACCGCCGAGGTCTGCGAGGTGAAGACGGCGCCCTTGCCGGTGACGTTCTCGACGGTGGCCGTCGACAGCGTCATCAGCGCCCCCGTGTAGGGGACGAAGGCGAGGTAGGCGACCTCCACCACCACGATGAAACCCTCGTCGTTCTCGGCGAACACCGGCGACGCCTTGGCCGCCACCGAGGGATCGATGAAGGTCACCCTCCCGGTGCAGGGCAGCATGGTGCCGCCGACCTTTTTGGCCTGGATCAGGGTCACCTTGGCCTGCGGGTATTGCACGAGGGCGTTGACCTTGCGGTCGTAATACCAATCGATCGTCTTCGTGGCGCAATCTCCCGAGGGGCAGCTGGCCAGCAGCGACGCGATCTGCGTCGAGGACCGTTCGACGTCGCGGCTGATCCCGGCCATCATGCTGAGGTCGACGACCATGGCCAGCAGCCCGAGGAGAATGGTGGCGGTCATCGCGAACTCGATCACCACCGCGCCGCCGGTCTCCCGGCCGAACGACCGCAGCAGGCGGGACAACGGGTGAGCCGGCGCAGGTGAGACGCTCATGGCTTCCTGAACACCACGGACGACTTGGCGGTCATCACCGGAATGAACGGGACGAACTGCGTCACCGGCAGCGCGGCGCGCAGCACGATCGCCTGCTGGCTCGTGCCCGAGGAGAAGGTCGTGCCGGTGATCGGCGTCGCCGTCGTCGCGACGGAGTCGAGCCGCGCCATCTCGACGACGACCGTCGCGACGCAGCTCGCGCGCGCCATGATGACGATCCTGTCGCACAGGTCGCCCTTGAAGAGGGACTGGTCGCTCGCCAGCACGGAAGCGGGGGGCCTTGCCGCGCTGTCGTAGAGGCCGTTGCTCAGGAGGCTCTGGGTGTACTGGAACACGACGAGCTGGAGGATGCCCACGAGCAGCATCGTCAGCGGCATGGCGACGAGCCCCAGTTCCAGGGCGGCGATCCCCTTCTCGCAGCGCGCGAAGGCCGCCGCGGACAGCCGGTTCCGGATCGAACCCCTACGGGACATCGCGGCGTCTCCCGCCTCCTGCATCGCCACATCCCCGCGCCGATCCCCACACATCGGACAGGACCTCAGCCGGGGCAGCCGTTCTTGCAGATCCGGAGGTAGTCGATCAGCCCCCCGAACGAATCTTCCTTGCCGGCCGCGCGCCAGGTGATCTTGTAGTTCGCCTCCACGGGCACCGTGAAATCGATCACCCGCTCGACCCATTTGTCGGCCTGCACGCAGACGTCGACCATGTTGTTGGCGTTGAAGGTGTAGTCGCCCTCCTTCTCGACGAACAACTCGATCCGGTTGGTCTGGCCGTTGACCTGATAGTAGGAGACATCGCTGCTCGTCTTGCCGCAGATCACCTGACCCGGACGCGATGCATCGCGCTCACGCGCGATATACCAGTATCGGACCTGGTACGATCCTGTCGTGAGCCTGAGAAGGCGCGACATCGCCGAGTTCGTGCGGCAGTTGCTCACGCCCGCGTTGACGGACGTCTTGCAGTCGCTGTCGAGCTCGGCGAAGAAATCGCCGAAGCGGATCGAGTTGCTGGCCAGTTCGCGCAGGCCGTTGATCTCGATGCCGGCATTCTGGACCTTCCAGCCGTTCCACTCGCTGCTCGCGTTCTTGAGAACGGTCCAGCTGTTGGGAGCGACCGTGTGGGAGGGCTGCTCGAAGGATTCGGAGATCAGCAGGGTCGAGGGGTTGCGATCGGCGAAGGCGACCGCCGTCGAATTGACCGCGCAGTCCCGCGCGACGGTGAAGCTCATGGAGGCCTGGCCGAAGGCGCCGCTGAAGATCAGCGGCATGACGCCGGTCGCCGTGACGTTGATGTTGGTGTCGGTGCTCGTGGCGCGCGCCGCCGGGGCGACGTCCTCCATCGCCTTGGCGGCGAAGTTGTTGTTCTTGATCCGCTCGAGATCGGAATCGTAGGTCTTGGTGCCGTTCGCGCTCGTCACGTCGAGCCGCTTGTGTCCGTTCACGAACGCCTGCCCCTGCGTGCACGACAGTTCGACCGCGCTCGCCAGGCGCTGCCGGTAAGCAATTCCGCGGGACGTCTCGACCACACCGCCAACGCCGAAGATCAACGCCGGCAGAGCCAGCGCCAGGATCATGATCACGGCACCTTTCTCGTCCCGCAAGAACATCGAACACGTGCCCCGTCGACCACCCTGGCCCGCTGTCGACCATCAGGCGCCGCGAAACACTAACGTCGGGTGACTCCGACACGTCGATTACCCAGCGACACCTTAGCGAGCCAGGGTTGCGAACCGAACCCTGCATCAGGGTTAGCGAACTCCTGATGCGACCTGTGGTCCGGCGCTCGCTCAGACCGATCCCACCGTCCGCAACCGTGCCCGCGGGTGGATCTCGGCCTGGCTCAGCACGGCGGTCTCGCGGCGGAAACGCTCGATGATCGAGCGCACGAAGGGCCTCGCCTGCACCGAGGTGACGAGGACCGGCATCTCGCCCATGCGCGCGGCCGTCTCGAAGCGGTCGCGCACGGTGTTGACGAACTCGGTGAGCTTCGACGGCTGCATCGCGAGGTAGCGCTCGTCGCGCTCCCCGGCGATGGCGTCGAGAAAGGCCTGCTCCCAGGCCGGCGACAGGGTGATGATCGGCAGCGTCCCCTGCCCGTCCTGGTACTGCGCGCAGATCTGGCGGCCCAGCCGCGCACGGACGTGCTCGACGATGTCGCGCGGGTTCTTCACGCTGCCCGACACCTCGGCGATTCCCTCGACGATGGCGCCGAGATCGCGGATCGAGACCCGCTCGGCGAGCAGGAACTGCAGCACCCGCTGGATCCCCGTCGTGCCGATCTGGCTCGGCACCACCTCCTTCAGGAGGTCGGCGTGGTCCTTCGAGAGTTCGCGCAGCAGCTTCTGCACCTCGACGTGGTTAAGGAGTTCCGAGACGTGCGCCTTGATGATCTCGGTCAGATGCGTCGAGACCACGGTGGCGGCATCCACCACGGTGTAGCCCTTCATCTGGGCCTGATCGCGCAGGGATGCGTCGATCCAGGTGGCGGGCAGGCCGAAGGTGGGCTCCAGCATGTGCTGGCCGGGGAGCTGCACCTGGCCGCCCATCGGGTCCATCGCCATGAACTGGCCGGGGAAGATCTGGCCGGTGCCGGCCTCGATCTCCTTGACGCGCACCACGTAGGCGTTGGCGTCGAGCTGGACGTTGTCGAGGATGCGGACCGAGGGCATCACGAAGCCGAGTTCGCCGGCGAGCTGGCGGCGCAAGGCTTTGATCTGGTCCGTCAGCCGGTCTTGGCCCTCGGGACCGTTGACCATGGCCAGCAGGGCGTAGCCCATCTCCAGCTTGAGGTCGTCGAGCTTGAGGAGGTCGGTGACCGTCTCCTCCTTGGCGGCCTGGGCGGCGGCCACCGCGCCCGCATCCATCGGCGCGCCGTCGGCGTCCAGCGGCGGCGCCTCGCGGGCGACCTTGGCGATCTTCCAGGCGGCGTAGCCCGAGGCGCCGGCGAGCCCCAGGAACGGCAGCATCGGCATGCCCGGCAGGAGCGCG
Source organism: Methylobacterium sp. Leaf399 (assembly GCF_001424525.1). Taxonomy (NCBI): domain Bacteria; kingdom Pseudomonadati; phylum Pseudomonadota; class Alphaproteobacteria; order Hyphomicrobiales; family Methylobacteriaceae; genus Methylobacterium; species Methylobacterium sp. Leaf399. The sequence continues at coordinate 300,755 of NZ_LMQK01000030.1, read as the reverse complement.
ATCAGCACCATGACGCCGGCCGACATGCCGAGCGCCTTGGGGTAGTTGGCGAGCTGCTTGCCGAGCGCCTTGTCGGCCGAGCCCTTCACGCCCGCCTTCGAGACGAGGATGCCGGCCGCGGTGGAGACGATGAGCGCGGGCACCTGGCTGGCGAGCCCGTCGCCGATGGTGAGCAGGGTATAGGTCTTGGCCGCCTGCATGAACGGCATGCCCTGCTGGGCGACGCCGATGATGATGCCGCCGATGACGTTGATGAAGGTGATGAGCAGCGCGGCCACCGCGTCTCCGCGCACGAACTTCGAGGCACCGTCCATGGCGCCGAAGAACGAGGATTCCTCTTCCAGGGCGGCGCGGCGGGACTTGGCGACCTTCTCGTCGATGAGCCCGGCCGAGAGGTCGGCGTCGATGGCCATCTGCTTGCCGGGCATGGCGTCGAGGGTGAAGCGGGCGGCGACCTCGGCGATGCGGCCCGAGCCCTTCGTGATGACGACGAAGTTCACGATGATCAGGATCGCGAACACGATGATCCCGATGACGAAGTTGCCCCCCATCACGAAGTTGCCGAACGCCTCGATGACGTGGCCGGCCGCCGCCGTGCCCTCGTGGCCGTGCCCGAGGATGAGCCGCGTCGAAGCGAGGTTGAGAGCGAGCCTGAGCAGGGTCGCCACCAGCAGCAGCGTCGGGAAGACCGTGAACTCGAGCGGGTTGTCGATGAACAGGCCGGTCATCATGATCAGCACAGAAATGATGATCGAGACCGCCAGGAGCAGGTCGAGCAGGAACGCCGGCAGCGGGAAGATCAGCACCGTCAGGATGCCCATCACCGCGGTGGCGAAGAACAGGTCGGTGCGCTTGGAGAAGGCGTTAAGGTTCTCGCGCGTCGGCATCGCCAGGCGGGTGAACTCGCCGACCCGGGCGGGGGGTGCCGCTTCGCTCATCGTGGCTCCTGAGGATCCGGCACCCGCGCTGCGCGGGATTCGGACCCGGCAAGATTTGCCGGGTTCAGGGTTAGCGGACCGTTAACGGCCGCCCTCCGAGCCGCCCCCGGCGGGGCCGGACAAGGAACCAAGACTCCTCCGAACTGCTTGAACAGACAGCAACCTGCATCGATCCGAGGAGCTTTCCATGCGCTTGTCCCTTCTCACTGCCGCTTTTCTCATCACCACCGGGGCCGCCTTCGCACAGGCACCCGATGCCAAGCCGATGGAGACCAAGCCCGCAGAGACCAAGCCCGCAGAGATCAAGCCCATGACGGCGCCGGCCGCGACCCCGGCGACCAAGGACGGCGCCCCCCATGCCGCCACCGGCAGCGTCGGGCAGCCGCTCGAATCGGGCGCCAACAGCTTCACCGAAGCCCAGGTAAAGGAGCGCTTCGCCAAGATGGGCTTCGGCACCGTCAAGGATCTGCGCAAGGACGACGCCGGCATCTGGCGCGGCACCGCCGAGCATGCCGGCAAGCCGGTGACCATCGGCATGGACTTCAAGGGCAACGTCGCCGCGCAGTAGCGCCGGCAGCCGTCCCCTTTTCCCCAGCGAGAGAGAGTTGATCCCATGGCAACCCGTACCCTGACAGGCCTATTCGACGATTATGCCGCCGCCGCCCGTGCGGTGGACGCCATCGAGGCGGCCGGTGTCCCCAACGGCGACATCAGCATCGTCGCCAACAACACCGACGACCGGCATTCCGGTCTCCCCGGCACCACGAACCACACCACCGGCACCACCCACAAGGCCGTCGCCGACGAGGGCGATGCCACGGATGGGGCGGGAACCGGCGCGACCCTCGGCACCGTGCTGGGCGGCGGCGCGGGCCTGCTGACGGGCCTCGGCCTGATGGCGATCCCCGGCGTGGGCCCCGTCGTCGCGGCCGGCTGGCTGGTGGCGACCCTGACCGGTGCCGGCGTCGGCGCGGCGGCCGGCGGTCTGCTCGGCGCCCTGACCGGCGCCGGCTTGAGCGACTCGGAAGCCGAGCATTATGCCGAGGGCGTGCGCCGCGGCGGCACCCTCGTCACGGTCCGGACCGAGGAGGCCCATGTCGCGCGCGTCACGGCGCTCCTGTCCGAGCACGGTGCGATCGACCTCGATACCCGGGCGGAGAACTGGCGGGCCGAAGGTTGGACCGGCGGTACCCTGACCGAGACGCGCACGGGCTCCCACGACGTCGGCACGACGCGCCCCGGTGCGCCGGCCGCCGGCCTCGGCACCGAGACCGGACGGACCCTGCTCGGGTCGGAGCCGACCGCCGCCGAGCGCGAGAAGCGCGGGATCGTCGGCTGACGCATTCCCGGCCGGACCGGTCTGGTCCGGTCTGCGAAAACGAAAACACCCGCGTCGGGAAACCGACGCGGGTGTTTTCGTCTCTAAAGGCTACTCTGGCCCTCCGTCCGCGAGAGCCGCTCAGACAGTCTGGCGCTCAATAGTAGTCGCGGCGGCGGCCGTAGCCATAGCCGTCGTGGCCGCGGTGGTGATGGTGGCCGCGCCAGCCGCCGTGGTGCCCACCCCAGCCGCGTCCGCGATGGCCGCCCCAGCCGTCACCGCGATGACCGCCGCCCCAGCCGTAGCCGCGATGGTGGTGGTGATGGCGATGTCCGCCGCCCCAACCATACTGAACCGGGACCACGTCGGGCTGCGCATCCTGAACCAGGGCCGATGCCGGCGCCAACGGCGCAGCCTCGGCGCCGACGGACGCTGCGCCGGACACACCGAGCGCGATCGCGGCGGCCAGCATCCATGTTTGCGATCGGGTCGTCAGGTCACGAAAGGCCATGCCGGTCTCCATCGGGTCGGTTCACCGGGACGATCCCGGTGTGTGCGACGGACCCTAGGGAGCGGCGACTGAACCGATGCTGATGCCCGGCTTCAGGATCCGTTCGGCAACGGGCGTGGATGGTACGCAGGCCGGGGCGTCGTCCGGGGCGTTTCTCGGTCCGCGACGGTCCGAACCTTCGTCCCTCACGGGCGGCGATAGACCCAGACGCGGGCGGGGGGCAGGTTCAGCCAGACCTTGTTGGACCGGCTCGCCATGTAGCTGCCGGCGTCGCAACGCTTGGGGATCGGCGGCACGAGGGCGTAGGTGAACTGGACGAAGGGCGCGTCGGGCCGCATCAGATCGTGCGCCGCGTTGAGGAGGCCGAGGCGCTGCTCCAGGGGCTTGGTGAACAGCGGCAGGCTGGACACGGTGGCGGCGGCCTTGCCGGCCAGGAGCGGCCCCGCCGTCTCGGCGATCGCATAGGCGTCGCCCTGGACGATGGTGGCGCGGGGAAACCGCCGCCGCAGCAACGCGCAGAAGTCGGGGTTGTACTCGATCAGGATGAGCCGTTCCTGGGCGACGCCGCGGCGGACCAGGGCGTCGGTGACCGGACCGGTGCCGGGACCGAGTTCGATCACCGGGCCGTCGAGGCGCGGATCGACGTAGGACGCCATGGTGCGGGCAAGCATCTTGCCCGAGGGCGTCACCGATCCGGTGACGAGGGGCCGCTCGAACCAGGATCGGAGGAACCGGGCCTCGTCCTCCAGCGGATCGCGCTTCTCGCGGCCGGCTTGCGCCGCGGCGAAGCGCTTGTCGGTCGAGGATTTGGCACCGGAAGGGCGAAGCGACGGCAAGACCCAACGTCCTCACATGACGAACGACAAAGAAAGGCTAGACGACGAAAGACACGCTACAGTCAAGCTGCTGTCGGCCGGGCAAGGCCCGGGCCGGCGCGCCATCCCGATGGCATCGGTGCCGCTGCCATAACCGTGGCAGGCGGCGATTTGATCCGGCCCCTCGTCACGTGCGTGCGGTGCCGCCGAGACCGCCCAGGAAATCGCGCATCTTGGAGAAGAATCCCGCGCTTTCCGGGTGAGTGGCATCGGAGGCCGACTGGTCGAATTCCTGGAGGAGTTCGCGCTGGCGCTTGGTCAGGCTCTGGGGCGTTTCGACGAAGACCTGGATGTAGAGATCGCCGACGTCGCGCGAGCGCAGCACCGGCATGCCCTTGCCCTTGATGCGGAACTGTTTGGCGGTCTGGGTCCCGGCCGGGATGCGGACCTGGGTCTGGGTGCCGTCGATCACCGGCACGGTGATGTCGCCCGACAGGGCCGCCGTCACCATGGAGATCGGCACGCGGCAGAACAGGTCGGCGCCGTCGCGCTGGAAGAAGGTGTGCGGCTTGATCGAGAGGAACACGTAGAGGTCGCCGGCCGGACCGCCGCGCTGGCCGGTCTCGCCCTCTCCGGCGAGGCGAATACGCAGGCCGTCGTCGACGCCCGCGGGCACGTTGATCGAGAGGGTGCGCTCGCGGGTGACGCGACCGGCGCCGGAACAGGAGGCGCAGGGGTCGTCGACGATCTCGCCGCGTCCGTGGCAGTTCGGGCAGGTCCGCTCGATCGCGAAGAACCCCTGTGCCGCCCGCACCCGGCCGTAGCCGCCGCAGGTGGTGCAGGGGCGCGGCTTCGAGCCGGGCTTGGCGCCGGTGCCGCCGCAGGGCTCGCAGGTGATGGCGGTGGGGATCGTGATCGTCTCCGCCTTGCCCGCGTAGGCCTCCTCCAGGGAGATCTCGAGGTTGTAGCGCAGGTCGGCCCCGCGCTCTCGGCCCGGCTGGGCGCGGCCACGCCCGCCCCCGGCCGCGGCACCCGGCCCGGCCCGGCCGTCGCCGAAGAAATTGTCGAAGATGTCCGACATGAAGTCGCCGAACTCGTTGCCGAATCCGGGGCCGCCCGGCGCGCCGCCCTGGCTGAAGGCGGCGTGGCCGAAGCGGTCGTAGGCGGCGCGCTTCTGCCCGTCGGAGAGGCACTGGTAGGCCTCGTTGAGCTCCTTGAACTTGAGCTCCGCCTCCTTGTCGCCCGGGTTGCGGTCCGGGTGGTGGACCATGGCGAGCTTGCGGAAGGCCACCTTCAGTTCGCCGTCGGACGCGGTCTTGGAGACGCCCAGAATCTCGTAATAGTCCCGCTTCGACATGCCTGCCCTCAGGTCCGCACAGGCCGATCCCCGGGCCGTGGAGCCCAGGGATCAAAGCCGTCATCGCTCAACGATATGATCGAGAAGAGCGGGGCCGGCCAGACGGCCGGTCCCGCGCCAGGACGTGGGCTCACGCCCGCTTCTTCTGGTCCTTGTCGTCGACTTCCGAGAAGTCGGCGTCGATCACGTCGTCCTTCTTCGCTTCGGCGCCGGCCGCGGCCTCCGGGCCGCCCTCCGGCGTCTGGCTGGCCGCGTACATGGCCTCGCCGAGCTTCATCGAGGCCTGCATCAGGTCGGTGGTGCGTGCCTTAATGGTCTCGACGTCCTCGCCTTCGAGGGCCGTGCGCAGCGCCGTCATCGCCGTCTCGATCCCGGCCTTGTCCTCGGCCGAGACCTTGTCGCCGTACTCCTTCACCGACTTCTCGGTGGCATGGATCAGGCTCTCGCCCTGGTTCTTCACCTCGACGACTTCGCGGCGCTTCTTGTCGGCCTCGGCGTTGGCCTCGGCGTCCTTGACCATCTTCTCGATGTCCGCATCCGAAAGGCCGCCCGAGGCCTGGATGCGGATCTGGTGCTCCTTGTTCGTCGCCTTGTCCTTGGCCGTCACGTTGACGATGCCGTTGGCGTCGATGTCAAAGGTCACCTCGATCTGCGGCAGGCCGCGGGGTGCCGGGGGAATGCCCATCAGGTCGAACTGACCGAGCATCTTGTTGTCGGCCGCCATCTCGCGCTCACCCTGGAAGACCCGGATGGTGACCGCGTTCTGGTTGTCCTCGGCCGTCGAGAAGGTCTGCGACTTCTTCGTCGGGATGGTGGTGTTGCGGTCGATGAGCCGGGTGAACACGCCGCCCAGGGTCTCGATGCCGAGCGACAGCGGGGTCACGTCGAGGAGCAGCACGTCCTTGACGTCGCCCTGGAGCACGCCGGCCTGGACCGCCGCGCCGATGGCCACGACCTCGTCGGGGTTGACGCCCTTGTGGGGCTCCTTGCCGAAGAAGGCCTTCACGACCTCCTGGATCTTGGGCATGCGGATCATGCCGCCAACGAGCACGACCTCGTCGATCTCGGAGGCCGAGACGCCGGCGTCCTTGAGGGCCTTGCGGCAGGGCTCGATCGTGCGCTGGACGAGGTCGTCGACCAGGCTCTCGAACTTGGCGCGGCTGAGCTTGAGCGCGAGGTGCTTCGGACCCGTCGCATCGGCGGTGATGTAGGGCAGGTTGATCTCGGTCTGGGTGGCCGAGGACAGCTCGATCTTGGCCTTCTCGGCGGCCTCCTTGAGGCGCTGGAGGGCGAGCTTGTCCTTGGTGAGGTCGATACCCTGCTCGCGCTTGAACTCGGTGGTCAGGTATTCGACCACGCGGTTGTCGAAGTCCTCGCCGCCGAGGAAGGTGTCGCCGTTGGTGGACTTCACCTCGAACACGCCGTCACCGATCTCGAGGATCGAGACGTCGAAGGTGCCGCCGCCGAGATCGTAGACCGCGATGGTGCCGGCCTTCTTCTTGTCGAGGCCGTAGGCCAGCGCCGCGGCGGTGGGCTCGTTGATGATGCGCAGCACCTCGAGGCCGGCGATCTTGCCGGCGTCCTTGGTGGCCTGGCGCTGGGCGTCGTTGAAGTAGGCGGGCACGGTGATGACGGCCTGCGTCACCGGCTGGCCGAGATGCGCCTCGGCGGTCTCCTTCATCTTCTGCAGGGTGAAGGCGGAGATCTGCGAGGGCGAATACTTCTTGCCGTCGGCCTCGACCCAGGCGTCGCCGTTGTCGCCGCGCGCGATGGTGTAGGGCACGAGGCCCTTGTCCTTCTGGGTCATCGGGTCGTCGTAGGTGCGACCGACGAGACGCTTAATCGCGAAGAAGGTGCGCTCGGGGTTGGTGACCGCCTGGCGCTTGGCCGGCTGGCCGACCAGGCGCTCGCCGTCGTCGGTGAAGGCAACGATGGAAGGCGTGGTGCGCGCGCCTTCCGCATTCTCGATGACCTTGGGCTGCGTGCCTTCCATGACGGCCACGCAGGAATTGGTGGTGCCCAAGTCGATGCCGATAACTTTACCCATGGTGGGATCCCTCTCGTGATGCTCTGCAAGCAGACCGCCGAGCCCCGGAGCAGCTCGGCCCATGGCGGTGCAAACTGAATGTCGTAAGACCGGAGTCGGGCCCGGATCGCAGGGCCGAAACGGCCCGATCCGGGTCTTAATCCCGCGCCCCGCCGGATATAAGAAGGTGGATGCGGAGCCGCAAGACGACGGCCCGCCGATGTTCCGGCGTCGCCTCCCCGGCGATCCTGTAGAAGTCGAAGACGAACCACGTCTTCGTCCGACGGATCGACCTGTTGCGGGAACGCCACGTTCGGCCAGCCGACGACGTGTTAGTCTGTCGCCGACATTTCAAGTCTCGACGGCCGGCGGCCGGAAAGTTTCGATGCGTTCCACCCGCGTTCTCCTCCTGGCGGCCCTGATGCCGGCGAGCCTCGTCCCCGCGGGCCTGGCCGCCCTGCCGCGGACGGCGGTGGCGCAATCGTTCTTCGAGGAGCTATTCGGGATCGGCAAGGCCGCCAAGCCGCCGGTGCCGCCGCGCGGGGTGCCGACCGCGCCGCCGGCCCAGGCGCCGGCCGGCGACCCCTCACCGGCGGGCGCGCCGGGGGAACCCGGCACCGATGCGCCCCGGCCCGCGCCCGCTCCCCTGAAGCCGGTCATGCTCAAGGTCCCGGCGGAGGACAACGTCTTCGGCCAGGAGCTGATGCGCAACGGCTCGGGCGGCAGCCTCAAGCTCGAACGCTCGGGCTCCGCCATCGTGGTGCGCGCGACCCTTCCGGGCACGAAGGTCTCTCAGGCGGCCGAGACCTGCAAGGTGCCCCTGAACGACGGCGCTCCGGTCACCCTCACCCCCGAGGCCAGGACCGACGGCATCGCCCGGTTCGAGGTGGCGGGCGGCGAATGCCCCCTGCGCTTCGAGGTGCTGGATGGCGCGGTCCTGGTGACGCCGCTGTCGGGCGGCCCGGTCTGCACCTTCGCGGCGGCCGATTGCGCGACCACGCCTGGGGGCCTGTGGGGGCCGGGAGCCGCGAGTCTGATCCCGCGCTCGAGCGAATTCGACACCGCCCGCGGCGTCGCCGACAAGGCGGTGCGCGACAACTACAAGGTGATGACGCAGCGCGCGCGCGGCCAGGACGTCCGGCCCATCGTCACCGAGCAGGCGGCGTTCTCCTCCGACCGCGAGCAGATCTGCCGCAACTACGCCCGCGAGGGCAGCCACGGCTTCTGCCACGTCCGGATCTCGGAAGGCCGGGCCATCGCCCTGGCGACCCGCCTGGGCGTCAGCCCGGCCACCGCCGCGGCCCCGAGCGCCAGCGCCACCCCGCGTCCGCGCCGGCCCAAGCCCGCGGTGGAGGGGCTGAACCCCGACGGTGGATTTGCGGATTGATACGGTTTCCATCTGGATGAAGCGGGACCCGGATCACCGAGCCCCTGCGGCGCCAGAGCCAAGCCCATGTCCGCATCACGAAGTGATCGACCGGACAAGGTGTGAGCCGGGAGATGTCCGAATTCGACCTCGGGCTCAGGTGCGCTCGACCTCCGGTGTGAACAGGTAGCCGCCCGAGCGGATCGTGCGGATGATCTCGGGGTTGCGCGGATCACCCTCGATCTTCTGCCGGATCCGGCTGATCAGGACGTCGATGCTGCGCTCGTAGGGGCCGGCGGCGCGCCCCTGTGTCAGGTCGAGGAGCTGGTCGCGGGACAGGACGCGGCCCGGGCGCAGGCACAGGGCTTGGAGCAGGTCGAATTCCGCCCCCGTGATCGCCACCCGCGCCTGCTCCGGGCTCAGGAGCTGGCGCAGGGAGACGTCGAGGGTCCAGCCGAGGAAGCTCAGGCGCCGCACGCCCTCCTCGGTGGTCTCGCCGGCCGATCCGCGGCGCAGGATGGCGCGGATCCGCGCCAGGAGTTCGCGCGGGTTGAACGGCTTGCCGAGATAGTCATCCGCGCCGATCTCGAGGCCGATGATGCGGTCGATCTCCTCGGCCTTGGCGGTCAGCATCAGGATCGGCACCGCCGACTCCCGGCGGATGCGCCGACACAGGCACAGGCCGTCCTCCCCCGGCAGCATCAGGTCGAGGACCACGAGGTCGACCCGCGAATCCGCCAGGCGCCGGTCCATCTCGCGCCCGTCGCCGGCCAGGGTCACCCGGCAGTCGTTGGCGCGCAGGTAGCGGGCGACGAGGGCGCTGATCTCGCGGTCGTCCTCGACTACGAGGATGTGGGGGGTGGCGGTGGCGTTCATGGGGTGGCCGGGGCGTATCCTGACGATCGGAACCTCGAGGTTATGCCGCGAGCCGCCCGGCTGTCGAAGGCCAAGGACCCGGCGAAATTGTAAGCGTGTGTGTCTCGCCTGGCCCCGCCTGGACGATCCCGGCGGAATGCCCGGCGCGCATTGCCCTGCGTGCCCGCGATTCTTATGTCGGGCCTGACGCCGATTCCGATGCCGCCTTCCTGGCCCGGTGCGGTTCCTCGACCCGACAGGAGACGACGATGCCGCCCTCAAACCGCCTCTTCGACGAGTTCGCCCGTCTCGCCACCGATGCCGCCGGGGCCGCGCAGGGCGTGCGCCGGGAGGCCGAGACGGTGTTCAAGGCCCAGGTCGAGCGCCTGATCCGCGACATGGACATCGCCTCGCGCGAAGAGGTCGACGTCCTGCGCGACCTCGTGGCCGCCCTGCGCAGCCAGAACGACGCCCTGGCCGCCCGCGTCGCCGCCCTGGAAGGCGCGTCGGCGCCGGTCCGCACGGCGCCCGGAGCCACCGAGTCACTGTGACGCAAGGCCCCGTCGCGGGGTGAACTGGCGCAGGCGCTTGTGCACAGGAAGGAACGGTGGACCGTCGCTTTCCTGTTCATGCGCCGCGCCGACCGCTTTGAAACGGGAGTCCGGCCCGGTCTATAGTCGGGAACGCACTGATTCGCCGACCCCGACCGCCACCGCCGTGACCGTCTAAGCTTTGGTTTTGTCGCCCTAAATCTTGCGCTGCAGTGTCAGGCTGCGGTGCAGGACGGCGATGCCGTCGCCGCTGGTCTCAACACGTCTCGACGATCCCGCCGGATCGCCAAACTGGACCGCCATGACCCTCCTGCATATCGAAGCTCACGACCGTAACGAGCACCCCCTCGACACCGTCGAGCGGCTCGCCTCCCTGCGCGACTGGATCTTCGACCGTGCCGAGACCGACGAGATGTCGGTGGCCGTCTCCGGGCGCTGGGCCGATTACCACGTCGCCTTCACCTGGATCGAGGACGTCGAGGCCCTGCACGTGGCCTCCGCCTTCGACATCAAGGTCCCCGAGCGTCGGCGGACCGAGGTGCTCAACCTCGTCTCCCTCATCAACGAGCAGCTCTGGATCGGGCATTTCGACCTGTGGTCCACCGACAGCGTCGTGATGTTCCGCCACTCCCTGCTGCTGACGGGGGGCGCCGTGCCGACCCAGGCCCAATGCGCGATGATGCTCAAGTCGGCCGTGGACGCCTGCGAGCGCCACTACCAGGCCTTCCAGTTCGTGATCTGGGCCGGCAAGCCGGCGCGCGAGGCCCTCGACGCCGTCCTGTTCGAGACCGAGGGCGAGGCCTGACCGTCGCGATGCTGCCCGCCTCCCTCACCCTCGTCGGCGCCGGCAAGATGGGTGGCGCGATGCTGGCAGGCTGGCTGCGCGCCGGCCTCGATCCGGCCCGCACCGTGGTGATCGATCCCTCGCCTTCGCCCGAGGCGACCGCCCTGTGCGCCGAGCACGGTCTCGCCCTCAATCCCGCCTCTTCGGCGCCGGCCGATGTCCTGGTGCTGGCCGTCAAGCCGCAGGGGCTGGCCGAGGCGGCTCCCGGGCTGGCGCCGCTGCTGGGGCCGCGGACGCTGGTCCTCTCGATCCTGGCGGGCAAGACCATCGCCGACCTCATGGCGCGGCTGCCCACCGATGCGGTGGTGCGGGCGATGCCGAACCTGCCCGCCAGCGTCGGGCGCGGCGCCACCGGCGCGGTCGCCGGTGCCGGGGTCACCGCCCTGCAGCGGGCCCAGGCCGATGCGCTCCTCGCCTGCGTCGGCCTCGTAGAATGGCTTGAGGCGGAGGCGCTGATCGATGCGCTCACCGCCGTCTCGGGTTCGGGCCCGGCCTATGTGTTCCACCTCGTCGAGGCTTTGGCGGAGGCCGGATGCGCCGCGGGCCTGCCGCAGGACATGGCCCGGCGCCTGGCGCGCGCCACCGTGGCGGGGGCGGGCGCCCTCCTCGATGCCGATCCGCGCGAGGCCTCGCAGCTGCGCCGCGACGTGACCTCGCCCGGCGGCACCACCGCCGAGGCCCTGGCGGTCCTGATGCGCGAGGACGGCCTCACCGCCCTGATGCGCGAGGCGGTGGCCGCGGCCGCGCGCCGGGCCGGCGAGCTGTCGGGCTGACGACCGCTCCGCCGGATTCGCGGCGCTGACCGCCCGTCCGCGTTCGATCGCGGGCCAAAGCGGCGTCGCAGCCCTCTAACCCAAACCGGTCCCGTGCCTTAGATGAGGGGCGTTGGAAGAGGACCGGACAGCCATGGACGACAACGACGCCTCGCCCCGCCAGAACGGCACGGACCTCACGTCTGCCGGTCCCGCGACCGCCGCGACAGCGAAGGCGGCCAAGCGCGATGCCGGAAAACCGAAGTCTCCCAAGCGCGAGGAGGCCGTCGAGGCGTTGATGCGGCTCGCCGCCGAGCAGCCCTGGAACGACATCGAGATCGGCGACATCGCCCGGGAAGCCGGGATGACCCTCGCCGAGTTGCGCGACCTGTTCCCCTCCAAGGGCGCAGTGCTCGGCGGCCTCTCGCGGATGATCGACCACGTGGTCCTCGACGCGGACACCTCGGACCTGGCCGAGGAGCCGACCCGCGAGCGCCTGTTCGACGTGCTGATGCGCCGCCTCGACGCGATGACCCCCTACAAGCCGGCCCTGCGCCGGATCGCCTATGCTCTACGCGGCGACCCGCTCTCGATGCTGGCCCTCAACGGCGTCGCCCTCAACTCCCACCGCTACATGCTGGCGGCGGCCGGCATCAACACCGAGGGGCCGCTCGGTCGCCTCAAGCTCCAGGGCGTGGTCATCGCCTTCGCCCGCACCGTCGAGACCTGGTTCGACGACGAGGACCCGGCGCTCGCCCGCACCATGGCGCGCCTCGACAAGGAGATCCGCGGCGGCGAACGGCTGATGGAACGGGCCGAGGATGCCCGCCGCCTCACCGCGCCCCTGCGTGCGATCGGGCGCTCGCTCCTCGACCGCCGTCCCCGCCGCAGCGATCGTGACCGGACGGATGCCGATCCGGCCGCGATGATCTGAGGCTTGGGATCGGCTTAGGGCTCGACCCGGCGCAGCACGAAGGTGGTGCCGACGTCCGGGTCGCGCCGCCAGCGGCCCTCACCGACCGGGACGAGCTCGACCGTGTGGCCGCGCTTGGCCCGCAGGGTCATGCGGCCTTGACCCGCCTGCCACAGCACCGGATCGAACACCGCGATCCCGGTGTCGCGGCAACCTTCGACGAGCCGCACCGGGGCGGGCTTGGCCGCCTCTCCCGCCAGCAGTTCGACGCGGCAGACATCCTGTTCCTTGAACCGGTCTAGGGCGTAGAGGCCCGGCGCCGGATCCGGCCCGCCGGCTCCGGCAGGCCGCGCCAGGGGATCGCGCGGGCCGTCCTGCGGCGCGGCCGCCGGCATCGCGGCGGCCTCCGCCGCACCGGTGGCCGCGATCTGCAGGGGCACCAGGCTGTAGGCCTCGCCGTCCTCCAGGCCGGCGCCGTAGCTGCGCGCGTCCGACCGGCGCTTGAAGGCGAGGACCGGGCGCACGTCCTTGTCCACCAGCCGGATCGCATCCTCGGTGAACAGCCAGCCGGCCACCCGGTTGAGCACCGGCAGCGCCCGCCGGCAGCCGGCCGGGAAGGTGAGCCGGCGCCCGGCCTCGCCGCTGGCGGCCGACAACGTGAGCACGCAGCGGCGGGTGCTGGCGTCGCGCGACAGGTCCCAGGTTCCCGGCACGCCGGCCAGGGTCTGGGGCAGGCTCGGAACGAAGGCGGGCGCCCCGGCTTCCGCCGGTGCCGTTGCGTCCTGCGCATGGAGCGGGCCGGCGAGCGCGAGGCCCGCCGCCAGGACGGTGGCGCCGATGCGGATCATGGACGTGTCCTCACGGTGGTCTCGCTCCACGGCGTCTCGGGAACCGGGGTGAGGGGGCCGCCCCCGTCGAACCAGGAGCGCAGGTTGTCGACGACGAGCCGGCCCATCGCCGCGCGGGTATGGTCGGTGCCCGAACCCACATGGGGCAGCAGCACCACCTGATCGAGGGCGACGAGGGCCGCCGGCACCTGCGGCTCCCTGGCATAGACGTCGAGGCCGGCGCTGCGGATCGTCCCCGCCGTCAGGGCCGCGACCAGGGCGTCCTCGTCGACCACGCTGCCGCGGGCGACGTTCACGAGGATGCCCTCGGGGCCCAGGGCCGCCAGGACCGCCGCGTCCACCATTCCCCGGGTCGCCGGGCCGCCGGGGGCGACGACAATCAGCACGTCGACGGCCTGCGCCAGGCCGAGGAGGGAGGGGTGATAGTCGTAGGCGACGCCTGCCTGCCGGTTGCGGCCGTGATAGGCGATCGCGACGCCGAAACCCTCGAGGCGCCGTGCCACCGCCCGGCCGATCCGGCCGAGGCCGAGGATGCCGATCCGGCGCCCGCGCAGGGTCGCGGTGAGGGGAAACGAGCGCTGCGGCCAGTGTCCCGCGCGCAGGTGGCGGTCGGCCTGCGGGATCTGCCGGACGGTGGCGAGCAGGAGCCCCAATGTGAGGTCCGCCACCTCCTCGTCGAGCACATCGGGGGTATGGGTGACGACGATGCCCCGCCCCGCGGCGGTGCGCACGTCGATGGTGTCGTAGCCGACCCCGAAGCTCGCCACGATCTCGATCGCCGGCAGTTTCGCCAGCAACGCGGCGTCGACGGGGGCCTGCGCGCCCACCGCGAGTCCTCGGATGCGAGGGCCGATTTCGGCGAGGAATGCCGCGCCGTCCGCGGCGAGGTCGAGGCGATGGAGGGTGAAGCGGGCGGCCAGGGCCTCCATCACGCTCGGCTGCATCGCCTTGAGGAGCAGGAGATCGATGGATCGGGCTGCCGTCACGGTTGCTCTCGCACGTTTCCCGTCCCGTCCCTGCCGGCCCCGCCTGTCGGGGCCGCAGGCCAGCCATAGCCCGGCTCCATCCGTGCGGCCACTTCCGAAACCGCATCGGAGACACTACTAAGGAACCTCGATCCCATTCCGGCACGCAACACGGCTTTCGCAACGATCATGACGGCCCCGCGCACCCTCTACGACAAGATCTGGGACGACCACGTCGTCGACGTCGAACCCGACGGCACCACCCTGCTCTACATCGATCGCCACCTCGTCCACGAGGTCACCAGCCCGCAGGCCTTCGAGGGGCTGCGCGTGGCCGGCCGCAGGGTGCGCCATCCCGAAAAGACCCTCGCGGTGGTCGATCACAACGTCCAGACCTCGGACCGCAGCTTCGGGATCGAGGATCCGGAGAGCCGCATCCAGCTGGAAGCGCTGGCCGAGAACGTGCGCGACTTCGGCATCGAGTTCTACGATGCGCTCGACCGGCGCCAGGGCATCGTCCACGTCATCGGCCCCGAGCAGGGCTTCACCCTGCCCGGCCAGACCATCGTCTGCGGCGACAGCCACACCTCGACCCACGGCGCCTTCGGGGCGCTGGCGCACGGCATCGGTACCTCGGAGGTCGAGCACGTGCTCGCCACCCAGACCCTGCTGCAGCGCAAGGCCAAGAATATGCGCGTGACCGTGGACGGCACCCTGCCGCCCGGCGTGACCGCCAAGGACATCATCCTGGCCATCATCGGCGAGATCGGCACCGCCGGCGGCACAGGCTATGTCATCGAATACGCCGGCGAGGCGATCCGCGCCCTCTCGATGGAGGGGCGGATGACGATCTGCAACATGTCGATCGAAGGCGGCGCGCGGGCCGGCCTCGTGGCGCCCGACGCCACCACCTACGCTTACGTGAAGGGCCGCCCGAAGGCGCCCCGCGGCGCGCTGTTCGACCGGGCCCAGGCCTATTGGGAAAGCCTCGTCACCGACGAAGGCGCCCATTTCGACCGCGAGGTCCGCCTCGACGCCGCCGCCCTGCCGCCGATCGTGAGCTGGGGAACGAGCCCCGAGGACGTGGTCTCGGTCCTGGGCGCCGTGCCCGACCCGGCGGCGATCCCCGACGAGAACAAGCGCCAATCGAAGGAGAAGGCCCTCGACTACATGGGCCTCACGCCCGGCACCCGGATCACCGACATCACCCTCGACCGGGTCTTTATCGGCTCCTGCACCAACGGCCGCATCGAGGACCTGCGCACGGTCGCCCGGATGGTGGAGGGCCGCAAGGTCCACCCGAGCGTCTCGGCCATGGTGGTGCCGGGCTCGGGCCTCGTGAAGGCGCAGGCCGAGGCCGAGGGCATCGACCGCATCCTCAAGGAGGCGGGGTTCGACTGGCGCGAGCCGGGCTGCTCCATGTGCCTCGGCATGAACGCCGACCGGCTGAGCCCGTTCGAGCGCTGCGCGTCGACCTCGAACCGCAATTTCGAGGGCCGCCAGGGCCACCGCGGCCGCACGCACCTGGTTTCCCCCGCGATGGCGGCGGCGGCGGCGGTGGCCGGCCGCTTCGTCGACATCCGCGACTGGACCGGTCGCTGAGGCAAAACCCCGAAATCCCGATTGACGTCGTGGGCCGCCCCGCCTAAACGACCCACGACGGCAGCCGCGATGCGGCTGACGGGCCCAGGTGGCGGAATTGGTAGACGCGCTGGTTTCAGGTACCAGTCTTGCAAGAGGTGAAGGTTCGAGTCCTTTCCTGGGCACCATCAGCCGGCTAAGCCGCTGATCCGCAGAACGAAATAGCAAAATCAGGGACTTACACTGCCCGGTTGGTACAAACGGGTGGTACAATGACGTTGATGACGACGCGTCCCTGGAAGCATCCCAAGACCGCCTCCTACTACCTGCGCCGTGCCGTGCCGCTCGAACTGCGCGCACTCGTCGGCAAGCGCGAGGAGAAGGTCAGTCTCGGCACCAAAGATCCTATTGAGGCGAAGCGCCTGCACGCCGTCGCCCTCATGGAACTGGAGCAGCGTTGGGCGGCGTTGAGGGTGGGACCACGCCGCCTGAGCGAGCGTGAGGCGCATGAACTGCTGCCCTCCTCTACGAGCGCTGGATCGGCCACTATCGAGAGGAGCCGAGCCGGCAGACCTTCTGGCGCATCGAACTGGGCGACAAGCTGTGGCCGCGCAGATGCGATCATCGGCCACTCGCACCGGTCGATTGGAGATCAGTATGGCGAGTATGATGTGTCAGCGATGAAGAGAGAGCTGGAAAAAATACCAGCTGTTGCAGAGAGCTTTTCGCATGCGTGAAGGGTTCGAAGTCCTGCGTTGCTAGAAGTAAATTTGAAAAGGCCTATCATCGATGCGATGTAAGTATACGATTTCGCTGCTACGAGGAGACGCGTTTCGGGCCTATCTTCGAAGCAGTTCAGACGAAGGGGGCGGTTAATTTAGAATTAACGGGAGTGATCGGCGATGGTAGGGACTGACGATTACCTCCGAACGCTCCTCGATCAGGCGGCGGCAGAGGAAGCGTTCCTCGATTGCCTGCGCCAAGCTGAGGATGCCCGGCCGAACGGTGTCGCTGTTTCGCTTGCGTCAACTCCTCTCGTGTCTTTGATGATTACGAACCAGCAACGGGCGAAGTTACGGGAGCTTGGCTTCTCAGAGGAAGCCATTCGGATGATGACGCCCGCCGAGGCGCACGCGCAGCTCGGGCTAGGCAAGCCGAGCCTCTGAGCACGATGTCACCGGCCCATGCTGTCGGGAAAAGCTGTTCGGCCTAGCGTTCGCCGCCCTGCCAGCTTGGCAAGCGCGGCAGCAATTTCAGTTTACCCCAAGCCGTTGGATGATACGGACCGCCCTTCACGTCGGCATGGCCTTTACTGGCGATGGCGCAGTTGGGTGAGCGCCCGCACGAACTGCCTGCAGTCCGGTCTCGGGATCGCGGGTGCGTGGTAGCCCTATGAATCGGCTCAGGGACGGGAAGGGGCTGCGCGGATGCCGATCAGCAGGATAGACCTCACGGGCGCGGGCTCGCCGGAGGCGCTCGTCAAAGGCATCCTAAAGGCCGAGCCGAACCTTCCGGTGCCCGTGCCGATCCAGGAGCTGTGCACGCGCCTCGGCATCCTAAGGATCGAGGACTTCGACACCAACGAGTTCGAGGGCGTCCTCCTGACCGACGCGAAGCGGTCCGAAGGATCCATCCTCGCCAAGCGCGGGGGCGAACCGCGTCGCCGCTTCACCATTGCGCACGAACTCGGCCACTTTCTCATGGGGCACCACGTCCCGGATCAGCCCGGCCGGTTCGAGTGCAAGAGTTCTGACCTGCTACGCGTCAACGCGAAAGAGGGCGATCAGCGGCAGCGCAGGGAGGTCGAGGCCAACCGCTTCGCCACCCTCATCTTGATGCCCCCGCACCTGCTACGGGGCGCCATGGCAGGCTTTCGCGAGCCCGATCTTCAACACGTTCTTGCGCTCGCGCGCGACTTCTCGGTCGGCAAGGAGACGGCGGCTCGGTCCTACGTACAGTACCATCCCGCGCGGATCGCCATTGTCGTGGCGGGCAACGGCCGGGTGCAACGCTGCTACCGCAGCCTCTCCTTTCCAGCCATCATCTGCGCAGTCGGCAGCCCGGTCCCGACAAGCTCGCTCTATCACAGCGGTTCGCATCGGCCGAACATCGCGAGCGACAGGGCCGCGTGCAGTCCCGATCTCTGGATCGATGTAAGGCGCGACCTTCGCGCGCCGTCCCTCTACGAGCAGGTGTACCTACAGCAGAATGGCTTCGCGATGATCCTCCTGCGTCTGGAACCCGTCCCGGAGGAGAGCGCGGAGGAGCGCAGGCTGGAGGAGGGCTGGCGTTACCGCTTCCATTCAGGGCGACGCTAGGCGACACTTCCGCAGGCTCGGATACGAAGCGCCGCTCCGACTTCGGCTGAACCGATGTCGTCAGGATCACGTCGCAATCATTCGTACCGATGCCCCACAGGGTCGTAGCCGTGGTTCAGGACGTTGATGAAGGCGACGACTGGCGCTCGGTCGCCACGCGTCCCCAGGATGCAGCGACCCTCGAAACGGCACGCCAGCGCGCGCGGGAACCTGATCGGGGCCGCGATGCGAGCCGCCCCTCCGAGATTCCGAAGGCAGGATGGAAGGACATCCTGTGGCGCGCCTTGTGGGCTCTACCGAAGGATCGTGTGCTCACCACCGCCGGCGGCGTCGCCTTCTTCACCCTGCTTGCCGTGTTTCCCGGTCTCGTCGCCGTGGTCTCGATCTACGGGTTGTTTTCCGATCCCAACGTGATCAGCCAGCATGTCGGCCTCCTGACCTACATACTTCCTGCCGCCGCGCTCGAACTGCTCTCCGAGCAACTCGTGCGGATCGCGGCTCGCAGCACCGGGTCGCTGAGCCTCACATCGACGATCAGCCTGCTCATCGCCCTATGGAGTGCAAACTCTGGCGTCAGCGCCCTCTTCGATGCCCTCAACGTCATCTACCGGGAACGGGAGGATCGGACCCTGGTCCGGTTCTACGCCACGACCTTCCTATTCACCCTCGGCGGCGCCGCGTTTCTCCTCCTGACGATCAGCGTGGTGGTCGTCCTTCCGGCGATCATGGAGCGCTTCGGGTTCGGGGGGGTGGCCGATACCATCCTGTCCGTGGCCCGGTGGCCAGTGATTTTGGTCGTGGTCAGCCTGAGCCTGACGCTGATTTATCGCTACGGCCCGAGCAGGCGCCGAGCGAAATGGCGTTGGGTGACCTGGGGCAGCGCGCTGGCCGCGTTTCTCTGGGTTTGCACGTCCGGAATGTTCTCCTGGTACGTGGCGAGCTTCGATAGCTACAACCGTATCTACGGGTCTCTTGGCGCTGGCATTGGCTTGATGTCCTGGATCTGGCTTTCCATTGTCGTCGTCCTGCTCGGCGCCGAGATCAATTCAGAAATGGAACGCCAGACCGCCCGCGACAGCACCGAGGGATGGCCCAAACCCCTTGGCGTCCGGGACGCCTTCGCTGCCGACAATGTTGGACCAAGCCAGGAATAAATCGCTGGAGTAGCGCCATCGCCGCTTTGTCAAAGGGCTGAAAATGGCGCAAGGCGAACATCAGCCTAGTGTGAACGGGCTGGTAAAAACAATGCGGCCGAAAGCTAAAGCTGGGGAACTGGACGAAACCTATCTATGGGTGCCCTATGGGCCGAGACAAAGCGATCACGCCAGAAACAAGATCGCCGGAGGAACCCGCATGCTGCGTTGCCTTGCGGCCGTTGTCGCCGTCGTTCTCGCTCTGCCAGTCCATGCAGAGGAGCCCCTCCGCTTTGAGGTCGATCCGGCTTGGCCTAAACGTCTGCCGAACGATTGGATCATGGGGCAGGCCGCCGGCGTCGCCGTCGACGCGGCGGACAATGTCTGGGTCGTGCAGCGGCCGCGGACACTCACCGACGACGAGAAGGCAGCAAGCCTCGATCCACCGCGGACCCGGTGCTGCAAGCCGGCACCGCCCGTCCTCGTCTTCGATCAAGCCGGGACGCTGCTGAAGTCCTGGGGTGGCCCTGGCCAGGGTTACGACTGGCCCACGAACGAGCATGGCATCCACATCGACCATAAGGGCTTTGTCTGGCTGGCTGGCAATGGCGACACCGACGGCCAGATCCTGAAGTTCACCCAGGAGGGACGGTTCGTCCTGCAGATCGGCAAGGCGGGTCAGCAGACCGATAGCCAGGATACCGCGCGGCTTGGCAAGCCCGCAGCGATGCAGGTCGATCCCGAGACCAACGAACTCTACGTCGCGGATGGCTACTACAACCATCGGATCATCGTGTTCGATGCCGAGACGGGCGCGTTCAAGCGCATGTGGGGCGCCTACGGTAAGCCGCCGACCGACGAGAAGCTCGGTCCCTACGATCCCGATGCTGCGCCGGCCGCGCAGTTCCGCAATCCGGTGCACTGCGTCCAGATCGCCCGGGATGGGCTAGTCTATGTCTGCGACCGCACCAACAACCGCATCCAGGTCTTCCACAAGGACGGCAGCTTCGTGAAGGAGATGTTCGTCGAGCGCGGCACGCGGGCCAACGGCGCGGTGTGGGAG
Organism: Methylobacterium sp. Leaf399; assembly: GCF_001424525.1. Classification (NCBI taxonomy): domain Bacteria; kingdom Pseudomonadati; phylum Pseudomonadota; class Alphaproteobacteria; order Hyphomicrobiales; family Methylobacteriaceae; genus Methylobacterium; species Methylobacterium sp. Leaf399. The sequence goes on along the minus strand of NZ_LMQK01000030.1, from coordinate 280,601 downwards.
CTCGCCTTATGGCCGGACGAGCGCGAGACCTACCTCATCAACGCAGACGGAGCGAACAACGAAGTCCGCACTCTCAGCCGCGACACCGGCGAGGTGCTCGGCCGTTTCGGGCGCAACGGCCGGCAGGCAGGCGACTTCCACTGGGTCCACAATCTTGCGGTGGACTCGAAGGGCAACGTGTTCACCACCGAGGTAGACACCGGCAAACGTGCCCAGAAGTTTCTGTTCCGAGGCGACTTGGTTCTGCGCAAACGCATTGCTGCACCGTGAGGACCACGCGATGATCACCGCCGACCCCGATCTGAATATGCTGGCCACGTGTGCCTGTTGCCTTCCGCACCGCGGCTTCCTGGGCGGCCGCGTTGGTCGCTGACTGAGCCAGGCTATGTCGCAGTCTCAGCGTGGACTTCCTCGGGGGCGCACGTGCCCACCGCATGGCTGAGCGCACCTACCTTGAAGAAACTACGGCAGCGGTCTCGCATGAGGCGATGCTTCTCTACGAGAACGGCCGTCCGATGGTGTAGGCTATGGGGCGAGTCGATTTTTGTCGCGAAGTACCGCCGCGCGCCAATGAGCGCAGCGTTCTTCGAGATGTCTAAAACCTCCTTCGTAAGCTTCCGGGTGCTCTCGCCTGGAGCGGGCATTCGTCCTTAGCCTCCGGCTTTCATTCGCCGCTTGACACCTCGCTGGGCCCGATCAGCTTCGCCCAAACGAAGCTAGCGTCCCCGAATTGAGTTGATCGAGCATCCGAGTCAGTGCCGCGACATTGTTCTTGTCGTCAGCGCTTTCGAGCGCGTCCTGCAATACCGGGCGGATGTCCTCGGCTTCGACCTTCTCCATGTCCCAGTTCGGATAAAGGCGCTCTCGCCTTTCCTCGCTCTGGCTCAGCGCGACGATATCGTAATGGCGCGGATCGCCATGCAGGCTCGCGATCAGCTTGTGTATCTGGACGGCCGGCCCCTCGATCCACTGGAAAAAAACGCCGCTGCCGAAAACCAGCACCCCGGTGATGCCGCGAGCGGGATTGTGTCGCTGGGCCGACTCGACGATGCGGCCGACCTCGGCATCGTCGACGCCGTCGGCGGCACGGCTGCAGTAGACAAAATGATAGAGCGGGGGCAGCGCGGCTTCGTCCAACTCAGTGCCGCGGTGAAAACCGTACTCGTCAAACATGGTTAGGCCCGCTCCGTTTACGCCAGGCAGGGCGTTCCGCCCGGTGCGTGAGCGGCAGGATAGCGTAACTGGCCGAATTTGAAATTGAACGTAGCGGCCCAGGCCGTCGCGCGGACACCGAAGGTGCTGCTACTCGCCGGACGCACTAGCGGACGGGCGGGCGAGAAAGTCTCCTGACCGGCGCCATGCCCCGGAACAGTCCGATGCGGCATCATGGCGACAGGGTATGCCGAACCCTACTCCGCATCGGCCGGTTGAACCGTCATGACCGAGAAATCATCTGATCCCACCGTGCAAATCGTCGATGCCCGACGCCGTGAGATGGCTATCGAGCACCTGCTCTTCGGGACCATCCGCTTTGTCTCGCAGCACCACCCTGAGCTCCTCGATCAACTCGATGCCAGCCTCGACCATCTATGGGATAAGGGGCCAGATGGTGAGCGTGACGACGAGGCTGTGCGGGAGGTCGCGCGCCGCTTCGTCGGGAGCCTGCGTGCGGAGCGGTGACTCGGCCGATGGAGCCCATCATGAGCGACCTCCCCAACTTTCCTCCCGAAGCCTTCGCCAAGCAGGATCGCACGCCGGACGGGCTGTTCTACGCGCAGGCCCGCTTCGTCACGCATATCGACGACGCGGCTATCGACGCCGTGACCGACCTTTACCGCACGCTACTACCGCCCGGTGGCCGCATCCTCGACCTGATGTCGAGTTGGGTCAGCCACCTGCCTGCAGAGGTCGCCTACGGGGGTGTAATTGGCCATGGCCTCAACGCTGAAGAACTCGCCGCCAACGCACGCCTGACGCAGCACTTTGTGCAGGACCTCAACGCCGACCCCATCCTGCCGTTCGACGACGCCAGTATCGATGCTGCCCTGATCTGCGTCGGGGTGCAGTACCTACAAGATCCTGTGTCCGTCCTGCGCGAGGTCGCACGTGTGCTGGTGCCGGGCGCACCCGTGGTCATCACCTTCTCGAACCGCTGTTTCCCCACGAAGGCGGTGGCCATTTGGCGGGCCATCGGCGGGGATGATCATGCTCGGCTCATCGCACTGTACCTGCAGCACGCAGCGTTCTCGGCGATTGAGGCCAGGGTGCTACTGCCGGAAGGTGGACCCACTGATCCGATGCGGGCGGTGATCGGACGAACCTCGACGCCGAAAGCGGACGCGTAGTAGCGCAGGCGGCGGGCGGAGGGTTGCCTAAGCTTTAGCAGCGGCTGTCTCACGGCCCCTCAGCTACAGGGCAAGGCCAAGCTGACGTGGCTCTTCCCCCGCGCCATGTTGCAGCCCGGATAGCGACACCCCGATCAGTCGCACGCTGCGGCGTAGGGGAAACACGTCCCGCAGCAGGCCAAGGCTGATCTGCGCCAGCGATTCGCGGCTTTCCACCGGCATTGTGAGGGAACGCGCCCGGGTGATCTGCTCTAGATGTTTTGTCCCGGCATGTGGTGGAGCGGGCTTGACCTGAAGCGACCGGGCTCGGCGGCCCATGCTTTGCAGATGCCCTCGTCGAGCGTGAGACCACGGAGGGTCTTGAGGCGGCGACCGAAGTTGTCGGCGCTGACGAAGGCGGCCAGCGGCGAAGCCTGACCGAGGGCATGGTCACGGTCACGATTGAGGCTCGTGACCGTGCGAGAGAACACATCCGACTAAGCCCGGCGGCGTCAAACCGGAGCCGTCAGGTTTTCGCCTGCTCGATCCGCCTGCCGCGCTCCCGCGAGACATCAATGACCATCCTCGAAGATGCCCCGTCCCAGCCGGCCACCTCCTCGGACGCAGCCTCGCGAGGCCTCGACCGTCGCCGCTTCGGCGCCATGGTCCTGACGGCCGGTGCCGGAAGTCTACTCTTCCGTCGTTCGGCCTTGGCACTGCCGGCGTCCGATGCGGTCCAGGTTATCGACTTCGAGTGGGTCGACGCCGCCCGCGACCGGGCGGTGCCGGCGCGGCTTTATTGGCCGAACTCCTCAGCACGGAAGAGCCCGGTCCCGCTGATCGTCTTCTCCCATGGGCTCGGTGGCTCCCGGAAGAGCTACAGCTACCTCGGAGAAGGGTGGGCTGCGGCCGGGACGGCCAGTCTGCACATCCAGCATGTCGGCAGCGACGAGTCGCTGTGGCGAGGCAACCCGCTCCTGCTCCTCGACCGGTTGGACGGCGCGGCGGACGAGCGTGAGGCCATCGAGCGGGCACGCGACGTGCGCTTCGGGCTCGACCGCCTGCTCGACCGGAGCAATCCGTACCATGCCGCCATCGACCGGAAGTGCATCGTCGCGGCCGGTCACTCCTTCGGCGCGAACACCACCCTGATCCTCACGGGCGCCCAGGTCGTCAGGGACGGAAAGCTCCTCGAGTACCAGGACCCCCGCTTCTCTGCGAGCCTCGTCATTTCGGCCCCGCCCTTCTACGGCGAAACCAACCTCGCGGCGGTGCTCGCCTCGGTCGGCGTCCCCACGCTCCATGTGACGACAACCGAGGACACGATCCGCATCCCCGGTCGCTACTCGCCCGTCCAGGACCGCATCGACGTCTTCAAAGCCATCCCTACGGTGCGAAAAGCCCTCGTCGTGTTTCAGGGCGGTTCACACAGCGTCTTCACCGACCGATCCCTCAGGAACGGCGGACCGCTGAACCCCTTGGTTAAGCGCGCAACGTCGGAGGTCGCCCTGGCCTTCCTCGACCTCGTCTACCGGTCCGATCCCCGTCCCCTCGAAGACTGGAGCGCGACGTGGAAACCAATCCTGGCCACGGCACCGGCACCGTTTCCGGTGCCCGTAAGGCAAATGGATCGCAAGCGGCGTGCGTGAGGAAAGAATCGTCTCTGCGCCGCCAATGCGCCATTGAGCTCAGGACGACAGGCAGAATACTGGGGGCATGAAGCGATGTTTGGTGCCGGACCTCGACTGCTGCGATGGGGTGATTCTCCGCACGTCCACGTTCGGACGGACCCTTGGCGACGCGCAGGTTGGCGTTCACGCGAGGTGACCCCGGACAGCCCTCCACGATGCGCCGGCGGAACGTTGGGTTGCGAGCGTGTCTCGGACACTGGAAATCCTGTCGAAGGTTCCGAGGACGCGCCGCTCGAAGCAGGGTCCCCGTACGAGAACGGGCCAGCCTATCAGGTCTTTCGTCGCCTTCCGAACAGTCACGCTGCCGCCGAGACCGAGTACTCGTTCGTTCGGCAGCAGCTTCCGAGTGGAAGGAAACAATGACCATCGGCACCGCGACCTTCTGGATCGTCATCGCCGCTGCCGGCGCCTGTTTCGGCGCAGTGTTCGGCTTTCTGTTCAAAGAGGGGCCGACGGTGGCTGGCATGATATTCGGCGCGTGCGTCGGCGGTGTTGCCATCGCCTACGAGCGCGGCGTCCTGTTCCCGAGCTACAGCAGGCGCCTGCGCCTCCTGCCGACACCTGCCTACCTCGTGGCGGCGGAACTCAGCCTGTTGCTCGTGGTGCTTGTCGGAATGACGGTGACCGGTTCGCTCATGTGGACGCTCGGCCTCACGGACAAGACTTTGTTGCAGGCCGCGACACCCCAACCCGCATCCGTGCTCTATGCGCTGGCTGTCTCGGCGCTTCTCGTCAGTGTGCTGCGAGTGCGCGAGTTGCTCGGCAGCGGGACCTTCGCCAACATCCTTCTCGGACGCTACCACCGCCCGGTCAGCGAGGAACGCGTCTTCCTGTTCCTCGATCTGGTCGGGTCGACGACCTATGCGGAAAAGCACGGCGACCTTGCCGCACAGGAGCTGCTGAAAGCCGTCTTCTCGGCGATCGCCGAACCGGTTCGGCGGCACCGTGGTCAGGTCGACGATTATATAGGCGACCAGGTCATCATTTCCTGGCCGCTTGTGCGCGGGATCGAGCAGGCACGGTGTGTCGCCTGCGTCTTCGCGGTCCGCCGTACCCTCGGCAACGATCGCGATTGGTGGATCACGCGTTTCGGTGTCGTTCCCGAACTGCGCGCCGCACTTCACGGCGGTAGCGTCGTGACGGCGGAAGTCGGCGTCGACCGGCACAAGATCGCCTATTTCGGCGACGTCATGAATGCGACCTCAAGGCTGGAAGGTCTGTGTCGGACGACCGGGCGACCCGTTCTCATCTCGGACGCCGTCCTCGCGCGGATGCCGGTCCTTCCGGATGGCATCGAAGCCGAGGAGCTTGGGTTGCATAGCCTGCGCGGCCGTAGCGGAACAATGGTGGTGCATTCACTGGCTGAAAAGCGAAAGCTCAAAATCATTTGTGGCGCCAAGGAGCACTCGGACGCCGAAGACCAGCGCAAGGGAGCAGGGCTCGGCCACGCTGCCCGGGCAGGTGGCCTATAATCCACGGTCCGATTGGATGATCCATTTTGCTTGGTCAGCGAGCGAGGTGACGGCGTCGCGTCTCGATTTTTATTCGGAGCAGCCGATGGGCGACCACTGAATCAGCCGCCGTGCCGCGCTGTGGCGAGGGCCTGCCCGAGAGCAACCGGGCCGGACGCGCCTTCGCGCGGTCCGGCGGGGTGCCTCAGCGGCCGATCTGCTTGGTCAGGGGCATGATCCCCTCGATGCCCAGGAGTCTCTGGTCGCGCTCTTGCGGACGGTATCCGCTCTCGACGGAAGCCGCGCACCTCAACGCGGCGCCGGCCATGTCCCAGTAGATCCTGACGGTCTTACGCAGGCTGGCTCCTTCCGCTTCGGGGACGGAAAGGTCGTGGTTCATTGTCGTGCTGGCCATCGGTAGGTCCCTTAATGGTGGTGGGTCCCGATGGGCGTCCTCCCTGGACAGACAGGAGATGGCCTCTGTGTGCACCGCAGCAAAGTGCGAAGCGACACAGACACGCAGCATCATGCGTCCGATACGGGCCAGCCTTGCGCCTAGGACCGAATGGTGCCCGGCGGGGGTCGAGGGCGGATCCGGAACAGACCCCTGAGCGTTGCCCGGCCTCATTCCTCCCCCGGCCGGACGGGAACGATGTATGCGCTGCCAGATGGCGCGGGCGATGAAAAACCTGAGTTACTCGTCCCGCGCGAGGTGATCGGCGTATTGGCCATTCCTTCGCGACAGACCTGACGTGTCATGCCATTTCCGGTTGATCACTTCGTGATGCGGAAATCGGCTTCGCTCAAGCGCCGCGCGGGCTCCGTGATACGGCTCCCGCTTGATCCAAGCGGAAACCGGATCACCTGCATCGCTATCCGTATCGTACCCCACCCTTGGGTGCAGGTTCCGATCGGAGAACCCAACACCGGCACGAGCGTCGGGTCGACCGAGGCGAGCGAGCGCGGCAAGCTGGATTGGCAGGCGCCCGGCACCGCTATTCCGGCCCTTCGAAATTCGCCGTCCGGGACCCACCGGCCGGGAGGCCGGTTGCCGACGGGCGGGACGGACTGGATCGTCGCCGGACCGGGAGCCGTCCGACAGCAACTGCTCAGCTTTCTTGTCGTCCCGACGGCGGTCAGGTCGCTGCCGGGACGAAACGTGGTCAGTTCGAAGGGCCGCGTCGTCAGCGGCTGCAGCGCCCAGCAGGTCTACGACACAGCCGATGGACAGCCGAGGGACAGTTGTCCTGTCCCGCTCGTCGCGACTCCGGCCTATGCCGTTCCATTTCCGCCCGTGGCCCCGTAGACCTCGCCGGTCACGAAGCTCGCCTCCTGGGAGGCCAGGAAGACGTAGATCGGCGCGAGTTCGACGGGCTGGCCGGGCCGACCCAGCGGCACCTCCGATCCGAACTTCTCCACCGCCTCCTGCGGCTGCCCGCCGGACGGCTGCAGCGCGGTCCAAAACGGCCCCGGGGCGACGGCGTTGACGCGGATTCCCTTCGAGATGGCCTGCTTGGCCAGCGCCTTCGAGAACGCGACGATGCCGGCCTTCGTGGTCGCGTAGTCCAGGAGGATCTTCGGGGGGGTGTAGGCCACGACCGACGCCGTGTTGATGATGGAGGCCCCGGGCGGCAGCAGGGGCATCGCCGCCTTGGTGATCCAGAACATGGCGTAGAGGTTGGTCTTCAGCGTCAGGTCGAACTGCTCGTCCGTGATGTCGCCGATGTCCGTCTGGTTCGTCTGCTTGCCGGCGTTGTTCACGAGGATGTCGAGGCCGCCCAGGCCGACGATGGCCTTGTGGACCAGGGTCTCGCAAAACGCCCTGTCGGTGATGTCCCCCGGCAGCAGGACCGCCTTACGTCCTTCGGCCTCGATCAGCTTGGCAACCTCATGCGCGTCGGGCATCTCGGCCTCCAGGAAGCTGAGGGCGACGTCCGCGCCCTCCCTGGCGAACGCGATGGCCGCGGCGCGACCGACACCGCTGTCGGCTCCGGTCACGAGGGCTTTGCGACCGGCGAGGCGACCATGCCCGACATAGCTCGTCTCACCGTGGTCCGGCTTCGGATCCATCGCCTCCGCCAGACCGGGCGCCTCCTGCGGCTGACGCTTGAAGGGTGGCTGCGGGTACTGGGTGCGCGGGTCCTGCATCGCAACGCGATGGCTCTGTGCATCTGTCATCGATGAATCCTGAAAAGGCGACCTGTTTTTTTGAAACGGTCGCGGCGGGCGCCTATGTCGGCATGCCCGGACAGATTCGAAATCCGAGGCGGGCGAGGGCGGTTCCCCACCCGGTGCGTGGGTAATCGTCGCCCAGGTCACCTTCCGGAGCGGGGGGCCCCCAGGATGACGGAGCCGGGATCACGGAGAGCGCCCGTTCACGCTTGCGCGTCGAACGATACGACCATGCCAGGATATCATCGAACGCAGCTGCCGGCGTGACGAAGGTCTTCGTGGACCGATGCCCGAGATATGCCGCTGCGGCACCGAGGGCGATGGCGGTCCGGGCACGCCCATGGTGGACGTGTCGAGTTGAAGCAGTCGCATTCCGGAACGTCGGGTTCCGGCGTCCGTTCGATTTCCGTTTGTGCGGGACGATCGACTTGGCGCATTTCGGCTACCACGCATCCCATGAGCAATACGCTCCGTCCACGCTCCTCGCCCACGTGCAGTCGGCCGAGCGGGCGGGCTTCGCCTGCGCGATGTCGTCGGAGCATTTCAAGCCTTGGAGCAACGCCCAAGGGCACGCGGGTCATGCGTGGTCCTGGCTCGGGGCCGCACTGGCGACGACGCGTCTGCCCTTCGGCATCATCACTGCGCCGGGGTACCGTCACCACCCGGCCGTCCTCGCCCAATCCGCCGCGACCCTCTCGGAAATGTTCCCGGACCGCCTTTGGTTGGCCCTCGGCAGCGGACAGCGCCTGAACGAGGACATCACCGGGCTCGCTTGGCCGGAGAAGGCCGAGCGTACCGCGCGGTTGGCCGAATGCGCCTGCGTGATCCGGGCCCTGTTCGAGGGCGAGACCGTGACGCACCGGGGCCGCGTCACTGTCGTGGACGCGAAGCTGTATTCCCGTCCCAGTAAGGCGCCCCTGCTCCTCGGTGGTGCCGTCACCGCCGACACCGCTCGCAAGGTGGCGGCATGGGCCGACGGTCTCGTCACGGTCGGCATCGAACCCGACAAGCTTCGTCCGGTGGTCGAAGCCTTTCGCGAGGGTGGAGGTGCCGACAAGCCGGTGTTCCTCCAGACCAAGGTGGGCTGGGACACCGATCCGGATCGGGCGCTTGCCGAGGCTCATGGGCAGTGGGCCAGCAACATGCTGGAAGGCGACGCGAACTGGGACCTGCGCTCGCCCGAGGACTTCGAGACCGCGTCTCGCTTCGTGCGGCCGGAGGATGTCCATGGCTGCGTGCGGGTGTCCGATGACCTCGGGCGACAGGCGGCCTGGCTGGCCGAGCTCGCCGAGATCGGCTTCGAGGAGATCATCATCCACCAGGTCGGACGAAACCAGGACGCCTTCATCGAGGCCTTCGGTGCCCGCGTCCTGCCGCAGCTGCGCGTCTAGCCGACCGCACCGTCATCGTTATCGCCTGCCTGGAGCTGCCGCGCGTGTTGAAGCCTTTTCCCCGCACCGGCGGGTCTGTCGAACGCGAAGATGGATATCTGCCCCTCGAAGCCTACGCCGCCCTCGGTGAGGGCCGTTCCGTCGCCCTTTCCGGCGCGGACGGCTCCATCGACTGGTGGTGCTGCCCGAACCTCGACTCCCCGCCGCTGTTCGACCGCCTGCTGTCACCGCACGAAGGCGGTTACTTCTCGGTGACGCCGGTCGACCCCTTCACGTCCGAGATCGGGTACCGTGACGGTAGCAACGTCCATGAGACCGTCTTCACCACGGCGACGGGCAAGGCGAGGCTGACCGAGAGCCTGAACAGCGGCCCGGCCGGCCGGCTGCCCTGGGCGGAGCTGGCCCGGCGGATCGAGGGGCTGGAAGGGCACGTCCGCTTGCGTGTCGAACTCGTCTTCGGCACGCGCGGGGATACCGCCGGTCCATTCCTCTCCACGAACGCGAGCGGCCGCGCCTTCCATGTCGCCAGCCTGATGGGGCTGTTCAGGCATAGCGAAGGTGTCCTCATCGATGCCGAGGACGACCATGCGATCATGGCGCATGTCGATGTCTCCGCCGGCAAGAGCGAGCTCGTCGCGATCGTCGCCGGCGAGCACGAGCCGTTGGTCGTCGTACCGGTGGCGGACATCGACCGCCGCATCGAGGTCTCCTGCGACGCCTGGCGGAATTGGACCGAGCGACTGGGATACGAGGGGAGGTACCGCGAGCAGGTCGAGCGGAGCGGGCTGGCCTTGAAGCTCCTGCTGTTCTCCCCCACCGGCGCCATTGCTGCCGCGGCCACGACCTCATTGCCGGAGGGCATCGGCGGAAAGAAGAACTACGACTATCGCTACGCCTGGATCCGCGATGCCGGCTACGTCATCAAGGCGTTCCTCCGGCTCGGCGCCCACGCGGAGGCCAGCGCCGCTCTGACGTGGCTCGTCGGCCGCCTCGAGGAACATGGCGCGCAGGTCCTCTACACCCTGAACGGCAAGACCGTGTCCGAGGAGGAGGAGCTCGACCTTCCGGGTTACCGCAACTCGCGACCCGTCCGGAGAGGCAACGCCGCCACCGGGCAGCACCAGCATGGCATCTACGGCGACATCTTCGAGACTGCGGAACGGTTCGTGGTCGGCGGCGGCATGCTCGACCTTCGGTCGGGTGCCCTGCTGGCTCGCCTCGCCGACGAATGCGCCGAGACGTGGAAGCTCAAGGATGCCGGGATCTGGGAGCTTCCCGAGCAGCAGCACTACACCGGATCGAAGATCAGCTGCTGGCAGGCGCTGGCCCGCGCCGTCGAGATGGCCGAGGACGGCCATCTGCCCGGGACGTGCAAGGATCGCTGGGCCCGCGCCCGCGACCGCGTCGCCGCATGGATCGACGAGCATTGCTGGTCGGAGGAGAAGCGGGCCTACGTGATGTACCCGGGCAGCGACAAGCTCGATGCGTCGCTGGCCCTGGCCGTCCGCTTCCGGTTCGGCAACCCGGATCGACTTCGGGCGACCTGCGAGGCGATCGACCGCGAACTCGGTGCTGGCCCCTATCACTACCGCTATACCGGGGTCGACGCCGAGGAGGGCTGCTTCCTCGCCTGTACCTTCTGGCTCGTCGAGGCGATGGCCTTGCTTGGCCGGAAGGACGAGGCCGCGGTCAAGTTCGAGGCGGTGATCGAGGCCCTCGACCGCAACTCGGGCACCTATTCCGAGATGGCTGATCCCGAGACGGGTGCCTTCCTCGGCAACCTTCCGCAGTGCCTGACACACCTCGCCCTCATCCAGGCGGCCGCTACGCTGTCGGGCTTTGAACTCTGACGGAGATCCGGAAGGGGCTGGTAGGCTGGGTGTCGGCTGAGTGTCGCGGTCTCCTATGGCCTCAACGGACGATCCTTAACCTCTCCACCGCCCGGCGACACGCGAGCGTCGAGCCGTCCCAAGTGCGCGAAGACCTGTTCGGAAGCGCCAGTCGTCGCCTGATCGACTGTTCAAACCGGCAAACCTCGTTGCTTGCAGCGTGAATGCAGGCATCGCGGATGTCGGCGCTTGGTCAAGTGACCGCATGGCGCGACCTCCCCACGTCGGGTCTAGTCGTATTTCGCATCTCGCAGGAAGCACATGGCCCACGTCCTCGTCATTGGTGCCAGCAAGGGCATCGGCCTTGAGACCGTGAAGGCGGCCCTGGCGGCTGGGCATCGCGTCCGAGCCTTCGCACGGTCCGCCGCAGGAATAGCCCTTGCGGGGGCGGGCTTGGAACGATTCTCCGGGGACGCCTTGAATGCCGGGGATGTGGCGTCGGCCCTCGTCGGGGTCGACGTCGTCGTCCAGGCGCTCGGGGTGCCGGTCAAGGACCTGCTTGGTCCCGTGACCCTGTTCTCGGACGCCACCAACGTGCTGGTGCCGGCGATGGAGACGGCAGGCGTGCGACGGGTCATCACCGTCACGGGCTTCGGCACCGGCGACAGCCGCGAGGCGATCGGCTTCCTGCAGCGCGTGCCCTTCCGCCTGGTTTTCGGACGGGCCTACGACGACAAGGACGCGCAGGAGATGCGCATCCGCAGAAGCGCCCTGGACTGGACGTTCGTCAGGCCCGGCGTCCTGACGCCCGGATCTGCGACCGGTCGCTACAAGGTCCTTTCCGATCCGTCGTCGTGGCGCAACGGCCTGATCTCCCGGGCCGACGTGGCGCACTTCATCGTCGGTCAGATCGACCGCCCGTCCTACGAGCGCAAGGCCGTCGTACTGGTCGGTTAACGTCGGGGCCTGGACCGGAGCGTCATGCGCGTCAGTTCGGACGGGCGCCCCAGCCTGAGGGCGAAGCCTGGCCACAACGCCGTGCCGTTGTTGACGTAGAGCGTCATGCCGCCGACCGCGTAGGCGCCCGACACGAACCCGCCGTTGGCGCGCGCGACCAGCCGGTCGAGGCCCAAGATCATCCCACCGTGCGTATGCCCCGAAAGCTGCAGGGCCACACCCTTCGCGGCTGCCTGTCTCGCGTCCCGTGGCTGATGGTCGAGGAGGACGATGGGCGCGCCCGACGGCGCACCGGCCAGGGCTGCGTCGAGGTCGTGCGCCGGCTGGCCGGAATGCGAGGCGGACAGGTCGGTCACGCCCGCCAGCACCATGGCATCGGTCCCGCGCCTCAGGACCGTATGCCGGTTCTCGAGCACGCTCAGACCCAGGTCGGCATAGTGGCGCATCCACGCCGCGTACGCGAAGAAATACTCGTGGTTGCCGGGGATCGCCCAGACCCCATCGGGGGCGCGCAGATCGCGCAGCGGTTCGACGTCGGCGCGACGGGCGTCGAGGGACCCGTCGATCAGGTCGCCGGTGACCACGATGAGGTCGACGCCGAGTTCGTTGGATCGTGTCACGACCTCCCGCGCCCACCCCGCCGGGAACAACCTACTGAGATGCAGGTCGGTCAATTGGAGAAGGGTGTAACCATCGAAGCTGGCCGGAAGGTCGTCGATCTCGACGGTGATGTCTTTGAGGGGCGGCACTCGCACGGCCTGGTGTACCGCCACCGCCGACATGAGCATGGCCAGCGCCGCCTCGGCGTAGCGCAACCCGGTCGGGATCGCCCATCCGCCGCCGGGCAGGAGCCTGGTGGCCAACGCCACGACGTCGAGCGCCACCTGCATCGCCGCCACGAGGACGATGGCGCCGAAGGCCCAGTTGAACAGCACGATCAGCGCGCGTGGGAACTCGGGTGCGAACACCGAGCCAGACGAAAGGCGGCTCCACAGGTGATATTGGGACGCGATCAACAGGAGGACGGCGACGACCGCCTTCAGCGCGAACGGCCACGGCAGGGGCCAGAGCACCCTGATGATGACGTACAGGCAGGGCAATCCGAAAATCAGGTGGAACATGGTCTCCTTGCGGCTTTGCGGGATGTCGCTCGACGCCGATTCAGGATGCCGGCGGGTGCGTCCACCCGGAACATGGCCATGAACCATGGGTCCATGAAGAAGGAGGGTGGCTGCTGTTGCGACCGCATGGCCGACAACATGAGCGAGCGTGGCTGAAGCGCTGCCCGCGTCCCCTGGAAAAGACCGGGCGACCTCCACGGCCCGCCGGCCTTACTCCCTATCCGTCCTGCGGTCGCTGTCGATGATGCTTTCGTGGGTCGCGCCATGCGACGGTCGGGCATTGGTTCGGCCCATCGGCGTCACCGCCTGCCGTTCCGCGTGGGGATGGCCAGCGCCTCGACGAAGTTCGCGATCTCGGTCCGCCGCTTGGCGTCGTCCGTGACCTGATCGTCCAGCCCGAGCCGCCACGCCAGGTCGCGCCGGTCGGGCTCGCGGTGGAGGGCCTCGACCAGATCGGCCTGGTCCTCGACCTCTCGCCGGGTCCGTGCCAGGCCGCTCTCCACCAAGTCGTCGGCCTGTCGGCGCAAGGCCCCGGTGACCTCGTCGAGCCCGATCTCGGGATGGTACTGCACGCCCCAGAACATACCCCCGTCGTGCCGGATCTCCGCGGCCTGGACCATTGTGGACCGGTTCAGTGCCAGGAGGGTCGCGCCGTGCGGCAGGGTCTCGACCTCGTCCGTATGGATGCTGGGCGCATCGTAGGCAGCGGGCCGACCCCTCAGCAACGGATGCGACCGCCCGGCCTCGGTGGGGACGATCCGCCGCGCGAAGCCCGCCTCGGGACCGTTGCGGTTCTGCCTGACGGTGCCGCCCGCGGCGACGGTTGCCATCTGCAGACCGGCGCAGGACCCGAAGGACGGCGTCCCGGAAGCGAACAGGGCTCCCATGAACGCGAGCGAGCGCCGGACCTCCGGCGTCTCCTCGTTGAGTGACAAGGGCGACCCGGACAGGAAGACCGCGTCGTATCCGGCCAGGCTCTCGCCGTCCGGAAGGGTGCAATCCGCGTCCGCGGGCATGATGCGGTGGCAAACGGCGCCGGGCGCGATTTGGCCCAGCATAGCGACGTAGGTCTCGCCGGATGACCGTCCGACGCTGTCGCGGCGCTTCCCACGGGCTTCCCGAGGCTCGCTCTCCGCGACGAGGAAACGAAAGACTGATGTCGGTGCCTGCAAGGCCGTGGCGCTCCGGGGAACCGTTCCCCGGGGACCCGAACCGCTGGATGGAGCCCACGTTCCGGGCCGGGCGGTCCTGCCGCAGGGCGAAGGCGATCTGTTCGTTCGTGAAGCGTTCGCGAGGCATGGCATCCACCCTCCTTGAGGGTTCAGGATGCCCGAAAACCGTGCGCTCGGCGTGGACCGGTTTGGTGGGTCAGGGTCACCTCAGCGGAGGCCCCGTATCGCCATCTCCTCCGGCGGATTCTCGGCCGCCTCCTGGCGTGCGAGAAGGCGCCCGAGAGCGACGGGTCGATAGTCGCAGGCGTCAGCGCCGACATCACACGACCGGCTGGTGTCCGGCAGGCAAGCATGCGTGTGGCCATAGAGGTGGCGGGTTTCTCGCCAGAACCCCGGCCAGGACCGGTGCGGATAATGTGAGAGGAAGAGCCGCCATGGCCGGCCCTCGGCGTCCTGTACCGTGATGCGAGCGCTCTCGACGGGCGGATCGGCCCACGGAAGGTCGAGCACGCGGTTCGTATCGTGGTTGCCGCGCACGAGGCGCTTGATGCCGTTGAGGCGAGCGAACACGGTGGCACAATGCTCACGGCTGGCGCCGGCGGCGAAGTCACCGAGGTGCCAGACCTCGTCAGATGCTCCGACGACCGCGTTCCAGCGATCGATCAGCGCCTCGTCATGACCCTCGACGGAGCCGAAAGCATTCCGGCGCCGGTGCACGAGAGGCGCATCGCCAAAGTGCGTGTCGGCCGTGAAGAAGGTTGCCATGCGGCCTACGGGGAAGAGGAGTTCACTGCGAGCAGAAGACGGCAATGCCGTCGCCCACGGAGATGGCGCAGCCCTGGGGGCAGGCAAGCCGGCGCGATGTCGCCCGCCTCGCAGGGTCGGCCCCGGGCATCGAGAAGCCCGCCAGCGGCACGCTCATCGACCCGGCGCCATAGGCCCGAGGGTGAGGGACCACCATATGCCATCGCACCGAGGTCGGAGTGCCGCCGTGATCGAGACCGTCAACCAAGCCATGAACGTGCTTGACGCCTATTGGGCCAAGCACGGAGCACCCGATCACCGTGTCATCGCTCAGATCCGCACCAAGCTCGAAGAGCACTCCTCGATGTGCGGCGACGATTCGACCTCGCTGCTCGACGAAGCCATGGGCGACCTCGGCTACGTCATCGCATGGCAGGGCGAAGGGATCCATTCGCTCGCCCGGCAAGGCGGCGACCTGCAAGCCGAAGTCGCCGGAAACGAGATCGACCTATCAAAGGCGTCTTGAAGCGCGTCGCGGCCGCGGTGGTGTCGATGGCGAAAGCGCACCCCGAACAGGAACGATCCCCTCACCCCCAGCTTCTCTCGACGTTGGACAGTCGCAAGGAGAGCACGATGGACGATGATCGGGTCTGGTCGTTCGAGAAGAGCCTGTGGACGGGTGGCGCCGATCATTATCGCGAGTTGGTAGACGATGAATGCCTGATGGCATTGCCGCAACCGCCCTACGTTTTCACTGGCAGGCAAGCAATCGAGGCCGTTGCGAACACACCGCGGTGGGCCGACGTGGAAATCGACAATGGACAGATAGCCAGGCCGCAAGAGGGATTGATCGTCATCGCCTACACCGTCAAGGCGACGAAAGACGGTGAAACCTACGAAGCGCACTGCACCTCGACCTATCGCCGACTCGCACATGAAGAGTGGCGGGTTGTGCAGCATCAACAAACCCCACGTCTCGTCGCTTCCGCCGCAAACAAAGACGTGTAAGGCACGGTCCGCTCCCGGTGTCACATTCCTTCGCACCACACCGGTTCTTGCCGAGCCGGTCGTCGGTCGTGCCGCGGTGATCGACGGAGACACGCTCGACGTCCGCGGCACGCGGATCCGGCTGCACGGCGCCGAAGGGCCCGAGAGCGGGCAGCGCTGAAAGGACGTTGCTGGCAAGGATTGCCGGTGCGACGAGGCAGCGTCCTTGGCGCTCGCCGAACGGATCGGCGAGCGGTCTCTCGCTTTCGATCCGCGCGATACAGACCGCTATGGCCGGGTCTTGGCCGTGTCCGGGATCGAGGGCGGGGATCCGAACGCTTGGGTGGCCCGAGAAGGCCACGCTGTCGCGTTCCGACGCTATGGCGAAGACGACGTGAATGCCAGGCTGACGGCCAAGGCGCTACGGACCGGGATATGGGCTGGCCCATTCCGGGAGCCAACCGAGCGGCGCCGGCCCAACGTGCCGGGGGCGAGGACAGGCGGACAGAGATCGTAACGCCCCCGACCGGTAAGAGCGGCTGCACGATCGAGAGCAACATCTCGGCCGGCGGCCAGCGGATCTACCATCTGCCCGGATCGCGCGATGATACCCGCACGTGCGTCAACGACCGGGCGGGCGAGTGGATGTTCTGCGCCGGGGTGGCGTGCGATGCGTATCGGTCCTGAGGCCAGCTCTGATCCCGCATCGTTCTGCGCGATGCAGACGACACACGTCGATTCAAGTCCGGAATCGACTAAAAGAGCGCAACGAGCGCGACGCCGGCGATCATCAGAAGGCCGCCAAGGATCCGCCATGGGCTGGCAGGGTGCTCATCGAAGCCGACCCATCCAAAATGATCCAGCAAGATCGAGGTGATTACGCCGGCGGTCACGAGCATTCCAAGGAACGGCGCGGCCCCGATCTGCCGGGCAACGACGAACTGGGCCAGGATGATGCCTCCGCCGAGGAAACCTCCGAACCACGCCCACCAGGGCATCGCCACGACCTGGGCCGCCGTTGGCCACGCGAGTTTGCCGAAGATCAATCCCACGGCAAGGATGCAGGTAGCGGTACCAGCCACAACAACCAGCCCGGCCGTCAGCGACTCGTCCAACCCCTTGAACAGCGCCCCGTTCTGTCCGGCTTGAACGGCATTGGCCACGCCAGCGAGCAGCACGAAGCCGTAGAGGTACCACATGGTTCAGATCTCAATCGGTGAGATCACACGACATAGGGCGTGTGGGGCATGTGTTGACCAGGCCGGCCGGCGTCATCGTGTCCGGATTTCGCTAAGACGTCGTGTTCAAGGCTTTCGGATCGCCGAACCCTATGAAACGGGGTCTCAGATCGCCTGCGGGAATCTCACGCGTGCCATGCAATGCACGTCCACGAACGCGCCGTTCCGGAAGCTCGCCGCCTTGTGCGTGCCCTCGATCTCGAAACCGAACCTCTTGTAGAGGGCGATCGCCCGCGCGTTGTCGACGAAGACGGTCATCTCGATCCGGTTGATGTTGAGCCAGTTGTCGGCCGTGTCGATCATCGCGGCGAGGAGACGCGAGCCGATGCCGGCGCCCATGAAATCCTCATGGACGGCGAGCCAGAACTCTGCGGCATGGGCACGCCGTCCGTAGAACGGGCGCAGGGCCGCCGCGCCGACGACGCGATCGTCCCGTTCCGCGACCAGGTGGAGATCCCGCGGCGAGCGCGGCTCCGCCCATGTCTTGACGGCCTCGAAGGATTCGTAAGGCAGCGCCAGCGTTCCGAAGCGGAAGGCGGGTTGGTTGTAGATTTCGAAGAGGTCCGCGGCGTCCCCCTGGCGCATGGCGCGGGTGATCACGTCCGTTCTCCCTTGCGGGTGGGTCACTGCGACGGCTCCTTGGCATCGCGCGTGCCGGAGGCCGCCTCGGTCCAGTCGTAGCGGAGCGTTTCGCGGAACGCGAAGCGCTCGACGTGACGCGCGACGACATCGCGGAGGCCGGACAAGTCGGCGGTGTCCCGCGCCGTCAGGTCGATGGTCAGGGCCTCGGCGCTGGCGCTGAGCCGGGTCTCGCCGAGCGGCAGCGCGATGCGGCCGTCCGAGTCGGTGAACGCGGTCTCGAACCTGTGCGCCCAGTGCTTGCACAATTGCTGGAGGTAGCGGCTGGCATGGGGGGTGGGGACGACGGCACGGGATTGGAGCATGTCTTCTTCCGTAGAACTGGCGTTGATCGTCTTGGGCGCGATGCTCGGCTCTCGATGCGCCGATCGACATCCGGTCACCCGGCGATATCCATCTGGAACCCGAGCGCGTTGCGGCGCCTGGCGGTGACGTCGCGCAGCGCGAGAAGGTCGGTCGGCAGAACGGAGAAGCAGGCATCGCCGAACCATTCGAGGGAGGCCTCGGCGTTCGGGTCCAGTGCGTCCAGGAACGACCGGTAGTCCAGCGCACCCTCGAAAAGTCCGGTCATGCCGTCGCGTCGCCCGGCCGCGGCGTAGACGTTGGCCGGCTCGAAGACGCCGAGGTCGGGGCGGGCCCGGACGTTCTTGAGGTGATAATAGTCGATGTGCTCCGCGAGGCCGTCGTGCGCCGCGAGCGGATCGTCGCCGCCTTCCCAGACGTGGAGCGCGTCGAAATTCACCTTGAGCGCCGGATGGTCGACCTCCTCGAGGAGGCGCATGAGCGATGCGGCGGTGTCGGCCAGGGTGTCGGGGTGGGTCTCGACGAGGAGCCGCATGCCGTGGTCGGCCAGGTGGCTCGCCGATTCCCGCAGGCGGGTCGTCATCAGGGCGCGCTCCTCGGGCGATGTCGTCGCGCTGCCTTTCGTGCCGGCGAAGGTGCGAAGCCGCGGCGCCCGCCACTGCCGGGCGAGCCGGCACAGGCCGGCGGTTCGCTCCATCAGAGCCTCGGGCGGCGCGTCGAGCGGCAGGTAGTCGCTCAGCATCGGCACGCGCAGGCCGTAGGCCGCGAGCCATTCGCCGTGATCGCCCGGGCCGAGGTTGCGCGCATGCACCCCCCACAGCTCGATGCCGTCGAAGCCGCTGCCGCGCGCGAAACGGGCGATCTCGCCGATCGACAGGAGGTGGTGGCGAAAGCTGATGGTGCAGAGCGAGACTCTCATGCGGTCAGCCTTTCGCGGTGGGAGGACGGACGGCCGAGGCCTGGGCGGGCCTCGCGCCACGCTTCGTAGGCGTCCCCGAGCCGACGCTTGAGGGAGAACTCCACCGCGTCGAGCGCGTCGAGCTTGGCGAGGATCGGGGCGACCTGCGCCGGATCCTGGGTCCTGGCGAGCTTCAGGACGGCGTAGTGCAGGGCCGTCAGACCGTTCACCAGCGCCTCGATCTCGTCGCAGATCCGCTGGAACGCGCTGTCCGGCCAGCCCAGGGCGCGCCAGAAGAAGGCGAAGCCGTGCTCGTAGGCCCACTTGCGGATGGTGATCACCGGCAGTTCGCGCAGCGCCCCGTCGACATCGGCGAGGGCGAGGCCGCCGCGGCCCTCGGCATGGGCCGAGACGATGGCGCGCACCGCGTCGATCAGCGGGTTGGCCTCGGGGCGGAAGCAGGCCTCGAAGAAGGCCGCGAGGTCGGCATCCGCCGGGGGGTGGCCGAGCGAGGGATCGAACCGGTAGCCGCCGGCGACGCTCGGCTGGCGGATGGCGTTCAGGAGCGTGTCGCGCGCGATCGGGCCTTCCCAGCGGAAATCGGGATCGCGCACCTTCCAGACGGCGGGATCCTCCGAGAGCTCCACCAGCAGGTAATGCGGGAAGGGGTTCTGGTTGAACTTGTTCTCGCGCTCCGGCAGGTGGAACATGTCGAGCATCACCATGATGCACTCGTCCGGCGGGCGTCGCTCCAGGCACTCGAGGAGGGTCGCCACGTTCCGGTCCTTGGAGCGGGAGTGGTCGTACCAGGCCAGCAGCGGCACGCCGTAGAGCCGCTCGAACCAGTAGCGGAACGACTCGTGGTCCATGGCGTCCGAGTGGTAGGCGAGCCGGAAGCCGTCGGTGATCGCGAACTCGGCATCCCAGATCAGGAAGTAGAAGGGGCGGTGGTCGATGCCGCGCGCCTTCAGCCCGTCGCACAGGCAGCTGACGAAGCAGTGGATCTTGAGGTCGTAGGGCATTTCGCCGTGGACGCCGTCCGCGGGCGCCGCCGGTTCGCCGGCTGCGGCCGCCCGGTCGTCCTGCCCGCCCGGAGCCAGGAGCGCGGCGAGGTCGGCGACGGTGGAGAGGTCCTGCCGCCCGATGGCCTCCTCCGGGATCGACAGGGCGAGGCTCGTTTCCAGCGACAGCATGAGCTGGAGGAGCTGGACGGAGTCGAGATAGAGGTCCTCGTTCAGCCGCGCGTCCGGCCCGAACCGATCGAGGTGGGGGTGGCTCATCTCCTCGCGCAGGATCGTGCCGATGGCCGCGACGACGGTGTCCCGGTTCATGCCACGGCCTCCGCGACGAGGTCGCCGAGGCGGCCGTTTTCGTACCGGTCGGCGACCTCGCGGCGAGAGATCTTGCCGTTGGCCTGACGGGGGATCGCGCGCACCTGCACCGCCTCGACCGGCACCTGGTGGCCGGCGAGCCAGCGGCGGCACCAGTCCTGGAGCGCGCGTGGCGGCACCGGCGCGTCGGCGCTGAACAGGAGCGTCACCCGCTCGCCGGCGAAGGGATCGGGACGCGCGAAGGCCACGGCATCGGTGACGCCGGACATCGCCATCACCACGTCCTCGACCTCGCCGGGATAGACGTTGAGGCCGGACACGTTGATGGTGTCGTCCATGCGCGACACGAAGACGAGCATGCCGTCGGGCCGCCGGTAGCCGAGATCGGCGGTGCGGACCGGGCCGTCCTCGCCCTCCACCACGATTTCGGCGGGCCCCTCGGCGCTCGCGCCTGCCAGGACGCGGTGATGGGGCAGCGGGTAGCCGATCGCGTCTGCCCGTCGCAGGTCCGGATTGACGGCGATGCAGCCCGCTTCCGAGCAGCCGTACTGCTGGAACAGGTGGACGACGCGGGCCCGGATGGCCGAAAACCAGGGCGCGGGAAGAAGCGTGCCCGAGACCATCGCGGCGTGGATGGACTCGCCCTCGGGCAGCAGCCGGGCGAGCGTGTGGAGCATGGCCGGCGAGGTGTAGAGCAGCGGGCGGTCGATCTCGCGCAGGCGGCGCAGGAGGTATTTCGGGTTGGTGGTGTCCACCACCACCGGCGCGCGGCCGCGGCGCAGGCCGACGAGGAGCCCGCAGATCAGCCCGTAGGAATGGGTGATCGGGCAGGCGACGACCGGGGTCATCCCGTCCGGCTCGGTGAAGGCCGCGACGTAGCTCTCGATCTCGCGCTCCACCGCACTCCAGGGGCGGGCGATGCACTTGGGTTCGCCCGTGGTGCCGGAGCTCATCTGGAGGAGCCGGCCCTCGCCCGGAACCGGCGGCGGGGCACCGCCCAAAACCTCGCCGTCCAGCGTGTCGAGGAACAGGCGGTGGCAGCCGGCGCGCTCGGCGAGCCGCCGCGCGCCTTCGTCAGGCACGGCCGGGTGGATCGGCAGCAGCGTGACGCCGATGCGGCGCGCGGCGAGGATGAGCGCGAGGCCCTCGGCGGTGTCGCGAAAGCGCGCGGCGATGCGCTCGCCGCCGCCGCACAGGCGCGCCTGTTCTGCGATGCGCCGGATGGCGGCATCCATCTCGTCCGCACCGACGTTGCGTCCGTCGATCTCGATCATGGGGTGTCCCGAGGAATCGCTGGGGGAGGGGAAGAGGGCGTTGGGCACGAGGCGGCTGCACCGTTCCTCGTCGAGGCCGAGCTTTCGCGAGAGCAGCGCCTCGACCCGCAGCCGCGGGGCGTCGATGGCGAGCCGGGCCAGCCGGTCCTCCAGCCCGTGCTCGGCCGCATGGCGCTTCAGCCGGTGGCCGAGGCGTCGCCAGAAATCCGTCTCGTCGAGCCCATGCGTGCGATGGACGAGGTCGGTGACCTCGCAGAGGTTGAAGACGAACAGGCTGTCGGTGACGAGTTCGCCGAGGACGGCGGGCGAGCGCATGGCGTGGAAGCGATCGTCCACCGGACCGGCATGGGCGGCATCGATGGCGCCGAAATTCGGCACGCGGGCGGGATCCGATACGAAATCGACCCCGTATTCCGCACTCTCGTGGAAGTCGCGCAGGATCACCCGTTCCGGCCAGCCGTCGCGATGCACCAGGATCGTGTTCTGGCCGTGAGCTTCCAGCGCGACCCCGTGGGCCACCAGAAGATGCCAGACCGGTAGCACCGCGACCTCGACCCATCGGTCGAGCCACGCCCGCAGGCCGTAGCGCGCGAGCCAGGGGGCGACGAAGGCGGTGCCATCCGCCTCGCGCGTCGCCAGGACGTTGAAGGGCAGGGCGGCCTCGCCGGGCGACAGCGCGACGCTCTCGCGCCAGATCGCGGCGAGCCGGCCTGCGAGCGGTCCGTCCCGGTCGACGAGCGCGGCCGCGTATTCGCGCAGGACGTCCATCCGGTAGCGGCCGCGCAGCAATGGATCGCCCGCGACGATCCCCGCCAGCCACGCCGAGAGGGCGGGGGCGGTGAGCACGAAACGCGGGTCCAGGGTACGAAGGCTCGACGTGCTGACGACGCTCAGGGCGAGCTTCACGCTGCCCGCGCGCGGGTCGTCGAGATTGTGCAGCGTGCGCAGGGACTGGCTGGCGCGGTAGCGCGGCCCGGCGACGCCCAGCGCGATGGCGCGGCCCTCCGCCAGCCACGGCCGCAGCGGTCCCTCTTCGAGGTGGCGCATCTGCCAGGGATGGACGGGCAGGAGGGCGTGGGTGTCGAACGCATGGCCGGCCTCGACGAGGCGCCGCTCCAGCACGTCCCAGTCCGGGCCGAGTTCGGCGCTGTGGAACCCGGCCTGCGCGCCCGGCAGCGAGAGGGCGATCGCATCCTTGCGCACGGCCAGCCATTCGAGCCGGAACGGCTCGGCGCATTCGGGGCCGTAGCGGCGATGGTCCGCCAGGGTGAACCCGGTGCGTGCCTTGAAGCAGGGATGGTAGGGGTGTCCCTCCCAGACGGCGCCGTCGAGGGTCGCGAAGGGGAGGGCGCGGCGGTCCGGCGGGGACAGGGTCTCGGCGTTCCAGCGGCAGAGTTCCACCGTCTGGCGCAACTCGGCGAGCAGGCGTTCCCGGCGCTCGGGGGGCGCCGGCAGGGCGTCAACGAGTGCCGCGAGGTCGGCCGGGCGCCACGCTCCCCCGGCCTCGGCCGTCTCGAGGGTCGACGGATCGAGGCGTGGGCGCCCGAACGGGCCGATCGCGCCGGTGGCGCGGAAGCGGCGCCCGCCGACGCGCCAAGTCAGTTGTCCCGAGGCCAGCCGTCCCGAGGTTTCGTCGCGGGCGGTGTCATGCTCGCCGATCCCTTCGAACAGGATCGCTTCCGCCAGCTGCCGCAGGACGCGCAGCTCGGGCGCGCAAGCCGTCCGCACGACGCGCTCATCGGGCGCGCAAATCGTCCGCACGACGCGTTCATCACGCGCGCAAACCGTCCGAAGGACGCGCTCATCGCGCGCGCATGCCGTCTCAAGAGGCGAGGGCATGGCCGGCCTCCGTCCGAGCCGCCGCGCGCAGGCGGAGCGGGTTGGGCATGTCGATGTAGTTGCCGCTGCCGTCGCCCGAGGCCAGCTCATCGCGATCGGACAGGCGCACGCGCAGGTTGGCCTTGGTGCAGAGGGTCGGCCCCTGCAGCACCGCGCGGGCGAAGGCCCGGCCATGTCCCGTCATGCGGCGGGCCATCGCCTCCAACCGGTCGGCGAGGTCGTCGACGAGGATATCCTCGCCGACCGGCCCGTCGTGCCCCATCCGGGAGATCACGGAGAAGATCTGGTTGACCACGAGATAATAGGCGAGGCGGCGGCGGACCTCGCCGTCCTCGAAATAGAGCCCGGCGATGGCGGCGGTCTCGGGCGCGAGGCGCAGGAGCCGCGGGCGGGCCGACTCCGACAGGTAGAAGCCCTGGTTGTCGCGGTAGAAGCCCCGGCGCGGCCAGCCGGTGGAGACGTCGAGGAGCGCGTTCTGCTGATGCGCCTCCAGCGCGATCCCGTGCGCGTCGTAGAGCGCGACCACGGGCTCCAGCATGCAATCGAGGTAGAGGCCGAACCAGGTTCGGACGGCCTTCGACGGCGCGGTGCCGTCGTCGCGGAGATGGCGCAGCAGGGTCTCGAGCCGTGAGGGGCGGCCCGGAAGCGGCTCGGCGGTCAGGGCCGCCAGGGTGGCGACGCCCCGCTCGGCCCCATCGCGGAACGGGTTTTCGCGAAACACCGTCTCGAAGCCGCTCTCCTCGCGGTCGGGGCAGCGCAGCGTGAGATAGGCCGGGTCGGAGAGGATCCGGAAGGCGGGATGGCGCGCAGCGAACCCGCTGCGCGCGATGAGCCGGGCCATGGCGACGCCGGCTTCGAGTTCGGCGATCCGGTTGACGCGCAGCGAGTTGGTGAGGGTGACGGGAAGCGAGAACTTCGCCATCCAGGGGCTCTCCGGCGCGTAGACGGTCCGGAGCGAGGAGGTCGCGGTGAAGCGGGGGCCGAAGGCGCCGAGGCGCCTCAGCACGCCCGCATCGACCATCGCCGCGACGTGCGGCTCCAGCATCAGGGCCTCGGCCTGGAGCGGATGCATCGGCACGGCGATCTCGCCCGGCCGCAGCGGCACCCGTGCCGCATCGGCGCCGAGGAGCTCCAGCGCGACCTCGGGCGCTGAGCGAGACCCTGCCGAATCGTGCCGGGCGCGGTCCGCACGGACGGCGAAGACGGCGAGCTGGAACGTGCCCGCTTCCTCGGGCGCATAGGCTCGCGCCTGCCAGGACGCGAGACCCTGCCGGCTCTTGGGCGTCGGGTGGAGCCAGTGTCCGAAAACCAGCGCGCGGTCGGCCCCGATGAAGCTCGTGTCGTCGGCCGTCGCCTCTCGGGCGAGATCGAGCTGGCGGGCGGTCTCGCGGTAGCTGTCGAGCACGCGCCCGAGCAGTTCCAGCTCGCGCCCGCGGGCCGTCTCCCCCGATCCTTCGTCCACGCGCGCATAGGCCTCGCCGAGGAGATCCTGGATCGCGCGCATCGGCGCGACCGAACGCCAGCGGGGCTCGTGGAGATGACGGGTCCAGAGGCGGCCGAAGATCTGCGCGCCGCACAGCGAAGGGGAGCGGATTTCGGCGCGGATCGCGATGCGCTGGCTGCGCAGGTTCCATTCCACGCAGGCTGCCGGCGGCCCGTCCGGCAGGGCATGACGGACCCGGATGCCGGGATCGATCTCGCGCAGGTAGCCGTTCGCGAAACTGCGAAAGGCCGCCGCCTCGGCGATGGGCTGGGACGATGGTGGCATGAGGATCGATCCTCGGCGAAGGCCTTGGGTGGCGAGGCCTTGGGGTGGCGAGGCCTTGGGGTGGCGAAGGCCTCGGGTTGCCAGGCGGCGCGGCCGAGGACGGCCGCGAGGGGATCGGACGGTCTACCGGCCGACGGTCGGCATCCTGCGCGACGTCTCCATCGCCTCAGGACGGTGCGGAGCGACACGTCGCTCCGACGATGCGGCACGGCGGGCCATCGTTTCGCGCGCGGCCGCAGGGCTGCGCACCGGCCGGTACGAGATCGCCCCGCCGGCGAATTCGCGGTTGCGTGAAGTCGCGATGACGACCCGGGCGCTCTGGATCACGCCGAAGGACCCTCCTGTTTTCGCCAATGGCATTCTCCTCCCCATCCCGATCGTCACGAAGATCCAACGAAAGAAATAAATTCGTCGCCTCATCTCAATTGTGCGTAAAACTCAAATATTGATATTCTAATATAGTGATTATAGATTGGTATATAATATCATAAAGCGACATAAAATGGTATTTATTGAACCGCGGTCATCAGATGGTCGATTCAAAAAACGACGTCAAGATGAAAACCATAGATTGGAATTCGTCGATTTCCATTTTTATCGCAAACCAATGCGGCTGGCGTCATTTACGATGGCTTTCACGTTTGGGTTATCGTTCGGAAGCTCGTTTGTCCGATCCATATGCCGTGCTTGTCGGGCGCCCAATCTTCCGGTCGACGCGTTTCGGCAACGCCACGACGTCGGGCGCCTCCCGTATTCGGCCCACCGAGCGGTTCCGCATGGCCCGGCGATCATCGGCGGCCGGTGTCCTCGGATGCGCCTTCACGCAGGGCGAGGGTCATCACGGCCCAATCGCGAATGGCACGCTCTTGTTCCAGAAAAACGTGGCGCTTTGCAAGCATCTATCGATTAGAATACTTCCAGAATAACGTATCGAGCGTGTGTCTTGCCTGCAACGGCGCCTCTAAATGAAATGTATCTTATAACTGTTCTATTTCTCATCCGGCGTCGACGACGGCACGATTCGTGAGGGAGGTCAGCGACTTGCCGTGCCGACCGATGCCAGGCTGGAATAGATATAACCTGTTGGAGGAGTTGCTTAATTTGGAAAAGCGCCGCCTCGCTGGCGCCGGCGATCGTGCGCAGCGGGCCGATCGGCGGACACATCACGGGGGTTTTGACATGGCGTTGTGCGTACGTGGATCATACAGGCGGACGGCGTGGGTCGCCCTCGCCGGCGTGTCCATGGGGGTGATGACCCAGGCGGCGGTCGCAGGCGGCGGTGCCGGCCCGACCCTCCGACGGGTCGACGCCTCGACGATCGCTCCGGTCAATCCGCGCTACGTCCAGCTCGGCGCGCAGGGTGCGGACGCGGTGACGCTCGAAGAGCTGCGCGTCGAGGGGCAGGTCCAGGGCCGCGGCGTCGTCGGCGGCCAGCCGCCCTCGTCCGGCACCGTGGGACAGCCCCCCGTCCCCTATGCCGGCGGCCAGGTCGGGTCCGGAACCCGTGTCGGCTTCCTGGGCAATCGCTCGGTCCTGAAGACGCCCTTCAACGTCACGGGCTACACCAACAAGCTGATCGGCGATCAGCAGGCCCGGACGCTGTCCGACGTCGTGCTCAACGATCCGTCGGTCCGCAACGACGCTCCGGCGTTCAGCGATCGCGACTCGTTCTTCATCCGCGGCTTCTCGGTCACCAACCTCGATACCGCCTTCGACGGCCTGTTCTACATCGCCAATCCGCGCCGCACGCAGCTCGAGGGCATCGAGCGGGTCGAGATCCTCAAGGGTCCGACCGCGCTCCTGAGCGGCGGGACCGGCCGGGTCGGCGGCACCATCAATCTCGTCCCCAAGCGCGCCTTCGACGAACCGCTGACGCGGATCAACACCTTCTACACGAGCGACGCGCAGGTCGGGACGCATCTCGACGTGGGCCGCCGCTACGGGGCGTTCAAGGAATGGGGCGTTCGCTTCAACGGCGCCTACCGCAACGGCGCGACACCGCTCGACAAGAACGCTCTCGAGGTCAGCAACCTCGCGGTGGGCCTCGACTACCGTGGCGACCGTTTCCGCGCCGCGCTCGATCTGACGCATTCGAAGCAGAACGTCACGGCACCGTCGTCGCTCTTCAACTCGGCGGCGGCCAATATCGCGATTCCCCGGGCGCCGAACAATCGACGCAACACCTCGAATTCCTTCGAGTACTACGATTCATCGTACAATATGTTGGCAGGGCGGGTCGAATATGACCTGTTGCCGGACACGACGGTCTACGCCGCCGGCGGCATCAGCCGCTACAACGAGGATTCCCTGTCCTCCTTCTATCAGATCACGAGCCCGACCGGCCGGGCGACGAACACGCTGTCCATCTCTCCCACCGAGCTTCAGGGCCGCAGCATCGAAGTCGGGCTGCGCTCCCAGTTCGAGACGGGGTTCGTCGGCCACCGGTTCAACGTCTCGGCCGTCGAGGCCTACAACGGCAATTTCTCGCGCGGCTACACCGCACCGCGGCTCCCCAGCTACCAGACCAACATCTACGACCCGGTCTACCTGCCGTCTGGCTCCGTCCCGACGATCGGATTCCCTCGCTCGGGCGGACAGCCCATTTTCGCCGACCTCACCGCGCGCAGCGTGGCCATCGCCGATACCCTCTCCCTCGCGGGCGACCGCTTCCTGCTGACGCTGGGCGGGCGCTACCAGGAGATCGACCAGAACGGCTTCGTGGCGCTCCCGGGCCCGACCCAGGGGTCGCCGACGTCGCAATACAAGGAGGGCAAGATCACTCCGGCCATCGCCGTCGTCTTCAGCCCCTTCGACGCGCTGTCGTTCTACGGCAACTATATCGAGGCCCTGGTGCCGGGGGCGACCGCACCGACCGTGGCCGTCAACGCCAACGAGATCTTCGCCCCCACGGTGAACATGCAGAAGGAGGTCGGCGCCAAGTACGATTTCGGCACCGTCGCGGTCACGGCGTCGCTGTTCGAGATCGAGCAGCCGAGCGCCTTCACCGATCCCACCACCAGGCGGTTCTCCGTCAGCGGCCTCCAGCGCAACCGCGGCATCGAGTTCAATGTGTTCGGCGAGCCCTTCGCCGGCGTGCGGCTGCTCGGCGGCGTCACCCTCATCGACGCCAAGCTCGTCAACACCCTGGGGCGCCAGTTCGACGGGAATGCCGCGCCCGGCGTCCCCGACACCGCGTTCAACCTCTACGGCGAGTACGACCTGCCGCCGTGGCTGGCGCCGGGGCTGACGCTGACCGGCCGGGCGATCTACACGAGCGGCCAGTTCTACAACCAGGCCAACACGCAGTCGGTGCCGGACTGGACCCGCTTCGACGCCGGCCTGCGCTACGTCTTCGAGGGCGTGAACGGCAAGCCCGTCGTCGTCCGCGCCATCGTCGAGAACCTCCTCGACGATTCGTACTGGGCGTCGGCCGCCCGCGGCTTCCTCGCGGTGGGGGCGCCCCGCACGTTCATCCTGTCCGCATCCTTCGACTTCTGAGGCCTGCGATGACGATCGGACCCGCGACGATCCTCGCCCCCGGTGGGGGGACCGCATCGTGACAGGAAGCTTTCGCCAGTCGATGGCGTGGCTGCACACCTGGTCCGGCCTCGTCGTCGGCTGGGTGCTGTTCGCCGTCTTCGTGACGGGCACCGCGAGCTACTACCGCACCGACATCTCCCGCTGGATGCGCCCCGAACTCGCCCAGGTCGAGGCGGTGCAGGGGCCGGAACTCGCCGCGGCCGCCGAGCGGGCGGTGGCCTATCTCAAGGAGCACGCGCCCAAAGCCAGGACCTGGCTCGTTGGCATGCCCCGGCCCGATCACCCGGTGCTCGACC
Organism: Methylobacterium sp. Leaf399; assembly: GCF_001424525.1. Lineage (NCBI taxonomy): Bacteria > Pseudomonadati > Pseudomonadota > Alphaproteobacteria > Hyphomicrobiales > Methylobacteriaceae > Methylobacterium > Methylobacterium sp. Leaf399. Next base: position 251,636 of record NZ_LMQK01000030.1, on the reverse strand, counting down.
TGTTCTGGCGCAACCGGCCCGGGGAGCCGCCGGGCCACGTCCTGCTCGATCCGCGCACCGGCGCACCGGCCGCCGTGCGGGACACGGAGGGCGGCGACTTCCTCTATCTGTTCCACTTCGAACTGCATCTGCCGTCGTTCTGGGGGCGCTGGGCGGTCGGCGTCTGCACCATGATCATGCTGGTGGCGCTGATCTCCGGCATCGTCACCCACAAGCGGATCTTCGCCGACTTCTTCACCTTCCGCCGGGACAAGGCGTCCCGGCGCAGCTTCCTCGACGCCCACAACGTCACCGGCGTCCTGGCGCTGCCGTTCCACCTGATGATCACCTACACGGGGTTCGTGACGCTGGCGACGTTCTACATGCCGTGGGGTGTGACCGCGGCCTACAAGGGCGAGGCCAGGACTTTCTTCGCCGAGGCCGGCTGGACCACGACGGCCCGCCCGCCGAGTGGAAAGCCCGCCGCCCTCGCGCCGGTCGGGCCGCTCGTCGCGCGGGCGCTCGCCACCGTGCCGGAGAGGCTGGAGCGGCTGACGATCGCGAACCAGGGCGATGCCAAGGCGACCGTGGTGGCGATGTTCGAGGAGCCGCACGGCATTTCCCACGAGCAGCCCCAGATCGCCTTCGACGGCGTGAGCGGCGAGATCCTCGAGGTCCGCAACGGCGGCCTCGAGCCCGCAGCCAAGACCTTGACGGTCATGACCGGCCTGCACGAAGGGCAGTTCGCCGGCACGGCCCTGCGCCTGCTGTTCTTCCTGTGCGGCGTGATGGGCTGCGCCATGATCGCGACCGGGATCGTCCTGTGGTCGCTGGCGCGCCTGCCGAAAGCGGCCGAGCGACCCTTCTTCGGCCTGCGCCTCGTCCAGGCGCTGAACGTCGGCAGCATCGTGGGTCTTCCGGCGGCGGTCGCCGTCTATTTCCTCGCCAACCGGCTCCTGCCCGTGGACCTCGCCGGACGGGGGGATCGGGAGGTCCAGGCGTTCTTCGTCGCCTGGATCGTCGCGGCCGTGTTGCCGCTCGCCCGCCCGGAGCGGCGGGCCTGGTGCGAGGGCCTCGCCGCGGTCGCGCTCCTGTGCCTGGCCGTCGTCGCCGCCGACGTCCTCACGACGCCCGGTCACCCCTTGCGCCGATCCGGCGGCGATCCGCTCTTCGCCTGGTTCGACGCCGCGATGCTGATGCTGGCGGCCCTGTTCGCCCTCGCGGCCCGCAAGGTCGTCCGCTACGAAGCCCCGCGGCGGAAGGCTTCGGACCGCCCGATCGAGCCGACGATGACGGTCTCTTGAAGAACACGTCCTGTCACGCCCGGCCGGATCGGCCTCAGCGCAACAAGAGCAGCAGACCCGCGCACGCTCCGACGAGGAATGCTCCCGCGCCGGCCGGATAAACGATGCGGGGACGATAGGACAGCAGCAGGACGAGGGCGACGGCCGCCCCCGTCAGCGCACCGATCCATCCGACGAGCCCGAGGTCCCAGCCTTCCACGTGCCCGGTCAGGAGCAGGGACAGGCCGATGCCGACCCATCCGGCCAGGCGCAGGGCGACGACCCGCCGTTTTCCCGGCCTCGACCGGAACACCTCCCTGTGGTGCCGGTCCAGGCTCAGGCAGAGGGCCGCGAGCGCCGCAAAACCCAGCCCGAGGTTGAGAACGAGGGCGGCCGGCATCAGAATCCCGCTCCCGCGGAGGCCACCAGCCACAGGCTCCCGCCGATGACGATTGCGGCACCCGCCGTCATGACGGTCGCCCGCAGGAGGGAGCGCATCGCGAAGACCAGCACGACGACCCCCGCCATGACGGCAAAGCTGAGAAGCGTCGCCGTCGTCACCGCCTCGGGCCGCGACAGGGGCAGCGTCAGCGACAGGAGCGCGGTGACGAGCGCGGCGATCCCGTAGCCTCCTCCCGTTGCCAGGGCGACCCGTCCGGCGATCCTGGCTCCACCGACGAGGCGAGATCCGCTGCGGATCGAGGTCGAGGTGGTGTTCGACACTGCAAAAACCTCATGCCTCGGCGTCGGAGCCGGAATTCCATCGACCGCCATTGTCGGACAAAAAATCGATGCCTTCAATAATGTCGCATCAATCGCCGTGTCGCTACGCAGGTAAGAATGATAAACGTTCCAATGTACGTCTTGCGTTGCTTGCGCATCCGGACCTAGGCTGGACGGCCGGTGCTGACAAGATCGAATCCCACGGGGCGGATTGCACGCTCAGGCCGACCTCGAATGCGTTGGCTGCACCGCCATCGCGGGTTTCCTCGCTGAGGCAGACCGGTGTGGCGTCGAGCGGGGCCCCGGGCCGGCGAAGTCTCGTCGTAGCCGTTCCCGCGGAACGCGAGAGCGAGACGATCATCCGCCGCCGTCGAAGCGACGGCCTGCCGACCTTGTCGCTGCCTTTCAAGCGGTACCCGCACGGGCCCACGGCGCTCTCGGTCGAGCCGGAGCGCTCGTCGATGCGTTCACCGTCCCCCGCGAGGCAGGACGATGACATCGGGCCGGGACATGGGACCGGCGGCTAGCCCGGACGTCTCGGCGTCGTCCGCTCGCCGTCCGGGCATGGTGGCTACAGGCGTGGTTCGCCGCCCGAAGTCGGCATGTCGTTCGCCAGGAGGGGTTGGTCGCGACCGTCCCCGGGCGCCTGCTCCAGGGCGTCGCGGTCGATCTCGACCACGTAGCCGCCGAGCTCGACGCTGTAGCGCAGGGAGCGCCAGGGCAGCGGGTGCAGGCTCTCGCCCAGCCCCAGGAAGCCGCCGGCGGCCAGCACGACGTAGGCGACCTGACCCGAGACCTTGTCGAGCATGACGCTCTTCACTGCGCCGAGGTGCGTGCCCTCCTGGTCGTAGACCGCGGTGCCCTCGACGCGGGTCGAGGCGATGAGGCGCGCGGTCTCGTCGGTGCCGATGTCCTCGGCGGCGGGGTCGAGTTCGAGCGATCCGGGGGCGCGCAGAATCCGCTCCTGATCGTCCTGCGGCGGGCGGTGCGAGGCGGGCAGGTCCGTGGGCATGCGGTCTCCTGGAGTGGCGCCGACGGGGCCGGGCCGGCGCGGGTTCGCTGTTGCCGAAGGGGAAGCCCGTCGCGGGCCGCGAGGTTCCGCCGGGCGGCCGCCGCGGCGCGCGGAATGGGTCTTCCAGGTCGCTCCGTCTTCACCATCTGTGGATGACGATCGCGCTGGCGGTGATTTCCCCTTGGAACGCGGTGGTCACCGCTTAGTTGTTGCAGCTATGCGCCCCGAGGCCTTGGGCCACGGATCGACTGGCGCTCGCAGCCACATCCGGAGGGAAGCCATGGCTACCAAGACCGCACCGAAGGCCACCGAGAAGGCGGCCGCCGCTCCCAAGGGGAAGAAGGCAGCCGAGACCAAGGGCTCCGATGGCAAGGCCGCCGAGACCAAGGCCGCCAAGCCCAACGCCCTGCAGCAGCCCCTCAAGCCCACCGAGGAACTCGCCGCCATCGTCGGCGCCGCCTCGCTGCCGCGCGGTGAAGTGGTCAGCAAGGTCTGGGAGTACATCAAGAAACACAATCTCCAGAACCCCGAGAACAAGCGCGAGATTCTGGCCGACGACAAGCTCAAGAAGGTCTTCGGCAAGGACAAGTGCACGATGTTCGAGATGAACAAGCACCTCGCGGCCCATCTCAAGTCGGCCTGACGGTCCGCTTCCGACCCAACCGAAAACCACGCCCGGTCCGTCACGGACCGGGCGTCGTCGTGTCCGGGGTCTTCCGTCAGGCGATGTTGCGCAGCACGCCGCCGTCGACACGCAGGGCCGCGCCGCTGGTGGCGCTGGCCGCCGGGCTGCAGACGTAGGCGACCATGTTGGCGACCTCGTCCACGGTGGCGAGCCGCCCGATCAGCGAGGTCGGCCGGTGCTCGGCCACGAAAGCCTTGCCCATCGCGTCGAGGTCCGGATTCTCGCTGCCCTTGGCCATTTCCTTCATGAAGTCGGCCACGCCCTCCGACAGGGTCGGGCCGGGCAACACGCTGTTGACGGTCACGCCCGAGCCCGAGACGGTCTCGGCGAGGCCCCGGGCGATGGCGAGCTGCGCGGTCTTCGTCATGCCGTAGTGGACCATCTCCACGGGGATGTTCACGGCGGATTCGCTGGAGATGAAGACCACGCGGCCCCAGCCCTTCTCGACCATGCCGGGCGTGTAGGCCCGCGACAGCCGCACCCCGCTCATCACGTTGGTCTCGTAGAACCGCTGCCAGTCCTCGTCCGGGATCTCGAAGAAGGGTTTCGGCTCGAAGATGCCGGCGTTGTTGACGAGGATGTCCACCGCTGGCAGGCCGGCCACCACGGCCTGCGTGCCCTTGGCCGCCGAGACGTCGCCGGGGGCGGCGAAGATCGCGCCCGAGCCGGTCTCCCGCTTGAGGCGGGCCACCGCGTCGGCGCAGCGGTCGGGGGTACGCCCGTTGACGGCGACGGTGGCGCCCAGGCCGGCCAGCGCCTTGGCGATGGCGTAGCCGATGCCGCCCGTTGAGCCGGTGACGAGGGCGGTACGCCCGGTGAGGTCGAGGTTCATGGCCACTCCTGATGCTGGTCGACGTACCCCGACAACGCGTCGGAGGCCGCCGGGTTGGCGGAGGTCACCCCTGCGGCTGGCGCCGCATCACGCTGGCCGCCGCGCCCAGCGCCGCCAGCCCGCAGGCGCACCACAGGGCGACCGTGATGGCGGGGCCGGGCCCGAGACCTTGGCCGAGCCCGAAGATCACCGCCACCAGGGCCGCGCCGAGGGATTGCCCGGTGAGGCGGGCCGTCGATTGCATGCCGCTCGCGCCCCCGCTGCGGTGGCGCGGTGCGCTCGTGATGATGACCTTGTTGTTGGGCGACTGGAACAGCCCGAAGCCGAGGCCGCACAGGGTCAGGCGCCAGCCGATGTCGACGGCGGACGGATCGGCCGGCAGCAGGGCCACCGCGGCCAGCCCGAGGGCGAGGAGCGTGAGGCCGACGCCGCCGAGCAGGCCCGGCGCGTAGCGGTCGGCGAGCCGCCCCGAGATCGGCGCCATGACCGCGATGGCGATGGGCCAGGGCGTCATCAGGAAGCCGGTCTGCGTCTCGGAGAGCCGCATCACGTCCTGGAAGTAGAACGGCAGCGCCACGTAGGCCATCATCTGCGCCGCGAAGGAGGCGACGGAGGTCGCCATCGATAGGGCGAAGGCGGGGATGCGCAGGAGATCGACCGGCAGCAGGGGTGCCGGCCTACGCAGCTGCGTGAGGACGAACACCGTGCCGACGGCCAGCGCCGCGCCGATCTCGAGGAGCGCGATTGCGCGCCCCTCGGCCTGGCCGATGCCGTCGATGCCGATGATGAGGAGGCCGAAGGTGAGCGCGTTGAGCACCGCGCTGACCCCGTCGAACCGGGCGCCGCTGCGGGGCGTGGCGGGGAGCGTGCGCAACGCCACCGCGAAGGCGACGAGCCCGACGGGCAGGTTGACGAGGAACAGCCACGGCCAGGTCGCCACCGACAGGATCGCCGCCGCCACGGTGGGGCCGGCCGCCGAGGCCATCGCCACGATCAGGGCGACGTTGCCGACCCCGCGCCCGATCAGCCGGCTCGGATAGATGAAGCGCACCAGCGCGATGTTCACGCTCATGATCCCGGCCGCCCCCACCCCTTGGGCGATCCGCGCCGCCACCAGCCAGCCGAGCGAGGGCGACAGGGCACAGGCCAGCGAGGCGGCGGTGAACAGGACCAGCCCCCCGAGGTAGACCCGGCGGTAGCCGAGGATGTCGCCCAGCGACGCGAACGGCAGCAGGCAGGCCGTCACCGCGATCTGGAAGCCGTTGACCACGAAGATCGCCGCGGACGGACTCACCCCGAGGTCCTTGGCCATCACCGGCAGGGCGACGTTGACGATCGCCCCGTCGAGCACCGCCATGGTCATGGCGAGCGCGATCGCCAGGAGCGCCAGCATCCGCTCGCGCGGCGGTAGGCCGTCCATCGATGTTGCAGCGTCCGGCCCGCTGGCGGCTTGCGTGTCGGCCTCTTGCGTCATGAGCGTGTCCATGGCCAGGACGGCGGCCGTGCCGCCCTATGTCACCGCGCATCCGCCTCGTTCAAGGCATGCCACACCGGAGTTCCCCATGGCTTTCCCCAAACGCGGCCCTGCCGTGTCCACGGCGCTGACCGGTTCGGCCCTGGGCCTGGCGCTCGTGCTCGGCCTCGCGCCGCTTCCCGTCCGGGCCGACGAGGCTCCCCTCGGGATCGGGATCGAGGGCTTCGCCTATCCCTATCCGGTACGCTTCCTCGACCTGATGCGCGACGGGGAGCGCCAGCGCCTCGCCTACATGGACGTGCCGGCCTCGGGCACCCCCAACGGCCGTACCGCGCTCCTGCTGCACGGACGCAACTTCCCGTCGAGCTACTGGGAGCCGGTGATCGCCGCCCTGAGCGCCGGTGGCTACCGGGTGGTGGCGCCCGACCAGCTCGGCTTCGGCAAGTCCTCGAAGCCGGTGGCGCCCTTCGGCTTCGACACCATGGCGGCCGAGACGGTGGCGCTGCTCGATGCCCTCGGCCTGGCCCGCGTCGACGTGGTCGCCCATTCGATGGGCGGCATGCTCGCGGTCCGCCTCGCCCGCAACGCGCCGGCGCGGGTCAATGCCCTGGTCCTCGAAGCCCCGATCGGCCTGGAGGACTACCGGTTCTTCGTGCCGCCGGTCTCCAACGACACCCTGCTGCGGATCGAGACCGACGCCACCGCCGAGGCCTACCGCCGCCAGCTGATGACGAACTACGCCCTGTCGCTGCCCGCCTCCGCCATCGAGCCGTTCGTCGCGTTGCGCGAGCGGGTGAAGGGCTCGGGCGAGTATCCGCGCTGGGTGCAGTCCTTCGTGAACTCCTACCAGATCATCTGGGGCCAGCCGGTGGTGCACGAGATCCCCCTCGTCACCGCCCCGACCCTGTTCGTGATGGGCGAGAACGACCGCAACGCGCCGGGCAAGCCCTTCGCCCCGCCCGCCCTGAAGGACCGGATGGGCGACAACGCGGCCCATGCGAAGGCACTGGCGGCAAAAATGCCCGACGGCCGCGCCGAGGTGCTGCCCGGCATCGGCCACCTCGTCCACATGGAGGCGACGGCCCGCTTCAACGACCTGATGCTGACGTTCCTCGACGGACACTGACCGGCGAGTGCCGGAGAATCTCATTCTTCTCGCCCTGCGTGCCGTTTCGCTCCTGCGTTTACGGGATCGATACGGAGTCGATGCACTTATCGGTTGCACGGGAAGGCTGTCGATGTCGCATCCCGGACGATGGGGAGTGGCACGATGGCAGCGTCGGTGGGGGTGCCAGGGCCGGCGACGTACCGGGCGCCATGGTGGTCACGCCTGCCGTCGCCGGGCACGCTCCGGATCGGACCGACGCTGTGGCTGCTGGCCGCCGGCCTGATCCTCCCCAACGCCCTCGCGCTCGGCGCCGAACTCGCCTTCGGGCTCCCGTGCCGGACGCTGTCGATCACGGCCTACGCCATTCTCGCCCTCACTTGCGGACGTTGGCCGAGGGCACTCGTGGCCGCCCTGTTTCCCCTCCTCCTCCTGTTCGATCTCGCCATGACCATCCCGCGGATGTTCTTCATCGAGATCGGGGCGATGGGGCGCAACCTCGGCCTGCTGGCGCAGGTCGATCTGCTGGCGTCACCTTTCTACATCGCCTTGCTGGCCGGCCTTTGCGTCCACCTCGCCGTCAACCTCGCGGTCCTGGCCTCGTGCGGTCGGCGGATGGCCGCGGGCAACCGGTCGCTCCTGCTCGCGGCGGCCCTCGCGCTGGGCGTGGCCGACCTGAGCGACGACGGCATGCTCGCCCAGGCGGTGGGTCCGCTCGCGAGCATCGGCCAGCCGTTCGAATCGGCGGTGATCGCCTCGGGCTTCGACACCCTCGCAAGCCCGGCGGTGCCCGGTCGCAACGTCCTCCTCGTCGTCGTCGAGAGCCTCGGCGTGCTGCGCGATGCCCGGGCTCGCGCCATCCTGTTCTCCGCCTTCGAGGCGCCGGATCTGGTCCAGCGGTTCGACGTCACCCGCGGCACGACGACCTTCTTCGGGGCGACCTCCCACGGCGAGATCCGCGAACTCTGCCGCACGCGCACCGCTTACGGCGACATCGCGGCGAGCGGGGAAACCACCGCCTGCCTGCCCAACCGGATGGCCGCGCACGGCTACAGCACCCTGGCGCTGCATGGCTTCAGCCGGATGTTCTACGACCGTGCCGCCTGGTATCCGCAGGTCGGGTTCGCCCGCAGCGCCTTCGGCGAGACCCTCACCGGCATCGCGCCGCGCCGGTGCGGCAGCGCCTTCTCGGGGCCCTGCGACGTCGATATCGCGCAGACGATCGGCCGGACGATGGCGGAGGCCCGCGACCCCCTCTTCGTCTACTGGTTGACCCTGAACTCCCACGTGCCGGTCAAGCCCGGCCAGGCGACGCGGCGCCACGATTGCAACGACGGTGGCGGCCCGTTCGGAGATCCGGAGGTCTGCGCCATGGCCGAGATCTGGCAGGACCTGTTCGCGGCGGTGACCCGCCTGGCCGTGGCCAACCCGCGGACCGAGATCCTTCTCGTGGGAGATCATGCCCCGCCCCTGTGGCGGCGCGCGGCGCGCAGTCGGTTCGAGGCGGACCGCGTGCCCTGGCTGCGCCTGTCGCCACGGGCCGGCATCCTGGTCGCCCGGTAGGATGCGGTCGGGCCGGTGGCCCGGGAAAAAGGGGGCGGGTCGGCGATCGCAAGGACCCCTCGCTGTTGACAGCCGAGGCGGCTTCGCCAACACCCCCGGGCCGGGCGTCGGCCGTTCTCGGCCCGGCGGCCACGGCACCGTTCGCCGGGACGGGCCGGCGGTGCCCGGGCGACGAGCATGGCCCGGGGCGACCCATCCGGCCGCGGCGACCAACATGGACCCCCGATCGATGACGGTGATGCGCTCCTACCTCGATTTCGAGAAGCCGGTGGCCGAACTCGAGGCGAAGGTCGAGGAATTGCGGACGGTGGCCGCCCGCGACGGCGCCGTCTCCATCGCCGACGAGGTCGGGCGCCTGGAGGCCAAGGCCGCGGCCGCGCTCTCGGACATCTACGCCGCCCTCACGCCCTGGCAGAAGACGCAGGTCGCCCGTCATCCGCAGCGCCCGCATTTCGTCGATTACTGCGCCGGGCTGATCGCCGAGTTCACGCCGCTCTCGGGCGACCGCACCTTCGGCGAGGACGCCGCGGTGGTGGCCGGGTTCGGGCGCTTCCAGGGGCGCTCGGTGTGCGTCATCGGCCAGGAGAAGGGGGCGACCACCGAGGCGCGCCTGCGCCACAACTTCGGGATGGCGCGGCCGGAGGGCTACCGCAAGGCGGTGCGCCTGATGGAACTCGCCGACCGCTTCGGACTGCCGGTGCTCGCCTTCATCGACACGGCGGGCGCCTTCCCCGGCATCGAGGCGGAGGAGCGCGGCCAGGCCGAGGCCATCGCCCGCTCGACCCAGGCCTGCCTGGCGCTCGGTGTCCCCAACGTCGCCCTCGTCATCGGCGAGGGCGGCTCGGGCGGCGCCATCGCGCTCGCCACCGCCAACCGCGTCCTGATGATGGAGCACGCGATCTACGGGGTGATCTCGCCCGAGGGCGCCGCCTCGATCCTGTGGCGCGACCAGGGCCGGGCCAGCGACGCGGCCACCGCCATGAAGATCACCGCGCAGGACCTCCTGCGGCTGGGCATCATCGACCGGATCGTGCCCGAGGCGACCGGGGGCGCCCACCGCGGCCGCGAGGCGGCCATCGCGGCGGCCGGCGAGGCGATCGCGGCCTCCCTCGCCGAATTCGGCGGCCTCTCGCCGGACGAGGTCCGCGACCGGCGCGCGGCGAAGTTCCTCGACATCGGGCGCAAGCTCTAGCGCCGATGCGCCTGTCCCTCGGCTCCCTCCTGAGGCGCCGGACCGAGCGCGCGCCCGATACCCGCGAGCCGGGCGCCCTCAACCATGTGTCGCTGGGCAGCCACTGCCACATGGCCCAGATCCTCAAGGACAGCGGCCTCAGGACCTGGTCAGGCCCGTTCGACTGGATCTTCTCCGCGCCGGGCATGGTGCGCGACTGCCTCTCGGACGATTTCGCGCTGCTCCTCGACCGGCGCCAGCACGAGACCACGCGGCCCGAGGAGCGGCCCAAGCCCGGCGAGTTCCTGGGCCGGCACCGCATCTACTGCCAGCGCCACCGGATCCCGTTCGTGTTCAACCACCACGATCCGGCCGGCAACGACGCGGACTACGCCTTCCTCGAGCGCGGCGTCGAACGCCTGCGCCGTGCCCTCGACACCCCGGGCACCGAGAACCGATTCTACCTGATGACCGCGATGCCGGTGCGGGAGGCGGCCCTGATGCAGCTCTGCGACCTTTTGGCGCGGCGTGCCTCCCGGAACCATCTCACGCTTCTCGAAGTCGCGCCCGGCCAGGCCGCGGCGGCCGTGGAGCGGGTCGAGCAGCCGCGTGCCGACCTGACCCGGCTTCGGGTCGCAACCCGCTCGGTTTCCACCGGCATCCGCTTTCGCGACCCGGCCGACGACGTCTTCGTCGCAAACCTCCTGCGCGGCTGAATCCGGTCGTGGGGCCCCGACGTATTCGGGTTCCCGCGATCCAGTATCTCCCCCCGACAATCCCGGAATTCACACCCCGGCGCGGTCGCGGGGCCTGCGGCCATGTCGCTCGCCTTGCGGTAAAGAACGGGTAAGTTTAACGACGCTATGGGTTTGGGGAGTATTGGGCGCGAGGGTGACATCCCGCGCACGACGGCAAGACGGGGTTCCCCATGGCTTTTCGTCCCTTCGCGGCGGCATGCATCACAGCTCTGACGATCTCGCTGGGCGCCTGCCAGGACGGCGGGCTCGGCGGTGTCGCCTCGACGCGTCACCTCGCCCCGGTGCCGCCGAAGACCCTCGCGCTGATGGCGCAGAAGGGCATGAGCCAGAACGACCCGATCCTGATCCGCGCCTTCAAGAAGGAAGCGGAGATGGAGGTCTGGAAACGCGACGGCCGCGGCCGCTACGCGCTCCTGAAGACCTTCCCGATCTGCCGCTGGTCGGGCCAGCTCGGCCCCAAGACCAAGCAGGGCGACCGTCAGGCGCCGGAGGGCTTCTACACGGTGACCCCGGGGCAGATGAACCCGAATTCCTCGTACTACCTCTCCTTCGACACCGGCTATCCGAACGCCTACGACCGGGCGCAGGGCCGCACCGGCAACTACATCATGGTCCACGGCACCTGCTCGTCGGCGGGCTGCTTTGCCATGACCGACGAGTCGATGGGCGAGCTCTACGCCCTCGCGCGCGACTCCTTCGCCGGCGGCCAGCGCGCGTTCCAGTTCCAGTCCTATCCGTTCCGGATGACGGCCCAGAACGTCGCCAAGTACCGCAACGACCCCAACACCCCGTTCTGGAAGAACCTCAAGGAGGGCTCGGACTATTTCGAGGCCCTGGGCGAGGAGCCGCGGGTGGCGGTGTGCGGCTCGCGCTACGTCTTCGGCGGTGCCGACGTGGCGGCGGGCTCCTGCACGCCCAAGGTCGAGACCCTGGTCGCCGAGAAGCGCGAGCGCGACAACCAGGCCGTGGCCGAGCTGATCGCCAAGGGCACCCCGGCGACGCGGGTGGTCTACGAGGACGGCGGCCAGAACCCGGTGTTCCGGGCGCCGGCCACGACCACCGCCTTCGCCAGCCTCGGCAAGTCCGAGGAGCCCGAACTCCCCTACGACGCCAAGGACTTCGCCCGCCGCCATCTCGGCGAGGTGAGCCGGCCCGATGCCCTGGCCGCCGCCGGCCGCGAGATCGAGGTCGACGCCAAGGGCCGTCCGGTGATGGTCGCCGCCGCCGAACCGGCGATCCCGACCAAGGCCGCCGCCGCGGCCCTCACCGCCAAATCCGTCGCCGACAAGTCCGTCGCCGACAAGGCGGGGGCCGATCGCAAGGGCGCCACCCGCATGGCCGCGCCCGAGCCGGCCAAGGCGCCGGAGCCGGTCAAGCCGGCCCGGGTGATGGTGGCCGATGCCGATGGCGACCCGAGCGCCTACCAGAAGCTGCTGGGCGGGCTGCTGAAGTCCGGCCCCACCGCGCCGGCGACGCCGGCTACCGATGCGGCCACCATTCCCGCCGTGGTCGCCGCCGCGCCGGTGACGCCCGCCAAGCCCGTGCGGACGGCCGCCGCCGCCGTCAAGCCGGCACCGAATCCGGCGACGGTGGCCAAACCCGCCAAGGGCGATGGCAAGGCGGAGCCGAAGCCCGCCGCCCACAACGTTGCGTCACCCGCCGGCAGGAACTGAACGCGACGCCGCGGTCACGGCCGCCCGATCGCCGCCGCGATGAGGCGCTTGGCATCCTCGCTCGCCCAGTCGGCCGGGCCCTTCATGATGCCGAGCGTGCAGCCGCCCGCATCCACCAGGATCGTGGTCGGCAGGCCCAGCGTGCCCGTCTCCTTCTGGAGCACGGGCAGCACGCGCCCCGTCGGGTCGGCGTAATAGGCCAGGGCCCGGATGCCGTTCTCCTTCAGCCAGAGCGGTGGCGTTTCGAGGTTGCGCGTGTCGAGGTTGATGGCGACGACGTGGAAGTCCTTCGCGTCGAAGGCCGCCTGCAGGCGGTCGAGGGCCGGCATCTCCGCCTTGCAGGGGGCGCACCACGTCGCCCACAGGTTGACCAGGAGCGTGCGCCCGCCCATTCCCGCCAGGGTGACGTCCCTGCCCTCCGGGCCCTTGAACGGGAAGGCCGGCGCCGGGCGCGGCGTCTCCAGCACCTGGAGGGCGGCGACTTCGCCCCGCGCCAGCGGCGCGAGGCGCGCGGCGGTCTTGGCGGCGCCCGCGCAGGCGCCGGTGTTGCCGCCCGTCGTCCCGGTCCCGTATAGGGCGAGGCCGGCGGCGAGCGCCGCGACGAGCCCGATGCCGGCGGCGAACGCCGCTGTGGTGCGAGGCATCATCGTTGCGTGCCCGCGGCAGATGGAAGGATCGATGACGACATGAGCAACCGGATGTGGGGCGGGCGGTTCGCGAGCGGACCGGCCGAGATCATGGAGGAGATCAACGCCTCCATCGGATTCGACAAGCGCCTCGCACCCCAGGACATCCGCGGCTCGCTGGCGCATGTGGCAATGCTGGGGCAAGCCGGCATCCTGCCGGCCGACGATGTGACCGCGATCGAGGCCGGGCTCAAGGCCGTGGCCGCGGAAATCGAGGAGGGCCGCTTCGCGTTCCGCCGGGAGCTCGAGGACATCCACATGGCGGTCGAGAGCCGCCTGACCGAGATCGTCGGCCCGGCCGCCGGGCGCCTGCACACCGCCCGCTCGCGCAACGACCAGGTCGCCACCGACATGAAGCTGTGGGTGCGCGACACCCTCGAGGGCCTCGACGCCCAGGCCGCCGGTCTGCAGAAGGCGCTCGCGCAAAAGGCGCTGGCGCATGCCGCCACGGTGATGCCGGGCTTCACCCACCTGCAATCGGCCCAGCCCGTCACCTTCGGCCACCATTGCCTGGCCTATGTCGAGATGCTGGCGCGCGACCGCGGCCGGTTCCAGGACGCGCGCCGCCGGCTCAACGAATGCCCGCTGGGTGCCGCCGCACTGGCCGGCACGTCGTTCCCGATCGACCGCCACGCCACGGCCGCCGCGCTCGGCTTCGACCGGCCGACCGCGAACTCCCTCGATTCGGTGGCCGACCGGGACTTCGCTCTGGAGTCGCTCTCGGCCGCCGCCATCTGCGCCGTCCACCTCTCGCGCTTCGCCGAGGAACTGGTGGTGTGGACCTCGGCCCAGTTCGACTTCGTGCGCCTGTCGGACGGCTACACCACCGGCTCGTCGATCATGCCGCAGAAGCGCAATCCGGACGCGGCCGAACTGGTGCGGGCCAAGTCCGGGCGGGTGATCGGCGCGCTCACCGGCCTGCTCATCGTGATGAAGGGCCTGCCGCTCGCCTATTCGAAGGACATGCAGGAGGACAAGGAGGGCACCTTCGACGCGCTCCAGGCCCTGTCCCTGTGTCTGGCCGCCATGACCGGCATGGTGCGCGACCTCGAGCCCAACGCGGAGGTGCTCGCCCGCGCCGCCGGCTCCGGCTACGCCACCGCCACGGATCTGGCCGACTGGCTGGTGCGCGAGCTCGGGCTGCCGTTCCGGGAGGCGCACCACGTCACCGGGCGCCTCGTCGGCGTCGCCGCGGCCAGGGGCGTCGGCCTGGAGGCGTTGTCGCTCGCGGACCTGCAGGAGGCGGAGCCGCGCATCGGCGAGGCCGTCTATGCGGTTCTGGGGGTCGAGAATTCGGTGGCGAGCCGGACCAGCCACGGCGGCACCGCCCCCGACAACGTGCGTGCCCAGGCCACGCGCTGGCTCGCGGCGCTGGACGCGCCTGCGGCGTGATGCGCAAGCGCGGTCGACGGACCCGCGCTACCGCGGTCACTCGGGTGCCGCGGGCTGCGACCGCAGAACCGCGGGCCGCTCTTTTGCGGATCCCGCTCACGTCGCGATAGGAGTCGAGCGATGGACACGGTGCTGGTCACGGGCGTTGCCGGCTTCATCGGGCTCCACGTCGCCGAACGGTACCTGGCCGCGGGGCGGCCGGTCGTCGGTATCGACAACCTCAACGATTACTACGACGTCTCCCTCAAGGAAGCGCGGCTGGCACGGCTCGCGGCCGACCCGAATTTCCGGTTCGTCCGGATGGACATCGCCGACCACGCGGCGGTCGATGCGCTGTTTTCCGAGCATCGTTTCCGGCTGGTCGTCCACCTGGCCGCCCAGGCGGGGGTGCGATACTCGCTGAAGAACCCGCGCGCCTACGCCCACAGCAACGTCGACGGCTTCCTCAACATCCTCGAAGGGTGCCGGCATCACGGCTGCGAACACCTCGTCTACGCCTCGTCGAGCTCGGTCTACGGCAAGCTCACCAAGATGCCGTTCTCGGTGCACGACAACGTCGACCATCCCGTCAGCCTGTACGCCGCCACCAAGAAGGCCAACGAGCTCTTCGCCCATTCCTACAGCCACCTCTACGGCCTGCCCACGACGGGCCTGCGGTTCTTCACCGTCTACGGCCCTTGGTATCGGCCGGACATGGCGCTGTTCATCTTCACCAAGGCCATCCTGGCGGGCGAGCCGATCACCGTGTTCAACAACGGCGCGATGCAGCGTGACTTCACCTACATCGACGACGTCGCGGAAGGCGTGCTGCGGGTGGGCGAGGCCGTCCCGTCCGGGAATGCGGCCTGGACCGGCATGGCTCCCGACCCCGCCAGCAGCAGCGCGCCCTATCGCATCTACAACATCGGCAACAACCGGCCGGTGGCGCTGCTGCGGCTGATCGAGGTGCTGGAGACGTGCCTGGGCCGCAAGGCGGTCCGCCAGCTGCTGCCGATGCAGGCGGGCGACGTTCCCGCGACCTATGCCGACATCGACGCCCTGACCGAGGCCGTGGGCTTTCGCCCGTCGACCCCGATCGAGGTCGGCGTCGAGCGCTTCGTGCGATGGTACCGGGATTACTACGGGGTCTGACGGCAAGGGCGCGGCCCCGTTCCGGCCCGCCGGCGGGGAAGAGGCCCACACAACCGATCCCGACGTTCCCGCGCAATCGGCGTGAAACTTGTTTGTGGTCTCACGGGTTGTAAGCGTGGCCGTTCACGGCCCAGCCAGATTTGCCCCGTTAGATCACCGCCAGCGTTTCGGAGATCGCTTGATGCCCGTCGAAAGTTGGACTCGGCCGGACGACGTGCCCGCCCTGGCGGCGCAGGCCAGAACGTACATCGACGCGGCCCTTGCGCGCCTCGACGAGGCCGAGCGGCAGGCGTTCTGGGCCTCGATCGTGAAGTGCTACAACACGCCCTACAACGACCCCGAGCCCCGTGCCCTGGTTCGCCCGGCCCCGGCCCCGGCCCCGGTCCGCATCGTGCTGGCGGACGAAACGCCCGATGGCGAAGGCCCGGTCGAGGCCGCGGACCTCGCCCATCTCGCCGCGATCCCGGCCGCCTCGGGCCCTGTCGACCATCACGTCCGCTGACCGGGGACGCCCGCGGCCGACGGGGGTGATGTCCTGCGCCGCGCCGGCCGATGCTTGCCGAAAAAGGCGTGACGGTTAAAACGGGGCCTCCGGCCGGGCGATGCGGCGGGAGCGGCCACGGCGACCGCCTCGAGGCCCACAGGACCCAAGAAGCCCATGTCGCGTGTCGTCGCCCGCAGTCTCGTCCTCGGAACCTCGGCCCTCGTCCTCCTGTCGGTGCCGATCGCCGGCCCGGTCGGTCCCGGACCGGCCCTCGCCCAGCAGCAGGCTCCCGCCGCCGTCGAGGAGACCGAGGCGCCACCCTCGCGCAAGCGCGGCCGCCGCGGCCGCGAGGCCTCCCGCGAGGCGACACGGACGGCGCCGGGCATGCAGCAGGCCACCCCCGTCGCCATCTTCGGGGACTGGAACGTGTTCGCCTCCGGCCAGGGCAAGACCCGCGTGTGCTACGCCATCGCCCAGCCGCAGACGCGCACGCCCAAGACCCTCAAGCGCGATTCCGCCTATCTCTTCGTCACGGTGCGCAAGGGCGAGAACATCCAGAACGAGGTCGCCGTCATGCTCGGCTTCCCCGCCAAGCCCGCCGCCAGCCAGGCCAAGCCGGCCGCAGCCGCGGCACCGGCGATCTCCGCCTCCGGCGATCCCGCCCTGGCCCTCGGTGCCGTCCGCTACGGCCTCGTGGTCAAGGACGGGAACGCCTGGCTGCAGAACCCCGCCGAGGAGGCGCGGGTCGTGGCCGAAATGTCCCGGACGCCCAAGGTCGTCGTCAAGGCGACGTCGATGAAGGGCAACCCGACCAGCGACGAATACGCTCTGGCGGGTTTCGGCGACGCGATGAAGCGGACCCGCGAGGAGTGCCGCTGAGGGCGCCACGGCCCTGAACGGGGAGGGCGGGCGCCGCCGGCCTTCTTCCACAGGTTTTGCCGGCCCGATCCGCACATCACGGTTCCGCGATGACGGCGAATTCTCCCGTGACGACTATGCCGTCCCGCCGTTCGCGTGGACTATCGTCTTCATCGTCGATCGGCGGGAGGGTTCCGACCGCGTCTCTGGGATGTGTCGGAGCGGTCGAAGATTACCGAAAGTTGCTTTGGGCGCAACTTGTCATATGATGTGAATTGATGTCAGCATGTTTGTGGGAGCATTTGAGGATGAGGTATGCCAACCGCATCCGTCTTTCCTTCGCCAAACGCTGAACAGGTCGCCAAGCTAACCTGATCCGAGACCGAGACTCGCCATGTTGGATTTTCTCGGGACCTTCTTCGATCGGAGCACCCTCGCTCCGCATGGGATCTGCCTGCTGTGGCGTCCCGAACTGATCTGGACGCATGTCGTCTCAGACCTCGTGATCGGGCTGGCGTACTTCTCGATCCCCGTGGCGCTCGGGGTGTTCGTGACGCAACGGCGCGACATCGCCTTCGGCTGGATGTTCTGGGCCTTCGCGCTCTTCATCCTGGCGTGCGGCACCACGCATTTCTTCGCGATCTGGACCCTGTGGGTGCCCGACTACGGTGCCGAGGCGCTGGTGAAGGCGGCGACGGCGGTCGTCTCCGTCGGTACCGCGGCGGCGCTGTGGCCGCTCCTGCCCAAGGCCCTGGCGCTGCCCTCGCCCGAGACGCTGCGGCAGGCCAACGCCGATCTGCGGGCCCGCATCGCCGAGCGTGACGCGGCCCTGGCGGCCCTGCGCCAGGCCAATGCCGAGCGCGACCGGGCCGAGGAGATGCTGCGCCAGACCCAGAAGATGGAGGCGATCGGCGAATTGACCGGCGGCGTCGCCCACGACTTCAACAACCTCCTCGGCATCGTCATCGCCAACCTCGACCGTATCGCCCAGGTCGTCCCCCGGGACGCGAAGGCCGACCACGCCATCGCCGATGCGATGACGGGGGCCGAGCGTGCGGCGAACCTGGTGCAGAAGATGCTCGCCTTCGCCCGCCGCCAGCCGCTCCACCCGACCGTGATCGACGCCAACCGCCTGATCGGCGATCTCTCGGAACTCGTCCGCGGCGCCCTCCACGCCATCGCCCAGCCGCGGCTGGAACTGGCCGAGGACCTCTGGGCCGTGAACGCCGACACCAACCAGCTGGAGAGCGTCCTCCTCAACCTCGCCGTCAACGCCCGGGACGCGATGCAGCCGGGCGGCGTGCTCACGATCCGCACCCGCAACCTGCCGGCGGCCACGGCGGCCGGTCACGCCGGGCTCCAGCCGCGCGACTACGTCTGCATCGAGGTGGTGGATACCGGCTCTGGCATGTCGCGGGAGGTGGCCGAGCGGGCCTTCGAGCCGTTCTTCACGACGAAGGCGGTGGGCCAGGGCACCGGTCTCGGCCTCAGCCAGGTGTTCGGCTTCGTGAAGCAGTCCGATGGGCATGCCGAGATCGAAAGCCGCATCGGCAGCGGCACCGTGGTACGTCTCTACCTGCCGCGTCACGATCCCTCGCGGCTACCCGAACCGCGTCTGCTCCCCGCCGCGTCCGAGCGGTCCGGCCCGTCCGCCTTCTCCATGCCGAAGTTTGCCTGAGGTCTTCATCGATGAGCGAGACATCCACACACCGGGTGCTGATGGTCGAGGACGAATCGCTGCTCTTGGAAGTGATCACGGCGGATCTCGAGGATGCGGGCTTCACCGTCACCAGTGCGGCCAATGCGGAGAACGCCATCACCCTCCTGCGCGAGGGTTTGGCCGTCGACCTGCTGTTCACGGACATCCGGCTGCCGGGGGCGATGGACGGATGGCAGCTCGCCGAGGCGGCTCGCCGCCTGCGGCCCGGTCTTCCGGTGATCTACGCCACAGGCTTCACGACGACGCCGCCGCGCCTGATCGAAGGCAGCATGTTCTTCACCAAGCCCTACCGGGCCTCCGCCATCATCCGTGCGATCCGAACCCTGGCCGAGGGCACCGCCGCCTGAGGCGGAGACCGCCTTACCCCGAGTCCTCCGCGCACCCCGTTGCCGGATCGCGGACGGTGTCCGCCGCGCGCGGCATGCCTTTGCGATCGCCTACGACGACTACCCGGGGCGGAGCCGCGAGCGGCAGCACGACGCTGGCGGCTGTTGACGCCGTAAACGACGAGAACCCGGCGTCATTCCTCACGCCCAGGTCCGGCTCGATGCCGGACCCCTCCGTCGACCGCGCGCCCGAACGACGTCAGACTGAAAAACGGCCGTGGCAGTGCTTGTACTTCTTGCCCGACCCGCACGGGCAGGGCTCGTTGCGCCCGACGCGGCCCCAGGTCTCCGTGTCGTCCGGGTTGCGCTCCAGCACCGCGGTGTCGCCGGCCTCGGCGCCGGCCACCATGGTGGCGCGGGCGGCACCGGCATAATCCATCTCGTTCTCGCCGGTGACGGGATCGAGGTGCTGGGCGAACATCGGCGGCAGGGCCGGCGAGGCGAAGGGATCGGGGGCCTGATCCTGCTGCTCGTACATGATCTCGATGCGCGAGAGCTGTTGGGTCACCTGCTCGCGCAGGGAGGCGACGAGGCCGTTGAACAGCTCGAACGCCTCCGATTTGTACTCGTTGAGCGGATCGCGCTGGGCGACACCGCGCCAACCCACCACCTGGCGCAGGTGGTCGAGGGTGACGAGATGCTCGCGCCAGAGGTGGTCGAGGGTCTGGAGCAGCACCTGCTTCTCGACGTAGGTCATCAGCTCGGGCGTGTTCTTCTCGACGCGGCCGGCATAGGCGTCGTCGGCGGCGGTGCGCAGGCGCTCGCGCATCTCCTCGTCGGCGATGCCCTCTTCCTTGGCCCAGTCCTCCACCGGCACGTCGAGGTTGAGGACGGTGGTGACCCGCTCGCGCAGCCCCTCCACGTCCCACTGCTCGGCGTAGGCGTTCTCGGGGATGTGGACGCTCACGAGGTCGTCGATGACGCCGTGACGCATCTCGTCGACGGTGTCGCGCACGCTCTCCTGGCCCATGAAATCGCGGCGCTGCTCGAACACGACCTTGCGCTGGTCGTTCATGACGTTGTCGTACTTGAGCACGTTCTTGCGCATGTCGAAGTTGCGCGCCTCGACCTTCTGCTGCGCCTTCTCGATGGCCTTGTTGATCCAGGGATGGATGATCGCCTCGCCGGGCTCGAGCC
This sequence comes from Methylobacterium sp. Leaf399, assembly GCF_001424525.1. Lineage (NCBI taxonomy): Bacteria > Pseudomonadati > Pseudomonadota > Alphaproteobacteria > Hyphomicrobiales > Methylobacteriaceae > Methylobacterium > Methylobacterium sp. Leaf399. The sequence continues at coordinate 231,584 of NZ_LMQK01000030.1, read as the reverse complement.
CCAGGCGCGTCAGCATCCCGTCCATGCGGTCGGACCCGAAGATCCGCATCAGGTCGTCCTGGAGCGAGAGGTAGAACTTCGAGCGGCCCGGATCGCCCTGGCGGCCGGAACGCCCGCGCAGCTGGTTGTCGATGCGGCGCGACTCGTGGCGCTCTGTGCCGATGATGTAGAGCCCGCCGGGCAACGCCTTCTTGCGGCCGGCCTCCGGATCGGCCGGCTCGCCCGAGGCCAGCACCTTGGCGCGGTACGCCTCGATCTCGGCCTTGATCGCGGCGATGCGGGCCTCGCGCTCGGGCCCCTCCGGCACGTCGGCGAGCTCCTTGCCGATGCGCATCTCGAGGTTGCCGCCGAGTTTGATGTCGGTGCCGCGCCCGGCCATGTTGGTGGCGATGGTGATGGCGCCCGGCACGCCGGCCTCGGCCACAATGTAGGCCTCCTGCTCGTGGAAGCGGGCGTTGAGCACCGCGAAGGTCTTGGTGACCTTGCCCTCGCGGGCGGCCTTGTAGACGTCGGTCAGCGCGTTCAGGTCCGAATAGTCCAGGGCCTTGAAGCCGGCCTTGCGCAGGAGGTCGGCCAGGTGCTCCGACTTCTCGATGGAGCCGGTGCCCACCAGGATCGGCTGATGGCGGGCGTGCGCCTTCTCGATCTCGGCGATGATGCCGGCGTATTTCTCGTCCACCGTCCGGTAGACCTCGTCGTCCTCGTCGACGCGCTCGACCTCCTTGTTGGTCGGGATGTCGACGACCTCGAGCTTGTAGATCTCGGCGAACTCGTCCGCTTCCGTCGAGGCGGTGCCGGTCATGCCCGCGAGCTTGGAGTAGAGGCGGAAGTAGTTCTGGAAGGTGATCGAGGCGAGCGTCTGGTTCTCGGGCTGGATGGTGACCCGCTCCTTGGCCTCCAGGGCCTGGTGCAGCCCTTCCGAGTAGCGCCGGCCCTGCATCATGCGGCCCGTGAACTCGTCGATGATCACCACCTCGTCGTTCTTGACGATGTAGTCCTTGTCGAGGGTGAACAGGGTGTGGGCGCGCAGAGCCTGGTTGACGTGGTGGACCAGGGTGACGTTGTGCGCGTCGTAGAGGTCGCCCTCCTTGAGGAGGTCGGCGCCGCGCAGCAGTTCCTCGATGAACTCGTTGCCGCTCTCGGTGAGCGAGACCGTGCGCTGCTTCTCGTCGAGGTCGTAGTGCTCGCGCTCGAGGTGGGGCATCAGCGCGTCCACCGAGACGTAGAGGTCGGAGCGGTCGTCGACGGGGCCGGAGATGATGAGCGGGGTGCGCGCCTCGTCGATCAGGATCGAATCGACCTCGTCGACGATCGCGAAGTTGTGGCCGCGCTGCGCGAGCTGGCTCAGCTCGTACTTCATGTTGTCGCGCAGGTAGTCGAAGCCGAACTCGTTGTTGGTGCCGTAGGTGATGTCGCAAGCGTAGGCCGCCTTGCGCTGCTCGTCGTCGAGGCCGTGCACGATGGTGCCGACGGTGAGGCCGAGGAACCGGTAGACCCGGCCCATCCACTCGGCGTCGCGCGAGGCGAGGTAGTCGTTGACGGTGACGACGTGGACGCCGAGTCCCGAGAGGGCGTTGAGGTAGACCGGCAGCGTGGCGACCAGGGTCTTGCCCTCGCCGGTCTTCATCTCGGCGATGCCGCTCTCGTGCAGCACCATGCCGCCGATCATCTGCACGTCGAAGTGCCGCTGGCCGAGCACGCGCTTGGCGCCCTCGCGCACGGTGGCGAAGGCGGGCACGAGGATGTCGTCGAGGCTCTTGCCCGCGGCGATCTCGGCCTTCAGCATCTCGGTGCGGGCGCGCAGCTGATCGTCCGACAGGGCCGCGATCTGCGGCTCGAGGGCGTTGATCTCGGCCACACGGGGACGATAGCCCTTGACGCGCCTGTCGTTGGACGAGCCGAAAATCTTCTTAGCGAGGGCGCCGAGCATCGTGAACCTGCGGTCGATCGAAAGTGTCTGAACGGTCTGTTGGGCCGGGCTTATAGAGGTAATTATCGGCCTGCGCATCAGACAAGGGTTGACGCCCCCGCGGCCCGATCACGGGCAGAAGAGGACGGGCCATGCCAAAGGCGCCCGGCGGACGCTTGGTTCCGCGCAGGCGCCCGGCGGACGCTTGGTTCCGCGCAGGCGCCCGATCGCAGGGGCGGCGTTCGATCGGTCAGTTGATCTGACAGAACCCGGCGCCCTGGCCGACGAGGCGGCCGCTGGCGCAGTTCGCCGCCACCACCCCCGTCGAGGCCGGCTGGATCGCCTGGACGGGGGCGCGCACCGGCAGGATCGGCCGCAGGAAGGCCGCCTGCGGCTCCACCGGCATGCCGGCCGTCGCCGTGCGCCTAGCGGAGGCGTCGTGGGCCCGGGCCGGGGTCGCGTAGACGATGCCGCCACCCCCGCGGCCACCGCCGCCGCGCCCGCCGCGGGCCTCGGCCTCCTGGACGGAGGCGAACGCCAGGGCGAGGGCACCGATCACGACGGCGTGGCGCATCCGATTGTCCTCCGGGTCGAGGCTGAGACGGCGCCATCCTACGGCGGGGGCCTTAAGGCCGAGTGGATGCAACCGTTCGTATTCGACGCTTTCCGTGCGATCGGGCGGAGGTGCGGCGGTCCCCTCGGGCTTGCCATCGGGCCCGGCCCGCGCCACGTGTGTCGGCGTGAAACGCCGCGGCCGTCACGCCGCAAACCGCCACGCCTTCCGCGCCCCATCCGGCCACGAGAGCCGGCCCGCGGCGGCGCTTCCAAGGACGCATCCCCCATGATCAAGCCCTCCCGTCTCTGGCTCGCGAGCGCCCTCGCGCTCGGCGCGGCCCTGCCCGCCGGTGCCCAGACGCCCCCGGCCGCCACGCCCGCCCCCGCGGCGGCGCCGGTGGCGCCCGAGACCGTGGTCGCCAAGGTCAACGGCGCGCCCATCACCGCCGGCGACCTCGCCGTGGCCAGCGACGACCCGGCCCTGTCGCTGCCCGGCGTCGACGAGGACCAGAAGAAGAACCTGCTCGTGGACTACATGGTCGACCTGAAGGTCGGCGCCCAGGCGGCGAACGCGGCCAAGATCGGCGAGACCGCCGACTTCCAGCGCAAGCTCGCCTACTTCAAGGACAAGCTCCTGCTCGACGAATACCTGGAGCGCGAGGCCAAGAAGGCCGCCACCCCGGAGGCCGCCAAAGCCCTCTACGAGCAGACCGTGAAGGCGATGAAGCCCGAGGAGGAGGTCCACGCCCGCCATATCCTGGTGGACAACGAGGCCGAGGCCAAGGCGATCGCCGCGCGGATCAAGGGCGGCGAGGAGTTCGCCAAGGTGGCCGGCGAGGCCTCGAAGGACCCCGGTTCCAAGACCGAGGGCGGCGATCTCGGCTGGTTCACGAAGGAGCGCATGGTCGCCCCCTTCGCCGAGGCCGCGTTCAAGATGAAGGCCGGCGAAGTCTCCGACCCGATCAAGACCCAGTTCGGCTGGCACGTGATCAAGGTCGAGGAGAAGCGCGTGAAGCCGGTGCCGACCTTCGCCGAGATGAAGGATCAGGTCGACCAGTACATCACCCGCAAGGCGCAGCAGGACCTGATCCTGAAGCTGCGCGAGGGCGCCAAGATCGAGCGCACCGACGCCGCCCCGGCCGCAGCACCCGAGCCCAAGAAGTAGCGCGACGTCCGCCTGTCCCCTCTCCCCGCCGGCGGGGAGAGGGCGAGCCGCGCTCGGCCGAATCGCGGTCCCGGGTACCCCCGTGTCACCGCGCGGATCGACCGCGACGGACCGATCCCGCCGCCGCGCCCGATCCGGCTGACGACGGCCCGATCGTGCGAGCCCGCACACGGATGCGGTGTCTTTCAGCGCTGCTGGCTGGCCGGCGGCGAAATCAATATCCACATGTAACGAACAGCACATCCACAGGTGTGGTGGGGGCCTAACCCAGTCGTCGTTCGGAGCCGGCCGGTGCCGCTTCGACGTTTCGAGGAGGTCCCATCATGACGCGCCTTTCAAACATCGGATTTGCCGCCTTCGCCCTGACCGGCGTCGGCCTCGTGTCCCCGGCGGTCGCGGCGCCGCTCGCCGTGCCCGCCTCGCCGCCGGCGACGCTGGTCGACACGGTCGCCTACGGCTGCGGCCCCGGCTGGATCCCCAACCGCTTCGGCGACTGCCGCCCGATGTATCGCCGCTACGGCTACGGCTACGGCCGGCCCTATCGCGGTGACGACGGCTATGGCGGCCGCGGCCATTACGGCGTCCGTCCCGTCTTTCACGTCGGCCCCTTCGGCGCCGGGATCTCCTTCCGTTGAGCGAGCCCGCCGCCGGCCTCGCGCCCGCTGCGGGCCGTGAGGCCGGCGGCGCCTGCCCAGGGCATCCCTCACGATCGACGACGGAGGCCGAGATGAACGAGTTCGACGGCGACACCCCATCCGAGTTCGACCACTGGAAGAACACCGCCCTGGCCTATGGCCTCATCGCCATCGGCACCTGCATCGTGATCTACGGCATCGTCGGCCAGTGATACGGTTTCCGCTTGGATAAAGCGGGAACCGTATCACCAAGCCCGCGCGGCATCTGAGCGAAGCCGAAATCCGCATTGCAAAGCAATCAGACGGATTTTGCACGACGGGCGGCGAAGGCCCTCAGGACTCGGGTCCGGCCAGGATCGGGGCGAGGGCACGCCCGGCGAGCAGGGTGGCCAGACGCCCCTCGGCCACGGTGTCGGAGGCGATCATCATGCCGCCGCAGACCCGGTCCGTCCCGGACAGGGCGTAGCGCAGCACGCTGGAGGGGGTGAGCGCACCCGCGGCCTGCGAAACGAATCCCTGCATCGTCCCGGGCCGGTCGTTGCGGCCGTTGACGATGGCGAGCCCCGCCGCGCGTCCGGCCTGGACGATCGGCGTGAAGGCCAGCCGCGAGCGCCCGTGCTGCGCCATCGCCCGGCGCGGCGAGACGATGGCGGCCAGGATGTCGGGGCCCAGGTGCAGCCATCCTTCCATCGCGATCGGCCCGCCCCGCGTCGCGAAGCGATCGAGGACGACGAGCCCGCTGAGGTCGTGCAGCGCCACCACGAGGCGGGCATGAGCGTAGGTGGAGCCGTGGACGCCGGTGCCGATCTCGTAGGCGGTGGCGCCGTCGAGGGCGGTCACGCCCGCGAGCCAGGCCTCGCCCGCCATCGGTTCGCGCCCGTCGGGAGCGGCCACGTTGTGGCCCTGCGCGCTCACGAGGTGGTGGCGCACCGCCCCCGTCTCCACGAGGCTCGACCCGCCCGCCTCGACGATCCAGCGCACGCCCTCCGTCGCATAGACGAAGGAGGTGGCGTCGCGATGCCCGGACCCGTTGGCCGCGTAGGTGCAGGCGAGGTGGCCCCACAGCCGTCCCGGGGCGTCCTGGCGCAGGACGATGACGCCGCCAGACGGGGCGGCCGGCTCCGGGGGCGGCGGCGGCGGGCCGCGCCGGCGGTCGGCCACCAAGTCCGTCTCCAGCGCTCTGCGGCCGCGCAGGCGTCCGATCCAGGCGGCGTGGTCCACCCCGTGGGGCGTGTCCCCGAACGGCGGCAGCCGTCCGCCGGGATCGAGGAGGCCGGTGAGCCCGGGCATCGCCGCTTCCACCCGTCCCGCGATGGTCGCGGCGAGGGGGTGGTCCGTCAGCCCCTCGGCCAGCGCGCGTCCCAGGGTCGCGAGGTCGAGGCGCCGATGCAGGCTCGGGTCGGGGATGGACCCGTCGGGCCGGATCTGGCGCTCGATGCAGGCGGCGACGCCGCTAAGCGCCAGCCCCGTCCAATGGGCGGCCACGGGCAGGGCGGGCAGGGCGCGGGCGACCCCGAGGAGGGCGGCGGCGGCCTCGAACTGCAGGAGGGAGCGCGCCAGGGCGTTCTGCCCGACGATCTCGGCGAGGGCGAACCCGTGCCGGGCGATCTCGCCGGTGAGGACGAGGGCGGCGGCCTCGCCCTCGGGCGCACGCCCGAGCAGCCTGACGAAGACCTCGGCTCGCTGGGCGAGGGCGGCCGGATGCAGGGCGAGTCCGTCGGCCGGATCGCCCCAGGGATTGCCCGCGGACCACGACAGCGCCAGCGCCAGCGCCCGCTCCGGCCCGCCCGGGGATTCGGCCATGGGCCACAGCCAGGTCAGGGCCTGGTAGGCGATGCGCCAGGGCACCGAGCGGAACGGATCCTCGGTCCAGTCCGGTGTTTCCGGCACGGGCCAGTCGGGGCAGGCGGCGAGACGCAGCACGCCGGCCCCGGCCTTCGCCTCGCCGTCCTGCAGGGCGCGCGCCCTGGCCAGGATCGGGGGCACCGCGGCGACCGTCCTGCGCGGAGGGCACCAGGCCGCCACCGCCGCGTCCGACAGCTCGAGGTGTTCGGCCAGCCGCGCGAGGAAGGCGGGGGCCGCGAGGAGGTCGTCGCCGCTCACGCTCTCCAGCCGCAGCCTGTCGTCGAGGGCGACCTCGGGGTCGTCGATGAGTTCGACCGGGCGCCCGTCCCCGTCCCAGGCGGCAAACCCCACCGAGACGCGGGCCGCGTCCGGCGGCGGCATGAGGTCGAGGGTGAAGCGGCGGGCCTGCTGCTGGGTCGGCAGGTCGACGAAGGCGCCCAATGCCGGGAGCACGATGGTGCCGGGATAGGGCGGCGGGATCGGCGTGCCGCCCGCGTCGCGGTAGAGGATGCGTGCGTGGGCGGCGTGCTCGCCGGGGGTCGCCGCGAAGATCTGCCCGCGCAGGACCAGGGGCCGCCCCGGCACCAGGACGTGGTCGAACCATACCGGCTCAGGCCCGAGACGCCGGCGGCGGCGCGAGGGCGGTGGGGCGAGGGCGTCGCGCCGGGCCTGGCTCAGCTGCGGGCGGGTGACGACGAAGGGCCGGGTGTTGCGCCAGGAGCGGATCGTCACCGCCACCCGCGCGGCCGGGGCCGGCAGCATGAAGGCGACGCGCACGAGCGCGGCGCGGGGCGCCGCCGCTTCGCCGGGGTGATAGGCCGGGCCGGCGATCCAGGTGCCGTGGGGGTCGAGTTGCGTGCGGTCGAGGCCCGGCATCTGGTCGAGGTCGAGGCTCGATCCGTCCTGCGCCTGCGGGTCGATGCCGACCAGGGCGAAATCGGGGGCGGCCGCCGCGGTCTCGTCCGCGTCCCAGGCGATGCCGAACCGGACCTCGCACCACCCGTCGGGGACGAGGTCGCCGTAGGCGAGCACCACCCGCGACCAGCGGTTCTTGGTGCCGACCACGTGCTCGTCTTCGCCAGCGCCGGGGTGGGCGCCGCCGGCATAGCGGGCCGGGGAGGGGTCAGGCGAGGGGGTCGGCCCGCTCATGCGACGTCCGGCAGGGGGCGAAGGGTCATCGCGGGCTCGGGATCAAGCGGGACGGACCATCGAACGGGCAGGGGCCCGGGCCGGCCTCGGACCTGCGGTCTCCTCCCCGGCCTGTCAAGGTTGGGCGCGGCGCCGGCCTCGCCCGTCAGCTTCGGACAAGGTTGCCGCCCTACTGGTCCACATCGAAGACGATCACATCCGGAGCCAGGGCGGTGACAGGCGTTTACCTTTTCGAGATCGCCTCGCAGCAGGCCCGTCACCTCGCCGTCCGGCAGGCGACGATCGCCAGCAACGTCGCCAACGCCAACACCCCCGACTACAAGGCCCGCGACGTGGTGCCCTTCGCCGAGGTGCTCTCCCGCGCCGGCTCCATGACCGGGCTGGCGATGACGGCGAGCGCCCATGTCGCCTCCGCCGAGAGCCCGGTTCCGACGCGGCCGGTCAAGGCCGAAGCGGCCTGGGACGCCCTCGAGACCTCGAGCTCTGTCAGCCTGGAGCAGGAGATGCTCAAGGCCGGCGAGGTCAGCCGCGACCACAACCTCAACACCGGCATCGTGAAGGCGTTTCACCGCATGCTGATGTCCGCCGTGAGGGCGGGCTGATGATCGATCCGCTCTCCGCCTCCACGCGCCTGGCCAGCGCCGGCATGGAGGCGCAGTCCCTGCGCCTGCGCATCGCCGCCGAGAACGTCGCCAACGCCCAGTCCACCGGGGCGGAGCCGGGCTCGGACCCCTATGCCCGCAAGACGGTGTCCTTCCGCTCGGCCATGGACCGGGCCGCGGGCCTCGCCTCGGTGAAGCTGAACACCATCGGCACCGACAAGAGCCCGTTCCGGATCGAGCGCGATCCCGGCAACCCGGCCGCCGACGACGAGGGCAACGTCAAGATGCCCAACGTGAACATGCTCGTGGAGATGGCCGACATCCGCGAGGCCAACCGCTCCTACGAGGCCAACGTGCAGGTGATCAAGCAGGCCCGCGCCATGGTGGCCAGCGTCATCGACCTCCTGAAGTCCTGAAAGAAGACCCGCCCCGATGATCGAAGCCCTCGCCTCCATTTCCGCCTTCGACCGGGCCGGCGCGGCCTCGCGCACCGAAGGCACCGCCGCCCTGCAGCGGGCGGTGATGCCCGCCGTGGGCGGCGCCGCCCCGGTCACGGACTTCGGCGACGTCATGGCCCAGCTGGTGTCGGGGGTGCGCACCTCGGTGCGGACCGGCGAGGCCACCGCCATCCAGGGCATCCAGGGCAAGGCCTCCGCCCAACAGGTGGTGGAGGCGGTGCTCTCCGCCGAACAGAGCCTGCAGACCGCCATCGCAGTGCGCGACAAGGTCGTGGCCGCCTACCTCGAACTCAGCCGCATGCCGATCTGAGATCCGCCGATTTAAGGAAGTACCGCCGTGAGAGCACTCGCCATCGCCGCGACCGGCATGAACGCCCAGCAGATGAACCTCGAGGTCATCGCCAACAACATCGCCAACCTCAACACCACCGGCTTCAAGCAGGCGCGGGCCGAGTTCACCGACCTGCTCTACCAGGCCGAGCGCCAGCAGGGCGTGCCCAACCAGGCCGGCCAGGAGCCGGTGCCCGAGGGCGCCATGCTGGGCCTGGGCGTGCGCACCGCCGCGATCCGCAACCTCCACCGCCAGGGGCAGCTCGCCAACACGTCGAACCAGCTCGACCTGGCCATCAACGGCCGCGGCTACTTCCAGATCACCAACCCCAACGGCGAGATCAACTACACCCGCGCCGGCTCGTTCAACCGCAACAACGCCGGCCAGCTGGTGACGCTGGAGGGCTACACCGTCGAGCCGGCGATCCTCCTGCCCGCCAACGCCGTCGACGTGGTGGTCAACCAGTCCGGCCAGGTCTTCGCCAAGATCGACGGCCAGGTCGCCCAGCAGAACATCGGCCAGCTCTCGCTCGCCAACTTCGCCAACGAATCCGGCCTCGAGCCCCTGGGCAACGGCCTCTACCGCGAGACCCCGGCCTCCGGGCAGCCGGTGGTGGGCGTCGCCGGCGACGTCAGCTTCGGCAAGATCCAGCAGGGCTACCTCGAAGGATCGAACGTCGATCCGGTCAAGGAGATCACCAACATGATCACCGCCCAGCGCGCCTTCGAGATGAACTCGAAGGTGATCCAGGCCGCCGACGAGATGGCCGGCACGGTCTCCAAGGGCATCCGATAGGGCCACCGGCCGCGCTGAGGCGGGGCCACCCCGATCCTCCACCCCACCGGCGGCGCCTGCTCGATGCGTGCCGCCCGAGACCTCGAACAGGCGGACGGCGGGGCGGACGCCCGGCCGAGGGACCCGGCTCGCCGCCGGCCGGACACACGATGAAGAGCGCGACCACCATGGGCCAGACACATCTCACCGGACGGATCACGCGGGGCCTCGCCTCGGCCGCGACAGGGCTCGCCCTCTGCGCCGGCCCGCTCTGGGCGGCCGACCTCGTGCTGCCGGTGCCCACGGTGACGATCTACGCCGGCGACGTCATCAAGGAGTCGATGCTGCGCTCCCAGGCCTATCCCGAGACCTTCAGGGCGCGCGGCGCGGTCATCGACGCGCCGCTGGCCATGGTCGGGCGCACCGCCCGGCGGATGCTGCTGCCGGGCGAGCCGGTGCCGGTCAACGCCGTCGAGGACCCGCGCCTCGTCAGCCGCGGCGCACCCACCCAGATCGTGTTCGAGGAGAACGGCCTGTTCATCACCACGGTGGGCTCGCCCCTCCAGAACGGGGGCCTGGGCGAACTCATCCGGGTGCGCAACGCCGACACCGGCCGCATCGTCCTCGGCACGGTGATGGCCGACGGCCGCATCCGCACCGGGGACAAGTGATGCGCCGCATCCTCCTGGTCCTGGTGGCCCTCGTCCTCGCGGCCGTCCCCGCCGCCGCGGGAACGCGGATCAAGGACATCGCCACCCTCAAGGGCGTGCGCGACAACCAGCTCGTCGGCTACGGTCTCGTCACCGGCCTGCAAGGCACCGGCGACACCCTGCGCAACGCCCAGTTCACCGAGCAGTCGCTGCAGTCGATGCTCGACAAGATGGGCATCAACGTCCGCGACGCCCGCCTGCGCACCCGCAACGTCGCCGCCGTGATGGTGACCGCCGACCTGCCGCCCTACACCGGCACCGGCTCGCGCATCGACGTCACCGTGACCTCGCTGGGCGATTCCTCCTCGCTTAAGGGCGGCACCCTGCTGATGACGCCGCTGATGGGCGGCGACGGCCTCGTCTACGCCGCGGCGCAGGGGCCGCTGGCGGTCTCGGGCTTCACCGCCGGCGGCGCGGCCGAGACGGTGACGCAGGGCGTGCCCACCGCCGGGCGCATTCCCAACGGGGCGCTGATCGAGCGCGAGGTGGTCGGCACCTTCCGCGACCTGCCCGAACTGGTGATGGAACTGAAGAACCCCGACTTCAAGACCGCGATCCTGGTGGCCGACGCCATCAACACCTACGCCCTGCAGCGTTTCCGCAAGCGCGTCGCCATCCCCCGCGACCAGCGCGCGGTGGTGCTGATCCGGCCCGCGCAGATCGCCCAGACCCGCTTCATCGCCGAGATCGGCGACCTGTCCGTCGATCCCGACGTGCCGGCCCGGGTCGTCGTCGACCAGCGCACCGGCACGGTGGTGATCGGCCGCAACGTCCAGGTCTCCACGGTGGCGGTGACCCACGGCAACCTCACCGTCCGCGTCACCGAGACGCCGGAGGTCTCGCAGCCCGAGCCCTTCTCCAACGGCCGGACCGTGGTGGTGCCCCGCACCGAGGTCGCGGTCAACGAGCAGCCGGGCCGGCTCGCCATCATCCGCGGCTCGGACCTGCAGACCCTGGTGCGCGGCCTCAACCAGGTCGGCCTGAAACCCACCGACATCATCTCGATCCTGCAGGCGGTGAAGACCGCCGGCGCCCTCCAGGCGGAGCTCGTCGTCCAATGACCGGCAGGCGCTCCCTCCTCGCTGCCGCCATCGCGCTCGTCCTCGCCGCCGGGTCGGCCGCGGCGATCGAACCGCCGCCGCCGGCCGAGGCGGCCCGTGCGCCCGAGGCCGCACCCAAGCAATCCGGCTATTGCGCCAGCATCGCCGATGCCGCCGCCGACGCGCGCTTCGCCTGGCAGAAGGAGCAGCTCGCGACCCTGGAGAAGCAGGTCGAGGAGCGGATCGCGAAGCTCGAGGAGAAGCGCGCCGAATACGAATCCTGGCTGACCCGCCGCAACGCCTTCCTCGCCAAGGCCGACGAGGGCGTGGTGGCGATCTACACCAAGATGCGTCCCGACGCGGCCGCCCTCCAGCTCGCCAACATGCCCGAGGAATCCGCGGCCGCGATCCTCACCAAGCTGAACGCCCGCACCGCGAGCGCCATCCTCAGCGAGATGGAGGCCGCCCGCGCCTCGCAACTCGCCCGCGTCATGACCGATCTGGGCAAGAAGGCCCGGGAAAGCGAGAAATCCTGATGACCCGCCCGGCACCCGCAGGCTCCAGAGCCCGCCTCGGCCTCGCCCTCCTCGTCCTCGCGCCGGCTCTGGGCGCCTGCAACGCCAACCGCCTGTCGGAGTTCGGCCAGGCGCCGGTGCTGAGCCCGATCGGCACCGGGCTCGCCGCCCCGCGCGAGGCGTTGCCGACCACCTTCGGCTCGCTCAACCGCAAGACCTACCATTCGACCTGGGCGCCCGGCGCCGTCGAGATCTTCCAGGACCCGCGCGCCCGCAACGTCGGCGACGTCATCACGGTCTCGATCCAGATCGAGGACAAGGCCCAGTTCGGCAACTCCAGCGATCGCTCGCGCAGCCAGCGCTCGGGTCTCGGCTTCGATTTCGGCTACGGCGTCTCGGCGCTCAAGGACACGGCCACGGCGGATGCCGGCATCCGCTCCTCCACCGAGAGCAAGGGGGCGGGCAACATCGACCGGTCCGAGAGCCTGCGGCTCTCGGTGGCGGCCGTCGTCACCGAGGTCATGCCCAACGGCAACATTCTGATCTCGGGCTCGCAGGAGGTGCAGGTCAACAACGAGGTCCGCGTCCTCACCGTGGCCGGCATCGTGCGGCCGCGCGACATCTCCCGCCTGAACACCATCGCCTACGACAAGATCGCCGAGGCGCGCATCTCCTACGGCGGCCGCGGCCGCATCAGCGAGGTGCAGGCCCCGACCTTCGGCCAGCAGGTCTTCGAGACCCTGGCGCCGTTCTGACGGTTCGATCGAGGAGACGCCACGATGGCCGCCAAGACGGACGATGCCCCCAGGAAGAAGGGCGCCATGGCGCTGATCGGCGCCGTGGCGGTGGCGAGCGTGATCGCCATCGGCACCGGCGGCGGGCTCGGCCTCTACCTGCAGTCCACCGTGGAGAAGGCGGTCGACCAGAAGAAGAAGGACGAGGAGGACAAGGCCGTGAAGGTCCTCAAGTACACCGGCGACCTCTCGCTGCGCAGCGTCGGCTCGGTGGTGACCAACCTCGCCGACGCCAACGAGGCCTGGGTGCGGCTCGAATCCTCGGTGGTGTTCAAGACCGCGGCGGTGCCGAGCCCCGACGTGGCGCTCGCCGAGATCCGGGCCGACATCACCGCCTACCTGCGCTCGGTCACCACCCGGCAGATCGAGGGCCCGAGCGGCCTGCAGCACCTGCGCGAAGATCTCAACGAGCGCGTGGCGCTGCGCACCAAGGGCCAGGTCCGCGAACTGATCGTGGAATCGCTGGTGGTCCAGTAGCGGGCCACCCTCCCTCCCCCTCGTGGGGAGGGAAGACGGGTGGGGGTGGCTGGGTGACCCTCCGCCTCCGGCAAGCGGCACAACCCCCACCTCCGACTCCTCCCCACGAGGGGGAGGAGAATCGCCGGCATCGACCGGGGTCGATCGATGGAAAGCCTCATGAGACATCTCAAACCGGCGTTCCTCGCCCTCGCCGCCCTGCCCGTCCTCACGGCGGCGGCCTCCGCCCAATCCGCCACCGGCGTGCCGGCGCTGGACGCCCTGCTGCCGGCCGGCAACGGGGCGGCGAGCGGGCGCATCCTGCAGCTCGTCGCGCTGATGACGGTGCTGTCCCTGGCGCCCGGCCTCCTCGTGATGGTGACGAGCTTCACGCGGTTCGCCGTGGCGTTCTCGTTCCTGCGCTCCGGGCTCGGCCTCCAGAGCACGCCGGCCAACCTGTTCCTGGTGAGCCTGTCGCTGTTCCTGACGTTCTACGTGATGGCGCCCACCTTCGACCGGGCCTGGAACGAGGGCGTGAAGCCGCTCAGCGAGAACCGGATGACGGAGGCGGAGGCCTTCCCCAAGATCGTCGAGCCGTTCCGCGAGTTCATGACCACGCACGTGCGCCCCAAGGACCTCCAGACCTTCCGGGATCTGGCGAGCCGCACCTTCCCGGCGGCCGAGGAGGGCGAGAAGATCGACCTGCGCATCCTCATCCCCGCCTTCATGATCTCCGAACTGCGGCGCGGCTTCGAGATCGGCTTCCTCATCGCGCTGCCGTTCCTCGTCATCGACATGATCGTGTCCACGGTGGTGATGTCGATGGGCATGATGATGCTGCCGCCCACCGTGATCTCGCTGCCGTTCAAGGTGCTGTTCTTCGTCCTGATCGACGGGTGGAACATGCTGGTGAGCGGGCTGGTGCGATCGTTCTACTGAGGTTTCTCGGTTCTCGACCGGTCGCGGGACGGGGTCGAACCCGTACGTCGCCGGCAGCGCCGAAACGCGACGGAAAGGCCCCGGCGGGCCACGCAATCTCCGCGCAAGGCTGACGGGCAAGAAGGGCGGCACAGGCCGCGTGCCCGTCAGGAGCAGTCCCGTCAATGTCCGGTCGCCAACACGCCGAGAGGCTCTGGAACAACATCGTCGCCCTGGGCGGGCGGCGGATCGCGGCCCTCGGGCTGATCGGCCTCGTCGTCTTCCTGTCGGTGGGGCTTGGCGCCCTCTACCTCAGCCGTCCCGCCCAGGAGACGCTCTACACCGGCCTGAGCCGCGAGGACGTCGGCCGCATCGGCGGCGTGCTCAAGGACGCCAACATCCCCTTCGACGTCGCCGCCGACGGCGCCTCCGTCCTGGTGGCCTACGGCCACACCGCGCAGGCGCGCATGCTGCTCGCCGAGAAGGGCCTGCCGCAGAGCTCCAAGTCCGGCTACGAGCTGTTCAACGACCTCGGCTCGCTCGGCATGACCTCGTTCATGCAGGAGGTCACCCGGGTCCGGGCGCTCGAGGGCGAGATCGCCCGCACCATCCAGGGCATGAAGGGCGTGCGTGCCGCGCGCGTCCACATCGTCCTGCCCGACCGCGGCTCGTTCCGCCGCGACCAGCAGCCGCCCTCGGCTTCCGTGGTGGTGCGCACCGAGCCCGCCGACGACGTCAGCGGCGCCCAGTCGATCCGCCACCTCGTCGCCTCGGCCGTGCCCGGCATGAAGCCCGACCGCGTCACCGTGATCGGCACCGACGGCGCCCTCATCCTGTCGGGCGACGAGGCCAACACCGCCGCCACCGGCAAGATGGCGAGCCTGGAGAAGACGCTCGGCCGCGAGGTCCAGGACAACATCCGCCGGACGCTGACCCCCTACCTCGGCGTCGGCAACTTCGAAGTCAGCGTCGCGGCCCGCCTCAACACCGACAAGACCGTCCAGAACGAGACGATCTACAATCCCGACCAGCGCGTCGAACGCTCGACACGGGCGGTGCGCGAGACCGAGAACGCCCAGAACCGCGCCTCGCAGCGCCCGACCACGGCCCAGCAGAACCTGCCCGACCAGCGCGTGCGCTCGGACGGCAACGACACCTCGAGCAACGAGACCCAGAAGCGCGAGGACCTGACCAACTACGAGATCTCGACCAAGACCATCCAGACGGTGAGCGACGGCTACGCCATCCGCCAGCTCTCGGTGGCCGTGCTGGTCAACCGCTCGCGCCTGGCGGCGCTGGCCGGTCCCGAGGGCGGCAAGGCCGCCATCGACGCCCAGATCGCCGAGATCGAGCAGCTGATCGGCTCGGCCGCGGGCTTCAACAAGGAGCGGGGCGACAACGTCAAGGTCGCCGCCGTGGGCTTCGTCAACGACGGCCAGGCCCTGGAGCCGGTGGCGCCGTTGAGCCTCACCGACGTGCTGCTGCGCCAGTCGGCCACCCTCATCAACGCCGCCACCATCCTGCTGGTGGCCGGCCTGCTGATCTGGTTCGGCCTGCGCCCGGCCATGCGCGCCATCCTGGCGATCCCGGCCGCCGAGCAGGAGCAGGTCGCCGCACTGGCCGCCGCCGCCGGGCTCAACCCCGACGGCACGCCGGCCGGCGCCCTCACCGGAGCGGCCGCCTCGGGCCTGCCCGAACTGGCGGCGCCCGCCGCCGCCACGGGGGTCGCCGGCCTGATCGAGGATCTCGCCGACAAGCTCAACCGCTCGCCGCAGAAGCGGCTCGAGCAGATGATCGAAGCCGACGAGGAGCAGGCCGCGCAGATCCTCAAGCGCTGGCTCCTGCGTGAGGAGGCCGCGTGATGGCACCGGTGATCGCCCGTTATCTCCCCGACTTCTCCGTGGCGCCGGCGGCCCCCCCGCCCCGCGCCCAGGACGGGCTCGCCCTCCTCCTGCGCACCGCCCCGGCCCCGGTCGCGCCGCCGGCTCCCGTCGAGGACCGCGAGGCCCTGCTTCGCGCCGCCGAGGCGAAGGGCTGGGAGCAGGGCCGGGCCGACGCCCAGGCCGAATCCGCCGCCGTCCTCGCCCGGGCCTGCGAGGACTTCGACGGGCGCCTCGACACCGCCCGCCGCGACTGGTGCCGCCACGAGGCCGAGGCGCTGGCCGCCGGCCTCAATGGCGCCGTCGAGGCCCTGGCCACGGCCTTGAGCGAGCGCATCGGCCGGTTGTTGGTGCCGGTGGTGACCGCGTCCCTGCGCGTCCGGGCGGTCGAGGAACTCTCGGGCGTGCTCGCAAAGCTCCTCACCGAGGGGACGAACGGCGCCCCGATCCGGGTCGAGGGCCCTGGCGACCTCCTCGAGGCCATCGCCGAGCGGCTGGGGCCCCTGTCGGCCACCGTCGCCTTCACGCCGGCGCAGGCCGTCGACGTCACCGTCCGGGCCGACCAGACCCTGATCGAGACCCAACTCGGGGCCTGGGCCGATCGCCTCGCCGCCGCCGTCGGAGCGCGCTGACATGGCCGAGGGCGTCCACGAGATCATCATCGTCAAGCGTCGCGGCGACGAGGAGGAGGGGCACCACGGCGGCGCCTGGAAGATCGCGCTCGCCGACTTCATGACCGCGATGATGGCGCTGTTCCTGGTGCTGTGGCTGATCGGCTCCACCACCAAGGAGACGAAGACCGCGATCGCCGAGTACTTCAACCCGGTCAAGCTCGCCGACGTCACCTTCGACCGTCGCGGCCTGCGCGACCCGACCAACACCCCCGGCGAGGCCCCGAGCGAGGGCGAACTCGGCAAGATGGAGGGTGGCAAGGGCGATACGGGTAAGGGGGAAGGCGCCAAGGGCGACGCGAAGGGCGACGCCAAGGGCGGGCCGGGAAGTCGCGCCCGGGAGGCCGCCCTGTTCCAGGACCCCTACGCGGTGCTGGCCAAGCTCGCCGCCGAGGCCGACCCCGACCGGAACGATTCCGCCGACGGCGTCATCACCGAGGCCGGTCAGCCCGGCATCAACGGCGGCGAGGCCGCGCGCGACCCGTTCGATCCGCTCTACTGGCAGGTGGCGCCGGTGGCCAAGATGCGCGCCGAAGCGCCCGGCGCGCCCAACACCGTGGCGCCGCTGCCCCAGGACGGCCGCCTCGACGCCCGTTCGGTCAACCCGCTTCGGACCGCCCCCGTCACGCCTCCCGTCAAGGCCGCCACCACGGTCGCGCCGGCCGAACCGGCGGCGGTCGCAGAGATGGTGGCCGCTCCGCCGGCGGCCGCCCCCGAGGTCAAGCGCGAGACGGCCCTCGAGCCCGCCAAGGCCGAACCGGTCAAGGCCGAACCGGTCAGGGCCGAGCCCGTCAAGCCTGCTCTCTCCAAGGCCGCCCCCCTCGCCGCCGACCGGGCCAGGGATGCGGCCGAGGCCGCCGAGACCCTGGCCGCGGCGCAGATCAAGGACGAGATCGCCAAGGCCCTGGCGAGCCTGGGCACCGCCAGCCCGGCGCCGCGCACCGAGGTGCGGCGCACCGGCGAGGGCATCCTGATCAGCCTCACCGACGAGGCGAACTTCAGCATGTTCGGGGTCGGCTCGGCCGAGCCGCAGGCCAAGGTCGTCAAGGCCCTGGAGCGGATCGCCGGGATCCTCAAGGATCGGCCCGGCCGCATCGTGGTACGCGGCCATACCGACGCGCGCCCGTTCCGGTCGGAAACCTACGACAACTGGCGCCTGTCCTCCGCCCGCGCCCAGATGGCGTCCTACATGCTCGTGCGCGGCGGCGTCGCCGATGCCCGGCTGGAGCGGATCGAGGGCTACGCCGACCGCCTGCCGCGCAACCCGGCCGACCCCAAGGCGGCCGAGAACCGCCGCATCGAGATCCTGCTGCGGGGGCGGCCCGAGTGAGTGCGCGCCCGCGTCGCCTCCTCGCCGCGACCGTCGTCCTGTCCCTCTGCGCGACATCGGCCGTGGCGGCGGAGTCCCACGGCGGCGATTCGCACGGGGGCGGCTCGGTAAGGTCGGCGCCCATCGCGCCGTTGCCGATCGTGCCCTACACGGTGCCGGTCGAACTCGTGCGCACCCTCCAGCTGCTGCAGGACCGGATCGCGCAGGGGCAGACCCAGGCCTTCCACGGCCAGCGCGCCCTGATGCAGCACGCCGAGGAGCGCATGGTCGCCCTTCCCCCAGAGGTCTGGGCCGAGGCGGTCAACATCCGCGCGGCGGTGACCTTCGCCCTGAGCGGCGGCGGCCCCGGCCTGCTGCGCCAGGTGATGGGCTCGGGCAAGGTCGGGGAGGGGGAGACGCCCCTGGTCCTCGGGGCGCTCGCCTATCTCGAAGGCCGCGAGAAGGAGGCGCGCACGCTGCTCGCCAAGTTCGACCCGAACGCCGTGCCGGTGGGCCTGGGCGCCCAGCTCGCCCTCGCCCAGGCGGCGCTGGCGGCGCGCGACGACCCGGCCCAGTCGATCCGGCTCCTCGATCTCGCCCGTCTCATCGCGCCCGGCACCCTCGTGGAGGAGGGCGCCCTGCGCCGCGAGATCTTCGTGCTCGCCCATGTGGGAGACCTCGCCAGGTTCGAGGCCCTGTCGATCCAGTACCTGCGCCGGTTCCGGCACTCGGTCTACGCCGGCAACTTCCGCCAGCGCTTCGCCGCCGCCCTGACCCGCCTCGACTTCGCCAGCGACGGCGCCCGCTTCGCCAAGCTCCAGGCGATGCTCGACGAGATCGAGCCGGAGGGCCGGCGCGACCTCTACCTCCTGGTGGCCCGTGCCGGGCTCGACCAGGGCAAGACCGCGACGGCGGTCTTCGCCGCCGAGCGGGCGATCACCCTGGTGGACGCGGCCTCGGCCTGGTCGGTGCGCGCGCGGCTCTACCGCGCGGCGGCGCTGGTGGCCGTCGACGGCCAGTTCGAGGCCAGCCTCGAGACCCTGCGCGCGACCGACCGCTCGGTCCTGGCGGAGGCCGACGCGGCGCTGCTCGATTCCGCGCTGGCCATGGCCGCGCAGATCCGCTCGGTCCCCGCGCTCGGGGCCAAGCCGCCGGAGGCGGCCCCGGCGGCCAAGCGGTCCCTTCCCACCACACCCGCCATCGCCCGTGCCCAGGGGGCGATCGGGCAGATCGACGCGTTGATGACCAGGAGTGACCGGTGAACACCCTCGGCGCGACTCTCGCTTCCCTGCGTCCGGCCGTCGAGGCTGCGTCCGGCCGGCCCGGCCGCGATGACGATGCGGCGGCCGCGTTCGGAACCCTGCTCGGGTCCCTGGCCGGGGAGGCGGTGACGGGCGACCCGGAGCGGGAGGCCAAGGCGTCGCCCGCACCGGCCGAGTCCGAGGCGCCACCGTCCATCCCCTCGACCACGGGCGATGCCGCCTCGGCCCTGACCATCCTGGCGGCGCTGGAGTCGGCAGGCGCCGCGCCGGCGGCCCGGACAGGGCCGGCCGGGGCCCACCCCGAATCCATCGCGACCTGGATCGCCAGGGCGCTGCCCGCTGCCGCGCCTGCCGCCGGCGGGGTCACCCCCGGCGCGGCCGACCGCAGTGTCGTCGGGCGTTCCGCCGACCGGGCGATGCCGGCCTTTCCCGGCGCCCCGGTCCCGGCCGGGCGGCTGCAGGTGACGGTGATCGCCCAGGAGACCCATTTCGCCCCGGTCAAGCCGCATCCCGTCAGCCTCTTGGGCACGCTGCCGGCGACACCGCCGGCCGGACCCGTCCCGACCGTGCCCACTTCCGCGCCCACCTCCGGCGTGGCCGCTCCGGCCCCCGCGCGGCCCGAGACCGCCATCGTGCCGGGCGCGGCCCCGGCGACACCGCGGCCGGCCGCCGCCCTGGCGACCGTTGCCATTCCGGGCGTCGGGACCGCCGCCGGCCGGTCCGCTCCGACCGGCCCCGGCGAGGCTCCCGTGGTCGCGCGCGCTGGGGCGGACCGGGTCGCGGGCGATGAGGCCGCCGCGCCGTCCCGGCTCTCGATGCCGTCCACGTCCGACACCGCCGCGGCTTCGCTCCCGCCCGTCGCGACCGAAGCCGTCGCCACGGTGCGCTCCCCGCTCGACGGGCCGGTATCCTCGACGCCGGTCCCGGGACCGGCCGCCTCCGAGATGCCCGTCGTCGCGCGCGCCGTTGCGGACGGCGAGCCGCCGGCGCCGGCCGGAACGCCCTCCACCGGCGCTCCCGCGCCGGCCGAGCCCTCTGGCATTCAAGCACGGCGCGGTCCGGGCGCGACGGGCACGCCGCCTGCGCCCGGCGTCGATCCCGACAGCCACGAGCGGTCAGCTGCCGTCACGGCCACCCCGGACTCTGCCCGCCCGCCAGTGGATGTCGCCCCGACCGCCACAGCGCGTCCCGCGAACGCACCCCCGGCCGGTCCCGGTCCGCTGGCGAGCGCCATTCCGGCCGGTGTGGCGCCGGTCGCCCCGGTGTCCGATCCAACTCCCATGCTCCCCCAGGCCGGAACCGACCGCTCCCTCGCGGCCGAGATCGCGTCCGGTTCTCCGGCTCGCGCGATCGAGGCCGAGCGGCCCGTCTCGCTCGACGGTCGGCCGCAGGCCGCCCCGGTTCCGGTGGCGCCGCCTGCCACGGCTGCCGCGTCTCTTGCCGTGGCTTCCGCGCCATCTGCCACGGCTGCCGCGCCGCCTGCCGTGGCTGACCCGACCGTGACCGAGCATCGGCCGGTGGCCGTGCCCGTTCCGCGTGATCCCGCCATGGCGGAACGGCCTACCGCGTCCGATGCGGTCGGGGAGGCCGCGCGGCAGGCGGCCCCGACCGCCGTGGCGCCGCCCGCTACGGCTGCCGGGTCTCCCCCCGCTGCTGCCCTCACCGTTTCCAAGGCGGTCGTCGACGCCCCGCCTGAGGCCGCCGCGATCCATGTCGAACCCGCTGCCTCGAAGGCCGATGGCGAGCCCATCGTCGCCCCGCCCGGAGTCGAGCGCCCGCGCGTGGCCGTGACCGCGGCGGTGCAAGCGGCTCCCTCCGCCGCCGTGCCATCCGCCGTGCCCGACGCGATCGCCCCGACCCCGCCATCCGCAGCCCTGCCCGGATCCGCCCCCTCCGTGACGCCGGTTCCTCCGGCCGCCACCGCCTCGATCGCTCCGCCGGTCGCCTCCTCGCCGCCGGTCGCCGCCGATGGCGGACGCCCCGTCCCGCCGCCTGTCCAAGCGGCTGCCCAAGCGCCTGCCCAAGTTTCTGCCCAAGCGCCTGCCCCGGCCGGCTCCCTCTCCCCGTCGCCGCCCGCTCAGGCTCCGGCCCCGGTGGTCGTCCCGGCGCGCCCGCAGCCGATCCTCACTCGCGCTGTGGCGGAGCCCGAGGCGGAGGCCGCTGCGTCCGACACCGCCCCATCCGGCGCGGCGAGCCGGATGTCGCCGGTGTCGTTTGCGTCCTCGCCCATCGGCGACGTGCCGCAGCCGGGCGTCTCCGCCGAGGGCCGACGCGAGGGGGCCCAGCCGGTCACGCCCGTGGCGGCGCTGGCGATGCCGGCCGTGGCGATGCCGGCGGCGGCCGATCCGGCGCGTCAGGTCGCGGACGCGGTGGTCGCCGAGGCCGGACGGCTGCATGCGCCCGCCGCGACCGCCGGCGCGGCGAGTGGCCTCGACGGGCCCTTGCGCATTCTGACGATCCAGCTGCGGCCGGACGACATGGGCACCGTCGTGGTGCGGATGCGCCTGCGCGGTGACGCCCTCGAGGTGAGCCTGCACGCCAGCCGCGAGGAGACGGCGGCGCTCCTGCGCAGCGACGACGGCGCGCTGCGCGAGGTGCTGCGCAGCGCCGGCTACCAGCCCGACGTCGTCACCATCGGCTCGGGCCGCCCCGACACCGCATCCGGCGACGCCGCCCGGCACGGCGGCGGGGCCGATGCCGCGGCGCAGGGCGGCAGGGGCGGCGATGCCGCGCCGGGCCAGTCCGGCCGCCGCCAGTCCGATCCGCGCGAGACCGAACGGTCCGCCCACCGAGGGGAGTCCCAGAGCGATGACGCCACGTCTGCCGGTCCTGGCCGTAGCGGCCGCTATCTCTAGTTTCGCGGCTCCGGCCGCGGCCACCAACGTCTGCGAGCGCGAGATGGCGAGCGCCTCGGCCAAGCACGGGGTGCCGCTGGGCGTGCTCTACGCGGTCGGCCTCACCGAGAGCGGCAACCGCGGCTCGCTGCAGCCCTATGCGATGAACATCGCCGGCAAGGCCTATTTCGGCGCCAACGCCGCCGATGTGGTGTCGCGCCTCGCCCAGGCGCGCACCGGCGGCATCAAGCTGGTCGATCTGGGCTGCATGCAGATCAACCACCACTACCATCGGGCGAAGTTCGCCTCGCTGGAGAGCATGATCGATCCGCGCCAGAACGTGGAATACGCCTCGGTCTTCCTCAAGGAGCTCAAGGCGCGGGAGGGGAGCTGGACGCTGGCGGTGGCCCGCTATCACGCCGGCCCCAACAACAACCCGGCCCAGAAGCAGTACGTCTGCCGGGTGATCGCCAACATGGTCGCCACGGGCTTCGGCCAGTGGACGCCCAACGCCCGCGGTTTCTGCAAGTAGGGCGGTTCAGCCGTTAAAGGTGTAGCCGATGAAGCGCTTGGCCTCGATCGGGTCGTAGCCCAGGCGCGTGCTCAGCTTCTTGCGCAGCTTGCTCACGTGCCCCTCGATGACGCTCTCCTCGACCCCGTTGCTGTAGACACCGTAGACCACGTTGTAGATCTGCGACTTCGTCATGCGGCGGCCCTTGTTGCGCACCAGGCATTCGAGGATGTGGCGTTCGCGCCGCGGCAGGGCCAGCACGACCCCGTCGATCTCCGGGTCGCGGCCGTCGAAATAGACCCTGAGGCGGTCGGGGGCGGGGGGCGCCTCGCCCGGCTGCGGCGCGCCCCCGTTCACCCGCCGCCAGATCGCCTCGGACCGGGCCAGGATCTCGCGGACGTGGACGGGCTTGGGCAGCACGTCGTCGATGCCGGCATCGAACAGGACGAGGGTGTCGTCGAGGCTGCGCACGTCGGACAGGGCGATGATGGGGGCCCGCGACAGCCGGCGGATCGCGCTCGCGCATTTGGCGCGGTCCTCGAAGTCGCCCAGCAGGAAGCCCTGGATCGCCTCGCGGTCGCTGCGCGATGAGGCCTGGAACCAGTGGGTGAACTCGTCGGGCGCCAGCCCGAGCGAGGAAATCCCTTCCTGGTCGAACCTGGCCTTGTACGCGGCGTTCACCGACTCGCGCGCGTCGACCAGTATGTACATCGCGGGACCTCTCCGGTTCTTCTCGACCGTCTGTCGGTGGGCGTCGCGTGGCCGGATCGACCCCCCTTTCCCACGACCTCCCTGGATCGCCGGGCGCCCCCGGCGCCGGAGGATCGCGTCCACAATCGGTGATCGCGGCGTGGATCGGATTCGCGGCTCGGATGTTCCGTCAAAATCGATCCGGTCAGACGAGCGCGTCTCTCCGGCTCGAAGACAGAACAGGTCCGCCCCGATTTAATCCTTGCACGTCTGGAAATCTTATCGGTCGGCGGCTGATCATCCGCTCACCTGTCCGGTCCACGATTCGATCCTGCCGCCTACCTTTGTCGGTCGGCGGTTGGACGGTCAATGGATTTTGCATTCCACCGCGTCATTAACATAGGATCGTGTCGCGACCCGCCTGCGGCGCGGAGCGCGGCGCGCGAGGACCCGCCGTCTCCCGGGGTGGTCAGGCGGCGTTCGGACGCAGCCTCGCATCGGCCAGCGCGGTGGCGAACCCATCGAGGTTGAACGTCGTCGGGGGCTGGTCGGCCAGGATGCGCTGGATCGCGACGCCGACGTAGACGCCGTCGAGGATGAGCTTGAAGAACACCGTCACGGGTTTGGTCACGAACTCCATGTCGAGGACGACGGTGAGGGAACGGCCCCAGTCGAACCGGATGTCGGCTCCGTCGGCGTAGGCGATGGTCGCCTCCTTGAAGAACGGTTCGGCCGAGGAGGCGACGAGGTCGGCGATGTTGCCGTGGCGCTCGCCCTTGACCCAGCCGATCAGGATCCCGCCGTCGAGGAGGCAGAGTTCGGCGATGAAGTCCCGGATGGCGGTGGCGAACACGCGCTCGGCCGCGCCCATCACGTCCTCGGTGGCGCAGCCGACGTCGTGGGCGTCCCCGTCACGGGCGGAACGGCCTCGGGTCGAATCGCCGGCGGCCCAGCGGGAAGCTGCGGTCATGAGCGGTTCCTTGCGAACAGGAAGAACAGGATCTGGGCCACTGCGCTGTAGAACTCCGCCGGGATCATCTGATCGACCTCGACACTGTCGTACAGGGACCTTGCGAGAGGCTTGTCTTCCACCACCGGAACGCCGTTCGCCTCGGCGATTTCGCGGATGCGCAGGGCCAGCAGGTCCTTGCCCTTGGCCAGCACGAGGGGGGCGGGCTGCTCCTCGCGGTTGTAGCGAAGCGCGATGGCGTAGTGGGTCGGGTTGGCGATGACGACGGTGGCCGTCTTCACGTCGGCGAGCATGCGCTTGCGCGAGCGGTCCTGGGCCAGCGAGCGCAGGCGGCTCTTGACGAGGGGGTCGCCCTCGCTCTGCTTGTGCTCGTCCTTGAGGTCCTGGTGGGACATCCGCAGGGACTTCTGCCAGCGCAGGCGCGACCACACCAGGTCGGCGGCCACGATCACGATGGTGGCGATGCTCACCACCGAGATCAGGCGGATCGCCACCGTCAGGATCAGGTCGGGGATCTGGCTCGGATCGGAGAACATGGCATTCATGGCTTTGTTGCCCTCCGAGCGCAGGAGGAGCAGGGCGATCAGAGAAACCGATAAGAATTTAAGGACCGATTTCAGGAACTCGACCTGCCCTTCCTTTCCGAAGATCCGTCCCCAGCCCTTGGCCAGTGAGATCCGCGACCATTGCGGGCGGATGCGCTCGCCCACCAGGCTCGGAACGTTCTGGAGGAGGGAAGCGGACAGGCCGCACACGGCCAGGATCGCCAGGATCGGGATCAGGAACTTCGCCACCGCGAAGGCGGTGGCCTGGAACAGCATCGCCGCGTCCTGGCTGTTCTCCAGGGTGAATCCGCGGGGATGGTCGAACAGCGGCAGCATCTCCCGCACCAGCGGGCCGATGCCGTCGCGCACGACGAAGCTCAGGGCGATGAGGAGGCCCAGGATCGAGGCGAAGATGGGGGCCTCGCGCGAGAACGGCACGTTGCCCTTCTCGACGGCGTCGCGGATCTTGCGCTCGCTCGCCGCCTCGGTCTTGCTCTCCGGATCGCTGTCATCCGACACGGACGGGATCCGGCCTGGCGGTCAGGGCTGGCGTCGGGACACGGCGGGCCGGAGCCGATCCTTCAGCGGACGAGCTCCTCAACCTCCCCTCCCGCGTTGATCTCGATCTCGCCGCGCCCGGCCATCTCCATGGCGAGGTCGGTGATGCTGCGGCGCGCCTCCAGCACGTCCTTCTGCGCGGCCGGCTCGCCGCCGTTCAGCTCGTGCTCGACCATGCGGCGCACGCGGGCGGAGAGCGCGCTGAGGACCACGGTGCGGAACTCCGCGTCGGTGCCCTTCAGGGCGAGGATCAGGCGGTCGCTCGGCACCACGTCGAACAGCGTCGTGCGGGCGCGGGGCGCCAGGCGGGCGATGTCGTCGAAGGTGAAGAGCAGGCCCTTGAGGATCTCCACGGATTTGGGCTGCGTCTCGCCGAGGCTCGTGAGCACGGCGTCGATCTGGTTGCGCTCCATCTTGTTGATGATGTCGGCCATCTTGGCGTGGGTGTCGGCGCCGGAGTTGCGCGAGCCGTTGATGAGGAAATCCTCCAGCAGCGCCTTCTCGATGGTCTGGCGGATCTCGTCGACCACGGGCTTGAAGGTGAGCATCCGGCGCATGATCGTGTTGCGCAGGGCCTCGGGCAGGTGGGCCATCACCTTGGCGGCCGCCGCCGGCTTGATCCGCGACAGCACGAGGGCCGCCGTCTGCGGGTGCTCCTTGACGAGGTAGCTCGCCAGCACGCTCTCGGACACGCCCGACATCCGCTCCCAGACCGAGCGGGTGACGTCGCCGCGCAGGTCGGCCAGGATGTCGGAGAGCTGGTCGGCCGGCAGGAGCCCGGTCAGGAGCTTCTCGACCTCCTGCAGGGTGCCGATCAGGCTGCCGCCGGCCGAGAACTCGCCCGAGAACGTGTCGACGATGCTGTCGATCTGCACCGAGCTCACCGCGCCGAGCTGGGTCGCGGAGCGGGTGATGAGGCGGATCTCGTCGGGCTCGAAGTACTTGAGCAGGCGGCCCGCGGCCGGCTTGCCCATGGCCAGCAGCAGGGCCGCGACCTCGTCGACCGCGTTGAGCTGGCGCAGGCCGCCCTTGCTGCTGCCGGCTTCGACCTTGGCGGGAAGAGTGGCCATCGCCGCGTGTCCCGCCTCAGCCGTTCTGGCCGGCGTCGGCCGGGCCGACGATCTCGGTCAGCGACACGCCGAAGCGGGAATTGTCCTCCTCCACCACCACGATCTCGCCGCGGGCCACGACCCGGCCGTTGACGGTGATGTCCACCGGCTCGCCGACCCGGTGGTCGAGGGGGACGATGGCGCCGCGGCCGAGCTTCATCAGGTCGGCCACCGGCATGGTCGCCGAGCCGAGCACCACCTGGATCAGGACCGGGATGCGTAGGATCGAATCGAGGTTGCGGCCGTCGCCGACCCGCGGCTCGCCCGTGGCGGCCGGCGGGATGTTCGGGAAGGCCGGCGCTGCACCCGGGGGGGCGGTGCCGGCTCGGTCGAAGGGGCTGTCGGTCATCGGCCGCTCTGGGGGGTTGTCGTGTGGGGTCTAGGCGGGACGGGTGAGGGGGCGCGGGAGGGGTCTAGCCCCCGCGGGCGTGGCCGTCCCGGGAGGTGGCGGCCTCCGAGGTCAGGCGCCGGCGGCTCTCCTCGAGGTCGGACAGGGTCCGGCGGGCCTCGTCGATCTTCACGGTCAGCGCCTCGAGGATCTCGCGACCCTCGGTGCTGAAGCCGCGCACCGCCTCGCCGGCGCTGTGGAGCGCTTGGCCCGACTGGGCGAAGATGCGGCCGTACTCGGCCTGCGTCCGGTCGAGGCGCTTGAGCTTGAGATACATCGGCACCACGCAGGCGCTCGTCGCGATCAGGGCCAGCAGCAGGACGGTGTCAACGAGCGGGGTCATCTTCGGTGGCTTCCTTTCCCTGCGCAATGGCCTCGTCGACGCGCAGGACGTAGGACCCCTGCGCCTGCCCCATATGGCACCAGAACAGCGGCCTGTCGTTGCCCTCGAGCATCACCCGCGTGCTCGGGGTGGCGTCGAGGCCGATCACCTGGCCGACCTTGAGGTCGGCGATCTCGCCCAGCGTCAGGGTGCGCTCCTCGAGCACCGCCCGCAGGGTGACCTGCGCCTTCTGGACCTCCGCCGCCATCTGCCGGGTCCAGTGCGGGTCGCGGGCGGCGGACTCGCCGGTGAGGACCTTGGACAGGCTCGGCCGCATCGGGTTGAGCACCGATTGCGGAAACAGCACGCACATCTCGCCGCCCCGGTTGAGGGACTGGATCATGAACTTGGCCTCGACGGCCTTGTTGGTGCGCCCGCCGATCACCGCGAACTCCATCCGGGTCTCGGCGCGCTCCATGCGGAAGGTCGTGGCCGAGACCAGGGAGAACGAGGATTCCAGCGCCTTGCCGATCTGCTCGAACACGAGGTTGGCCAGCCGCAGTTCGATCGCCGAGAACGGCCGCTCGTCCTCCACCGGCGGTTCGCCGCCGTCCGAGCCGAACAGGGCCTCGACCATCGTGAAGATGAAGTCGCGGTCGAGGGCCACCAGGATGTGGCTGTCCCACTCGGCGGCGTGGAAGATGCCCGCCACCGCGTTGTCCTCGTAGGCGTCGAGCATCTCGCCGAAGGGGCCGCTGCGCACGCCGCTGAACGAGAAGAACACCGAGGAGGCGACGAGGTGCTTGAGGTTGTCGGTGCAGGCGCTGGTGAGGCGGTCGAACACCACCGCCAGCATCGGCAGCCGTTCGAGGGAGAGGTCGCCCGCCTCCTTGAGGCGGGTCTTGAGGTCGATGCGCCCCGGTTCGATGCGCCCCGGCTCGATGGTCGGTCGATCGGTCATGCGGCCTCCCGCTGGGCTCCGCCGGTGACGGTCGCGTTCTCGACCTCGTCGATGGTGGGCCGGTCGCCCGACGAGATGCCCTTGCGGCCGTGCTCCACCGCGATCTGCGGCACGGCGCCGTTCATGTAGGCGAGCAGGCTCTGCTTGACGATGACGTAGACGCGGCCCTGCTTCTCGCGGGTGGTCTTCACCTTGATCGCGAAGGGCGCGAGCATGCCGTAGGACAGGAAGATGCCGACGAAGGTGCCCACCAGCGCCGCGCCGATGAGGCCGCCGAGGATCTGCGGCGACTGGTCCAGCGCCCCCATGGCCTTCACGATGCCGAGCACCGCCGCGACGATGCCGAGCGCCGGCAGCGCCTCGGCCACGGTGGTGATGGCGCCGTAGGGCTTGAGCGCGTCGCGGCGCTGGCTGCCGATCTCCTCGTCCATCAGGGCCTCGATCTCGTGGGAGCGGGCGTTGCCGATCAGGATCAGGCGGGCGTAGTCGCAGATGAACATCACCAGGTCGATGTTCTTGGCGACGTCGGGATAGGCCTTGAACAGCTCGGAATTGGCGGGGTCGTCGAGGTGGGGCTCGACTTCGTTGCGGGGCTTGTTCTTGAGCTCGCGCATCAGCGCGTGCAGGAGCCCGAGCAGGGCGAGGTAGTCCTTGCGCTTGGGCACCTTGCCGGTGAGGGCCTCCAGGGAGGCGCGCCCGGAATCCACCACCGTCTTCATCGGGTTGGCGATGACGAAGGTGCCCGCGGCCATGCCGCAGATGATGACGTATTCCCAGGGTTGCCAGATGACGATCAGGTGGCCGCCCATGGCGACGAAGCCGCCGAGCATGGAACCGATCGCGATGACGAGGCCGACGAGGACGCTCAAGGCTGCTGTCTCCCTGGTGGGACGTTCAAGATCGCAGCCGGGATAGGGCGAGACGCTTGTGCGGGGCTGGACCGTGCCCGGGCCCGGCTCACGCCCCGGCCGCCGCCGCCTCGCCGACCCGGGGGGAGGGCGCTTCGGCCACCCGCGCCATCCCGCCGGCCCGCGGCAGGTGGAGGGTGGCCACGAGGCCGTGCGGCGCGCGGGCGGACAGGTCGAGGCTGCCGCCGTGCGCCTCCGCGATCGCGACCGCGATCGACAGGCCGAGCCCGAAGCCGGGCGTGCCGTCGAGGTTGCGCGCCCGGTCGCCGCGCACGAAGGGACGCAGCATCGCCGCATGCTCCTCGGGCGGGATGCCCGGCCCCTCGTCGGCGATCGATACGCTCGCCCCCGTCGCCGTCGCCGACATCCCCACCCGCACCCGCCCGCCGTACTTGACGGCGTTGTCGACGAGGTTGGTGAGCGCCCGGCAGAGGTCGTCCGAGCGGCCGTTGACGAGGACGTGGCGCAGGGTCTCGGCCTCGACGTCGGCGCCCACGTCCGCGAAGCCGTCGCAGACGGTCTGGACCAGGGCGGCGAGGTCGAGGGTGCCCATGCGCTCGTCGGTGCGGCCGTCGCGCACGTAGGAGAGGGCGGCCTCCACCAGCGCGTTCATCTGGTCGAGGTCGCGCAGGGTCATGGCGCGGGCGTGGTCGTCCTCGATGAACTCCGCGCGCAGGCGCATCCGGGTGATCGGGGTCCGCAGGTCGTGGCTGATGGCGGCGAGCATCCGGGTGCGGTCGTCGATGAGCCGCTTGACGCGGTCGCGCATCCGCCCGAGCGCCCGCGAGACGGTGAGCACCTCCGCCGGCCCGCGCTCGGGCAGGGGGGTGGAATCGTCGACGTTGCCGAAGGCCTCGGCGGCCTCCGCCAGCCGCCTGAGGGGAGCCGCTAGGGCGCGGGCCGCCCAGAGCGACAGCACCACCAGCATGATCGCGAGGAAGATGGTCGTGGCCAGCGCCGGTCCCCATCGCGTCGGCAGCGGCCCCAGGCGGAAGGGCAGGGTGGCCGAGATGTGCAGGCCGGCGGGGGTGACCACCGCCACGCGCCCGGCCTCGGTGCCGTCGCCGGCGCGCCACGGCATCGGCACGAGGCGATAGCCCGGCCCCAGGATCTGCAGCAGCCGCGGCCCCTGCGGATGGTTCGTCGAGGCCGGCGACCCTTGCGCCGCCGGATCGTCCTCCCCCGTCCTCTCTTCCCAGGTCAGGGCGAGGGCCGGCTCGACCTCCTTGGCGAGGGTGAAGATCGCCCGCCGCCTGTCCTCGGGCGTCGCCTCGATCATGCGCAGGATGACGGCGAACCGGTTGGTGTTGCCGCCCGGGGTGTCGCCCCCGGCAAAGCTCGCCGGCCCCATCAGGAAGAAGGCCGCCGCGATGAGCACATGCGTGACGACCACCGTCAGCACCACGAGCAGGGCGAGCTGGGCGCCGACGCTGCGGGGCCGCGAGCCGATCGCTCGCGTTCCCTCGGCACCCGCCCCGAGGATGCGGCTCACGAGACGGGCCATGGCGTCCTCCGTTCCATCGCGGTGCGGTCCCCGGCGGTTCCGGCCATGCCGGTGGCCGGACGGGTGTTCCACGTGGAACGCGCGAGCCCGGTCGTCCGCTGGCACCCCCCATCGACCACGCCGATGTTTCTCGGGTGTCTCTGCGAGCTTGCGACGATCTCTAGTCGGCCCCGCCCGGAACCAGGGCGAAGGTGAGGAGGTCGACCGCCTCCGCCCCGCCGCGGATCAGGGCGCGGGCGGCGGCATTGGCGGTGGCGCCGGTGGTGCTGACGTCGTCGATCAGGAGGATTCTCCGGCCCTGGAGCCGGGCCCTGGCGTCCTTGGGGATCGCGAAGGCCCCCTGGAGGTTGGCCGCCCGCGCCGTGCGGCTCAGGCCGACCTGCGAGCGGGTCGCACGGACGCGGGCGAGGCAGGCGGGATCGTAGGCGAGCCCGTGCCGACGCGCCAACGGACGCGCGAGGAGGGCGGCCTGGTTGAAGCGCCGCCGCCACAGGCGCAGGCGATGGAGCGGCACCGGCACGACCGCGTCGGCCTCCGCCAGCAGCTGCGCGCCCGCCCGCGCCATCATGCCGGCCATGGCGGCGGCGAGGTCGAGGCGGTCCTCGTACTTCAGGCGGTGGACGAGCCGGCGGGCGACGTCGTCGTGGATCGCCACCGCCCGCGCCCGGTCGAATACCGGTGGGTCGGCGATGGCCCGCGGCGACAGGAGAGGGCCGACGCCGAGATCCACGGGGAAGGGCGTGCCCAGGCGCGGGCAGACCGGCTCCTCGATCAGCCGCAGCCGAGACCAGCACGACGGGCACAGGGCGTGGGGATCGGCGGTGGCGCCGCCGCAACCGACGCAGGTCGGCGGATAGACGATGCCGAGGGTCGCGGTCCAGGCGGTCGCGAGGCCCGAACGCAGATGACGGAGGGCGGTGGGCATCGAGGCTCGTCCGCGGCACGACCGCGATCCTACCCGGCACGCATGCATTGGCAAGCCGGCGCCCCGGCGGGAGCGAGTTCCGCCGGGGCGGGTCGCGCTCGGTCAGCGCGTGGTGGTCTGCTTGTTCTGCTTATTGGCCTGGTGGCGGCCGACGGCGCAGCCGGCGACGGCACCCATCACGCCGTGGCCGGCCATGTGGCCGGCGACGCCACCGACGATGGCGCCCTTGATGCAGCCCTTGGCCTGTGCCTCCGGCGCGGCTCCGAGGACGGCGAGGACCATGGCAAACCCCAGGACCGTGTGTCTGATGATCGTGGATGTCATGTGACGATGTCCCACTGCTGGATCGACGGATGAAAGAACGCCGTCGTTCGTGCGATCGTTCCTGGTGGTATCGCCACCGCGGCGAGGCTGGCCGCCCGCCGCCGCCGCTCCATGTAAGAGGATCATGTCCGTCCCGCCGCCCCTGTTCGACACCGCGTTGATCCGCGCTCGCCTGATCCGCGCGCACCGTGGGGGCTATGCCGGCTTTCTCGTGGACCGCGCGGCGGAGGATCTCGACGACCGGCTCGGCGCGGTGCTGCGCCGCTTCGACCTCGCGGTGGACCTCGCCACGCCGACCCCCGCCGCCGCGGTGCGGCTGCGTGCCTCCGGCCGGGCCGGGACGGTGGTGCGGATCGCCCCGGTCGCGGACGGTTCGGGCGACCTCGCGGCGGTGGGCGACCCCGAGGCGCTGCCGCTGGCGCCCGGCCGCTTCGACCTCGCGGTGTCGCTTCTGGCCCTGCATCAGGTCAACGACCTGCCCGGCGCGCTGGTGCAGTTGCGCCGGGCCCTGAAGCCGGACGGGCTCTTCGTCGGCTGCCTCCTGGGCGGGCGCAGCCTCACCGAGCTGCGCCAGGTCTTCGGCGAGGCCGAGGCCGAGCTCGAAGGCGGGGTCAGCCCGCGGGTGGCGCCCTTCGCCGACGTGCGCGCGATCGGCGGGTTGCTGCAGCGGGCGGGCTTTGCCCTTCCCGTCACCGATGCCGACCTCGTCACCGTTCGCTACGCCGATCCCTTCGCCCTGATGCGCGACCTGAGGGCGATGGGGATGACCAACGCCCTCACCGAGCGCCGCCGCACGCCGCTGCGCCGCGCCACCCTCCTGCGCGCAGCCGCCCTCTACGCCGAGCGGTTCGCGGATGCGGACGGGCGGCTGCGGGCGAGCTTCGAGATCGTCTGGGTCTCGGGATGGGCCCCGCACGACAGCCAGCAGAAGCCGCTCAGGCCCGGCAGCGCCCGCACCCGCCTCGCCGACGCGCTCGGCACCACCGAACACATCCCCGTCACCGACCCGTCGAGAGAGCCATGAGCGCCATCAGCATCGCCCCGAACCCGAGCCGCGTCCGCGTCACCCTCGGCGGTATCGTCCTGGCGGAATCGGACGCCGCCCTGCGGCTGGTGGAGGGCCGGTCGAGCCCGGTGCTCTACATCCCGCGGGCCGACGTGCGCTGGGAGCTGTTCACCAGGACCGCCACCCGCACCCACTGCCCCCACAAGGGCGACGCCAGCTACTACGCGGTGACCGTCGACGGCACGCTCCGGCCCGACGTGGTCTGGAGCTACGAGGACCCCAAGGCGGAGGTCGCCGCGATCAAGGACCACCTCGCCTTCTATCCCAGCCGGGTCGACGCCATCGAGGAGGTCGCGAGGGGGTGAGGCGATGCTCTACGTCTTTCCCTGAGACCGGATCGATTGCCTCATCGCAGAGCGGAACGGCCTTCTAGCTGCCGCGAAATGCTCGAGGGCGGCACCGATGGCCAAATGCTCCGACGCGTCGAGGATCTCGACGGCCACGATCCGCCCGGTGGCGTCGAAATCCAGCACGAGGCCTGGCCGCACTTCCTCGCTCTCCACGACGGGAGCGTCGGCGAAGCGCACGGACAGCGCGTCCGTCTCCGCATCGTACCGCGACTTCACGGGAGGCGTCTCCGACGTCGGTCGAGGAAGGCGGTCACGATGGGGGCGCCACCGTTCGTCGGCACCTGTTTGATGCGCGGCACCCTGCCGTGGCACTCGGCGGTCGTCCTCACCTTACGGTCCCAGCAGATCCACCAAGAACGGGATCAGCGGCGCGTCGGCCGGAGGCATCGGCTTGTCCCTGAGGTCGCGCGGGCGCACCCAGGCCAGGGCCTGGCCTTCGAGGGGGGCGGGCGTACCCTCCCAGCGCCGGCAGACGTAGAGCGGCATCAGCAGGTGGAAATCGGGATAGGCGTGGCTCGCGAAGGTCAGCGGCGCCAGGCACGGCTCGGCGACCGTGATCCCGAGCTCTTCGGACAGTTCGCGGATCAGCGTGTCCTCCGGCCGCTCGTTGGCCTCGACCTTGCCGCCGGGGAACTCCCAGAGCCCGGCGAGCTGCTTGCCCGGCGGGCGCTGCGCCAGCAGCACCCGGCCGTCCGTGTCGACGAGGGCCACCGCGACGACGAGGAGGAGCCTCATGCCACGACGCTCACGAAGACGCTCACGACCGGTAGTCCCCGTTGATGGCGATGTAGCCGGAGGTGAGGTCGCAGGTCCACACGCGGGCCGTGCCGTCGCCCAGGCCGATGTCGACCCGCACGGTCACGTCGGGCTCCTGCATCACCGCGCTGGCGGCCTCCTCGCTGTAGGCCGGATCGCGCGCGCCCTGGTGGGCGACGCGGATGTCGCCGAACCAGATCGAGAGCCGGTCGCGGTCGGCGGGCTCGCCGGCCTTGCCCACCGCCATGACGACCCGGCCCCAGTTGGCGTCCTCGCCGGCGATGGCGGTCTTGACCAGGGGCGAGTTGGCGATCGACATCGCGATCCGGTGGGCGGAGGCGTCGTCCGCGGCACCGCCGACCTCGACGGTGACGAACTTGCGCGCGCCCTCGCCGTCCTTGGCCACGAGCTGGGCGAGCTCGATGAGGAGGTCGTCGAGGGCCGCCTTGAAGCCGGACAGGCGCGGGTCGGCGGCATCAGCGACCGCCGGGTTGCCGGCTTTGGCGGTGGCGAACAGCATCAGCGTGTCGGAGGTGGAGGTGTCGCCGTCCACCGTGACGCAATTGAAGCTCCTGGCGGTACCGGCCGAGAGCAGCGCCTGCAGCACCGCCTGCGGCAGCGCCGCGTCGGTGAAGGCGAAGGCGAGCATCGTCGCCATGTCGGGGGCGATCATGCCCGCCCCCTTGGCGATGCCGTTGATGGTGACGCTGACCCCGTCGATCTCGGCGCGGCGGGTGGCGAGCTTGGGGAAGGTGTCGGTGGTCATGATCGCCTGCGCCGCCGCCGCCCAGGCGGCAGAGCCGGCCTCGGTGCGGCCGGCGCAATCGGCCAGCACTCCCTCGAACTTGTTGGCGTCCAGCGGCTCGCCGATGACGCCGGTGGAGGCGATGAACACGTCCTCGGGCCGGCAGCCGGCGGCGCGCGCGGCGATGGCGGCGGTGAGCACCACCGCATCGCGGCCGAGGGCGCCGGTGAAGGCGTTGGCGTTGCCCGAGTTGACCACCAGGGCGCGGGCGCCGGGGCTCTCGAGAGCGGCGCGGCACCAGTCCACCGGTGCCGAGGGGCATTTCGAGCGGGTGAAGACGCCCGCCGCCTGCGTGCCCTCGGCCAGCGAGAGGTAGAGCACGTCGGTGCGCCCGGCATAACGGATGCCGGCCTGCGCCGTGGCGATCCCGACGCCGTCGAGGGCCGGCAGGTCGGGGATCGTCTCGGGGGCCAGGGGCGAGACGGGAACGGCTTTGCCTGACGACATCGTGGAGCGACTCCGGCTGTTCGCCACGCGGCGATTCTGGCGGTGGCTGGCGCGGCCGGAGTTGCCCCGCCTCGGGTTCGCGCGTCAACCGGTGGAACGCGGGAGGCTGCTCAAGAATTCACCATGCGGGTTCCGTTTCGCGGCGCCTCGCAGGCTTGTCTCATGAATGCATCGTGACGTAGCATGCTGCAACGCAACGCGAACGAGGTGACGAGCACGCGGATGTCGCAGAACGCCCGGGACGTTTCCATGCCGCGATCCGTTTCGCCGCGAACCATTTCCCGGCCGGCCTCTGGCAACCAGGGCGGCGCCTACGGGGTCCAGGTCCTGATCGCGGGACGGCAGAAGCACTGGCGCGACGAGGTCGCCTGCCAGATCAGGCGGGCGGGCTACACCGCGACCACGGTCGACTGCGGCGTCGATGCGATGACCGTCCTGGCGCTTGGCCTTCCCGTCGACGTCCTCGTCACCGACGTGACGCTTCAGGGCGAGCTCTGCTCGGCCAAGCTCGCCGTCGAGGCACGCGCCCTGCGGCCGGACCTGCGCATCGTCTTCGCCAGCGACCTCACCGACACGGCGTGGTGCGAAGCCGCGGGAATCGCCCCGCGCGCGATGTTCGTGGCCCCCGATCCGCGGGCGGACGCGGTGGCGTCCACCGTGCGCGAAGCCTTGGCCAGTCGGGACTGAACCTTACTGACGGTGTCGGGCCGATTCGGGCCGCCAGAGGGACGGTCGGCAGACACATGCGGGCTCGCGGGGCGGTGCGGGTCACCCCGATTCGCCCCGCATCCCATGTTGATCGGCTTGTCAGTTGGGCTTGGTCTCGGTGGTGGCGGGCATGTCGGCGGCGGCCGGCTTGGCGTCGGTCGTCACGGGCTTGCCGTCGCCGGCCGCGGGCTTGACGTCGCTAGCCGCGGGCTTGGCCTCGTTCGGTTTGGCGGCGCCGAGATAGATGTATTCCGGTGCCGCGCGGATCTGGTCCTTCGTCGTCTCGATGGACGCCTTCATCGTCTTGTCGTCGACGCGCGTGAGCTTGAGGGCGCTCGGGTCGATGGCGACGTACTTCGTGCCGATGCCGAGGAAGCCGCCGACGCCCACGATCCAGGCCTTGATCGTGCTCGACTCGTCGAGGACGATGTCGGCGATCTCTCCGATGGTCTCGTTGGCGCCGTTCTGGATCGTCAGGCCGATCAGCTTCGAGGTCACCCTGTCCGTCGCGGCCTGGGCGACGAAGGTGGGACGCAGGTCGTTGGCGAGCGTCGCGGGGGCGGCCGGCGCCGGGGCCTGCGCAGTGGGCGCCTGGCCGAGGGCCAGCGTCGTGCTCGCGACGAGGAGGGTCGTTCCCAGCAGCAGGTTGCGCATGGCGTGTGTCTGATCCCGTTGTTCGT
This sequence comes from Methylobacterium sp. Leaf399, assembly GCF_001424525.1. Classification (NCBI taxonomy): domain Bacteria; kingdom Pseudomonadati; phylum Pseudomonadota; class Alphaproteobacteria; order Hyphomicrobiales; family Methylobacteriaceae; genus Methylobacterium; species Methylobacterium sp. Leaf399. The sequence goes on along the minus strand of NZ_LMQK01000030.1, from coordinate 195,245 downwards.
GAATGGCTCACGCACAAGCCGACCCCGTCGGAAAGGTTCCCCCTGCGGCGACGCTACGATGGCGGCTCCGCCCCGATGGCCTATCTTGCTGGTCGATGCCGTGGCGGCAACGGCCGCCGGCTTTGCCAGCTATGGAGCGTCCATGTCGTCCTCAGCGTCGTTCTCCTCGCCGTCGATTCCCCGCCGCCAGGCGCTCCTCCTCCTCGGCTTTTGCCTCGCCGCCGGCCCCGTCCGCGCGGCCGGGGAGACCGCCGCCAGCTTCGGCTTCGACAGGCCGGAGGGCGGCACGCTCCCCCTGTCGGCTCACGCCGGCAAGCCGATCCTGATCGTCAACACCGCCACCTCCTGCGGCTATGCCGGGCAGTTCTCGGGTCTCCAGGCCCTGTGGACCCGGTTCGGCGACAGGGGGCTCACCGTCATCGCGGTGCCCTCGCCCGATTTCGGCAACCAGGAGCCCCTGGACGGGATGGCCATCGCGGAGGCCGCCCGCGCCAACCACGGCGTCACCTTCCCCGTCGTGTCGAAGACCCATGTGCGGGGCCCCAAAGCGCATCCGTTCTATCGCTGGGCGGCGGCCGAGAAGCCGGGCACGGTCCCCAACTGGAACTTCCACAAATATCTGATCGGCCGCGACGGCGACATCCTCGGCGCCTATCCCTCCTTCGTCGAGCCCAATGATCCGCGCATCGTCACCGCCATCGCCGGTGCCCTGGGATAGGCGTCGCCCACGACCCCGGGGTTGCGCACGGCGGGCACCTGGGCGAGGTAGGCGCCCGAAACGGGGTCGGCGACGCCTTCGATCGGCGCCCGGCGACCCGGAGTCGGAACCACTGGCGCTCGCCCATGACCCTCCCCGCGAACCAGCCCCGTCCCGGTGGGGACATCCCGCCGCGACGGACCGCCCGCCGCCCTGGAACCTGTGCCGTGTCCGTCACCGGCGCGGGCCTGGAACGGCGCCATCCGGGACACGTTGAACCGCCGTCGGGAGTCTCTGAACACGGGCGGCATGCGACGGGCGGATCGGATTGAGAATGAGTGCGGACACATCGGCGACCGGCATGGCCTCGGAGAGCCTTGTGGGTGACGCCTTCCGGCAATTCGCGAACGACGTGCCGTTGATGATGTGGCGCTCGGACACGGAGGGCCGTGCCGTCCATCACAACGAGAGCTGGCTACGGTTCACCGGGCGGTCCGCCGATGACGAGGCCGGCCACGGCTGGCGCCGCAACATCCACCCCGACGACGCGCCGGCCTTCCTCGCCCTCGTGGCAGAGGCCTTCACCCTGCGGGAATCGTTCACCGCCGAGTTCCGCCTGCGCCGCCACGACGGCGCCTATCGCTGGCTCCTCGACACCGCCCGGCCGATCGAGCACGACGGACATTTCGCCGGCTACCTCGGGACCTGCTTCGACATCACCGACCGCAAGAACGCCGAGGCGCATGCGGAAGCGGCCCTGGTCGAGAAGGAGACGCTCCTGGCGGAGGTCTACCACCGGGTGCGCAACAACCTGCAGGTGATGGTGAGCCTGATCGGCCTCTACGGCCGCGCCGCCCCCCCCGCCTGCCGCGGCAGCTTCGAGGCCCTCGGGCAGCGGGTGAGGGCGATCGCCCTGGTGCAGCAGCACCTGCACGAGGCCCCCCACATCGCCTCCATCGACCTGCGCGACTATCTCCACCGCCTCGCCTCCGGCCTCGGGCAGCTGCGGCGGGCCGGGCGCATCGGCGTCACCATCGACGGGACGGGCACCACGCTTGTGGAGCCGCGCACCGCCAACGCCCTGGGCATGATCGTGGCCGAAGTCGTGGCCGAATGCCTCGACACCACCGCCGATTCGGTGGCCTGCGCCATCACGATCCGCATCGATGCGGCGGCCGGCGCGCCGGTGCGCCTCTCCATCGCCTCGCGCAACGGCGCGGGCGGGAGTGCGGCCGGAGCCGTGCCGAACCTAGGGCCACGGCTGATCGCCGCCTATGCCGCCCAGGCCGAGATCGCGGTGCGCGGCCCGGTCGGCCCGGACGAGCCGCTGGAGCTGCAATTGCCGGAGGTGCTCACCCGGATCGTGCCGGACTAGGCAGCTTTCGCAAAAGCGGCCATCGTGAACCTGCCGAGACGCTTCGGAAGGGCCTGAGGCGCCGGGCCTCATCGCAACGGGGTTCGCCTCGCCGACGATGCCGCCTATATGCGCCGGGACGCCGGCGCGACCGGCCCCGTTCCCGTCGACAATCGGTGTCGCCCGTCATGCTTCCCCCCATCGCGACCATCGTCGAGAATTTTGCCTTCATCGAGGATTGGGAAGAGCGCTATCGCTACGTGATCGAGCTCGGCCGGGCGCTGCCGCCGGGCGGCGAGGATCTGCAGACCGAAAGCAACAAGGTCCACGGTTGCGCCAGCCAGGTCTGGCTCGACCTCGGGGTCGATCGTTCGGCCTCGCCACCCCGCCTGTCGGTGAGGGGCGACAGCGACGCCCACATCGTGCGTGGGCTCGTGGCCCTGATGGTGGCGCTGTTCGACGGCAAGACCCCGTCGGAGGCCGCCGCCACCGACGCCTTCGCGCTCTACACGGAACTGGGCTTGGCCGAGCACCTGACGCCGCAGCGCTCCAACGGCGTGCGCGCCATGGCCGACCGCATCCACCGCGACGCGGTCCGCCTCGCCGCCGCCGATGCCCGATGACGGCCCGCGCCGCGAAAATCGCCTGCCCGCCCTTGAAATGAACCGCGAGAGGCTTGCCGCCCCCGAGGAGGGCGTGCAGGTATTTGGCCCACGAGGTCTCGTCGGGCCGGATCGCGTTGCCTCGTCCCGCGCGGCGAGCGCGTCGCCGGCCCGATCACGGCCGGCCTCGCCCGGCCATGGCCATCGGCCGTGGCCTCCGCTCTTTGAAGTTGTATTGCAACCTTAGGGGTACGATACGGGTTTCGCGTGCGCGCCGGCCGGATCCGCGATCGGCTCCCCTGGCGAACGGCGGGTCGGCGGGTGGACCTGTGCGTCCGCGGACGCGAACCGACGGTGGGCACGACGAGGCCTGGCGTCGCGAGTGGACGGTGCGTCAGGGCGCGGAACGGATGGAGTCGAGAGTGTGACGACAGCGTGGATCATGTCGATCCGGACAAAGATCTTTTTCGGCTGCATCAGCCTCACCCTGGTGACGATCTTCGTCGGGTTCCTCGCCCAGAACTCCCAGTCCAAGCTGAACGCCGCCGCACTCGGCATCTATGACAACGCCTTCCAGTCGATGAGCTACCTGCGCTCGGCGCAGGCGATCATCCTCGGCATCTCGCGCGAGATCGCGGTGGGCGGGACCAACACGGCGGTGTTCGTCGACCAACTGCAATCGACCCTCGACGCGCTGGACGTCGCCCGCGAACGGGCGATGTCCGAACGCGGGGCGGCCCTCGCCCGGCAACTCCAGGCCGCGGTGTCCGAGCTTCAGGCGACCTTGCGGGACTCCGGGGCATCGCCCGGGCGCCGCGACTTCGAGGCCATCGAGCGGACCTTCGACAGCGCGGTCGGGGTCTACGCCAGCGACGGCTTCCGGCTCCGGCAATCCGCCGAGGCCCTGGTGGCGGAGACCCGGCTGAAGACCTTCGTCGCCATGGCCGGGTCGATCGTGGCGGCCTTCCTCATCACCCTGCTGCTGAGCCGGGCGATCGTTCCCTCGATCCGCCAGGCGGTGGGGATCGCCACCGCCATCGCCGGGGGCAAGCTCGACAACCGCATCGACGGCGCCAGATCGGACGAAACCGGGCTGCTGCTCACCGCGCTCGCCACCATGCAGCGCAGCATCGCCGAGAAGATCGGCTTCATCGAAATGCTGATGGCCCAGCAGGCCTCGAGCCACGACGTCGAGATCGCCTCGCAGAACGCCCGGTTCGAGACCGCCCTCGACCACATGACCCTGGGCCTGCGCATGTACGACGGCGACGACCGGCTCCTGGTCCAGAACCGCCGCTTCTCGGAAATGTTCGACGGCGAGGACGTGCTGGCGAGCCTCGCGGCGGCGTTGCCCGAGCGCCGGGCCACCTCGCACCGGCCCGAGGCGGGATCGGGCACGTATCATTGCCGGCTCGCGGACGGACGCACCATCGAGGTCTCGCAGGAGGCGATGGCCGGCGGCGGCCGCGTCGTCACCTACGACGACATCACCGAGCGCCAGCGCACCGAAGCCCGCCTGCACCGGATGGTCCGCCACGATGCCCTGACCGGGCTGCCCAACCGCATCCTGTTTCGCGAGCACCTCCAATCTGAGGTCGCCGCCGTCCGGCATCCCGCCCGGGTCTCGGTCCTGTGCCTCGACCTCGACCGCTTCAAGTCGGTGAACGACACCCTCGGCCATCCCGTCGGGGACGCGCTCCTGCGCGAGACCGCGACACGGCTCGTCGGGACCACCGGCGACGCCGGCATGGTGATCCGGCTCGGCGGCGACGAGTTCGCCGTGGTCCTGGGGGGCGATGCGCCGGGGGCGGACGCCGGCGCGCTGGCCGAACGGATCATCGCGACCCTGAGCCAGCCCGTCCATATCGAGGGCCACCACATCGCCATCGGCGTCAGCATCGGCATCGCCCAGACCGTGGACGGGAGCGAGACCCCCGACGAACTCCTCAAGAACGCCGACCTCGCCCTCTATGCCGCCAAGGGCGAGGGCCGCGGCACCTACCGGTTCTTCGCACCCGAGATGGAAGCCCGCGTGCAGGGCCGGCGCACGATGGAACTCGACCTGCGCGTCGCCATCGCGGACGGTCAGTTCCTGCTGCACTACCAGCCGCTGGTGAACGCGCGATCCGGCGCCGTGGTCGCCTTCGAGGCGCTGCTGCGCTGGCACCATCCCGAGCGGGGCGTGGTGCCGCCCGGCGACTTCATCCCCCTGGCGGAGGAGGCCGGACTGATTCCGGACATCGGCCGCTGGGTCCTCGAACAGGCCTGCCGCGACGCCGTCGCCTGGCCGGTAGGCGTCAAGGTCGCCGTCAACCTCTCGCCCCTGCAGTTCCAGTACCGCGATCTCGTCGCCGACGTCGAAGGCGCCCTGCGCCGGTCGGGACTGCCGCCGACGCGGCTCGATCTCGAGATCACCGAATCGTTGATGATGCAGGATTCCGACGCCACCCTGGCGACCCTCCACGCCCTGCGTGCCCTCGGGGTACGCATCGCCATGGACGATTTCGGAACCGGATTCTCGTCGCTGAGCTACCTGCGCCGGTTTCCCTTCGACAAGATCAAGATCGACCGCAGCTTCATCCGCGACGTGGTCGAGAGCGAGGACGGCCTCGCCATTGTCAAGGCCGTCATCCGTCTGGGCCAGTCCCTGCGGATGGACGTGGTGGCCGAGGGCGTCGAGACGGTGGAGCAGAAGACCCTCCTCTGCCAGGCCGGATGCCAGGAGCTGCAAGGCTACCTCTTCAGCCGGCCGCAGCCGGTGAGCCAGGTCGCGGAGATCATTCGGACGATGTCGATGGTGGCGGCGGCCTGAGGCTGCCGGCCCCGCCCGCCTGTTCGCAGGACGTCCGGAGCGTCGGACCGGCTCGATCCGACCGGCGCGAGCGCAAGCGACACGTCGGGAGAGTCGTCGCCGAGACCTGATCCGGTTTCCGCCCGATGCCAGCGGCAGCCGTATCACGGCGCCCGCGCCGCGCCTGAGGATGACCGACATCCGCATGGCGAAGCCATCAAATGGCCTCCGTACGAGACGTCGCCCGCTCGATGGGGCCGGTGAAACGCGTCCCGTCGCCCTTGCGGGGAGGGGGAGGGGGCGGCGTGGTTCCGCCGGCCTCGGCAGCCGGGTCGACCAGGCATCCCCACCTCCCTGCCTCCTTCCCGCACCCAAGTCGGGCTCGACCGCCTCGGGCACTCGAGGGTGCGGCTCTCGGGCAAGCTCGAGAGCCGTGGAGGGGGGACCCGTGGCAGCCGAAGTGAACAAGTGGAAAATACGATGGGTTGTTTTCCTGTTTCTGTTCGCTCTTGAATAGAAATCCGCTAATGGGTGTTAAATATTTTGTATAAAGCGGTGATAAAAGGAGAATATCGACGGAAATAGGCCGACATCGATCCATGCGATACTGGCGATGATCTGTCGGCCCGGATTTAAAGGCAGGCACGTGGTCGCCCCCGCCTCGTCGATTAACCTTCCACCGCGAAGCGCAATCACGCTAGGCTATCGCCACAGGGCGGTTCGGTGCAGCCTGTCGCGGTTTTGGCACCGCCGATCGTCGCGACTCGGCCCCGTCGGTCGCGTGGCGGACGGCGTCAAGACCGGAGGGTCGGTGGATCCACCGGGCCGTTGCGACTGCGACGTCGCCCTCGGGGAAGGACGATGATGGCACGGCTCGGACTGGCGGCTGTTCTGTTCTGGCTTCATCTGGCCGGCGCCTTCGCCCAGCAGCCTCGCTTCAATCCGGACACCGATCCGAGCCGGATCCGGTGGAGCCGTATCGTCGACGAACTCGGGCCCGCGCCCGACGTGCGCGGCGAGCGGTTCGGCGTCATCCTGAAGACGCCCGCCAACGAGTACTGGCGCCTGATGGCCGCCGGCTATCGCCAGCGTGCCCTGGTCGACGGGGTGAAGCTCGATATCCAGGCCGCCCGCGACGAGACCGACCAGACGCGCCAGCTCGCGCTGATGCAGTCGATGATCGGCAACCGCTACAGGGCGCTGATGATCTCGCCGATCTCGACCTTCAACCTGCAGCCGGCCATCGACGAGGCGATCGCGGCCGGGGTGCCGGTGGTCGACGTGGACGGAGCGGTGGTCGACAGCGTCCGGCACTTCGTGGGGCCGATCAACCGCGACCTCGGCGTCGCGGTGGCCCGGTGGTTCATCGCGCACTATCCCAGGGGGGGCAAGGTCGCGGTCATCGAGGGCCAGCCCGGAGTCTTCTCCACCATCCATCGCTCGGCCGGGTTCCGCGATACCCTGGGGCAGGTGAAGACCTTCTCGGTGGTGGCGAGCGTCTCCGGGCAGTGGGACCGGCGCCTGGCGCTGGATGCGGCCGGCGCGATCATCGCGGGGACGCCCGACCTGATCGGGATCTATTGCAACAACGACACCATGGCGCTGGGCGTCGTGGAGGCCGTGAAGGCCGCGGGCGCGCTCGAGCGCATCCGCGTCTTCGGCACGGACGGTACCGCCATGGCCTATGCCTCCATCGCGGCCGGCGAGCTGACCGGGACGGTCGACATCTTCCCCACGATGATCGGCGAGATCGGCCTCGACGTCGCCAAGCGCCTCTCGGTCGGGGGTACCGTCCCGCGCGTCGTGGAAACGCCCCACATCCTCGTCACCCGCGAGAACATCGCCCGCTACGCCGGGCAGGAAGCGGAGCGCCGCAGGTTTCTCCTGGAGGACGAGGATCGCCTGCTCCGGTCGAAGCCGTGAATTCGGACAGGGGCCGACGCACCGCGACTCCCTACGACAAAGTCGCTCGCAACCGTGCCTCAGCCGTTGCAATCGCCTTGTGGTGCCGATCGAGTCCAGACCCTCAGCGGTCCTCGTAACCGGACGGCCATCGCCCTTATGTCGGGCTGCGCGGCGCCTCGGATGCAACCGGCAATCCGGTCGGATGCTTATCGGCAGCTGACGGGAAAAATCCGCCGCCTCCGGAACACCAGCATCCAACGGCGGAAATCAATTATACGCGCGACAAATTCAATACCCGAGTGTATCTTGGCTCCTCCAGAGGGCGGTTCTGGCGTTTGATACGCCGTGGAACTATGCGAAGCCGCGTTTCGATTGCGTCACCATTTCTGTCGGGGGCCAACATGTCCGACGCGATTCATCCGGCTGCACCGCATCATTTGCCGATGTTCGTGCCAGCGGCAGATGGGACCGACGTGTTCATGTCGGTCATGGCCGTTGTCCTCGTCGTCGTGGTGATGGCAGCGGGGCTTCTGTTCCTGCGCCTGCACACCTTGCCCGAACGGATGGCCCACAAGAGCCACAAGCTGCAATTCGAGATCGTCGCCGTGCTGGGGCTGCTCGCCCTCTTCACGCATATCCATCTGTTCTGGGTGATGGGCCTCCTGCTCGCCCTGATCGACATCCCGAACTTCGGAGGAACGCTCAGCCGGATGGCGGGGGCGCTCGAACGGATCGCGGGTCTCCCTCCAGAAACGGGAGCTGCGGCGGTGTCAGAGGACATCGCGTCGGTCAGTGCTGGCGACGAAGACCTCCCGCCTGTCTCACGGCCCATCCCGAGGATCGTCCCGTCACGCACGACGAGGACCTGATCCATGCTTGAGATCTTGCTGTGCTCGGTGCTGACAATCCTGCCGGACTATCTTTTCCGACGCTTCGGCCAGGGCAAGCGGTTCGGCAGGGAGATCACGCTCTACTCGGTTTGGTTCGAGTTGAGGTGGGGTATCGTTTCATGCCTGATGCTTTCCGTGGGTCTGATCACGGTGATTTTCTATTATCACCCGTCCACGAAAAGCGCGACCCTGTACTACAGGACCGTTCCCATCGTCTCGGAGACGAGCGGACGTGTAGCCGAGATCTACGTCAACAGCATCAGCGGCGAGGTCAAGCAGGGCGAACCCATCTTCCGCCTGGACAGCGCAACCCAGGAGGCGGCAGCCGAGGCGGCTCGGCGCAAGATCGCTGAGGTCGAGGCGGCCATGGTGGCGGCGCGATCCGAGATTGCGGCGACCGAAGGCAAGGCTCAGGAGGCGAGGAGCGGCCTGCAGCAGGCCATCGACGAACTGGAAACAAAGCAGGAGCTGAACCGGCGAGGCGCTGGGATCGTCGCGTTTCGCGAGATCGAGCGGCTCCAGAACGTCGTGAACGGCCGGCGCGGCTCGGTCGCGGCGGCGACGGCGGCCAAGCAGACGGCCGAAGCACAGGTCAGCAGCCTTCTCCCGGCCCAGAAAGCCAGTGCGGAAGCTGCTCTCGCCCAAGCCGCCGTCGAGATTGCGAAGACCACCATCCGGGCCGGTGTCGGTGGACGCGTGGAGCAGTTCACCCTGCGGGTCGGCGATATCGTCAATCCGATCATGCGACCGGCAGGCGTGCTGATCCCCGACGGTGCAGGACGTAAAGCCATTACGGCGGGGTTCGCGCAGATCGAAGCTCAGGTGATGAAGGTCGGCATGCTGGCCGAGGTCACCTGTGTCTCGAAACCCTGGACCGTCATCCCCATGGTGGTAACGAGCGTGCAGGACTTCATCGCAGCCGGACAGTTTCGTGGCGGCGAGCAACTCGTCGATGCGCAACAGGTGGTTCGCCCCGGAACGATCACGGTGTTTCTCGAGCCGCTCTACACGGGCGGGCTCGAAGGCGTGACACCGGGAAGCAGCTGCATCGCCAATGCCTATACCAGCAACCACGATCTGATCGCGTCGGGCAAGCTCGGCACCACCAGGAGCTTGGTCCTCCATGCGGTCGATGCCACCGGTATCGTGCACGCCATGATCCTGCGGATCCAGGCGCTGATGCTACCCATCCAAACCCTCGTGCTGAGCGGACATTGACGCAGGAACGGACCGAAGCCCCCGGTCGGTCACCAACTGGTCGTCTGTTCTCCATCCGACCCGACCGGATACCTCTGTCGCATCGCGTGCCGGAAAGCGGACCTTCCGACCTTCTGCAACGGGTCGGAAGCGGGCCTTCCCCTGGTTGAGGTGATAGGGTTCCGACCCCAAGGGACGGGGTTTGAAAGACGAAGAGCGGCGTTCGAAGGCCATGGCGGACGACATCGGGACGACGCCGAGGACGAAGGCCGTCATGGCAGCGACGACAACGGTCTTCATCACATGAAACGCGGCTCCTCATGCAGTCCGGACCTCGGGGTCGGGTCCGTTCATCCTGCCTGAGCCCGTTACCGGAAGCCGCTGCTCTTCGTGACGTTTCGCCTCGCACGAGGCGCGAGGGATCAAAGCATGGCGGCCTTCCGGGGGCGACCGCTCACCCGAAGGCGCCGACCTCGTGCTGGATCATCCCGCTCAGTTCCCGCACCCGCGCGAAGGAGCGGCCGATGGGCGCGAACAGGGTGGTGTGCTCGGCCTCGTAGGTGCCGACGTCGCGCGGGCCGGCGGGCTCACCGAAGTTGAGGCCCAGGGTCGGGTCGGGCGTCACGGGGAACACGTCCTCCAGGAGGGTGAGGCAGCCCTCCACGTCGAGGCGCAGGAAGCGCTCGATCAGCGCCTCGCGGGTGATGCCCGACTGCGGCCGGAAGCCGGGGATGTGGACGGCGAGGAACCAGATCCGGTGGATCAGGGCGAGGCGGATGGCGTGGAGCAGGGTCAGGCGCGGCGACATCTTGCCGAGGTCGGGGGCGGCGGTCTGCAGGCTCAGCCAGTCGCAGGTGAGGCGGCCGAACAGACGGCGCAGCTTCGGCGCCAGGTCGAGGCGGTCGAGGGCGGTGGCGATCACCACGAGTTCGTCGCGCCGCGCGTCGCGCTGCGTGCGCCGGGCCCGCTCCAGCCACACGGCCGGGTCGAGGGTGTCGATATAGGCGCGCAGCACGTCGAGGTCGCTGACCGCGGCCGCGTGCTGGACCATGCGGAAGGCGCGCGAGAAGCGCACCGAATCGCGGCGCATGTCGCGGAACAGGTCCGGCGCCCGGCCCGCGGCGCGGCCCATGCCGTGCAGCGAATTGGCGAGGAACCCGAGCTGGTGCAGGATCGCGTTGTTGGGGATCGCCCGCATCTGGCGCGGATGCGTGATCATGGCCGGCCCGCCCCCGTCGCTCTGGCGGGCCACCGGGCGCGAGCCGGTACGGTCGAGGAGGCTGGGGCCGAAGGTGCCCAGCAGCGCCGCGTAGCCGGTGTCGTCGACGAGGGACTCCATGTCCTGGCGCACCACCGTGAAGAACTCGGTGGCGAAATCGGCCTCGGCGTAGATCGGGTCGTCGGTCTCGTCGGCGCCGTCGGGGGCATCGCTGAGGACGTAGTCGGCAAACGCGTCCTCGTCGGCGATGTCGAGGGCGAAGACGTGCTCGGCGATGCGCTCCACAGTGGCCTGCGCCAGCGGCGGGGTGCCGAACATCAGGTAGCCGTCCGACCCCTGGAAGCTCGATTCGAGGCGCACCCTGATGCCGTTGGCCCGGTTGCGCCGGCGCGCGTCCTCGGGGGCGAGATAGGCGAGGCGGTCGCGCAGGGAACTCGGGTGTGCGCCCCGGCCGATCGATTCGCCGTGGGTGTCGAAGATCGCGAGCTCGATGCCGGAGAGATCGTTCTGCGCCATGAGTTCGGACAGGCGAAGCCGCAGCCGCTCGATCCAGAAGCTCGCGGCGAGCTGGCCGACGTAGCGGCCGGAATCGGAGTAGCCGAACTGCACCGTCAGCCGCCCGATGCGCTTGAGGTACTGGCGCCAATGGGGATTGCGCAGGGCGTCGTCGAGGACGCGGATGCCCTGTTCCAGTGCGCTCGCCGTTTCGAACAGCGGCGTGATCTCGACCTTGTCGGCGATCCCGTAGTGGCGGGCGAGCCAGAGGGCGGCGAGCAGCGTGTAGCCGGTCTCGGTCTCCGCGATGAGGAAGCGCACCGGGTGGGTGCCGTCGACGTGCTTGAGGATCTGGGTGATCGTCATCATCAGCCGGGCGGCCGAGGCGCGCTCGGCGGCCAGCGCCCCGAAGTCCACGTCGACCGGCTGCACGTCGTTGAGCAGCGCGTGGATGGTGGCGAGGTGCGACCGGCGCTGGGCGGCGTCGGTGGGCTCGCCCTCGAGGTCGATCACCCGGCGCACGGCGTTGTGGATCTGGCTGGCGTTGAGCCGGAAGTGGGGCAGGGCGTTCGAGAGCCCGTGCGCGGCGATGCCCGAGCGCAGCACCGCGATGGCGCGCCGGTCCGCATCGCTTTCGGCCACGGTGATGGCGCCGGCGAGCCCCGCCAGGATCGGCCCGGCATCGGTCTGGGCGCGTTCGCGCTCGATGATGAGGGCGAGGGCGAAGCGGTGGACCGCCTCCAGGGTCGGCTTGGTGCCCAGCCGCGGCGCCACCGCGAGCTGGCGGTTGACGGCGGCCAGCGCGCCCTGGGCCAGGGTCCGTACCACCTTGGTGGCCGGCACGTCGGGCAGGTCGCGCATCAGCCGGTCGAGCTGCATGCGCTTGGATTCGATGCGGTAGCGCAGGGTGTCCCACCAGCCGATGTCGGTGCGCCCGTCGGTGTCGCAGCCGACCCAGCTCGCGATGGCGAAGGGCTTAGGCACGAGTTCGGTCCAGCGGTCGGGCCAGCGCGCCCGGGCGGCGTCGAGCAGCGCGCCGTTGAAGGCGTCTAGCGCCTCGCGGCCGTGGTTGGCGGCGATGCAGGCCTGCTCGAACTCGTCGTCGAGGCTGATCCTGGCGTCGGGCCGGGTCGAGAGGGCGGCGGCCTCGGCCACCAGGGGCCTGCGCGCGCCGGCATCGGGCTCGGAGGCGGCCCTGGCGATCAGGCCGGCCACGGCCTTGGGCATGCCGAAGGTGGGATGGGCCGTGAACACCACCGCGAAAGCGGTGCGGCCCACGAGGCCGCGCAGGGTCTCGAAATCGTTCGCGCCCTTGGGGACGGCGCCGACGATCCGGGCCGGCATGCCGGCATCCGAAGCGTGGCGGTCTAGCCCGACGTAGCCGCGCAGGCGGGCGGCGCGCTCGGCCAGGGACTGCTCGCGCAGGCGGGCGAACAACCCGTCGAGGTCGGCCTCGCCGATCTCGTCCCGGTCGAGCATCCGGGTGATCGCCAGGGTCACCGCCAGGACCGGGTTGCGGAAGGGATCGTCGCTGGCCTGCTCGCGGGAATCCTCGATGAGGGCGAGGAGGTCCCGCTCCAGCGCGTCGGGGGCGTGCGGGGCGGCTGGGCTGCGGTCGAGCATGCGCATCGAGAACCTTGGAAGAGAGCGTCGTCACCACGCATAGGGTGAGCGGGGCCGGAACGCGACGGGAACCATGGAACGGCGTCGGCGACAGCCGTGTGGCGACCCCGGCGACGGCCCGACCCGAGGCCTGCGTGACGCAAGGACCGTTCCGCCGCGCGCCGGGCGGTCGGGTTCGGCCGCTTGCGGTTCCGTGCGTGCAACGGACGCTGTCCTGGGGTAACGCTGTCCCCGGCATGGAAACGGTTCTGATCCTCGTCGCCGTCGTGGCCCTTGCCATTTCCGGCGTGACGGTGGGGGCGATGGCGGCACGCTCTCGCCGCCCGCCCTTGCGCCTGCCGAACGAGCACAGGATCGAACAGGCCAGCGACGACGGGCTGATGGACGACATCGAAGCACCCCTGCCGAGCCCGATCGACCGGCGCAGCGGCGCCGTGCTCGACCTCGAGCCGATCGAGTCGCAGCTGCAGATCGCGGCCTCCCGGCGGGCCGAGGCGCCGCGACGCCGGGACGACGCCGAGCGATGATTGATCGGATACGGACGGCCGCCCTCGCGGTCCTCGTCGGGGGATTCGTGCTCGCTCGGCCGGCTCCGGTGCCGGCGCAGGATGGCGAGCCGGCGATACAGCCCGAGGCGCCCGGCCAGGATACGCCCGTGCCCAAGAAGCCGCGGCGCAAGCCGGCGGCGGCGAAGCCGGCTCCCGTGCCGGCCGAACCCGCGACGCCGATGGCGGCCCAGCCCATGCCGGAACCGGCGGCCCCGCCCAACCTCACGGTGCTGTGCGAAGGAAAATCCGCCCGCTACACGGCCGATACCGGCGCGGCGGTGTGGGTGACGCGCTCGGGCGTCGTGTCGGTGGACAACCCGCTGCGGCCGCTGACCCCGGACACGACGCGGGTGCTGCAGGTGGTGGTCGGCGACCGGGCGGCGACCGCCTACGGCCCCGATCTCGCCGCCCTGCGCCGAGGCGGCACGCCGGCCTCGCTGGAGGCGCGTCTGGGCGCCGCGATCCGCTGGGACGAGGTGCTGCCGCTCCTGCCGGATGCCTTCGTCGTCGTCTCCGAGGCCGGCGAGACGGTCGCCCGCCTGCCGTTCAAGGACTGCGCCGAGGCGCCCGCCGTGAAGGCCGATCCGGTCGCGGCCAAGCCCGCCTCGAAATCCCCCCCGAAGCCGCGTCGGGCGAAGCCCGAGGGCGAAGCCACGGCACCCAAGGGCTTGCAGATCCCGCAAGGGGCGATCCCCGGCAATCCATAGGAGCGACCAAGGTCATGACGTCAACGCTCGCCGCCGCCGAGGTGATCGCCCGGCTCGGCCTCGCGCCGCATCCCGAGGGCGGCCATTACCGCGAGACGTTTCGCGATGCCGAGACCGTGGGGGGACGCGCGGTGGGCAGCGCGATCTACTACCTGCTCGATGTCGGCGAGACCTCGGCCTGGCACCGGGTCGATGCCGCCGAGATCTGGTTCTGGCACGCGGGCGCGCCGATGGTGATCACGGTGAGCCCCAACGGCCATGACGCCGAGGCGCGCCACCTCGGTCCCGACCTCGCCCGCGGCCAGCGTCCGCAGATCGTGGTGCCCAAGGGCCATTGGCAGACCGCGACGAGTCTCGGCGCCTGGACCCTGGTGAGCTGCACCGTCGCCCCGGCCTTCACCTTCGAGGGGTTCGAGATGGCCCCGCCGGACTGGCGCCCGACGCCGCGGGGGTGACGGCGGCCCGCGCCGCCACGACGGCGCCGGCGACGATGAGGAGGCAGGCGAGGCCCAGCGCCGGCGTCGCATCGGCATATCCGGTGGCCACGAGGATCAGCGTCGACAGGACCGGCGCGGCGTAGGAGCAGACGCCCAGAAGCCGGATGTCGCCCCGCTTCATGCCGACGTCCCACAGGTAGAAGGCTGCGCCCACGGGCCCGAGCCCGAGGGCGACGAGCGCCGCCCATTGTCCCGCACCCGCCGGCCACACCGTGCGCTCCAAGGCCAGGTGGCAGGCGAGGCTCAAGGCCGCGGTCGCGAGGCAGAACCCGGCCACCGCATCGGTGGGAACGGCCCCGAACCGGCGCGACAGCACCGAATATCCGGCCCAGACGAAGGCGCAGGCGAAGGAGGCGGCATAGCCCGGCAGGGCGCCGGCCGGAAACTGCAGGTCGCCCCGCCCGGCGAAGAGGGCGGCCACCCCCGAAAGCCCGAGGAGGGCGCCGACCACATGACCACGGCGCAGGCCCGCCTCGCCGGGCAGTCCGGCCGAGAACAGGACGATGAGGAGCGGCCACAGGTAGTTGAGCAGCCCCGCCTCGGCCGGCGGGGCCAGCCGCAGGGCGGTGAAATAGAGGGCGTGGTAGCCGAACAGGCCGCCGACCCCGAGCAGCCAGACCGGCCAGGGCTGCACCAGGGCCTTCAGCCCGGACGGCCGCACGAGCCAGCTTGCGCAACCGAGGAGCCCGCCGATGGCGAAGGTCATCGCCGCGAGCTGGAACGGGGGGACATCGCCCGATGCGGCCGTGAACAGGGCCAGCAGCGACCACAGCAGGATCGCACCCGAGCCGACGAGGGTGGCGGAGGCTAAGGTCATCCGTGGCCGACTACGCCGGCGCCCCGGAACGACGGCGCGGTGTCATCGACGATGCCGATGACCGCCGCGGTGGCGCCCTCGTTCCACAGCCTTCGATGTCCTGTCATCCTGTCAGGGTGTGAGGCGGCGAGGCCGCCCCGCACTGCGCGATCACGCGATGTACTGCGCGCCGTTGATGGTCAGGGTCGAGCCGGTGATGAAGCCCGAGTCCTCGGCGGCGAGGTATTCCACCGCGCGGGCGATCTCCTCGGCTTCGCCGAGACGGCCGACCGGGATCGTGGCGATGATCTTGTTGCGGATGTCCTCCGGCACCGCCATCACCATGTCGGTGGCGATGTAGCCCGGCGCGATCACGTTGACGGTGATGCCCTTGGAGGCGCTTTCCTGGGCGAGCGCCTTGGCGAAGCCGATGACGCCGGCCTTGGCGGCCGAGTAGTTGGTCTGGCCGGCCTGGCCCTTCTGGCCGTTGATCGACGAGATCAGGATGATGCGGCCGAACCCGCGCGTGCGCATGCCCTCGATGACGGGGCGGGTGCAGGTGAACATCGAGTCGAGGTTGGTCTTGATGACCGCCTGCCACTTGTCGAAGGTCATCTTGTGGAAGGCGCCGTCGCGGGTGATGCCGGCGTTGTTGACCAGCACGTCGATGGGGCCGACCTCGGCCTCCACCTGTTTGATGCCGGCCTCGCAGGCGGCGGCGTCGCCGACGTCGAACTTGAACACCGGGATGCCGGTCTCGGCCTTGAAGGCGGCGGCCGCCTCGTCGTTGCCGCCGTAGTTGGCGGCGACCTTGTAGCCCTTGGCCTTGAGGCCGTTCGAGATCGCGGCGCCGATGCCGCGCGTTCCACCCGTGACGAGGGCGACGCGTTCCTGAGCCATGATATCCTCCGATTGTTGTTTCTTGGCAGGTTTATGAAGTTGGCAGGCTGATGAAAGCCGGTGTCGCGTGGGGCTTTAGCGGGCGAGGCAGCCGTCACGCGACCCATTTAAATTTGCGGCGCCGTCAAGAATTCCCGAACCGGCGCCGCGACTTGGCGGGTGGCCTTGGCGGGTGGCCTTGGCGGGTGGCTCAGACCCGCTCGATGCACATGGCGACACCCATGCCGCCGCCGATGCAGAGGGTGGCGAGGCCCTTCTTGCCGTCGCGGCGCTTGAGCTCGTGCAGCAGGGTGACGAGGACGCGGGCGCCGGAGGCACCGATGGGGTGGCCGATGGCGATGGCGCCGCCGTTGACGTTCACCTTGTCGGTGTCCCAGCCCATGTCCTTGTTCACGGCGAGCGCCTGGGCGGCGAAGGCCTCGTTGGCCTCGATCAGGTCGAGGTCGGACGCCTTCCAGCCGGCCTTGTCCAGCGCCTTGCGGGAGGCGGGGATCGGGCCGGTGCCCATCACCTTGGGGTCGACGCCGGCGGTGGCCCAGGAGACGATGCGGGCCAGCGGCGTGATGCCCCGGCGCTCGGCTTCCGAGGCCGACATCAGCACGATGGCGGCCGCGCCGTCGTTGAGGCCAGACGCGTTGGCGGCGGTGACGGTGCCGTCCTTCGAGAAGGCCGGCTTCAGCTTGGCCATGGCCTCGACGGTGGCGCCGTCACGGATGTACTCGTCGGTGTCGACGATGGTGTCGCCCTTGCGGCCCGGCACCGTGACGGGGACGATCTCGTCCTTGAAGCGGCCTTCCTTGCGGGCGGCCTCGGCCTTGTTCTGCGAGGCCGTCGCGAACGCGTCCTGCTGCTCGCGGGTGAGCTGGAAGGCCTGGGCCACGTTCTCGGCGGTGGTGCCCATGTGGTAGCCGTTGAAGGCGTCCCACAGGCCGTCCTTGATCATGGTGTCGACGAGCTTGACGTCGCCCATCTTCTGTCCGCCGCGCAGGTACTGGGCGTGGGGGGAGAGCGACATCGACTCCTGGCCGCCGGCCACGATGACGGTGGCGTCGCCGTTGGCGATCTGCTGCATGCCGATGGCGACGGTGCGAAGCCCTGAGCCGCAGACCTGGTTGAGGCCCCAGGCCGTGGCCTTCTCGGGGATGCCGGCCTTGATGGCGGCCTGGCGGGCCGGGTTCTGGCCGGCGCCCGCGGTGAGGACCTGGCCGAAGATGACCTCGTCCACGTCGTCGGGCGAGACGCCGGCCCGCTCCAGGGCCGCCTTGATCGCCACGGCGCCGAGGTCGTGGGCCGGGACCGTGTTGAAGGCCCCGCCGAACGAGCCGACGGCGGTGCGCGCCGCGCCGACGATGACGATGTCTTCTGCTGCCATGGTGCGTGTCTCCTCGATGTCTGTCGGCAATGCCTGGCCGCCGTCGAGGGCGTGCGCGCTTGTGCCGTCTCCTCGGATGAAAGGCCTCGACCTGTTGAAGTCAAGCGCCTGCACCGACCAGCAGTCGTCGTCGTCGACTCTTTTGTCGGTTCGCCACTGGTCCAGGCACGGCGGCACGTCCAGCGGGTGACGCATTCCTTCGATCGATCTTGCAACCGATCTTGGTCGAAGGCCGCTGGTATTATGAACACCTCATAGAACATCTCTGCAAAGCCATGGCTCGTTGCCACGAGGGTGTCGCCATCGCCCGTCGCGGGAGGGCCCTCATGGCTTCAGCCTCGTCTTGATCCGATAGATCAGCCCGTCGCGGACATCGCGATAGGCGTCGAGACGCTGGTCGCGCGAGGCTTCCTGCAGGATGGTCGGGTCGGGGGTCGGCCAGTATTCCACCTCGACGGCGTTGGTGCGGGTGAGCTCCAGCGCGGCGTGGTGGGCTTCGGGCGCCAGGGTGATGATGAGGTCGAAGTTCAGCCCCTCCCACTCCTCGAGCTGTTCGAGGGTGCGCGGCTTGTGGCGCGAGGCGTCGATGCCGATCTCGTCCAGCGCCGCCACCATGAACGGATCGGCCGGCTCGCCGGTGCGCACCCCGGCCGACTGCACGTAGGTCGACTTGCCGAAGTAGTGGCGGGCGATCGCCTCGGCGGCCAGCGAGCGCACCGCGTTGTAGTTGCACATGAACAGCACCGACTGCACGCGCTTCTTCTTGCCCGGGCCGCCCTCGTCCGCCATCCGCTGCCTTGCCTTGGGTCTCGATGGGGAGACCGGTCCTTATGAGCCGACGACCCCGACGGTCGACGCGGGTGCAAAGCGCGACTGTGCGTCGCCACGCGCGTGGGCGAGGCCCTCGACCGTGTGCGGTCGAGGGCCTCGCCTTCAAGCCTTCCAGTGCAAGGCGAAGACCAGGGTGAACAGCCGGCGCGCGGTGTCGTGGTCGAGGTCGACCTTGCCTTCGAGGCGCTGGCGCAGCAGCTCGGAGGCCTCGTTGTGGAGGCCGCGCCGGCCCATGTCGATCGCCTCGATCTGGGTCGGCGAGGCGGTCTTGATGGCGTTGAAGTAGCTCTCGCAGATCATCTCGTAGTCGCGGATCACCCGCCGGAACGGGGTCAGCGACAGGAGGTGGGTCATCGCCGGGCCGCCGCTCTCGTGGCGGATCGCGAAGGAGAGCTTGTTCTCGACGAGGCCGAGGGTGAGGGCGAAGGGGCCCTCGCGTCCGGGGATCGAGAAGTGGTTGTCCTCCAGGATGTCGAAGATCGCGATGGCACGCTCGTGCTCCTGGTCGGGGTTGCCCCGCCCGATCGAATCCTCGTCGAGGGTCACCGACGCGAGGCGGTCGAGACCCTTGGTCTTGCGGTCACGGGCATCGTCGCGCTCTTGCGCCACCTTGGCTTCGTCCGACATGGCCGCCTCACAGGTTCAGACGGATGGCGACGGAGCGGGCATGGCCGTCGAGGCCCTCCGAGCGTCCGAGCGCGATGGCGGCGGGGCCCAGCGCCCGCAGGGCGGCGGCGTCGCAGCGCAGGATCGTGGTGCGCTTCATGAAGTCGAGGACGCCGAGGCCCGAGGAGAACCGCGCCGAGCGGGCGGTGGGCAGCACGTGGTTGGGGCCGCCGACATAATCGCCGATCGCCTCCGGGGTGTGGCTGCCGAGGAAGATCGCGCCCGCGTTGCGGATGCGGTCCGCCAGGGCCTCGGCGTCTTGCGTCTCGATCTCCAGGTGCTCGGGGGCGAGGCGGTCGACCAGCGGCACCGCCTCGATGAGGTCGCGCACCACGAGGATGGCGCCGTAGTCGCGCCAGCTCGCCCGGGCGATCTCGGCGCGCGGCAGGGTGACGAGCGCGCGCTCCACGGCGGTCTCGACCGCATCGGCGAGGCCGGCGGAATCCGTGATCAGGATCGCCTGCGCCGCGACGTCGTGCTCGGCCTGGGCCAGCAGGTCGGCCGCGATCCAGTCCGGATTGGCGTGGGCATCGGCCAGGATCAGCACCTCGGAGGGGCCGGCGATCATGTCGATGCCGACCTGCCCGAACACCCGGCGCTTGGCGGCCGCGACCCAGGCGTTGCCGGGCCCCACGATCTTGGCCACGGGCGCGACGGTCGGGGTGCCGTAGGCCAGCGCCGCTACCGCCTGCGCGCCGCCGACCCGGTAGATCTCGTCGACGCCCGCCAGCCTGGCGGCGGCCAGCACCAGCGGGTTCATCTGCCCTTCGGGCATCGGCACCACCATGACCACGCGGGGCACCCCGGCGACGCGGGCGGGGATGGCGTTCATCAGGACGGAGGAGGGATAGCTCGCGGTGCCGCCGGGTACGTAGAGGCCGACCGATTCGAGGGCCGTCCAGCGCCAGCCCGACATCACCCCGAGTTCGTCGGTGGAGCGGTGGTCCTGCGGCACCTGGCGACGGTGGAAGGTCTCGATCCGCTCCGCCGCGAGGGCCAGGGCGTCGAGGGTCTCGGCCGGGCAGGCGGCGATCGCCGCATCGACCTCGGCGGGCGTGACGCGCAGGGAGGCGGCGGTGAACTCCTCGCCGCGCCGGTCGAAGCGGCGGGTGTAGTCGACGAGCGCGTCGTCGCCGCCGGCCACCACGCCGGCGATGATGGCCCGCACGGTGTCGTCGACCTCCTCGGAGATCTCGCGCTTGACGCTGAGCAGGCGCCGGAACTCCTCGGCGAACCCGTCCTGGGACGAATCGAGGCGGATCATGGGGTGCGTCCTTCGATGGCGGCGCGGCCGGCCTCGGCCGCCTCGTGGTCGGGGCGCCCTTCCGCCTCCCAGACCGGGCCGAGGTCCTTCATCCGCACCTCGATGCATTCGACGTCGAGCCGGATCGCGGCGCCGCCGGCAAAGACCAGGGTCACGGTGCCGGAAGGCGCCTCGCCCGGTTCGAAGGTGACGGCGAGCAGGCTCAGGGTCGCGTCCGAATCCGCGCCCGGTACGATCCCGCGGCCGCGCACGCCCAACACCCGCTCGAAATGCACCCCCGTCAGCCGCCGGCGCGGCGCCTCGCCGGGCGCCGCCGACCAGTCGAACCGGCGCGCCACCAGCACGAAGCGATGCGCGCCCGCCAGATAGGCGAGGTCGCCCGAGCGCAGGATCGCATCCTGGAGGTGGGCCGAGACGACCGCGAGGTCCTCGGTGTCGAGGGCAGCGAGCTTGAGAAGCTCCATGGCGGGGGTGTCGCGCTCTTGCAAAAGTCGATGGGATTTTCGGGACGACGCGGGTGTACGGGACGAGGGGCCGCGCCGATGACGGCCATGGTAGGTAGCGAGGCCACCCGCCCACGGCAACCGTCATGGTTCGCCGGGACACGGGGGCCCGACCCCATGTGATGCCGCCCGGCGGCCTCATCACGCGTTCATCTCGCCCGCGCTACCACCGTGACCGTCGACATACGGCGGCGAGACCCGCCGACGAGATCCGGAGACGACGACGGTGAAGCGCATCCTCCTGGCGGCCACGACGGCCCTGACCCTCGCCGGCGGCGTGAGCGCCCAGGCCCAGTACGGCGGGGGCTACGACGACGACCGGCCCCGCCGCTACGAAGAGCGGCGCTCCGACGAGGACCGCTACGAGCGCCGCCGTCCGCGCTACGAGGAGGATCGCTACGAGCGGCGCCGGTCGCGCTACGACGACGACCGGTTCGACCGGGCTCCGCGCGGCGGCGGCATCTGCGTCACCGCCCGCGGCAATTGCATGACGCGGCCGGCGCCGATCAATGCGCCCTGCGGCTGCGAGGTCCCGGGGTTCGGGTTCAAGCGCGGCGCCATCGGCGGCTGAGGCCGACGCGGTCCGGCGGCGAGGAGCTGCCCCGATCCCGCATCATCCCATTTCCGGGTGATCACTTCGTGATGCGGAAATGGGCTTCGCTCAGGCGCCGCGCGGGCTCGGTGATACGGTTCCCGCTTGATTCAAGCGTAAACCGCCTCACCCGATCCCGCGGATCGCCTCGGCGACCTCGCCGGCATATTCCTCGTGGGCGCTGAGCGCCCCCGGGACCGTCTCGCGGCTGACCCGGCCGGTGGCGATGAGGGCGTCCATCTCCGCGCCCGAGCGGCGCGGCGCCCGCTCGGGCCGCAGCACCAGCACCGGCGGCAGGCCGGGCCCCTCGAACAGCGACAGGAAGGCCTCGCGGCTCGTACAGGGGTCGAGCCCGCCGGTGACGAAGGCGGCGGTGCCGAAGCGGGCGCCGATCTGGCGGGTGATGGCGTGCTTGTCGGCGATGACGCCGGGGGTGACGTGGTCCGGGTCGGCGTAGACGTGGGCGCGCATCATCCGCCCGATCACCGGCCGGCTGATGTTGATGCGGTAGATCGCGTCGCCGACGAGGGGTACCTCGACGAGGCGGCGCAGGGCCTTGAACAGGCCGCGCCGCTCCTGGCCCATGGCGGTGGGGAGCGGCCCGCGCCAGGTCGGTCCGACGAGGACGATGCGCTTGAACAGGCCGGGATGCCGGCGGGCCGCCGCCATGAGGTAGGGGCCGGCATGGCCCGCCGCCACGGCGAGCGCGTAGGGGCCGGGCTTGGCCACGAACAACGCGTCGAGGAAGGCGTGCATCGTGCCCGGGTTCATGGGCAGCGGTACGCGGGCCTGATTGCCGAACCCCGGCCAGTCGGGGATCAGGCAGCGGTAGTCGTGCCCGAGGTCGCGCGCCAGCGGCCACATCTCGGAGCGGGCCGAGATCGACGACAGGGCGGGGAGGAGCAGGGCGTCGGGGCCGCTGCCGACCACGTCGCAGGGCATCGACAGGGTGCGCCCGTCGATGGTCAGGCTGAAGCTGCGGGCGGAACGTGCCGGCTCGATCATGACCCCTCGGATGGCTGAGGCACCGGTCCGCGACGCGGCATGCGGTTGGCGGGATGAAGGACGAAGCGATCGTCGACAGAGTCGGCTGACAGTCGCGAGGTCGGTCACGACGATTCCGTCGAAAGGGATCGCAGGCCCGTCCGCGATCCCCGGACAGTCCCGCGCCGAGGCGCGGGCCGGCCGGCGTCCCGTCAGGTCCGCAGGAGTTCGTTGATCGCGGTCTTGGCGCGAGTGCCCGCATCGACGCGCTTGACGATCACCGCGCAGTATAGCCCGGGGCCGGCCGAGCCGTCGGGGAGCTTCTTGCCGGGCATGGTGCCCGAGACGACCACCGAATAGGGCGGCACCCGGCCGTAGAAGACCTCGCCGGTGGTGCGGTCGACGATCTTCGTCGAGGCGCCGATGTAGACGCCCATGGACAGCACGCTGCCCTCGCCGACGACGACGCCCTCGACCACCTCGGAGCGGGCGCCGATGAAGCAGTTGTCCTCGATGATGGTGGGGCTCGCCTGCATCGGCTCCAGGACGCCGCCGATGCCGACGCCGCCCGAGAGGTGGACGTGCTTGCCGATCTGCGCGCAGGAGCCGACGCTGGCCCAGGTGTCGACCATGGTGCCCTCGTCCACATAGGCGCCGAGGTTGACGAAGGAGGGCATCAGCACGACGCCGGACGCGATGTAGGCGCCGCGCCGGGCGATCGCCCCGGGCACCGCCCGCAGGCCGGCCTCGCGGAACTGCTTCTTCTTCCAGCCCTCGAACTTGGAGGGCACCTTGTCCCACCAGTTGGCGCCGTCGGGGCCGCCGTGGATGATCTCCATGTCGTTGAGGCGGAACGACAGCAGCACCGCCTTCTTGAGCCACTGGTTGACGTGCCATTCCTCGCCGGCCTTCTCGGCCACCCGCGCCTTGCCGGAATCGAGGAGTTCGAGGGCCGTCTCCACGGCGTCGCGCACGGCACCCTTGGTGCCCGCGTCGATCCCGGCCCGGTCCTCCCAGGCGGTCTCGATGGTGGCGGCGAGGTCGGCGTGGGCGCTGGGGGCGGACATGTCGGGATTTTCCGGGTGGCGGCAGACGAGCCCGTGCTTACAAAAGCCGGTCGGCCCTGTCACCCGCCGCAGGAGGCGTCTCAGGGTACGGGCCCGCGTCTCAGGGCCCCTCGAACCGCGGCCGCACCCCGTCGAGGTCCCGCGTGAAGGCGACGAGATCCTCGGTGAGGTCGGCCTCGATGGCGGCGGCGGCGTCGGGGAACTCCTGGAGCACCCGGCGCATCAGCGTCGGCGTGATGCGCAGGACCTCCGAGGGCACGCTCGCCCGCGCCTCGCTCGGCCGCTCGCCGCGCAGGAACAGGGAAAGGCGCCCGATCAGCGCCGAGGGGCCGGCCACCACCGGCTCGCCGCCGGCCCGGCGGGGCGCCACCGCGATGGCACCGGTCAGCACCACGAAGCCGCCGTCGGCGCGCTCGTCGCGGGCGTAGAGAACGTCGCCCGCGGCCAGGCTGCGCCGTTCGGCCGCAAAGCACAGCAGCCGCAGGGCATCCCGGCCCATGAACCGGAACAGCGGGGCGGCGGACAGGATCGCGATGTCGTCGTCGAGTCCCACCGTCACGCGGTCCCTTCACCGTCTCGCCCGCAGGCCGATCTCGCCGCCCCGCCCATTCCGCACCGCGATGGGGACCGCCACGCGCGAAGGTCCGGGACCGTGTGCAAACGTCAAGGCAACAGTTTGTAGCCGCCGGATTCCGTCACGAGGATCGCGGCCAGGGCCGGGTTGGGTTCGATCTTCTGGCGCAGGCGGTAGATATGCGTTTCCAGCGTATGGGTCGTGACCTGCGCGTTGTAACCCCAGACCTCGGCGAGCAGCGTCTCGCGGCCCACGACCTCGCGGCCCGCCCTGTAGAGAAAACGCAGGATCGCGGTCTCCTTCTCGGTGAGCTTGAGCTTGGAGCCGCGGTCGCCCACCAGGAGCTTGGCGCCGGGGCGGAAGGTGTAGGGGCCGATCTGGAAGACCGCGTCCTCGCTCGCCTCGTGGCTGCGCAGGTGGGCGCGGATGCGCGCGAGCAGCACGGCGAACTTGAACGGCTTGGTGACGTAGTCGTTGGCCCCCGCCTCGAGCCCCTCGACGGTATCCTCCTCAGAGACCTGGGCGGTGAGCATGATCACCGGCCCGCGATAGCCGTTGCGCCGCATCGCCCGGACCGCTTCGCGTCCGTCCATGTCCGGCAGCCGCACGTCCATCACCGCAAGATCGATCCGGTCCGAGGCGACCCTGGCGATGGCGCCCGCCCCGTCGGCCTCGGGCAGCACCACGAATTCCTCGGACAGGTCGAGCTGCTCGGTGAGCGTCTCCCGCAGCGAGGCGTCGTCGTCGCAGACCAGGAGGCGATAGGCGTTCGGCATCGGCTGCAACACTCTTCCACACGCGACAGGCGAAGATCCGCGCACGGAACGGGGCGCGAGGACGGGTCGATCGAAAATGGCCGGGCCGAACGGCCGCGACGACGACAACGAGCCGGGGTCGGACATCCTGGCCGGGCGTGTCACCCCGCTCGAGGGAGATGCCCCGCCCAAGGTAGATGCCCTGCCCAAGGGTGCCGCCCCGCCTCACGGACCCCTCGACGCATCCCACCCTAGCGCGTTTCGCCCAGCAGGAAATCATCCCGGATGCGTCGAGCGCAGCGGTTGCCCACAGCCTTCGTTGTCTTCCATACGTGAACGGCCGGGTGCAAGTTTCAACCGCCCGGCCGCCCCGCAATCCGGCCCCGATGGCACTCCGACGCGTTATGTCCCCTCCTGTCCGGTCGATCCCGCACCCGAAGGCCGTCCGCGCCGTCGCCCTCGCCGCGATCCGGGTGCGTCCGCTCGTCGGCGACCGCCGCCGCGGCCACCTGCTGGTGGGCCCCTCGGTCATTCCCTGCGCCCTGGGCCGGAGCGGGATCGGCACCGTCAAGCGCGAAGGCGACGGCGCCTCGCCGCGCGGGCGGTTCCGCCTGCGTGCGGCCGCGTACCGGCCCGACCGTCTCACGGTGCGTCCGGCCACCCTGCTGCCGATCCGCGCGACGCGCTCGCACGACGGCTGGTGCGATGCTCCGTCCCACCGCCGCTACAACCGGCCGTTGACGCTGCCCTGTCCGGGGGTGAGCGCCGAGGAGATGTGGCGCGGCGACGGGCTCTACGACCTCGTCGTCGACATCGACTACAACCGCGGGCCGATCCGCCCCGGCCGCGGCTCCGCGATCTTCATGCACGTGGCCCGGCCGGGCTATCCGCCCACCGAGGGCTGCGTCGCCCTGGCCCGGGCCGACCTCCTGCGCCTGTTGCGCCGGCTCGGCCCCGGGACCCGGCTGCGCATCGGCTGATACGGTTTGCCGCTTGGATCAAGCGGGAATTGTATCACCGAGCCCGCGCGGCGCCTGAGCGAAGCCCATGTCCGCATCACGACGTGATCAACCGGAAATGGGTTGAGGCCTACCGGGCGCTCGCGGGCCTCGCCCGGTCGAGGGTCATGATGGCGGCGGCGGCGAACAGGCACAGGGCTCCGGCCGTGAAGAAGGCCGGCAGGTAGCTCGCCAGGACGTCGCGCGACAGGCCGGCGCCGTAGGCGGCGCCGGCCGCCCCGAGCTGGTGCCCGCAGAAGATCCACCCGAACACGAGGTTGGCCTTCTCGCGCCCGAACCGGGCCGCGGTGAGCCGCACGGTGGGGGGCACCGTGGCGATCCAGTCGAGGCCGTAGAGGACCGCGAACAGCGACAGGCCGATCAGCGTGAAATCCGAGAACGGCAGGCACATCAGGGCGATGCCGCGCAGGCCGTAGTACCAGAACAGGAGCCAGCGGTTGTCGTAGCGGTCCGACAGCCAGCCCGAGGCGACGGTGCCGATGAAATCGAAGGCGCCCATGGCCGCCAGCACCCCCGCACCCTGGATCGGGCTGATGCCGTAGTCGGCGCACAGGGGGATGAAGTGTGTCTGGATGAGGCCGTTGGTGCTGGCCCCGCAGATGAAGAAGGTCGCGAACAGCACCCAGAACACCCGCGTGCGCGCCGCCTCGCGCAGGGCGGCGATGGCCCCGCCGGCATCGACGGGGGCGAGCGCCGCCCCGGCCGCTGCCGCCTCGCCGTAGGGTGCCAGACCGAGGTCCTCGGGCCGGTCGCGCATCAGGAGCAGGACGGCCAGACCCGTGAGCACCAGCAGGCTGCAGACGAGGAGGAGGGCGGCGCGCCAGCCCCAGTGTTCGGTGAGGGCGGCGAGCACCGGCAGCACCACGAGCTGGCCGGTGGCCGAACTGGCGGTGAGGAGGCCGACCACGAGGCCGCGCCGCGCCGTGAACCAGCGCGTCGCCACGGTGGCGCCGAGCACCAGGGCGGTGAGCCCGGTGCCGACGCCCACCGCCACCCCCCACAGGAGGACCAACTGCCAGACCTGGCTCATCCCCAGCGACAGCAGCATGCCGCCGGCGATGAGGAGGAGCGCGCACAACACGATCCGGCGCGGCCCGTAGCGGTTCATCAGGACGGCGGCGAACGGCCCCATCAACCCGAACAGGACGAGGCGGATCGCCAGGGCCGCCGAGATCGTGGCGGTGTCCCAGCCGAACTCGCGCTGCAGCGGCAGGATCAGCACCCCCGGCGCGCCGACGGCGCCCGCGGTCACCAGCATCGTGAGGAAGGTGACCGCGGCCACCACCCATCCGTAGTGCACGCCGCGCCGGGCCAGCGTCGCGGCGAGCGCGGTGGAGGGGGACGCAGCGGTCATCGATATCGCGCCTCGCGGCCGGGCTTGAGCGCAAGGGGCGTAAGCGCCGAACCGGACCGGCGCAAGCGGACCCGGCACGAACCCATCGTGCAGGAGCGGACGGCCGCCGTCAGCGCGCCCAGACGCCGAGGCGCTCGGTGCGGGCCCTGTCCTCGGCCGCCACGAGGTCGGGGGTGGCCTCGGGCGAGGCGCGGCCGCCGCCGTTGAACAGGACGACCTCGGAGAGGTCGCGTCCGTCCACCGCACAGAGGTGCGCTTCGCTGCCCGCCACGGGCCGGCAGGTGACCGAACGCTTGCCGAGGTAGCGGGTCAGCTCCTCGGTCTGGCCGCCGCGCACGAAGGCGACGCCGAACAGCCGTACCACCCGGCCGCCGATCTTCAGGGTGGCGGTGTCGACGACCTCGGCCGGGCCGGTGATCTCGCCGGCCTGGGGCACCACGTCGGCCTGCATCGGCGCGTCGTCGGGGGCGGGCTCGTCGTCGGGCGGGGCGGCCTGGGGGCGGGCCGAAGCGGAGGGCGGCTGCGAGGCCGGCGGCGTCTGCGCGGCGGCGGGCGGAGCCTCGGCGGCGGGCGTCTGCACGGACGGCGCCGCCGCCGGGGCCGGGGAAGGCCGGTCGCCGTCCCCCCGCAGCAGGACGACGAGGAGGCCGGCACAGGCGACGGCGGCAAGCGCCATGACGGCAGACGGGCGGCGCAGGCTTCCGCCGGGCCCGACCGCATCGCCGAGGCCGTCGCGCAGGCCGTACCAGGTCCGGCGGCCGCGATCGGCCGCGCGGACGGAGAGGTCGCCCGCGCCCCGGCGCCGGCTGCGATCCGCCAACGGCAAGGATACCGGGGGCACGGCCGGGGCGGGCGCCGACATCGCCGGAGGCGAGACCTCCGTAGAGGCCGCCATCGCCGCAGCCACCGACGGCGGCTCGGCCGATGCCGCTTCCGGACTCACCCGGGCGGGGCGTTCGCGGGACAGGCGCGTCCTGGCCGCGGCACCCATCGTCAGGAGACGGCTCCGGGCGGCCGTGGCGAGCGCCCGGCCGCGTTCCGTCATGGCGGCGAGCCTGGCCGGGGACGGCGCGAGCGAGGACAGCATCGATGGGCCGGGCGCCTTCGCCGCCACGGCGGGTTCGACGACGGCCGGCGCGGGTTCGGGCTCGGGCGGCAGGAACAGGTCGGGGTGGCGCGAGCGCATCGCCGCCAGTGCCTCGTCGACACTGCCGTCGTGCGCGTGAGAACCATCCGCCGGCACGGGGGCGTGGGCCAGTTGCGCCTCCACCAGCAGCGCGAGGGTATGGCGCGCGATGGGGTGGGGGCGGGCGTCACCGACCGCCGCCGCGATCCGCGCGCGAAGCGCGGCCCTGTCGGCGTCCCAAGCGGCATCCCGCTCCGGCAGGAGCGGGTCGGTGGGACGGGTGTCGGCCGGGTCGTTGGCGTCGAGGGACATGAGCCCCGTCTTAGGCGCCGGCTTTGGTTCGCGCGTCAACCAGCGACGCGGAGGCCGCCCGGCGCAGGACGCGGCCCGATTCCGATACGATCACCGGACGGTCGTCGGCGAAGCTGATCTCCAGCACCAGTTCGCCGACCCCCTGCGTGCGGGTGCCGCGGGCGGGATTGCGGGCGCTGTAATCGTAGGTGGCCTGGACGATGCACACCTTCATGGCCGCGTTGCAGGAGGTGCGGATCGCACCGGGCTGGGCGGCATAGCGCCGCTCGGGCCAGCGGCTGGCGAACCGGCGCTTGTCGGCGATCACGGCGGCGAGGGAGACGGTCCGTCCGAACCGACGCACCTGCGGGGCGTAGAAGCGCGGCGCCTCCGCCAGACTCGCCTCGTTGGAGGCCGAGACGCTGTCGAGGTAATCCAGGGTCAGGCGCTGGGCCTTGCCCGCCCACGCGGGAAAGCGCGGGTCGTCGACGCCCGGGCCCGGGGCGGCTGCCGCCGCGGGCGGAGTGAACACGAGACGGTCCTGGCCGGGGCGCACCGGGCGCCGCGCCTCGCGGCGGGGCCTCGCCGGCGATTCCGTGACGGCCGCCGGGCTCGGCTCGGCCGTTCGCGCCGCGGCCCGCGGCTCGGCACTCGGCTGGGGGGCGGGCGGAGCGACGGGTGTCGGTGCCTCGGCGGCGGGTTGGCCCTGTACCTTGGCCGGCGGGTCGACCCATCCGGTCTGCGCGATGGCCGGCGCCACGGCAAGGCCCCCGGCGACCAGGACGGCGGAGGCGAACATCAGACGGTCGCGCATGGGATCAACACCGGATACGTCGGGGGCCAGGGTCGGGTCGGCCGTCCGCCGGACATCGATGCGGCGGCCCGCTCCTCACCACTAAACGGGACATCGGCGCGAAATGGTTCCATGACCGCGTCGCGAAAGGCGGTTCTCCCCGCTTTGCCCGGTATCGAACGGCCGATGAACGTCGATCCGGTCCCGCGCTCGCCTTCGAGGCTCGACGGCCTTGTCATGGCCGAGCTAACACCCACCTGTGGTGGCGTTGGGTCCGGGCCCCTCTGGCGGTGGACGTGTCGACCGTGATGTCGGACCCCTTCTCTGCCGTGGTGCCGCCGTCGGGGTGGTGCGACCGCACCGGGGGGATGGTGTTGCGCGTGATTCGATATGACCGGGCCCGACCGCTCGCCCCGTCCGGCCGACCTGTGCCGGCGGCCCGACGCACGCCTTTCCGATCGGAGACGCCGTCGTGGTGAACGCCCCCTCGCCGGGGCGCCGCGCCCTTCTCCTCGTCAATCCCAACGCCCGCAACGGCTCCGCTCCCCTCGACGCGATTCGCGCGGCGCTGGTGGAGGGCGGCATCACGCCGTTCGAGCCGCCCGGCGAGGGCGATTGCACCGCCCTGATCAAGCGCCACGCCAGGGAGTGCGATCTCGTGATCCTGGGCGGCGGCGACGGCACGATGAATGCGGCGGCCCCCGCCCTCGTCGAGACCAGGCTGCCGCTGGGCATCCTGCCGCTCGGCACCGCCAACGATCTGGCGCGCTCCCTGAACCTGCCCACCGACCCGGTCGCCGCCGCGCAGCTCATCACCACCGAGGAGGCGCGCCCGGCCGATCTCGGCTGGGTCAACGGCCACTACTTCTTCAACGTCGCCAGCATCGGCTTCTCGGCGGAACTCGCCGGGGACCTCACCGCGGAATCGAAGAAGACCTGGGGCACCCTCGGCTACGCCATCGCCGCCATCCGGGTATTGCGCCGGGTCCGGCCCTTCACGGTGATCCTCGAGCACGACGGGATCCGGGAAAAGGTCACCACCATCCAGGTCTCGGTGGGCAACGGTCGCCACTACGGCGGCGGGATGACCGTGGAGGAGACCGCGCGGGTCGACGACGGCAAGCTCGATTTCTACAGCCTGGAGGTCGCGCACTGGTGGCGGCTCCTGGCGTTGCTGCCGGCCCTGCGCAAGGGCACCCA
Source organism: Methylobacterium sp. Leaf399 (assembly GCF_001424525.1). NCBI lineage: Bacteria > Pseudomonadati > Pseudomonadota > Alphaproteobacteria > Hyphomicrobiales > Methylobacteriaceae > Methylobacterium > Methylobacterium sp. Leaf399. Next base: position 164,633 of record NZ_LMQK01000030.1, on the reverse strand, counting down.
GGGGCGGGCCGCCGACGTGCGGGCCTTCTCCACCACGGAGATCGTGGTGCGCACCCGGCGCCCGCGCCAGGTCAACACCGACGGCGAGCTCACCACCGTGACGCCGGCCCATTTCAAGGTCGTGCCCGGCATCCTGCGTATCTTCGCCCCCGATCCCGCGACCCTGCCGCCGATGATCGCCGGCGTGCCCATTCCCTTCCCCTTCGGTACGAAAGCCTGACGCCGTGGACAGCCTGATTCAACTCGCCTCAGACCCCACCGCCTGGGCCGCCCTCGCCACCCTGGTGGTGATGGAGATCGTGCTCGGGATCGACAACCTGATCTTCATCTCGATCCTCACCAACAAGCTGCCGGAGGAGCACCAGACCAAGGCACGCCGCATCGGCATCGGCCTCGCGCTGGTGCTGCGGCTCGGCCTGCTCGGCTCGGTCGCCTACATCGTCCAGCTCACCGCGCCGGTGTTCGAGATGTTCGGCAAGGGCTTCTCCTGGCGCGACCTCATCCTCATCGCCGGCGGCCTGTTCCTGCTGTGGAAGGCGACCCAGGAGATCCACCATTCGGTCGACCCCGAGCCCGAGGACAAGACCGGGGGCAAGATGCAGATCGGGTTCGCCGCCGCCATCGGGCAGATCCTGGTCCTCGACCTCGTGTTCTCCATCGACAGCATCATCACGGCGGTGGGCATGACCGAGCACGTGCCGATCATGGTCATCGCCGTGCTCGCCGCGGTCACCGTGATGCTGCTCGCCGCCGATCCGCTGTCGCGCTTCATCGCGGCCAACCCCACCGTGGTGATGCTGGCGCTGGGCTTCCTCATCATGATCGGCATGACGCTGATCGCGGAAGGGTTCGGGGCGCATGTGCCCAAGGGCTACATCTACACCGCCATGGCGTTCTCGGCGGGCGTGGAGACCCTCAACATCATCGTCCGGCGCCGTCGCCGGGCCAAGGGCATCGCCGGCCAGAACGACCACGCCTGAGGGCGGCGCTCACTCGGTCGCGGCGGCGGGTTCTCCCACCGCCGCCGCGATCGGGGTGTGCCTGTGGATAACCCGTTCGTCACCCATCTCCGCCGTGGACTCTCGCAGGGCGCGCCGCCGCCGCTTCCGACTCGGTCAGACGCTTGTGGATAACCCGCCGCATCCCCACTTCCGGTGCAGGCGGGCGTCGGCCTTGACGCTCGGAAACGGTTAAGATTATTTTAGAACAAATGGCGAACAAGAGAGCTCTGTCCTGGTCGGCCGCCCTGCGCGACCTGCGGGACGATAGGTCGCGGAGCATGGACGTGCGCGAAGAACGCCTGAGATCGACCGCCGGGTTGCGCGGGACGCCGGCGCTGACGCTCAGCGCCTGGCGCGGGCATTCGGGCCGCCGCTACGTGGTCGGCGTCCACGACCTCGTCGAGCCCGATCTGGCGGAGATGGGCGAGGCGGTGGTGATGGCGGTGCGCCGGGACGCGGCCGGGGTCGCCGAACTGGTGGCCCTCTCCACCGCCGGCGAGACGCCGCGCGAGCGCCTCCAGAACTGGGTGGCCCGCGCCCGCAACAGCGGCGCCACGGAGATGCACGTCCATCGCCTGGCCGAGGACGAGAGCGAGCGCCGCGCCATCGTCGCCGACCTCGACGGCCCCGCCACCACCGGCACGCAGGCCTGAGCCGCGGCGCCGGCCCATCGTCGCGCTTGCATCCGGGGTCCGGGCTCGTCCAAGACGGGCCGTCGCTTCCGGGCCCGCGACCGGCCCGGGAGCTGGAAGCCTGGGAACGGACACGATGGCGTCGAACGTCGACCAAGCACGACCGGACGCGGCGGCAGGGCCGGCGGAGCCCAGGCGCAGCCGCATCGGCCTGTTCCTGCCGTTCGTCCTGCTCGGGCTCGTGGTGGTGCTGTGGTCGGTGGCCTGGTTCTGGATCCGAGGACGCGCCGCCGACGAGATGGACGCCTGGCTGGCGCGGGAGGCGGCCGCTGGCCGGACCTGGACCTGTGCCGACCGCTCGATCACCGGCTACCCCTTCCGCCTCGAATTGCGCTGCGGCTCCCTGGCCTTCGCACGGGCCGACGGACGCTTCACCCTGGGACCGCTGACCGCGGTGGTGCAGGTCTACCAGCCGCGCCACGGCCTCCTGCAGGTGTCGGGCCCGTTCCACGTGGAACAGGGCGACCTCGTGGCCGACGCCACCTGGAAGGATCTGGAGGCGAGCTTCCATGGCGCTTCCGACGGCTTCACCCGCGCCTCCCTCGTGGTGGACGACGTCAAGGGCACCATCGCCGCCGAAGGTCAGCCGCCGACGTCTTTCGCGGGCGACCACCTCGAGGCCCATGCCCGGCCGACCCCCGTGCGCTTTGCCAGCGAGGGCGCGGTCGACGTCAGCCTGCGCCTGACGCGGGCGGTGGTGCCCCCGCTCGACGCGCTCCTGGCCAGCACCGATCCCCTCGACCTCGCCCTCGACGCCACCATCGACCGGGCGGCGGTCCTGCGCACCGGCCAGGTCGCGCGCGAACTCGAGACCTGGCGCCAGGCCGGCGGGCGCCTCGAAATAGCCCTCCTGTCCCTGGCCAAGGGCGAGCGCCGGCTCCAGGCGAGCGGCAAGATCGGCCTCGACGCGGACCACCGCCCGGCCGGCGACTTCGACGTGCGCGCCGCCGGGCTCGAGGCCCTGGTGGCCCAGGCGATGGGGCAGCGGATCGGCGCCGAGCGCGGCGCCATGGTCGGGCGCCTGCTCGGGCAGCTCCTGAGCGGGGGCCGCCGCGCGCCCGATGCGGCCGCACCTCCCGGCGATGCGGCCCTGAAGCCGCTGCCGCCCCTGCGCCTGGCCGACGGCCGCCTCATGCTCGGCCCCTTCCCGATCCCGAACGTCACGGTTCCTGCATTGTATTGAGGTCGGCCGATCCGATCGGCGTCGAGACAGGCCACGATGCCCGATCCCCTCCTTCCGGCGCCGTCCGCGACCGCCAAGGCCTATCCGCTGCTCACGCTGACGGCGATGCTGTGGGCGGGCAACGCGGTGATGAGCAAGTGGGCGGTGGGCGAGGTCTCCCCCCAGGTCCTCACCTGCCTGCGCTGGACCGTGGTCTGCGCCGTGCTGGTCGCCATCGCCGGTCCGGACGTCCGGCGCGACTGGCGCCGCCTGAGGCCGCGCTGGCTCAGCATCCTCCTGATGGGGGCGGGCGGCTACACCGCCTTCAACAGCCTGTTCTACGCGGCGGGCGCCTACACCACGACCCTCAACATCGCCCTGTTCCAGGGGGCGCTGCCGGTGCTCGTGGTGCTCACCAACTACGTCGTCAACCGCACCACGGTCACCGGCTTCCAGGGGCTCGGCGTGGCGGTGACGCTGATGGGCGCGGCGGTGGCGGCCACCCACGGCGACTGGACGGTGTTCACCACCATGGCGCTCAACCGCGGCGACATGCTGATGCTGATCGCCTGCCTCCTCTACGCCGGCTACACCGTCGCCCTGCCCAATCGCCCGGCGGTCTCGGGCCTCGCCTTCTTCACGGCCATGGCGGTGGCCGCCTTCCTGACCTCGCTGCCGCTGCTGGCGGTGGAATGGGCCGCCGGCCATGCGGTCTGGCCCAGTGCCAAGGGGTGGGCGATCGTCGTCTTCGTGGCGCTGGGGCCGTCGCTGGGCTCCCAGCTCGCCTTCATGCGCGGGGTCGAGCTGATCGGCCCCAACCGGGCGGGTGTGTTCGTGAACCTGGTGCCGGTGTTCGGGGCCCTGCTCGCGGTGGTGCTGGTGGGCGAGCCGTTCCGCTGGCACGACGGGCTGGCGCTCGCCCTCGTGCTCGGCGGCATCTACATCGCCGAACGCTTCGGGCGCCGGCCCGCCGCGTGATACGTGTTTCCGCTTGGATCAAGCGGGAGCCGTATCACCGAGCCCGCGTAGCGCCCGAGCGAAGCCAAAATCCGCATTGCGAAGCCATCGAACGGATTGTGTGAGCGCTCAGGCTTCGCGCCACAGCCGCAGCCGGGCGCGGTCGGGGCCCACCGCTTCGCGTTCGAGGCCGTAGTGCTCGGCCAGCCGCGCCAGGGCGATGCGGGCCACCACCTTGGCCGAGCGCGCCGGCCAGCGCCGTTCCGCCTCGATCCGCTCCAGGCCCTTGAGGAACCCGCACAGGTCGATCAGCAGCCCGGACAGGTCGCTGCCCACCGCGTCGAGGGCGGCCCGGACCCGCTGGCGTCCGGCCAGCATCGTGTCGGAGGCCGCGGACGGGTCGCGCGGTCCCGAACCGTCGACCTTCACGCCGCTCCAGTCGGAGCCCATCCGCGGCATCAGCGACGCCGTCGTGAGGTCGCGCCGCAGCCGCTCCCCGGCCTCGAAGCAGGCCGCGTCGATGAGGGGGCGGCCGTCGCGGTCGCGCCGCCGCGCCATCCAGGCGAGCGGGCTTTCGGAGGCGTCGCGCCAGGGTCGCTCGGGCCCTGCGCCTGGCTCCTGCACGAGGTCGAGGTGCTGGGCGAGATAGGGATGGGCCGCGCCCGCGGCCTCGCGCCGCAGCCGTGCCCGGCCCGCCGCGCTGATCGTCAGTCGCGCCCGCCGCCCGCCGCCCTGCTCGGCGAGGTCCGCCGCGAGCAGGGCCGCGCCCGCCCCGGCCGGGAACCGCCCCGCCCCGAGGGAGATCCCCGTTCCGCCGCTGCGCACGATCAGGCCGGTCTCGTCGACCGGGTCCTCCAGCGCATAAGCGCCCTCCGCGGCGAGGGCCGCCAGGAGCCGCGCGGCATGGCGGTCGAGGCGCGTCTCCGGGCGAGTTTTGGGGACGACGGAGGCGAGGCCATGATTGGCCTTGCGAGCTTTGTTCATGATATGTTCCCTACGAGGCTGATGGGAAACGACCCCCGCACAACCAACGGTAAAGGAAAAATATCCTAGCACAAGTCTTGACAGCCAAAGGGCAGTCTTCCAACGGCCTCTTCCAAGGGCCGGTCTTCAGTGCCGTGCGAACGTCCGCTACGCTCGTCCGAGATCGACACGGGTTTTTCCCCACGAAAAAGGCCGCTCCGACGACATCGGAACGGCCTTCGTAGGCGGTCGATGCCCCACCCCACGGGCGGGAAGTGGCGGGCCGGCAGGCGGCCCGCCGGCCGATCACATGCGGCGCATGTCCCGGCGCATCATCCGACGCTTCATCATGCGCCGCTCCATCATCCGACGCTTCATCATGCGCCGCTCCATCATCCGGCGCTCCATGCGCATCATCTGAACGTTGGTGACGGCGTCGGGAGCGGTGACGCCCATCGGAGCGCCGGGGGCAGCGGAGGCGGAGGTGGCGAGGCCAGCGGCGCCGAGCGAGGCGAGCACGGCGAAGGCGAAGGTCAGTTTCCTCATGAAGGGCGTCCTTTTTTCTGTGTCCCGAGCGCGGCACCCGGTTCGTTCTCCCGACGCGGCGCGCCGGAGAAGATCGTCGCACACCGGGGCGCGCGGCAGGCCCCCGTTCGGGCCTGCCGCTGACAACACGCGAGTCAGAGTTTCGTTTCCTCGAAGGCCCTGACCCAATCAGCGCAGATGCCCGAGCGGACGATGTCGTCGAGGGTGAACTCCACGATCGGGATGCGCATCATCCGGCTTTTCACGAGATGGATGACGGTGCGCAGGCCCGAGGTCTCGCGCAGATCGGTCTGCGAGACGTCGCCGTTGATGATGACCTGGCAATCGTCGCCGATGCGGGTCAGGAACATCTTGATCTCGGCGGTGGTGGTGTTCTGCGCCTCGTCGAGGATCACGAGGCAGTTCTTGAAGGTGCGCCCGCGCATCACCTCGAAGGGCACCACCTCGATGTCGCCGGTCTTGCAGGCGATCTCGAAGGCCGCCGTGCCCATCCGCTCCTTGATGGTCTCGGTCAGCGGCGCGACCCAGGGGGCGATCTTCTCCTCGAGGGTGCCGGGGAAGAACCCGAGCGAGCGCCCCGAGGGCACGTTGGGCCGGGTGATGATGACCTTGGAGATCCGGCGCTGGCGAAGCTGGTCGGCGGCGCGGGTGCCGGCGATGTAGGTCTTGCCGGTCCCGGCGGGCCCGAGGACGATCACCTGGGGGTGGGTCGCCAGGGCATCGAGGTATTCGGCTTGCCGGTCCGTCAGGGGTTGGATGGGACTGAGGATCCGCTCCTCGTCGAAACGCGTTCGGTGCAGTCGGGCCGGATGCTCGTCAACCAATTCAAGTCGTGCGCGCCGTCTCTTCATCGAACAACACTCCAACCGGACGTGCCAATCTGGACTTGCCAACGCTTCGCTACGCTACTGTCGTGACTCCCGCCGATATCCTCCGGTCCACAGATCAAACTCTCCGATGCCGGGGAGTTCCCCGCACCGACGAGGCCGCTGTGGACGGCCGGCCGATCCCGCCCGGCCGATCCCGCGACGTGTCGCGCGGGTGTTGCCGTGCACGCACCATGCCGCGCTGCACGCGACAGGGCCATGACGACAGCTTTTCGTTAACGGAACCGTAAGATCGCACGAGGTGCTGGACCCACTCGGGGTACGATCCATCGCGATCCCTCGATCGTCCACGCCGCAGATGGGCGGGACGGCCGGCCCCTCGGGGCCGGTGAGACGCCTCATCCGGGCTGGATGAAACTGTCGAGCACCATTTTCCGGCCGGCCTTGTCGAAGTCAACGGTGAGCTTGTTGCCGTCGACGGCCGCGACCTCGCCGGGGCCGAACTTCATGTGGAAGACGCGCATGCCGGTGGCGAAGGCCGAGGGCGCGCCGGTGGACGATGCCACGAGTTCGCCCTCGATCTGGCGCGGGGCGCCGCGCTGGCTCGACCCGCGGCCGAACTCCTGGCGGCGCGCGGTGGCATCCGCGGTCCTGGCGGTGTTCTCCTGCGCCCGTTGCCAGCCCGGCGTAGAGTACGACGAGCCGAACGGCGTCGGGTTGCGGTCGAACCGGGAGGCGCCGGCCGCGAAATGGGCGGGCGCATCGACCACGTCGACGGCGTCCGGCGGCAGTTCGTCGATGAAGCGGCTCGGCACCGTCGAGGACCACAGGCCGTGGATGCGCCGGTTGACGGCGAACGACAGTTTCGCGCGCCTGCGTGCCCGGGTGAGACCGACATGGGCGAGGCGGCGCTCCTCCTCCAGCCCGGCCCGGCCGCTCTCGTCGAGCGCCCGCTGGTTGGGAAACAGCCCGTCCTCCCAGCCCGGCAGGAACACCGTGTCGAATTCGAGCCCCTTGGCGGCGTGCAGGGTCATCAGGGAGACGCGATCGGCCCCCTCCTGCTCGCTGGCCTCCATCACCAGGGAGACGTGTTCGAGGAAGGCGCCGAGATCCGGGAACTCCTCCATGGAGCGCACGAACTCCTTGAGGTTCTCGAGGCGCCCGGCGGCGTCGGCCGAGCGGTCCTTCTGCCACATCTCGGTATAGCCGGATTCCTCGAGGATGGTCTGGGCCACCTCCGATTGCGGCCGGCCCTCGATCATCCGCGCCCACCGCGAAAAGCTCTCCACCAGGGCGCGCAGGGTCGAGCGGGCCTTTGGCTTGAGCTCGTCGGTCTCGACGAGGCCGCGCGCCGCCATCAGCAGCGGTACCTTCCGGGCCCGCGAGGTGGCGTGCAGCACCTGCAGCGTCGCGTCGCCCAAACCGCGCTTGGGGGTGTTGAAGATGCGCTCGAAGGCGAGGTCGTCGGCCGGATTCACGGTGACGCGCAGGTAGGCCAGCGCGTCGCGGATCTCGGCGCGCTCGTAGAAGCGCGGGCCGCCGACGACCCGGTAGGGCAGGCCGAGCTGGACGAAGCGGTCCTCGATCTCGCGCATCTGCGCCGAGATCCGCACCAGCACCGCGATCTCGGACAGCGGGTGGTTCTTGGCCTGCAGGCCCTCGATCGCCTCGCCGAGCTGGCGGGCCTCCTCCTCCGAATCCCAGGCGCCCGAGACCGTGACCTTCTCGCCGGCCACGTCCTCCGTGCGCAGGGTCTTGCCGAGACGGCCCTCGTTCTTGGCGATGAGCCCCGAGGCGGCCGAGAGGATGTGGCCGGTGGAGCGGTAGTTGCGTTCCAGCCGCACCACGGTGGCGCCGGGGAAGTCGTGCTCGAACCGCAGGATGTTGTCGACCTCGGCCCCGCGCCAGCCGTAGATCGACTGGTCGTCGTCGCCGACGCAGGCGACGTTGCGGTGGCCCAGCGCCAGCAGCCGCAGCCACAGGTACTGGGCGACGTTGGTGTCCTGGTACTCGTCCACGAGGATGTAGCGGAAGCGCTGCTGGTAGGTCTCGAGCACGTCCGGGTTCTCGCGCCAGAGCTTGAGGCACAACAGCAGCAGGTCGCCGAAATCCGCCGCGTTGAGGGTGGCAAGCCGGGCCTGGTAGGCGGTGTAGAGGGCGCCGCCCTTGCCGAAGGCGAAGGCCTGCGCCTCTCCCGGCGGCACCTGCTCGGGCGAGAGGCCCCGGTTCTTCCAGCCGTCGATGGTGGAGGACAGGGCGCGGGCCGGCCAGCGCTTCTCGTCGATACCCTGGTCGGCGATGACCTGCTTCATCAGGCGCAGCTGGTCGTCCATCCCCAGGATGGTGAAGTCGGACTTCAGGCCGACGAGCTCGGCGTGGCGGCGCAGGATCTTGGTGCCGATGGCGTGGAAGGTGCCGAGCCAGGGCATGCCCTCGCCCGCCGGGCCGATCAGCGCGCCGATGCGCAGCTTCATCTCGCGGGCGGCCTTGTTGGTGAAGGTCACCGACAGGATGTCGTAGGGCCGCGCCCGGCCGGTGGCGACGAGGTGGGCGATGCGGGTGGTGAGCACCCGCGTCTTGCCCGTGCCGGCGCCGGCCAGCACCAGCACCGGCCCTTCGGTGGTCTCCACGGCCCGGCGCTGCTCGGGGTTGAGCCCCTCGAGATAGGGCTCTCCCTGCGGCCGCAGGGACGCCATGGCACGCGCGGCGATGGAAGAACCGGTTTGCGAGGTCGGAGCGGGCGCGGGCGCCGCGCCGGGATGCTGTGTCATGCCCGCTTCCCTGGACCAAAACGCGAACGGCGTCGAGGGCGCGGCGCCCGCGCCCGGCGTCCAGGCTGCGACCACGCGGGGGTACTCTTCGCGCCTGCGTGGAACTTGGATTCCCGCCCCCGCGTCGACACATCGAGCCCAGTCGCCGCCTCATCCGAGCCTTGAGTCAGTCAGGACCGACCCATGCGCCTATCCCTCGCCACCGCCCTGTTCCTCGCCGCCGCCAGCCCGGCGCTCGCCCAGTTGTCGGGCAACCCCGACAGCCTGAACGCCACGAACGAGCGGCTCTCCAACCAGAGCCAGATCCGCGGCATCCAGCAGCAGCAGCAGTTCGAGAACAACCAGATGCGCATGCAGATCCAGCGCAACGACGCCTTCCGCGCGGCACCCGCGCCGACGATCGTCGTTCCGCCCCGGCGCTGAGGCCCGGCACTGAAGCGCGCCCCCGGCCCGTGTGCTATGCGCAGGCCCGGGGACGCGAGATGTGGCGCCGCGCCGTGGATGCGGCCGGGTGCGATCCATCGTCGAGCCCCGTGAACCGGCCCGTCGACGCGGGCGACACGGGAACAGAGACTGGTGCGTGACATCCTGACCGCGGTCGCGGGCGCCGTCATCGTCATCCTGGTGGCGGCCCTGGCGATCCCGCCGTTCTTCCCCTGGGAGGAGTACCGCACCCTGGTCGACCGGGCGATCTCGCGGTCCGTCGGTCTTCCCGCCCGCAGCGAGGGGCGGATCGGGGTGCGGTTCCTGCCCTCGCCGCGGCTGCGCCTCGACCGGCTCTCGCTGGGCGACGCCCGGGACACCGACAGGCCGTCCGTCGACCTCGGCTTCGTCAAGGCCGAGATCGGGCTGACGCCGCTCCTCTCCGGCGAGATCCGCTTCACCGAGACCCGTATCGGCCGGGCAGAATTGCGCCTGCCGGTGACCGACGGCGACAGCGTGATGCTGCCGGCAGCCCCCCTCACCGGCGAGGACGGGCTCGCCGTCGACGACCTCGCCATCCGCCAACTGGTGGTCACCACCATCGCCACCAGGACCGGCCGGACCGGCCAGATCCGTGCCGAGGACGTTCGCCTCGACGCGCCGCGGCTCACCGGCCCGTGGCGGGTCGCGGGCTCGCGCGGCGGCGTGCCGTTCCGCCTGTCCACCGGCCAACCCGATGCCGAGGGCCGCATCGCGGTCAAGCTCTCGGGTGGCGGCGACACCCACCCGCGCGTCGAACTCGACGCGCGCTTGGGTCTCGTCCCGGTGCCGGACGCGCCCGCCGGCCCGATGCGGGCGATGGTGCCGGAGGCGGAGGGGACCTGGCGCGTCGTCGTCGGGCCGCCGACCCAGGCGGCCGGCCACTACCTGCCGTTCTCCCTGTCGGGGCGCTTCGCCTCGCGCAGCCCCGTCGCCACGCTGGAAGGGGTGACCGCCGAGATCGACCCGGGCGGCAAGACCCTGCGCCTCACCGGCGACGGTCGGCTCGACCTGCGCGAGGGCCGCGCCGCGCTGAGGCTGGAGGCGCGCCGCCTCGACCTCGATTCCTTCCTGATCTCCACCGAGGGACAGGCCCTGATCGGGCGCGGCATGCCTGCCGCCGCCGGCAACCTGCCGGTGCTGGCCGACCTCGACGTCTCCGTCGAGAGCCTGGCGCTCGGCCTCGACGACTGGTCGGACCTCGACCTCGGCCTCACCCTCGACCGCGACGGCGGCCTCGTCCTGCGGCGCTTCCGGACCACGGCGCCGGGCGGCGCCCGGCTCACCGTCACCGGCAGCCTCGACACCCAGCCCCGCCTGCGCTTCACCGGCACCGCCGGGCTCGACGTGGCGGCCTCCGACGGATTCGGGCGCTACCTGCGCAAGCTCGGCCTCGAGGGGCCGGCGGTGGCGGTGATGGACGGCCGGCCGATCCAAGCCTCCTCCGACCTCTCCGCCGACTTCTCGGCCGAAGCCCCGACCCTGTCGCTGCGCAACCTGCGCCTCGGCCTCGGCGAGGCGCGTATCACCGGCAACGCCCGCTACACGCGAGGGGAGGCCGGCACCCGGGGCCGCTTCGACGCCCAGCTCGCGGCCAAAGGGGTCGACATCGCGACGCTGCCCTCCTTCGCACAGGCGGTGTCGGGCCTGCGCGGCCACGACATCGGCCTGACGCTGCAGGCCGGCGACGTCCGCTACGGCCCGCGCCAGGGCGCCGGCGGCAGCATCGCGGCCAGCATCCGGTCTGACGGTCCGGCGCTGTCCATCGACACCCTGGAGGTGACGGATCTCGCCGGCGCCAACGCCAGGCTCTCGGGCCGCATCGCCCCCGACGGCTCGGGGCGGATCGCCGGCCATGTCGACGCGCCGGTGGCCGCCCCCCTCCTCGCCCTCCTCGACCGGGCCTGGGTGGCGGAGGCCCGGCTGCTGCCGGCCTTCCTGCGCCGGGGCGCCCTCGACCTCGACCTCAGCCTGGAACGGGAGGCGGGGGCCGCCGACACCCTCAAGGCCGCCGCCAAGGGCAAGGCCGCCGGCAGCGACCTCGACCTCACCGTGATCAGCCGGTCGGGCCGCATCGTCAGCCTCGACGCGACGCTGGCCACCGCCGAGGCGGCCCGCTGGCTCGGGCGGGGCGAGGCTCCCACCCGCCAGCCGGCGCGCCTCACCCTGACCGGCCGTCGCGGTTCCCTGCCCGGCGAGCCGAGCCCGTTGAGCGTCACCCTCGACGGGGCCGTCGCCGGCCTCACCCTGGCGACCAAGACACCGATCCTGGTGGAGCCCGGCCTGCTGCCCCCGGACGCGGGCGAGATCGCCATCGCGACCGCCGACCTCGGCCCGGTCCTCGACCTCGCCTTCGGCAAGGGTGCGACCGTGCCCGGCCCGCTGCCGGCGGACCTCGTGCTGGGCCTGTCGCGGGCCGGCGACGAGGCGCGGTTCGCGGTGAGCGGGCGCATCGCCGGCCATCCCGTCACCGCCAGCCTGCTGCGGGCGCCCGAGGGCGACCTCGGCGGTAGCCTCGGGCTGCGGCGGCTGTCCCTGCCCTGGCTCGTCGGCGTCCTGGCCCTCCCTCTCGATCCACGCGCGGCCCCGAGCGCCGGCGCGACCCTGTCGGGCGCGCGGTTCATGCCCGCGCCCGAGCGGCCGCCCGTCACCCTGGCCCTGCGGGCCGACACCCTCGACCTCGGACGCGGCTTCACCATGACGGGGGCGGCCCTCAACCTGCGGCTCGCCGACGGGGCGCTCAGCCTTGACGACATCACCGGCACCCTGGCCGGCGGCGTGTTCACCGGCTCGGCCACCGTCGCCCGCCAGGGCGGGGCGGCGTCCGTCTCCGGCGAGGGTCGCATCGACGGGGCCGATCTCAAGGGGCTCGCCGGACCCGGGGCGGTGGCGGCCACGATCTCGGCGTCGCTGCGCTTCGGCGCCTCGGGGGAGAGCTTCGTCGGCCTCGCCAACAACCTCGGCGGCAGCGGCAGCCTGACTCTCTCCGGGGTGAGCCTGCCCGAGGGCGATCCGCGCGGGATCGGCCGCGCCCTCGCCCGCGCCCTGGAGGACGACGACCCCCTGCGCGAGGGCCGCCTCAAGGGGTGGATGGCCGAGGCCCTGGCCGCCGGCCCGTTCGCGGCCAGGGGGCCGGCACGGGTACCCGCCACCCTGGTCGGCGGCGCCTTGCGGGCGACGCCCCTGTCCCTCGATCTCGACGGGGGGCGCTGGGACGGCAAGGTCGACCTCGACCTGCGCAGCGGCCGCTTCGAGGCCCGCGGCACCCTCACCGGCACCGACGCGCCCCGCGGCTGGACCGCCGGCCCGCCGGCGATCCAGTTCGGTTATGCCGGCAGCCTCGCCAGGCCGGAGCGCATCGTCGATCCCGGTCCCCTCACCACCGGGCTCGCCGCGGTGGTGCTGCAGAGGGAACTGGAGAGCATCGAACTGTTCGAGGCCGACCAGAGCGAGCGCCAGCGCCGCCGCGCCCGCATCGAGATGGACCGCGCCAGGGCGGAGGCGATCAAGGCGGCGGCCGAGCGCATGGCGGCGGACAAGGTGGCGGCGGACAAGGCGGCCACCGAGCGTGCCGCCGCGGAGAAGGCCGCGGCCGAAAGGCTCGCGGCGGAACGGGCGGTGAAGGCCGCGGCCGACCGGGCCGCCGCCGAGGCGCGCAGCCGGGAGACGCCGACCCCTCCGGTCCCCACCGAGCCGTGAGCCCGGCGCGGGGCCGGACCTACGCCTCGCCCGCGGCCTTGCCCACCGCGAGCAGCGCGAAGGCGTAGTTGAGCCCGACCTCCTCCAGCCGGTCGAAGCGGCCGGCCGCACCGCCGTGCCCGGCCTCCATGTTGATGCGCAGCATCACCGGGCCGCCCCCGGTCATGCTGGCGCGCAGCCGCGCGACCCATTTGGCCGGCTCCCAATAGGTCACGCGCGGGTCGGTGAGCCCGCCCAGCGCCAGGATCGCCGGATAGGTCTTGGCCGCCACGTTCTCGTAGGGCGAGTAGCCGAGGATGGTGCGGAAGGCGGCCTCGCTCTCGGCCGGGTTGCCCCACTCGGGCCATTCCGGCGGGGTCAGGGGCAGCTCGCCGTCGAGCATGGTGTTGAGCACGTCCACGAAGGGCACGTCGGCGACGATCCCCGCGAAGAGCTCGGGCGCGAGGTTGGCCACCGCCCCCATCAGCATGCCCCCCGCGCTGCCGCCGTGGGCGACGATGCGCCCTTGCGCGGTGTAGCCGGCGTCGATCAGGGCGCGGCCGCAGGCGACGAAATCCGAGAAGGTGTTGGGTTTCTTGTCCCGCTTGCCGTCCATGTACCAGCGCCAGCCCTTCTCGGTGCCGCCGCGGACGTGCGCGATGGCGTAGACGAAGCCGCGGTCGACGAGGCTGAGCAGGTTGGTGCGGAACGAGGCCGGCATCAGCGTGCCGTAGGAGCCGTAGCCGTAGAGGAGCAGCGGCGCCGATCCGTCGAGGACGAGGTCGCGCCGGTGCAGGAGCGAGATCGGCACGGTCTCGCCGTCCGGCGCCGTGGCGAACAGGCGGCGGGTGACGTAGTCCTCCGGCTTGTGCCCGCTCGGCACCGTCTGGCGCTTGCGCAGCTGCCGGGCGCGGGTGACGCAATCGTAGTCGTAGGTCTCGGCCGGGGTCGTCATCGACGAGTAGGTGAAGCGGATCACCGCCGTCTCGAACTCGTGGCCCGGCTGCAGGCCGAGGGAATAGGCCTCCTCCGCGAAGGCGACGGTGTGCTCGGTGCCCGAGAAATCGCGCACGACGATGCGCGGGCGCGCGTTCTCGATCTCGAGTCGCACGAGGTGCCCGGCGATGAGGTGCTGGTGGCGGATCATGATGCCCGGCCGGTGCGGGATCACGTCGACCCAGTTCTCGCGGCCCGGCGTCGCGATCGGGCAGCTGGCGATCTTGAAGTCCTCGGCCCCGTCGGCGTTGGTGAGCAGGAAGAGGTAGGAGCCCCAGTGCTCCACCGAGTAGATCAGGAGCGGCACCCGCGCCTGCACCACGCTGAGCGCCGGGTCGGCGGCATGGCGGTCGAGGATGTGGACCTCCGCCGTCTCGTGGTCGCTGGCGGTCACCGTGAGGTAGGTGCCGGACTGGGTCTTGTCGATGTGGACGAAGAAGCCGGAATCGCGCTCCTCGTAGATCGTCACGTCGTCGTTCTGGTCGGTGCCGAGGCGGTGGCGCATGACCCGGGCCGGGCGATGGTTGTCGTCCACCGCCGTGTAGTAGAAGGCCTTCCCGTCGGCGGCCCAGATCACCTCGCCGGAGGTGGCCTCGACCCGGTCGGGCAGGTCCTGCCCGGTGGCCAGATCGCGCACCTTGATCACGTAGAGCTCCGAGCCCTTGGTGTCGGCGCTCCAGGCCATCAGCGCGTGGTCGTCGGAATGGACCGCCGCCGAGAGCTCGAAGAAGCTCAGGCCCGCGCCCTCGGCGTCGCCGTCGATCAGGATCGTCTCGCCCGGCTCGGGGCCGCCGTCGGCCGCCGTCTCGGCGCCCGAGCCGGGCAGCACGATCACCGTGCGCGGCCGGCGGCAGACCAGGGGGTGCTGCCCGCCCTCGCGGTGGCGGGTGTAATAGGCGTGCGGCCCGTCGGGCGCGGGCACGCCGCTGTCGTCCTCGCGGATGCGGGCGCGCATCTCGGCCACCAGTGCCTTGCGCAGGGGCTCGATGCCCGCGAGCGTCGCCTCGGTGAAGGCATTCTCGGCGGTGAGATGGGCGTGGATGTCGGCGGGCAGGGTCGCGGGATCCTTGAGCACCGCGCGCCAGTTGTCGGCCTTCAGCCAGGCGTAGTCGTCGACGACCTCGACCCCGTGGACCTCGTAGCGATGCGGACGCCGTTCCGCGACCGGCGCCGCTTGCGGAACCGGGATGGTGTGACGGTCGGAAGCCATCGGACGTGTCCTTAGCGTTCGGAAAAAAGGGGCGGGACGCGTGTGCTGCGCTCCCATGGGAGGGATGTGCCGCGCGGAGGCGGCGGGGGCAAGGCCGTGCGTCGGACGCAGGGCCAGCAACATTCCAGATACACTAATCGACCGCCGTCGCGATGCTCGCCTGTGCCCGCGCAAGACATCCACAACTACAAAGGGCGTTTTTGCCACCCCTGGCGGTGGCGGGGCACTAGGAAATCCATGCGAATTGGGATCTTCGTCTTAGGAAGTCATCGGCCTGTATCTGAGGCATGCCACCCTGTCTTGCGAGGCATGGCTGAATATCATAGAGGATGTGGGTGGCAGACAGGATCGCCATGTGTGGTCGACGACTTGCGGTCGAACAGGTCGTCGATGTGTTTTCGGCCCGCGACACCCGGAACGGGTCGGAGCGACCGGTGATTCGGCAGTCGACTTCCTGCCCGAACACCTGCGCGCCGCCCCTGTTTCTGCATCGCGTCAAAGGAACTGTTGTCCCCATGAATGATACCGACACCTCGACCGATTACGTGGAACTCACGGTCGACATCGTCTCCGCCTACGTGAGCAACAACCCGGTTCCCCCGGGCGACCTCGCCCATCTCATCGGTCGCACCCACGCCGCCCTGCTGCAGATCGCCAACGGCGTCGTCGAGACGCAGGCCGCCGCGGCTCCCCAGGCCCCCGCGGTTCCGGTGAAGAA
The DNA here is from genome assembly GCF_001424525.1 of Methylobacterium sp. Leaf399. NCBI lineage: Bacteria > Pseudomonadati > Pseudomonadota > Alphaproteobacteria > Hyphomicrobiales > Methylobacteriaceae > Methylobacterium > Methylobacterium sp. Leaf399. Next base: position 148,650 of record NZ_LMQK01000030.1, on the reverse strand, counting down.
GTCGATCACCGCCGACCATATCGTCTGCCTCGAGGACGGCCGCATCTTCAAGTCGCTCAAGCGGCACCTGCGGGCCAAGTACGACATGAGCCCCGAGCAGTACCGCGCCAAGTGGGGTCTGCCGGCCGACTACCCGATGGTGGCCCCCAATTACGCCAAGGCCCGCTCGGACCTCGCCAAGGCGATCGGCCTCGGCCAGACCCGGAACGGCAACTACGACGAAGCGGCCTGATCGGCCCATATGCGCGCCGGACCGGGGAGCGATCCGGTCCGGTGCCAAGCCTGGTTTCGCGACCGGGTCGTTCAGGTGCCGGGCGCGACCGGGACGTTGTCGATGAGCCGGGTGCGGCCGAGGTAGGCCGCCGCCAGCACCCGCGCCGGGCGGACGACCCGCTCCACCGGCGCCAGGGTGTCGGCGTCGCAGACCGCCAGGTACTGCACCGGGGCGAACCCGGCCGCCTTGAGGTCGGCTATTCCCTCGGCGACCGGCCCGGTGGCCGGCTCGCCCGCCGCCAGGGCGCCCGCGATCCGCGACAGGACGGCGTTGAGGCGGGGCGCCACCGCCCGCTCCTGCGGGGTCAGGTAGCGGTTGCGCGAGGACAGGGCGAGGCCGTCGGCCTCGCGCAGGGTCGGCACGCCGCGGATCTCCACCGGCACGTCGAGGTCGCGCATGGCGCGGGTGATGACGCGCAACTGCTGGTAGTCCTTCTCGCCGAACAGGGCGACGTCGGGCCCGACCTGGTTGACGAGCTTGGCCACCACCGTCGCGACACCCGTGAAGTGGCCGGGCCGGAACGCCCCGCACAGCCCCTCCGTGAGATCGGCCACCTCGATCCGCGTGGAGAAGCCCGGCGGATACATGGTCTCGACGCCGGGCAGATAGGCCGCGTCGACGCCGGCCCCCGCGAGGAGGGCGAGGTCAGCCTCGACATCGCGCGGATACCGCGAAAAGTCCTCGGTCGGGCCGAACTGGGTGGGGTTCACGAAAATGCTGGCGACCACCCGGTCGCCGATGGTTCTGGCGTGCGCCATCAGCGCCAGGTGGCCGGCGTGGAGCGCCCCCATCGTCGGCACCAGCACGATCCGCTCGCCGCGCGCGCGCCATCCGGCGGTGGCGGTCCGCAACGGCGCGACGGCGTCGAGGCGCAGGGGAACGGGCGGTTGGGACACGGCGGGACGCTCCGGTGACGGCGCAAACGCCACACCTAGGGCCAGGGCCGGACCGGCGCCAGATGGCGAAGGCCCGGGGTCCCTCCGGTTCTCGGGTATCCGACCGATCGGTCGTTGCCGGCTTTCGGAGACAGCCGATGCCACCGCAAGAGCCCGACGCGAGGCCTCATGCCATTTCCGGCTGATCACGTCGTGATGCGGACATGGGCTTCGCTCAGGCGCCGCGCGGGCTCGCCGATACGGTTCCCGCTCGGTTCGAGCGGAAACCCTATCAGCGGCAGTACGGCAGGATCGAGCGGCCGAAGGGGTCGTCGGTGCCGAGGGCGGGCACGAAGCCGTAGTAGCTCGGCTTGCCCAGGCCGTAGGTGGAGCCGACGTAGCTCGGATCGTCGGGCGCGTCGGTGGGGATGGGCACGCGGCGCGGACGGCAGCCCCTAGCGATCCGGCGCCGTTCCGGGACCACCGCGACGCTGCTGTCGCTGCCCTCGCGCGGGAAATAGCGCGGCAGCGGCGGGAGGTCGCTCTCGCCCGGGTCCGCGTAGGCCGGCGGAACGCCGTACCCGAACCGGCGGTCGACCGAATCGGCGGCCCCGGCGGGGGCCGGCAGCCAGGCGATCCCGAACAGGGCGCCTGCGGTCGCCGTCAGCCTTGCGCGTCTGCCCACGTCCGTCCCCTCGATCCGCACCCGCCTGCGGGCGTGCAGGCTGCGCCGTCGTGGTGAACGCCCAGTTAACCCGCCCGGTCTCGGGTCGAGCGGCCGTCGAGGGCGGCCAGGCGCGCCTCGGCGGGGGCACGTCCGGCATCGACCCGCACCGGGCGGGCCAGCCGATCGGCGAGACCGCGCAGGTCGAGGGTCGCGCCATCGCCCCGGCCGTAGAGCGCGTCGTCGAGGGCGGTCAGGCCCGCCACGATGGCGGAGTCCGCCCGCCACTTCTGCGCGAGGGCGGGGTCGGCCTGACGCCCCGTCTCGATCGCGGCGCGGAAGGCGGCGGCATCGCCGGCGGCGGCCGCCTTCCGGAGGGCGCGCCGGGCGGTGCGGTCGAGGCGCAGGATCCGGCTGCTGCTACGTCCGCCGAAGCCGACGAGGGCGAGTCCGGCACCGAAGGCGAGGAGGCCCGCCGCGCCGATCAGCACCGACGAGACCGGGGCCGCCGCCTTGGCGTCCTCCTCGCGGTCGGGCAGGCCGCCGCCGATCTGCCGGGCCGGGATCTCGGCCTCGCGCATAATCCGCGCCACGGTGTCGAACCACGGGATCACGATGGCGTCGAGGGGGATGATCTCCGGCACGCCGGGGCGCACGTCCCACTGGTAGGTCGCGCGGGCGATGGGGCCGCTCGGGGTGATGACGGTCTCGCGGGTGACCGGCCCGGCGAAGGTGAGGATGCCGCGGGTGCGCATCACCGGGCGGGGCGGCAGCCCTTCCGCGATCATGCCCTGCGCCTCGATGGTGACGATGCGCCTCGCCGACTCCCCGAGCTTGATCGTCTCCGGGTCCGGGCTCCAGGAGTCGGTGATGGTGACGTCCTTGGCCGGCAGCCACCACGGCTCCTTCACGTCGGGGCCGCCGGTGGGCTTCGTCCATTGCGCCACCGGCAGGGCGATCGGGGCCGAGCGGACGTCCACCACCTTGCGCACGCCCTCGTCGTTGATCGTCAGGCGGTGGATGAACGGCTCGATGGTGAAGTCGCCCGCATGGTGCGGGAACACCGCCACCACGCGCTCGAAGGCGATGGCGGTGGGGCCGTCGGGCAGACGGGTCTTGGTCCAGGTGTCGCGGCCGAGCTGCGTCCAGCTGAAGTTGGCCAGCGACGGCTGGACCACCTCCTCGAGCAGGATCGGCTGCCGGTAGACCCCGCGGATGCGCAGGAGCACCATCTCGCGCGAGAACGGCGCGGCGTTGCCGTTGCGCTCGGGCGTGACCGTGAAGGTGAGATCACCGGGGGCGACCTCGGCGCGCGCGGGGGCGGCGAGGAGGAACAGAGCCGACAAGGCGGCGGCGACAGTGGCGAGGGTACGTCCCTCCCCCTTGCGGGCAGGGATCGTGGGCGGGGGTGGTGCCACCGGCCTGCGCAGCGGGTCGGCCAGCCACCCCCACCTCCAACGCCTCCCCACGAGGCGGAGGAGGGCCGCGTTCCGCCACACGCCGCTCACCATGGGTTGCTCCCCGCCGGCACCGCAGTGCCGGCCTCGACGCGGGCGGCCTGTTCGGCCTTGAGGCGCAGCTTGAGATAGCGGCCGGGATCGTCCGGCAGGGTCTGCAGCCAGAGGCGGTCGGGCCGGATCTCGTGGGCCTCGAAGCTTTTCGTCACCCGCCGCACCTCCTTCTCCGGGGCGGCGGCCACCATGGCCGAGCCCGCACCGGTGCGCCCGCGCCCGGCCGCGTCGCTGGCCGAACCGCGGGCCTCGCCCTTGCCGGACTCGATCGAGGCCTGCTCGGCCTTGCCGCGGCGCGCGACCTTGCTGTTGCCGGGCGTCGAGGACGTGGTGCCGCCCTCCTTGTTGCCGGCCAGCCCCTCGCCGCTGGAGGTCGCCTGGGTGTTGTCGTTGGGGTCCTGGTTGGCGGTCTTGTTGTAGCGCGAGCCGGTGGTGGCGGTGGCGTTGGCGATGCCGCCGCCCTTGCCGGGGTCCTTCTCGTCCTCGATCAGCCGGGCGATCAGGGAGCGGTTGGCCTGGGCGTCGGCGTTGCGCGGGTTGTAGGAGAGGGCGTCGTCGTAGGCCGTGATGGCGCCCTCCAGGTCCCCGGCCCGCGCGAGCGCATTGCCGAGGTTGTAGGCGCCGCGCTTTCCGGCCTTGCGGAAGATCTCCGCGGCCTCGCCGTAGCGGCCCGCCTGGTAGAGGGCGGGGCCGCGCCAGGCCGGATCGGACAGGACCGCGGCGGCGGCATCCGGCAGCCCCAGCCCCATCAGCAGGCGGCCGGCAGCGTTGCGCGGCTGCGAGACCAGGACGAGGGCGAGCAGTCCCGCACCGGCGAGACCGAGGCCGGCGAGACGCAGCCACAAGGTCCAGCTTGCGCTCCATCCGGGCGCCAGGGCGGGCAGGCGGGGCAGAGCGATCGCTGGTCGCATCAGGCGCTCCGGCGGAACAGGAGGAGGGCGGGTAGGAGCGCCAGCAGGATCAGCCAGCGCCCCACCTCCGCGAAGGCGAGCACGCCGTAGCCGCCGGCCACCAGGTGCTGGGCGGTGCTGGCGCCGACCCGGCCGAGCACCGCCTCGGGCGCGCCGATGTCGGCCGCCACGCCGCCGCCCGTGCCGACCAGCCGGTCGAGGGAGGCGCGGTCGGGCCGGGGCACCCCCTCGGGCAGGCGCTGCGTCGCGGGCACGAACAGGCCGCTGAGCGCCCAGCCCTTGGCGCGGATGGCGGCGGCCTCGCGGGTCGCCGCCTCGCCGATGCCGTCGCCGTCGGTGATCAGCACCACGTCGCCGGCGATGACGCCGGCCTCCTCGAGGGTGCGCCGCGCCAGGGCGAGGCCACGCTCCGGGTGGCTGCCGCGATCGGGCACGGTGTCGGCATCGATGGCGAACAGCGTCGCGCCCAGGGCATCGCGGTCGGTGGTGGGGGGAATCGCGAGGTAGGCGTCGCCGGCATAGACCACCACCGCGACGCTGCGGGTGCCGGCGGCTTCGGCGGCGGCCTGGGCGATCTGGCGCGCGTCCTTGAAGGCGCCGCCGTCGGCCACCGAACGCGAGACGTCGAGGACGATGACGGTGGCGTCGAGGTTGCGGAAGGCCGTGGTGTCGGGCCGCTCGAAGGCCGGGCCGGTGAGCGCCAGGGCGATGAGGCCGGCGGTGATCGCGGCCACGAGGTTGGCCTGGCGCCGCCCGCCCAAGACCCCGCCGCGGCGGGCCATCAGCGCCATCAGCGCGGGATCGACCGCACGCACCCAATCCCCGAGGGGGGCCGAGCGCCAGGCGGCGCGCAGCGCCAGCAGGGCGATCACCGGCAGGGCCGCGAGCCACCACGGCCGCAGGATCGCGAAGGCCGCCAGGTCGCTCATCTCACGCTCCCCGCCGCGCGGCCAGGAGGCCCGCCGCGCACAGGAGCGCGAAGGCCGCCGGCCACGGCCACAGGTCGCGCCGCAGCGGCACCGGCGGCGCCTTGGCCCGCCCGCCCTCCAGGGTGTCGATGGCATCGGCCACCGCCATGAGGTCGTCGGTGGTCTTCACCCGGAAGGCCTTGCCTCCGCTGATCTCGGCGACCTCCTTCAGGGTCTCGGTGTCGACCACGTCCTGCTCGCCGTCGGCGTTGGCGAGGTCGCGGGGCCCCAGCGCCAGGGTGTGGACCTTGACCCCGAGTTCGCGCGCCAGCTGGGCGACGTCGCGGGGCGTGGTCTGGCCGGCGTTGTTGGCGCCGTCGGTCATCAGCACCACCACCTTCGAGGTCACCGGCGGTCCGCCCTCCGCCTGTCCCGCGGTCGGAACGAGGCGCTTCAGGGCCAGCCCGAGGCCGTCGCCGATGCCGGTGGAACGGCCCACGAGGCCGATGGTGGCGTCGTCGAGGGCCCGGGCGACGGTGGCGGTGTCGAAGCTCGGGCTGGCGGCGACGTAGGATTCGTTGGCGAAGATCACGAGGCCGATCCGGTCGCCGGCCCGGCGGCGGATGAAGTCGGTGCCGACCCGCTTGACCGCGGCCAGCCGCGTCACGGTCTCGCCGTCCAGGGAGAAGTCGCGCCGCTCCATGCTGCCCGAGAGGTCCATCACCAGCATGATCTCGCGCCCCGATGCCGGCAGGGCGGTGGCCGGCAGCACCAGCCGGGGACCGGACAGCGCCACGACGAGGCCGGCCCAGAGCGACCAGATCAGGATGGTGCGCGCCCGCCCGCGCGCCGCGATGGTGTCGCCGCGGGCGGCGTCCGCCACCACCGAGGCCGGCACCCGCAGCGCCCCGCTGGCGCCCGCCCGCTCGGGCGGCATCGCGCGGGCGGCGAGAAGCGGCAGCGCCAGCAGCAGCAGCGCATAGGGGCTGGCGAGGTCGAAGGCCGAGAGGAAGGCGGTGATCCAGGCCGGCATCGGGGGTTCAGGCCTTGATCTGCGCGAAAAGACGGCCGAGTTCGGCGTCGATGGCGGCGGGGTCGGCGCTCTCACGGCGGTAGAGGCCCTCGCCCAGCACCCGGCCGGCGCCGCGGGTGAAGAAGGTGGTGGCGAAAACCCGGTCGAGGCGCGCCGACCACTCCGCACCCCTGGCATCGGCGGCGGCATCCCCCTCGACGGTGCGCACGATCCGGCGCAGGAGCCGCGCCTGGGCGACGAGGCGCGCCTCGGGCGCCAGGTGGCGCACGGCGGCGAGTTCGGCCAGGGCCCGGCGCCTCAGGCTCGCCTTGGCGCGGCGACGCCACCACCGCACCAGCCCCACCGCCAGGGCCGCGAGGAAGCCCAGCGCCACCGCCAGCGCGATCTCGCCCTGGACCGCGCCGGCCGAGCCCGCCGGGAGGTGGAGGCCGCGCAGGTTCTCGAGACCCGCCGGAACCGGATTCATGACTGTCCCACCTCAGAGCACCGCATCGAGGCGCTCCATCAGCGGGGCGTAGGCCTCCGGGCCCGCCTCCACGTCGAGGCGCAGGCCCTCGATGCCGCGCCGGGCGAACTCGGCGAGGCGCTCCTCGGCGGTGGATCGGCCGGCCGTGGCCCTGCGCGCCGCCTGAACCGTGCCGCGGCGGCCGTCCTGCGTGGCGAAGGGGTAGAAGCCCGGCGGGCGGCTGCGCTCGAAGGCGTCGCTCACCAGGATCAGGCTGATCGACAGGCGCTCGGCCAGCACCGTCAGGAGCCGGTCGAAATCCTCGCCCGGATCGTCGAGGGCGCTGGCGATGACGAGGTGGCCGCCCGACGGCAGCAGGCTCTGGGCCAGGGTGAGGAGCGGGGTCAGCGGCCGGTCGTCGGACTGCGACAGCGACAGGGCCGCGGCGTGGGCCTGGGCCAGCGCGCCGGTGACGGCGGTCATCGCACGCTCGCCCCCGGCGGGGCGCACCACCACCGGCTCGGCGCCGGAGGCCACCACCAGCCCGACGCGGCCGCCGTCGCCGACGATGCGCCAGCCGAGCAGCACCAGGGCCTCGGCCGCGGCCACCGAGCGCAGCGCCCGGCGGGTGCCGAACAGCATCGAGGGCCGGATGTCGGCGAGCAGCACCACCGCGCGGTCGCGCTCGTCGTGGTGGGTGCGCACGTGCAGGATGCCGGTGCGGGCGGTGGCGTTGCGGTCGATGTGGCGGCGGTCGTCGCCCTCCGACCACAGCCGCACGTCGTCCGGCTCCGAGCCGCGCCCCCGCCGGCGCGTGACGATGCCGCCCGGCAGGCCGGCCAGCGTCCGCGTGGTCGGCGAGACGCCGCGCCGGGCGAGATGGCGCAGCCCCATCAGCACCTCGCCGGACAGATGGATTCCGGGATGGGTGTCGATGGGATCGGCCGGGGCGGGGGTGGACGCCATGAAGCTCAGAGCGCCCGCACCCGCTGGACGAGTTCCTGGATGATCTTGCGCGAGGTCCGGCCCTCGGCCGCCGCGCGCCAGGTCAGGCCGATGCGGTGGGCCAGCGCGTCGGCGGCCAGATCCGCGACGTCCTCGGGAATGACGTGGTCGCGCCCGTGCAGATAGGCGCGGGCCTTGCCCGCCAGCATCAGCGCGAGGGTGCCGCGGGGCGAGGCCGGGTGCTCGATCGCCGCGCGCAGCTCCGGGGCGGCGGCATCGGTGCGGGTGCCGGCCACGAGCCGCACGAGGTAGTCCTTGAGGGCCGGCGAGACGTAGACGTCCAGCGCCGCGGCGCGGGCGGCCCGGATCTCCTCCACGCTGAGCTTCACCGCCATCGCCTCGGCGTGGTGGTTCAACTCGCCCTCGACGAGGTCGAGGATGCGCCGCTCGGAGGCCTCGTCGGGCATCTCCACGACGACATGCAGCAGGAAGCGGTCGAGCTGGGCTTCGGGCAGCGGGAAGGTGCCGGCGTGCTCGATCGGGTTCTGGGTCGCCACCACCATGAACGGGTCGGGCAGCGGATGGGTGATGCCCGCCACCGTGATCTGGCCCTCGGCCATCGCCTCCAGCAGCGCCGACTGCACCTTGGGCGGCGCGCGGTTGACCTCGTCGACGAGGATCAGCGAGTGGAACAGGGGCCCGGCCAGGAACTCGAAGGTGCCTGCGTCCTGGCGCCACACCGTGGTGCCGGTGAGGTCGGCGGGCATCAGGTCGGGGGTGCATTGGACGCGCGCGAAGCTGCCGTCGAGGCCGTCCGACAGGCGCTTGACCGCGCGGGTCTTGGCCAGCCCCGGGGCGCCCTCGATGAGCAGGTGGCCGCCGGTGAGGAGCCCGATCAGCAGGCGCTCCACGAGGCCGGTGCAGCCGATCAGCCCGTGCTCGAGCCCGTCGCGCAGGGCGAGGATGCGGGCGCGCAGGGCGTCGTCGGGAGCGGGCGCGGCCGGCCGCTCGGCCAGGGTCGCACCGCTCACGAGCGCCGCTCGGTGTCGTTCGCAGGAACCGTGTTCCGCATGACAGGCGTCTCCTCGACCGGGGTTCTTAGTCGACCCTCAAGTTCCATGAGGGTGTGCCCGTCGCGCAGGGGCGGCGTCAATCCCGCTTGCGCACGATCGAAGGGTGTCGGGCATTTTGCCCGAACGGCGGGATCGATGCCGGCGCGAACGCTTTGACAAGCCTCCCGGCTGGGCAATGGAGAAGCCTCCCGGCGGGGCGATGGAGAAGCCTCCCGGCGGGGCGATGGAGCGAGCGATGGCGGCGGATCTGTTCGAGGGTTTCGAGGCCCGCTGGATCGACGGGCCGGACGGCCGTGCCTTCGCCCGCATCGGCGGCCCCGAGGGGGCGCCGCCCCTGCTGCTGCTGCACGGGTTTCCCCAGACCCACGCCTGCTGGCACCGCATCGCGCCGGCCCTCGCGCGGAACCGGCGCGTGGTCTGCCTCGACCTCAAGGGCTACGGCTGGTCGCAGGCGCCGGCCGGGGATGCCGGGCACGCGGCCTACGCCAAGCGCACCCTGGCGCGCGAGGTCGTGGCGATCATGGAGGGGCTCGGCCATGTCCGCTTCGCGGTCGCCGGGCACGACCGCGGCGCGCGGGTCGGCTACCGCCTGGCGCTGGACGAGCCGGGCCGCGTCGAGCGCCTCGCCCTCCTCGACATCCTGCCGACCCTGGTCCAGTGGCAGCGACTCGAGACGGCGCCGGACCGGTTCTCGCACTGGCGCTTCCTGGCGAGCCCCGAGGCGGAGGCCGAGATCGGCCGCGATCCGATCGCCTATTACGAGGGGCTGCTGCGGACCTGGAGCGGGGCCGGGACCCTCGACCCGTTCGAGCCCCGCGCCCTCCACCTCTATCGCCAGAGCTGGAACGACCCCTCGCGCATCCATGCGGCCTGCGAGGACTACCGGGCCGGCGCCACCCACGACCGGCAGGCCGACGCCGACGATCTCGCCGCCGGGCGCACCATCGCCAGCCCCGCCCTGATCCTCACCGGCGACCGCTACCTCGACCAGAGCGTCGAGACCGCGCTCGACACCTGGCGGCGCACCTTCGCACCGGGCGCCACCGGGACCGTGATCCCGTCCGGTCATTTCCTCGCCGAGGAGAACCCGGACGCGACGCTGGCGGCGCTGGAGGCGTTCTTCGCGGTCTGATCCGGTTTCCGCTTGAATCAAGCGGGAACCGGATCACCGAGCCCGCGCGGCGCCTGAGCGAAGCCCATTTCCGCATCACGAAGTGATCACCCGGAAATGATATGAGACAGTTTCCCGGGTGCAACGGTCACGCTTCCGTCACGACGCTGATCGATGACACCGGAATGTCCGGTCTTCCCTTCGCGCCGCTGCCCGAGACCCTCAACTCGGCGGTCAGTCTCCTCGTCGCCTTCGCCCTCGGCACCCTGATCGGGGCCGAGCGGCAGTACCGCCAGCGCACGGCGGGCCTGCGCACCAACGTGCTGGTGGCGCTGGGGGCGGCCGCCTTCGTCGATCTCGGCATGCGCCTCGAAGGGTCGAAGGGGGCGGTGAGCACGGTGGCCTACGTGATCTCCGGCGTCGGCTTCCTCGGGGCGGGCGTGATCATGAAGGAGGGCATGAACGTGCGCGGCCTCAACACGGCCGCCACGCTGTGGTGCTCGGCGGCGGTGGGCGCCTTCGCCGGTGCCGACCTGCCGGTCGAGGCGGTGCTCGTCACCGCGGCGGTCCTGGCCGGCAACACCCTGCTGCGGCCGCTCGTCAACGCCATCAACCGGGTGCCCATCGACGAGAGCCAGACCGAGGCGACCTACGAGGTCCAGGTGACGGTGGCGGCCGAGGGCGCGGGGCCTGCCCGCGACCTCCTCGTGGAGCGCCTGGAGGCGGCCCATTACCCCGTCGGCGGGATCGAGGTGGTGGAACGCGGCGAGGACACCGTCGAGGTGGTGGCGACCCTGGTGGCCACCGCCGTGGAGGCGGCGGAACTCGACGCGGTGGTGGCCGACCTCGCCAAAGCGCCGGGCATCGGCCACGCCACCTGGTCGGTCCAGACGGCGGATTAGCCCCGCGAGAGTCACATGATCCGCGAGACCAGGATCTTGTCGATCCGGCGGCCGTCGAGGTCCACCACCTCGAAGCGCCAGCTGGCGATCTCGCAGACCTCGCCGGTCTCGGGCAGGCGCTGGAACCGGGCGATCACCAGACCGGCGGCGGTCTCGTAGTCGCGGTTCGATTCGAGCTTGATGCCGAGCTGGTCGGCCATCTCGTCCACCGGCATCCAGCCGGCGATGAGCCACGACCCGTCCTGGCGCTGGACCGCCTCGGGCTCGGGGTCCTCGGAATGGAAGGCCCCGGCGATGGCGTCGAGGATGTCGGCGGGCGTCACGAGGCCGTCGAAATGGCCGTACTCGTCGTGGACGAGGGCCATCGGCACCTCCGCCGCCTGCAGGGCGGTGAGCGCGTCGAGGGCGTCGAGGGTGTCGGGCAGGACGGGCGCGGTGCGGATGTAGGCGCGCAGGTCGAAGTCGACGTTCTCCACCAGGGCCTTGACGATCTCGCGCACCTGCACGACGCCGAGCATGTTGTCGGGGTTGCCCTCGCCCACCGGCACCCGCGAGTGCGGGCTCGCCAGCAGCATCGCCCGGATCTCGGCGGGGTCCTTGTCGAGGTCGATCCAGTGGACGTCGGTGCGCGGGGTCATCACGCCGCGCACGGCGCGGTCGCCCAGGCGCAGCACGCCGGCGATCATCTTGCGCTCGTCGGTCTCGATCACGCCGGCGGTCTCGGCCTCGGCCACGATGCTGCGGATCTCCTCTTCCGTCACCGCGCTGGCGCTGGCCGCCTCCTGCCCGAGGACGCGGAACACCGCCCGCGTCGAGGCGTCGAGCAGCCAGACCGCGGGCAGCGCGGCCCGCGAGATCACCCGCATGGTCGGGGCGACCATGCAGGCGAAACCCTCGGGATCGCGCAGGGCGACGTGCTTGGGCACCAGTTCGCCGATGATCACGGACAGGTAGGTGATGGCGGCGATGACGAGGCCGTAGCCGAGCGGATCCGACACCGCCTTCGACAGTCCGGCCTCGAACAGGATCGTGGTGAGCCGTTCGCCCAGGGCCGCACCGGAGACCGCACCCGAGAGGATGCCCACCAGGGTGATGCCGATCTGGACCGTGGAGAGGAAGCGCCCGGGGTCGTCGGCCAGGGCCATCGCGGCCTTGGCGCCGGGGCGATGCGCCTCGACCATGGTCCGCAGCCGCGACTTGCGCGACGAGACCACGGCGAGTTCTGACAGCGCGAAGGCCCCGTTGAGAAGGATGAGCGCGACGGCGACGGCGAGTTCGATCACAGACTGCGACGCAGAGCCGGAACCGCCTTGGGAGCAGCGCGCCGGGCTTCCTCTTCCAGGGTACGGACGGCGTCTCAATGAAGCCCGGCGGGTTCCAGGTCAACCATGGGGTCCCAAGTCAACCATGGGGGGCCAGCGGTGCCAGCCGCGAGAGGCGCAGGGCGACGAGGAGCGCGAGCACGTAGAGCCCGGAAAAGAACCCCGCCACCCCCGTCCAGCCGGAATGGGCGAAGAACCAGCCGCCGGCCGTGCCGAGCACCGAGGAGCCGAGGTAGTACAGGCACAGGTACAGCGAGGAGGCCTGGGCGCGGTCGCGCAGGGCCCGGCGCCCGACCCAGGAACTCGCCACCGAATGGGCGCCGAAGAAGCTCACCGTCACCACCACGATGCCGGCGACGATGAGGACGAGGCTGTCGGACAGCGTCAGGGCGATGCCGGCGAGCCCGAGCGTGATCGCCAGCCACAGCACCTTGCGGCGCCCGAGCCGGGTCGCGATCTCGCCGGTGGCGGCCGAACTGATCGTGCCGGCCAGGTACACCACGAAGATGGCGCCGATGGCGGTCTGGCTCAGGGAGAACGGCGGCTCGAGCAGGCGAAAGCCGATGTAGTTGTAGACGCTGACGAAGCCGCCCATCAGCAGGAACGCCTCGGCGAACAGCCACGGCAGCCCCGGATCGCGACAATGCCGGCCGAAGCTCGCCGGCACCTCGGCCCAGCGCATCCGGTTGGCGCGAAACCGCCGCGAGGGCGGCAGCAGGAACGCGAAGGCCACCGCCGCCAGGAGGGCGAGGACGCCGATGGTGCCGAGCCCGATCCGCCACGAGGCGTGGTCGGCGATGACGCCGGCCACCAGCCGGCCGACCATGCCGCCCAGCGCGTTGCCGCCGATGAGGAGCCCCATGGAAAGCCCGATGGCGCGGGTGTCCATCTCCTCGGCGAGATAGGCCATCGCCACCGCCGGCAGGCCGCTGGCGGCGAGCCCGGTCAGGGCCCGCAGGGCCAGGAAGCCGTACCAGCTCGGGACGAGGACGGCGACGAGGGTGAGGATCGCCGAGGCGAACAGGGAGGCCACCATCACCGGCTTGCGGCCCCACACTTCCGAGAGCGGGCTGACCACGAGGAGCGCCAGCGCCAGGGTGGCGCAGGGCGCTGACAGGGCGAGGCTGCTCTCGGCGGGCGAGACCTGGAACGACTCGGAAAAGACCGGCAGCAGCGGCTGCACCCCGTAGAGCACCGCGAAGGTGGAGAAGCCGGCCGCGGCCAGGGCCACGGTGGTGCGCCGGAAGGCCGGCGTGCCGGCGGCGATCAGGGTGTCGCTCGCGTCGTCCATGCGCCCGGGCTCCCTTCGGTTTCGGCTCTCGCCCGCGGTCGGTTGACGACCGTTCCCGCCTCAGGTCAATCGCTCATGGCCCGGTGCCAAGGCTCCGCACCGGGCCATAAGCGCGGAGAAGTCATGAGCGCGGCGGCGCCCCTCGAAGCGGACGGATCGTCGTCCCGGCGGTGGCTGCGTGCCGAAACGCTCTCGCGCCGGGGGATTTCTGCCCTAAAGGGAGAGAACCCCTCGCTCCGGCCGTCGATGCGCGGCATGACGCGTTCTCTGCGTCACGCCCGACGATGCCCGATCCCGTCCCCCCAGACCCGAGGTCCTTGAACCCTTGCCGCACGCCACCGGACTCATCGCCATCATCGCCCTGGGGCTCGTGCTGGCCTTCGTCTGCGGAATGGTCGCCCAGCGCCTCAAGCTGCCGCCGCTGGTGGGCTACCTGCTGGCGGGCGTCATGGTCGGCCCCTACACGCCGGGTTTCGTCGGCGACAGCGTGCTCGCCGCCCAGCTCGCCGAGATCGGCGTCATCCTGCTGATGTTCGGGGTCGGGCTCCACTTCTCCATCAAGGATCTGATGGCGGTGCGCACCATCGCCCTGCCCGGCGCCGTGGTGCAGATCGTCACCGCCACGGTGATGGGCGGCGGCCTCGCGCTCGCCTGGGGCTGGGGCATCGGGGCGGGCCTGGTGTTCGGGCTCGCGCTGTCGGTGGCGAGCACGGTGGTGCTGCTGCGGGCGCTGGAGGAGCGCGGCCTCCTCGACAGCGACCGCGGCCGCATCGCGGTGGGCTGGCTCATCGTCGAGGATCTGGCGATGGTGCTGGCGCTGGTGCTGCTGCCGGCGCTGGCCACCTCGCTGGGCGGGCAGGGCGACGGCGCGGCGCATGCGGCCGGGGGCGGCAGCCTCTGGCTCACCCTCGCCCTCACGCTGGCCAAGGTCGCGCTCTTCACGCTGCTGATGCTGGTGGGCGGCCGCCGCTTCGTGCCCTGGCTTCTCGACCAGGCGGCGCGCACCGGGTCTCGGGAGCTGTTCACCCTGGCGGTGCTGGCCCTGGCGCTCGGCATCGCCTTCGGCTCGGCCGAGCTGTTCGGCGTGTCGTTCGCGCTCGGCGCCTTCTTCGCCGGGATGGTGCTGGCCGAATCCGACCTCAGCCATCAGGCCGCGGCCAACTCGCTGCCGCTGCAGGACGCCTTCGCGGTGCTGTTCTTCGTGTCCGTGGGCATGCTGTTCGACCCCGGCATCCTCCTGCGCGAGCCGCTCTCGGTCCTGGCGGTGCTGGGCGTCATCATGATCGGCAAGTCGGTGGCGGCGGTGGCGATCGTGCTGGTGTTCAAGCATCCCCTCGGCACGGCGCTCACCATCGCGGCCAGCCTCGCCCAGATCGGCGAATTCTCGTTCATTCTCGTCGGCCTCGGCCTGTCCCTGAAGCTGCTGCCCGAGGAGGGGCGCGACCTGATCCTCGGGGGCGCCCTCCTGTCGATCACCCTCAACCCCCTCGTCTTCGCCCTGGCCGCGCGCGCCGAGCGCTGGCTCGGGAGCCGGCCCGAGGTCGCAGCGCGGTTCGAGCGCCACGCCGCCGCCCCGCCCGCCATCGCGGCGGAGGCGACCGCCCACCGCGGCCATGCCGTCATCGTCGGTTACGGCCGCGTCGGCAGTGCCATCGGCAAGGCCTTCTCCGCCTGGGACCTGCCCTTCGTGGTGGTCGAGCGCGACCGGCGCCGGGTTCTGGAACTGCGCAAGGCCGGCATCGAGGCGATCTTCGGCGATGCCAGCGCGCCGGGCCTGCTCGAGGCGGCCGAGATCGGGGAAGCGCGGCTGTTCGTCATCGCCGCCCCGGACGCGCATCAGGCCCGCCGCCTCGTGGAGCTCGCCCGTTCCCTCAATCCGAGGATCGACACGCTGGTGCGCAGCCACAGCGACGGCGAGCGCAAGCTCCTGGAGGAGCAGGGCGTCGGCCTCGCCCTGATGGCCGAGCGCGAACTCGCCTTCGGGATGATCGTCTACGCCCTGCGCAGCCTCGGCCTGAAGGAGGGCGAGGCCCGCATCTTCGTGGACACCAGCCGGGCCGAGACCCGCGGCGAACCCCCCGAGGCCGGCGAGCCGCACAAGGGCGCGCCCGAACTGCGCCACCACCAGGCCGATGGTCCCTGACGCCGCGCCTGTCCCGGCCCCGTCATGACCCTCGACCAATTGCGCATCTTCGTGGCGGTGGCCGAGCGCGAGCACGTCACGCGGGCGGCCGAGGCCCTCAACCTCGCCCAATCCGCGGTGAGTGCGGCCATCGCCACCCTGGAGGCGCGGCACGCGACCCGGCTGTTCCACCGGGTCGGGCGCGGCATCGCCCTGACCGAGGCCGGGCGCGTTTTCCTGATCGAGGCGCGGGCGGTGCTGGCGCGGGCAGAGGCCGCCGAGCGGGTCCTGGCGGACCTGAGCGGGTTGCGCAGCGGCACGCTCTCGCTGGCCGCGAGCCAGACCGTCGCCAGCGACTGGCTGCCCCGCCACCTCGTCGCCTTCCGCCGCGCCTATCCGCTGATCGCGGTGCGCCTCTCCGTCGGCAACACCGCCGAGGCGGCCGGGGCCGTGCACGACGGGACCGCCGAACTCGGCTTCGTCGAGGGCGACCTCGACGACCCGGCGCTGGCCGCCGCCACGGTGGCGCAGGACCAGCTGGTCCTGGTGGTGGCACCCGGCCACCCGTTCGCGGCCGCCCGCGACCTCGCGCCCGGGGATCTGGCAGAGGCCGAATGGGTGCTGCGCGAGGCGGGCTCGGGGACGCGCTCGGTGTTCGAGGCGGCGCTGGCGCAGGCCGGCATTCCGGCCGCCGGGCTCAGGGTCGTCCTCGAACTGCCCTCGAACGAGGCGGTCCGGGCAGCGGTGGAAGCCGGCGGCGGGGCCGCCGTGCTGTCGCGCACCGTCGTGGCGGCCTCCCTGCGGGCGGGCACCCTGGTGCAGGCCGCCTTCCACCTGCCGGCGCGGCCGTTCCGGGTGCTGCGGCACAAGGAACGCTACCGCAGCCGGGCCGCCGACGCGCTGCTCGCGCTGATCGGCTGAACGAGTGCGCTACGCCTCCCGCCCGACCCGGCTGTGGTTGCGGCTCCAGGCGAAGTAGATCACGAGGCCGATGGCGAGCCAGACGCCTAGGCGCAGCCAGGTCTCGCCGTCGAGCGACACCATCATGGCAAAGCAGCTGACGATGCCGAGGATCGGCACCAGCGGCACCAGCGGCGTGCGGTAGTCGCGCCGCGCGTCCGGCTGGGTCCGGCGCAGGATGATGACGCCGACGCAGACCAGGATGAAGGCGAGCAGGGTGCCGATGCTGGTCATGTGGCCGAGCTGGGAGATCGGCAGGAAGCCGCCGAGCGCGCTGGTGAACACCATGAAGAACAGGTTCGAGCGGTAGGGCGTCTTCCAGGTCGGGTGGATCTTGGAGAAGAAGCCCGGCAGCAGCCGGTCCTTGCTCATGGAGTAGAACACCCGGCTCTGGCCGAGCAGCAGCACCAGGATCACCGTGGAGAAGCCCGCGATGACGCCGAGCGTCACGAGGCTCTTGAGCCACGGGAACGGCGTCATCGCGATGGCGGTGTTCACCGGCGCGGCGTCTCCCTTCATCTGGGCGTAGGGGACGAGGCCGGTGAGCACGCTAGCGAAGGCGATGTAGATCACCGTGCAGATGGCGAGCGACCCCAGGATGCCGATCATCATGTTGCGCTGTGGATTCTTGGCCTCCTGCGCCGCCGTGGAGACCGCGTCGAACCCGACGTAGGCGAAGAAGACCACGCCGGCGCCGCGCATGATCCCGCTCCAGCCGTACTCGCCGAAGGTGCCGGTGTTCTCGGGGATGAACGGCACGTAGTTCTGCGCCTTGATGTAGAACAGGCCGACGCCGACCACGACCGCCACCACGGCGAGCTTGATGAGGACGACCACGGCGTTGACCCGGGCCGATTCGCGGATGCCGACCATCAGGAGGGCGGAGGCCGCGACGATGATGACGATCGCCGGCAGGTTGACGAGGCCGTGCGCCACGGTGCCGTCGGCGAGGGTGTAGGTCTCGAACGGCGAATTCACGAGGCTGGGCGGCAGGTTGATGCCGAGGCTGTCGCGCAGGAAGCGGGTGACGTAGCTCGACCAGCTCACCGAGACGGTGGCGGCGCCGACCGCGTATTCGAGCACGAGGTCCCAGCCGATGATCCAGGCCACGAACTCGCCCATGGTGGCGTAGGCGTAGGTGTAGGCCGAGCCCGCCACCGGGATCATGCCCGCGAGTTCGCTGTAGCACATGCCGGCGAAGGCGCAGGCGAGGGAGGCGATGGCGAAGGAGATCACCACGGCCGGGCCGGCGTGCTCGGCCGCCGCGATCCCGGTGAGCGAGAACAGCCCGGCGCCGATGACCGCGCCGATGCCGAGCGCGATCAGGCTCCAGGGACCGAGCGTGCGTTCGAGTTGGTTCTCGCCGCTGTCAGCGTCGGCGTTGAGACGCTCCAGGGATTTCGTGCGGATGAGATCGCCGGCAAGGCCCGATGCCATGAATGTCGTGTCCTCTCAGCGTCCGTTCTCGCGGGGGCCCGAGGGCGGGCCGCCCGTCCTGGTCCATCTTGCCGACACGGGCCAATCGCGACCCTGCGATCCGTGCCGGAGAGTCGACATGCGACGAGTCGCGGTCCGGTTGCAAATCGTCTGCCACCCGGCCTCGCATCCCGGTCCCGGCGCGAGCCTCACACCGGCCAGCGCGCCTCGCGGTAGGCGCCGTCCCAGAACATCCATTCGAGCTGGGTGGCGCGGGTGAAGGCCCGGTGCATCCGCTCGCGCAAGGAAGGCGAGGCGTCGGCCGCGGCCTCGTCCGTGGCCGCGATCATCTGCGCGACGGCGGTGGCGAACTCCTCGCCGGCGTAGGTGTCGATCCAGGCCTGGTAGGGGTTGGCGGAGGCCGCCCGCGAGAGGATGTCGGTGCCGACCTCGGCGTAGATCCAGAAGCAGGGCAGCAGGGCCGCGAGCACCACCTCATAGGGCTCGCCGTAGGCGGTGGCCATGAGCGAGGAGACGTAGTGGTCGCAGGCCGGCGACAGCGGCGTCTGCGCGAAGGTCCGCGCATCGATGCCGTGATCGCGAAAGAAGCCGCCGTGGAGCGAGCGCTCCACCACGATGGCGGTCTCGGCGGCACGGGCGAACTGCACGATCCGGTCGGGGTCCGGCGCCTTGGCGGCGGCGAGCGCCAGGGCCCGGCCGAAGCCGATCAGGTAATGCGCGTCCTGCACGATGTAGTGGACGAAGCGGGCCGGGCTGAGGGTGCCGGCGGCGAGCTCCGCGTTGAAGGGCATGGTGCGGATCGCCTCGTAGGCGTCCGCGTTGCGCGCCCAGGCCTGGGCCGAGAAGGCGGTCATGCGCCCGCCGCCTCGAACGACAGCGTCACGCCGTGCCGCGCCCGGGCTCCCGGCGCGAGCAGGCGTTGCGCATCGCGCTCGGAGAGATCGCCGGAGAACCCGGCCCAGTCGGCGTGCCCGGTCCAGCATTCGAGGGAGAGGAAAGGCGCCGTCGGCTTCGTCCAGACGGCGAGGTGGGGGAAATCCTCCGCTTCGAGGCGGATGGCGCTGCCGTCGGGACCGGCAAAGCGCATCCACCGGCTCTTCGCGTCGAGGACGACCAGGGCTTCGGTGAAGATCTCCGGATCGAGGGGGAGGGTGTCGCCGTCGAGGGGCAATGGCTGCTCGTCGCGCAGGAGCAGGCCGCCCTCGCCGACCTGCGGGGCGAACGGCCGCTCGGGATGCTCGAACACCACCGCGTAGCCGGCGCCGGCCGCACGCTCGCCCCCGGCGAACGGCCAGGGGAAGGCCGGGTGGAACCCGAGGCCGTAGGGCAGGGCGGTCTCGCCGGTGTTGTGCACCACGATCGTGAAGGCGAGGCGGCCGGGGCTCACCGTGGCGGTGATGTCGAGGGCGAAGGCGAAGGGGTAGTGCGCGCGCGTCGCGGCGTCGTCGCCGAGCCGCAGGGTGACGGAGTCCGGCGCCTGCGCCGCCACCGCGAAAGGCAGGTCGCGGGCAAAGCCGTGCTGGGCCATGGGGAAGGTGTCGTCGCCGACCCGGACGCGCCCGCCGGCGCTGGCGCCGACCACCGGGAAGAGCCACGGCGCATGGCGGTTCCAATGGGCCGGGTCGCCCTCCCACAGGTACTCGCGCCCGGCGACGACCCAGGACACCGGCTCGGCGCCGTGGAGGGCGATGGTGGCCGCCGTGCCGTCCGCGGCTGCGATGGTGATCGTGTCGCTCAAGCCGATGCTCCCCCTGGCGTCTCTCCGGCACTGTGCCGCGCCCTGCGGCCTTGCGCCAGACGCCAGGCTTCGAACGTCACGAGCGGCCATAGCCCGACCGCATGGTTGCGCCGCCCCGACAGGTGCTCGTCGAGCATCGCCCGCACCAGGCCCGTGTCGAGGAAGCCGCCGCCGGCGTCGGGCGCCCGCAGCAGGTCGTTCGCATAGGCGCGCAACGGGCCGCGCAGCCAGGCGGCCAGGGGCGGGGCAAAGCCCTGCTTCGGCCGCTCGAACAGGGCCGGCGGCACGTGGCGGGCGAGCACCCGGCGCATGAGCCACTTGCCCTTGCCGTCCCGCCGCAGCAGCGATTCCGGCAGGCTCCAGGCGAAGGCGACGACGTCGCGGTCCAGCAGCGGCACCCGCGCTTCCAGCCCCACCGCCATGCTGGCACGGTCGACCTTGGCGAGCACGTCGTCGGGGAGGTAGCTCAGGGTGTCGAGGCGCCGCATCCGCTCGAGGAGCGAGCCGTCCGCCTCCTCGTCGAGGGGGTGCGCCAGTCCCGGCACGCCGCGCGCCAGCGCCTCCGCCGCGGGGTTGAGGGTGAGGAGGCGGGCATAGAGCCCGAAGCCGTCGCCCGACAGCTGTGCCGCCGCCTTGCGCAGGCGGTCGGCGGCATCCGGCCCGCCCCAGGGCCGGGGCAGGGCGCGGCCGAGGATCGCCAGGGCCCCGTGTGGCAGGGCGAGGACCGCGCCGGCGGCGAGGCGGCGCAAGGGGGGCGGCACCGGCTCGGCGCGGGCCGCGAAGCGCAGGGCGAGGGCATAGCGGTCGTAGCCGGCAAACAGCTCGTCGCCGCCATCGCCCGAGAGCGCCACCGTGATCCCGGCCCGCCGCGTGGCGGCGCAGAGGAGGTGGGTCGGCAGGCCGGATGGGTCGGCCAGGGGCTCGTCGTAGATCTCGGGCAGATGCGCCACGAGGGCCAGCGCATCCGCCTCGCGGACGGGGATGGTGGTATGGTCGGTGCCCAGGTGCCGGGCGACCCGCGCGGCGGCGTCGCTCTCGTCGAAGCGCGGATCGTCGGTGAAGCCGGCCGCGAAGGTCTTCGGGGCCTGTCCGTGCGCGGCCATCAGGGCGACCACCGTGGAGGAATCGACGCCCCCCGACAGAAAGGCGCCGAGCGGCACGTCGCTCGCCATCTGCCGCCGCACCGCCGCCGCCAGCAACGCCTCGAGCCGTTCCGCTGCGGCTTCGTCCGACCCCCGGAACGGATCGGCCCGGCCGGTGCGGACGACATCGTCGAGGCGCCAATAGGCGCTCGTGCGGGGGGCCTCGCCGGGGCGCCAGCACAGGAGGAAACCGGGGGCGAGCTTGCGCACACCGCTGAGGATCGAGCCCGGTGCGGGCACGTAGCCGTGGCGCAGGAGGCTCGACACCGCCGCCGGATCGATCCCGGGCGCGAACTCCGGGCAGGCGGTGAGCGCGCTCAGCGTCGAGCCGAACATCAGGCGCTCGCCATGATGCGCATAGAACAACGGCTTCACGCCGATGCGGTCGCGAGCGAGCCACAGGCGGCGCTCGTGGCGGTCGTAGGCCGCGAAGGCGAAGATGCCCTCGACCCGGTCGAGGGCGGCCGGGACGCCGTGGCGGGCGATGAGTTCGACCAGGACCTCGGTGTCCGAGGTGCCGGCGAAGGTGTGCCCGCAGTCGGACAGGTGCCGGCGTCGGTCGGCGGCGTCGTAGAGTTCACCGTTGTACGTCACCACCCAGCGCCCGTCGCGGGAGCGCATCGGCTGGGCGCCGGCGGCGCTCACGTCGAGGATGGCGAGGCGGCGATGGCCCAATGCCACGCCGTCTTCATGCCAGACCCCGCGCCCGTCCGGCCCGCGGTGGGCGAGGGCGTCGGCCATCGCGCCGGCGAAACGCGCGAGCCGCTCGGGCGAAAGGCGAGGATCGACGAGGCCGGCGATGCCGCACATGCGCGAAGGGTCGCCCGCCGACGTGAACGGGCCCCTTCGCGATGTGCCGGGGCCTGCCCGGCAGGCTTTAGTCCACCGTCTTCAACTGATCCAGGGCGACCTCGCCGTTCTGGCTGCGGAAGCGCGGCGAGCCGCCGCTCGACTGGGAGACGCCGTTGATCTGGTGGTCGCCGCTATCGTAGGTGGTGCGCTTGCCGTTCTCCTCGATGACGAGGCGCTGCTTGTCCGGGAAGAAGGCGTAGCGCAGGCCGTTCTGGCCGCCGCTGGTGGACGGCCTGCCGAGTTCCTGCGGCCACCAGGCCTCCGATCCCTGCATCGGCTTCATGGGCTTCATCGGTTCCATGGGCTTCATGGGTTCCATCGGCTTCATCGGTTCCATCGCGGTCGTCCCGTGGTTGCTGTCGCTGGCACGGGAGACGCTCGAACGGCGCCTTGGGTTGCATCGCGCCGGGTCGGTCATGCCGGCGATGCGGCGTGCGCATGCCCGCGGGCGGCCCGATGTCGGCAGCGGGCGGGATCACATCCGTGCGGAGGATCCGGTCATGGGCGGGGCCTCGGCCCGCACCAGCGACGCTCCGGCCTGTCGCACCAGGGCGGCGCCCTTGCGAACCAGGGTGTTGCGCGCCCGCCGCGCGACCCAGACCAGCCCCGGATCGATCGCCATGGAGCGGGAGAACTCGCTCTGCCGGATCGCCTGGGCGTCGCTCTCGACCTTGCGCGGGTCGTCGTAGAACGCGCCGATCTTGGAGGCGTCCATGCCGGGCGTCGCCAGCCAGCGCGGGATGTGGACGTTGCATAGCAGGTCCACGTCCGTGAGCACCCGCTTCACCCCGACGCCGGGGGCCGGGCAGGTGGTGCAGAAGGCATCGCCCACCAGCACGACGCCGTCGCGGCGGTGCCCCTGCGAGAGGGTGAGGTCGATCGGGCGCACCTGTACCCGGCCCGCGACCCCGAGCCCGCCGCAGATCCCGCCGAGGTTCGGCATCAGGGCGCCGAGGGTCTCGGCCGGGTTCTGGCGAAACGCCCTGGTCCAGGGGTCGTTGGCCTCGCGGTAGACGAACAGGTTGGCGCGCATCGTGTCGCGGATCGGAAACAGGGTCAGGTAGGCGACCCGGTCGTAGCCGGTGCCGTAATAGGCGAGGGACTCGAACGGGTAGGCGTAGGCCGGCCGGTCGAGGTCGAACCCCAGCGACAGCGAATGGGCCTTGCGGGTGTCGACCCGCGCGATGCCGACCATGCGGCGGATGGCGTCGCCGAGCCCCGTGGCCACCACGACGAGCCGGGCCGCGATCGCCCGGCCATCGGCCAGCGTCACGGTCTGGAGGCCGGGCCCGGCCTCGATCCCCGCAACGCGGCCGACCATGAAGTCCACCGCCGCCGGCATGGCCCCGCGCAGGGCGTTGACGACGTCGGAATAGCCGTAGCCGTACTCGCGCCCGCGATGCCGCGCGACGAGACGGCCGAACCGGTAGATGTCGATGCTGTCGATGGCCGTGGCGGCGCCGAGCGCGGTGTCGGCGAGCCCGAGAGGCTCGAGCATCGCGACGTGGGGCGGGCCGAGTTTTTCGGCCCGGAACTCGGGCGGGAAGACCCGGTGCGAATCGACGAGTGCCACCGAGCGGCCGGCCCGGGCCAGCACCGTCGCCGCCGCCGTCCCGGCGAGGCCCGCGCCGATGACGACGACCTCGACCTGCGTCGTCGACGGCATCACTGTCTGGTCCATCGTCGACATCGTCCCGGGCGGTCTGTGCGGCGTGCCTGCGCACTGCGCGCCGCCTCGATCGGAGGGTCGCCCAAAGCCCTGACAGTCCGATTAACGGGACGGCCGAGATCCGGGGTGATCCGGTCGTTCCCGCATCGGTTTTTCGCCGCAAGCCGCAGAAATCCGCGTTTGCGGGACCTAAAATGCCTAACGAATGGTCAATCTATTGAATTGATGCCCGCTGCCGCGGCGCGGGAGGGCCGAGATCAGACCTTTCGCGGGCTCACGCGAACCCACGCCGACCCGGCATCTCCAAAAATGCTTGCGCGATCGGCCGTTAGCCGCCTCAGGTTCGTTGCAGCACCGCAACAGAGGGAGGGAACTTCCGGCAAGGACACGAATCCGTGTTGCTTGGAGCGGGGGGTGTCGTCCAAGGTATATCAGCACGGGGGCAAACCCCGGCAACGCCCGCGGTTCCGGCAACGGACGCGACGGGTTTCTACTAGCAAGTACGGGCGGGCCGGTTGCGACCTTGGGGGTCGGAATTGAGATCTGCATAGTCTTTGGTCTCGAAACTCTGGAGATAACAATGAGGCTCTTAAAGAGCTCGCTCCTCGGGTCTGTCGCGGGGGTTTTCGCGGTAGCTGGAGCGCAGTCCGCCGATCTGCCGGTCAAGAAGGCCGCCCCGATCGAGTACGTGCGTGTCTGCTCGGCCTACGGCGCCGGGTTCTTCTACATCCCCGGCACCGACACCTGCCTGCGCCTCTCGGGCCGCGCTCGTTTCGAGGTCGGCTACGGCGAGTCGAAGCAGCGTAGCGGCACCAACGGCGACCTCGTCGGTTACCGTGGCCTCGCCCGCATCAACCTCGATGCCCGCACCCAGACCGGCTACGGCACCCTGCGCGCCTTCGCCCGCCTCGAGTTCGCCTCCCGCACCGGCGCCACCCAGGGCATTCGCTCGGGTACCCAGGAGCGCATCGGCAACGCCTTCGGTGCGAACGGCCAGGATCAGGCCGGCCACGTCCAGCAGTTCGTGAACACCGACAAGGCGTTCATCCAGTTCGCCGGCTTCACCGCCGGTCGCGCGTCCTCGTTCTTCGACTTCTACGCCCACGACTTCGAGATCCAGACCGCGACGGCCGGTTCGGACCTGCAGTCGACCAACCTGCTCGCCTACACCACCAAGCTCGGCGACAGCGGCTTCTCGGCGACCCTGTCGCTGGAAGACCCGGCCTTCCGCCGCAACACCATCTACTCGCAGGAATTCGCGAACCCGGCTCAGGGTGCCAACGTCGCTGCGCTGCAGCGCGTCCTGTTCAACACCACCGTCGCCGGCCCGCAGTACCAGACCGTCGACGTCCGCGGTTCGAGCCGTCTTCCCGACTTCGTCGGCGTGCTCCGCTACGACGCGGCCTGGGGTTCGGCCCAGCTGTCCGCTGCCGTGAAGGAGATGAACACCCAGAACTTCGTCGCGGGTTCGTCGGGCCTCGCCGCCAACGCCGGCGCTCTGACTCCCGGGTTCGTTCTTCCCGCGATCGGTCCGACCGCACGTCCGTCCTCCGAGTACGGCTGGGCCGTGCAGGGTGGCGTGAAGATCAACATGCCGTTCATCGCACCGGGCGACACCTTCTACCTCCAGGGTGCCTACGGCGAGGGCGCCAGCCTCTACACCGGCATCCCCTCCTACAACGGTAGCTATGCCTCGCGCATCAGCACCATCAACGGCGCCGCCTTCGACCCCTACATGTCGGATGCGACCCTCAACCCGTTCACCGGCAAGATCGAGCTCTCGAAGAGCTTCAGCGTCGTCGGCTCGTTCCTGCACTACTGGTCGCCCGAGTGGCGTTCGGCGGTGTTCGCCAGCTACTCGGAGATCGAGTTCGCTCGCGGCGCCCGTCAGGCCAACGCACTCGCCTACTCCGGTGCCGGAAACGCGACCAACAACAACTTCACGGGTATCGTCGGCACGCGCTCCTTCGCGCTCGCCCCCACCCTTCGCGACAACTACCAGATCGTCGCCGGCGCGAGCCTGATCTGGTCGCCCGTCAAGGACCTCGATATCGGCGTCGAGGGCATGTACACCAAGGTCGGCGTCCAGCAGGGCCGGGTCATCGACCAGACCCGCAACGCTCCGCTCACCGCGGCGCAGATCAATGCCGGTGCCGCCGTCCGCACCGTCACCGCCGACGACACCTACCAGGTCCGCATGCGCGTCCAGCGCGACTTCTAGGACCCGACATCCTCCGGCGCGGCGGGCGCCGCGCCGGGGACCCATGGCTGGCCATCGCCTTCGGCGATGGAGAGTTTCGAGAATCGACGACTTGGCCCGGCTGTGGAAGCCGGGTCTTTTCGCGTTGAGGGCTTGGTTTCGCAGCGCCGGTTGTCGTCGTCGTCCGGCCGGGTGATCGCGGGAGGCGCAAGCCGAACCCTCTCCTTTTCGAGGGAGGGCATTCGCGTTTCGACCGGCGAGCGACGGCTCGCATCGCCGACACGATCGAACGACGCCCCGCCGACTCCCGTCTCCGCACGAGGCTCCGATGACGCTGATCGAACGCCTGAAGTCCTACGCCGCCGACGCCTTCGGGCTCGCCGCGCCGGAGGTCGCCGATCCGGCAGAGGACGAGGCCCTGGCGGCCATCGCGCTGCTCGTGCATGTGGCACGGGCCGACGGCACCCTGGCCGCGCCCGAGGCCGAGCGGCTCGCCCGCCTCGTCGAGGGTCGCTATGCGCGCTCGCGGCCCGAGGCCGATGCCCTGATCGCCCGCGCCACCGCCTTCGACGCCGAGACCCGCGACATGGCCGAACTCGTCGAGCGGATGGGGCATGACGCCGATCGCCCGGAGCGGTTGCGCCTCCTGGCCATGGCCTGGTCGGTGGCCAGCGCCGACGGCGCCGTCCACGAGTTCGAGGAGGCGCTGGTCTGGCGCCTTGGTGGCCTGCTCGGGCTCGGCGAGGACGAGATCGGACGCGCCCGCACCGGCCCGGCCGCCATCGCCTGAGTCTCATCCGATGATCGTCAGCCTGACGCTGATCCTGATGGCGCAGCTCGTCGGGGAGGCGGCGGCGCGCGGCGCCGGCCTGCCGGTGCCGGGGCCGCTGATCGGGATGGCCGTGCTCCTGGCCTTCCTCGGCTTGCGCGACCGGGCCACCCGCCTGTCGGACCGGGTGCTGCCGCGGCCCCTCGTCGACGGCACCCTGGAGGGGACCGGCAAGGGCCTGCTCGCTCACCTCTCGCTGCTGTTCGTGCCGGCCGGTGCCGGCATCGTCGGGCGCCTCGACGTCATCGCCACCCACGGCCTCGCCATCGCCGTGGTGGTCCTGGTCTCCACCCTCCTCACCCTGGCGGCCACGGCCCTGACCTTCGTGGCGGTGGCGCGCCGGATGGCACCGCGCGACGACCCGCGATGAAGGGGGATTTCGCCGTCTGGGTCTACCTCTCGCACACGCCGCTGCTGTGGCTGACCGTGACGCTGCTCGCCTACGGCGTCGCCGAGCGGGTCGCGCTCGCCACCGACCGGCACCCCCTCGCCAACCCCGTGCTCGTCGCCATCGTCATCACCGCCACGGTACTGTGGCTCACCGGCACGCCCTACGCGACCTATTTCGAGGGGGCACAGTTCGTCCACTTCCTGCTCGGGCCCGCCACCGTCGCCCTGGCGATTCCCCTCTACGAGTACCGGGCCACGGTGATGCGCGCCCTGGTGCCGATGCTGGCCGCCCTCGTGGTCGGTTCGCTCGTGGGGATCGTCTCGGCGATGAGTCTGGGGCTCATGCTCGGTATCCCCCGCGACGTGGTGGTGGCGATGAGCCCGAAGTCGGTGACCACGGGCGTCGCCATGGGCATCGTCGAGACCTTGGGCGGCGATCCGACCCTGGCCGCCGTCCTCGTCATGCTCACCGGCATGACCGGCGGCATCCTGGTGACGCCGCTGATGAACCGGCTGCGGATCGAGGACCGGCGCGCCCGCGGCTTCGCGGCGGGTCTGGCCGCCCACGGCGTCGGCACCGCCCGCGCCTTCCAGGTCAGCGCCGTGGCCGGCACCTTCGCCGGCATCGCTCTGGGCCTCAACGCCTTCCTCACCGCGATCCTGGTGCCGGTGGCGGTGGGGTTCTTGCGCTGAGGGCCTACTCCGCGGCGACGGGCTTGGGCATGTCGCGCGGCACGAACCTGCCGTCGTTGCCGGCCTGCATGTCGAGGCGGCGGTCGTGGAAGGCGTGCAGGGTCGAGCGGTGGCCGATCGAGACGATGGTGGTGTCGGGCAGGCGCTCGCGCAGCATCCGGTAGATCCCGGCCTCGCTGGCCTCGTCGAGGGCGGCGGTCGATTCGTCGAGGAACAGCCAGGCTGGCTTGGCCAGCACCGCCCGGGCGACGGCCAGGCGCTGCTGCTCGCCCCCCGACAGGCGCTGGTCCCAGGCATCGACCTCGTCGAGGCGGTCGACGAGCTGGGGCAGCTGGGCCGCCACCAGCGCCTCGCGGATCGCCGCGTCCGGGAACTGGTCGGTGGTGTTGGGATAGACCACGGCGCCGCGCAGGGTGCCGAGCGGGATGTAGGGCCGCTGCGGCAGCACCAGGGCCGACTGGCCCGGCGGCACGTCGATGCGGCCCCGGCCGAACGGCCAGATGCCGGCGATCGCCCGGAACAGGGTCGACTTGCCCGAGCCCGACGGGCCGGTCACCAGGGTGGCCGATCCCTTGGCCAGGGCCAGGCGCTCGGCCGCCACGATCTCGCGCCCGTCCGGCAGCGCCAGGGCGAGGCCGGCGGCGGTGACGTCGCCCGCCGTCTCGTTGCCCTGGACGAGGCCGTAGCCCGCCCCGTTCAACGCTTCCGCCTTGGTCATCGCCCGCTTGAACGACGTCAGGCGGTTGGTGTTGGCGCGGTAGGAGGCGATGGTGGTGTAGGACGAGATGAAGAACGACAGCGACGATTGCACGTTGGCGAAGGCGCCGGCGGTCTGCTGGAACTGGCCGAGGGTGATCTTCTTCGTGAAGTAGGACGGCGCGGCCAGGATGTAGGGGAACACCACGCTGATCTGGCTGTAGGACAGGGTGAAGCTGCCGAGCTTGATCCGCCGGTAGATGATGTCGACGAAGTTGCCGATCACCGCCCCGAACAGGTCGCGCAGCCGCAGCGTCTCGGCCCGCTCGCCGCGCAGAAGCGCGATCTGCTCCGAATAGATGCGGGTGCGCGCCAGCGAGAAGCGGAAGTCGGCCTCGACCTTCTCCTGCCGGAAATCGAGCCCGATGAGTGGCCGCCCGATCAGGTGGGTCAGCCAGGTGCCGATCACCGCGTAGCCGACCACCAGCCAGACGAGGAAGCCCGGCACCACCGTGTCGGTGAAGGGCAGCGCGAAGTCGCGCGACAGGCCCCACAGGATGACCATGAACGAGACCAGCGTGGCCGCCTGCGACAGGAGCCGGATCGACAGGATCATGGTCTGCTGGATGAACAGCCGCACGTCCGCCTGGATGCGCTGGTCCGGGTTGTCGGCCGCCTCGTCGGTGAACGGGATGCGGTAGTGCACGCCCGCATCGAGCCAGCGCTCGGACAGGCTGCGCGTCAGCCAGGTCCGCCAGCGGATCTCCAGCGTGGCGTCGACGAAGGTGTCGAACATCCCGATGACCACCCAGATGGCGGCTAGGGGCGCGAAGACGAACAGCAGTTGATACCAGAACGCCTCGGCGTTGTACTCTTGCAGGGCGTTGAACAGGTCGCGGTACCAGAAGTTCAGCCGCAGCTGCAGGGCCACCTGGGCGAAGGTGATGAAGATCGAGAGCGCCACCAGCCGCTGCCCGATCTTGCCCTCGGTGCCGCCGAAGAAGCGGAACGGGCCGATCTCCTTGGTGGGGGCGTCGTGCGTGGCGAAATACGGGTCGGCGATCAGCGTGATCGCGCGGATCGGCTCGAGGTAGGAGATGCCGAGCACGATGGCGGCGAACACCACCGCGCCCGTGGCGGCGAAGGCGGGCGGCAGCAGGGCCGCTATGGTGCCTGGCAGGATGCCCAGGCCCGCGAGCTGCTGCGCGCCGGCCAGGGTGACGTAGCCGATGCCGTACATCGCCACGAAGATCTTGAGGAAGGCCGAGAGCCGCACCGAGGCGTAGAGGATGCCGGCCATCGCGAGGCCGCTCAGGGTCACGTAGAGCGGGGCCGCGGGCGCGCCGGGCACCAGCACCGGCGTGAGGAGGAGAACGAGGACGAACACGGCCGTCACGGGGGCCTGGAGGCCGAGGCCCGTTCTCAACACCGCCATGCGCGTCCCCCCGTCGTCGTCTCGTGGTGTCGGTCGTCTCGCGGGCGCCTGACCCCGCCGCAGTGACCATCGGACATGGCGAGATCGTGGCACGTCCCAGGGCGCGGCCGCGACGACGATGCCGCATGTCAGGCCCCCACGGGGGGGCGGCGGCGCTCGGGGAAAAGCCGATCGGAGCGGGAGGGCCGTCCCCGCGAAAAATCCTACTGCCAGTCCCAATCGTTGAACCCGAGTTCGCGGCAGCGGTAGCCCACCGGGCATTCGGGGTTGTCGCGGGTGGGCACGAACCGCAGTTCCGCGATCTCGCTCGTCTCGCAGAAGCTGCGATCCTTGACGAAGCGTTCGAGGGCCGAGCCGCCGGCGTTCAGGAGGATGGCGCCGCTCTTCTTCACGAGGCCCATCGCCTCCGAACAGACCATGCGCTGAACGGCGGCACCGGGCTGCGCCTGCGCGCCAGCCGGCAGCGTGAAGCAGAGGATCAGGGCGAGGACGGTCCGGTTCGACACGGGGACTTGGCGCCGTTCCTGTTTCCGATGGCGCCAAGCATGGCAGTTTCCGCGCCCTGCGAAAAGGGCTCGGCCGTCTGGAAGAGGGCTTAAGCCCGAGGAATGACCGGCACGGACCCAGGCTCCGCCGGCATCCGTTCGAAACACGGTTGCCAGTGTCTTGACGCAGGCCGCCGTAGAGTGGGCGACCGGGGCTGCCGCCGGCTTGTCTTACCTGGCCTGCCGCCGGCTTGTCTTACCTGGGCTGCCGCCGGCTTGCCGCAATCGCGGAGTCTACCCGGCGGCTCGGCCCGGCTCGTCGCGCGAACCGGGCTCCCATTCTTCAGGTCGGGATCGAGACCGTCTCGTTCCCGCGCCGCCACAGACGGGACGACCGGTAGCCATGGCCCAGCTTTCGACCATCGACCTCGATGCCGTGCGCGCGGCGCCGGTCTCGCGTGAGCCCTACAGCTTCTGCCTGGGCACGGACGTGCTCCGGCCCGAGGCGATCGACGAGATCCGCCAGGATTTCCCGGCGATCGCCAAGCCGGGCTACCTCACGGTGGACGAGGTCGCGCTCAAGGGTCGGTTTCGCGACCTGATCGAGGAACTGGAGAGCGACGCGTTCTCGGTGATCCTCGGCGAGAAATTCGGGATCGACCTCGTCTCCTGCCCGCGCCTGACCACGATCATGAAGCGCTCGCAGCTCAAGTACGGGTCGATCCACACCGACGGCCCGTCCAAGGTGCTGACGCTGCTCGTCTACATGAACGACGCCTGGGACGCGCCGGCCGCCGGCCGCCTGCGGGTGCTCTACGACGGCAAGAACTACGCCCCCTTCGCCGTCGAGGTGCCGCCGACCATGGGTACGATGTTCGCCTTCCTGCGCGCCGACAACTCCTGGCACGGCCACGAGCCGTTCGAGGGCGAGCGCCGGGTGGTGCAGGTGGCCTGGGTGAAGGATGCCGCGGAATTGGAGCGCAAGAAGAAGCGCAACCGCACCGCCCAATTCCTCAAGGGCATCTTCGGGCGCTGACCGGCGGTCGAAGTAACGAACATCCCGCGGTGTGGTTCCAAAGCGGCTTCACAGGGTTCCACATCCTGGTTTATGAATCATGAACCGGGAGGGGGAGCGATGGCGCAGGGGCTCGACGGGACGTTCGGCCCGACGCTTGTCGACGACGCGTGCCCGGAGTCCGACGGCCGTTCCCTGCTCTGGCTGGTGGTGCCGGTGGTCCTGGCCATCGGCTGGGGCATCTTCTTCGCCTACACCGCGATCTACCTCGCCGACGACACGGTTCAGCGTCCGCACCGGGACAGCGAGCGGGCCGAGGCGCGCACGGAGGCGAGTGCCTTCGTCATGATGCCGGAACCGGCGCGGCAGCCGGCCTCGTTGCGTCCCTCCCGCGGGCTCGACCGGCCCGCTTCGCCCGCCGAGCCGGCCGCCACCGACGCGATCCCGCCCGACGCGGCGGCTGCCCAGCCGTCGTCGCCGGTCCCGGCCAAGGCCGAGCCCGTGATCGCCGTACCGGCCGGTATCCCGCGGGCCGCGGACATCGAAAGGGCCGAGTTCGTCGGGCTGTGGGGGCCGACTCCCGCCGCCTGCCAGGCGCCCTCGCGCCGCCACGGCTACATTCCGGCCCGGATCACGGCCGGCGGCGCCAGGGCCGGCCGTACGATCTGCACGTTTCGCGACGGCCGCCGTGCGGGCAGCGCCTGGGTCGTGGCCGCCGAGTGCAGCGACCGCGGCCGGCGCTGGTCGTCCCAGGTCCGCCTGACCGTGGACGGCGACCGGCTGACCTGGTCGAGCGGCAAGGGCGCCTCCGCCTACGTGCGCTGCGGCCGCCGCGACGGCTGAGCGGCCGTCGCCCGACCTGCCCCACGACGTCTCGCCGCGCGTGTTCTTTTCGCTGGCGCGGTTGTGCAATCCCGCTACCGTGACCACAACCGGCGGCCGAGGGGGCGCGCGCGGACGACGAGCGATACCTGCCGCATCTCATGGGCCGACACGCCGATTCCACCGCCCTCCCGGGCCGCATCCTCGCTCTCCTGCCCCAGGACGGGACACCGGTCCTCAACCGTGTCATGCGGGCCCTGATCGCCCGCGACGGCGAGCGCCCCGTCCCGGCCGAGACCTATTTTTCCGCCTGCGACGACCTCGTGGGCATGGGCCGGATCGGGCGCCTGCGCGGGCAGGGCGGCCAGATCTTCCTCGTGGCGGCCTCCGCGACCGAAACGGCGGAGCCTTCGTCCGAGTCCGTCGAGGACGGCTGGGCCGAGGCCCGGCTGATGGCGCCGCTGCAACTCTATCTCGAAGGCGCCTTCCGCAAGGGCCTCGACCTGGGCGACGGGCTCTGCCTCGTCCAGGACACCTCGGGCATCGGCCCGCGGCGGGGGCAATGGGCACGGCCCGACTTCCTGCTGGTGTCCGCCCTCCGGTTCCGGCTTCTGCCCGGCGCGCAGATCGACGTCCATGCCTTCGAGCTCAAGACCGAGGCCGGCGGCACGGTCCAGGCGGTCCACGAAGCCCTGGCCCAGACCCGGTTCACGCACTTCGGGCATCTTGTCTGGCACCTGCCCACGGGCGCGCGCAGCGAGGGACGGCTGCCCGAGATCGCCTCGCAATGCGCCACCCACGGCATCGGCCTGATCCGCCTGCGCGATCCGCGCGAGCCGGACCTCGCCGAGATCCTGCTCGACCCCGTGCGCAAGGCCACGGTCCCGGCGATCGTCGACGGGTTCCTCGAATCGCGGCTCACCCGCGAGAACCGGGCGAGGCTCGTGCGCGTCCTGGCGGAGACGGTATCATGAGCGGCAAGCACGAGACCGGCAAGCACGAGACCGGCAAGCACGAGACCGGCAAGTACGAGACCGGCAAGCCGGGGACTGGAAAGCGCGCTTCGGGCAAGCTCGTGGCCGTCGCCAACATGAAGGGGGGCGTCGGCAAGACGACCACCGTGGTGATGCTCGCCGAGGCCCTGGCCGCCGATGGCGCCAGGGTGCTGGTGGTGGACCTCGATCCCCAGGCCAGCGTTTCGGTCTGCCTCGCGGGCGAGGAGATCCTCGGGGAGATGATCGCCAAGGGCCGCACCCTCGAGGCCTACCTCGCGCTCAAGCTGATCCAGAACGAGAAGCCGATCCTCGCGCCCCGTATCCGCGCCAACGTCAGCCTGACCACGCATGGCAACGAGCCGCTCGCCCTCTCGCTGCTGCCGGCCGGACCGTACCTGCGCCTCGTCGAGCGCGAGCTGATCTACGAGCTGACCGGGCGGAAATACTCGATGCACGCCATCGAGGGGCAGCTTTGGACGCTGTTCCAGGACGACTTCGTCCCGCTCGCCGCGATCTACGACTACATCCTGTTCGATTGCGCGCCGGGCATCTCGCCGATGACCGAGATCGCGGTGCGCGGGGCCGACCTCGTCCTCGTCACCTCGATCCCGGACTACCTCTCCACCTATGGGCTCGACGCCTTCGTCCAGACCATCTGGGGCTCCGGGCGCAAGCGCCACAGCCGCCTGGCGCCCAAGCGCCTGCCGCACGTGCTTGTGACCCGCTACCAGCAGAACGTCCGCCAGCATCAGCAGACGATCCTGCGCCTGGAGGAGGAGGCCGCGGCCGAGGACGCCGGCTTTCGCCTCCTGACGACCCGGATCCCCCAGGCGGCGGCGCTGTCCGAAGCCCTGATGCCGCGGGAGGTGCCGCCCACCTTTTCGGGCAAGTACGGCGCGCACGTGTCCCAGGTGCTCATCCCCCTCGTCGCGGAACTGAAGGAGATTCTCCATGGCGCTTGATGTCGACGGTTTCGCGATCCTCAAAGCCATCGTGGCCAGGCCGGAGGCCTTCCCCGACATCCGGGCGGAGGTGGCCAAGACCGGGCGCGCCCTAGTGGTCAAGCAACTCAAGGCCAAGACGCTCCCGCTCGCGGGCGTCCGGGCGATCCACGCGGGCCTCGGGGCGGAGACCTTCGCCCTCGTGGTCGACGGCCTCACCGACGCGGAATCCAGGACCCTCGTCGCCCGCCTCGACAAGAACCACCCCGACCTCAAGGCCGCGACCCCCGACTGGCCGCGCCGGCATCTCGTCGCGCTGGCCGGCGGCACCGACCCGGTCGCCAAGGTGGCCGCCAAGCCGGCCACTAAGCCGTCCGAACCGAAGGCGCTCGCGCCCAAGAAGCCGAAGTCGACCCGCGCGCTCGGCAGCGCCGCCTTCGCCGCGACATGGGACGGCAAGGACCACGATGCCAAACCCAAGGGGGGCAAGAAGGGCAAGTCGGCCTGATCCCAGCGCGGATCGCCACCGCGTCTCCTGCTGCCTTCGACCCATAGATGCCAGGGTCGATGCTAGGACGGTCTGTCCCTTCGTCACGTCGTTCCGGCTTCGCCTGTACCCACCCGCGAACCTTGTCCCAAGGCGCCCTTGCTTTGGCGCTTCAGGACGAGGTCGCAGGCGGGGGCGACGTTCCGACCGAGGCGATCACGCGGTGAAGATCCCGCGTGTCCCACCCATGAAAAAGGGGCCGCCTTTCGGCGACCCCTCTTCTTTGGATGGACTGGAGGCGTGGACTTAGAAGTCCATGCCGCCCATGCCGCCGCCCATGCCGCCGCCGCCGGGCATGCCGCCGCCGCCGCTCTCCTTCTTGGGAGCATCGGCGATCATGGCCTCCGTGGTGACGAGCAGGCCGGCCACCGAGGCGGCGTCCTGCAGGGCGGTGCGCACGACCTTGGCCGGGTCGACGATGCCGGCCTGGATCATGTCGACGTACTCTTCCGTCTGGGCGTTGAAGCCGTAGGTGATCGAGTCGGTCTTGTCGGTGATGCGGCCGACCACGATCGAGCCCTCGACGCCGGAGTTGGCGGCGATCTGACGGATCGGGGCCTCCAGGGCCTTCAGCACGATCTTGATGCCGGCCTGGACGTCCGGGTTGTCGCTCTTGAGGGCGCGGACGGCCTCGCGGGCGCGGAGCAGGGCGGTGCCGCCGCCGGGGACGATGCCCTCTTCCACCGCAGCGCGGGTGGCGTTGAGCGCGTCGTCGACGCGGTCCTTCTTCTCCTTGACCTCGACCTCGGTCGCGCCGCCGACGCGGATGACCGCGACGCCGCCGGCGAGCTTGGCCAGGCGCTCCTGGAGCTTCTCACGGTCGTAGTCCGAGGTGGTCTCCTCGATCTGCGCCTTGATCTGGCCGACGCGGGCTTCGATCTCGGTCTTCTCGCCGGCGCCGTCGATGATCGTGGTGGTCTCCTTCTCGATGCGGATGCGCTTGGCGCGGCCGAGCATCGGCAGGGTGACGTTCTCGAGCTTGATGCCGAGGTCCTCGGCGATCATCTGGCCCTGGGTCAGGATCGCGATGTCCTCGAGCATGGCCTTGCGGCGATCGCCGAAGCCCGGAGCCTTGACGGCCGCGACCTTGAGGCCGCCACGCAGCTTGTTCACGACGAGGGTGGCGAGCGCCTCGCCCTCGATGTCCTCGGCGATGATGACCAGCGGCTTGCCGGTCTGCACAACGGCCTCGAGGACCGGGAGCATCGCCTGGAGCGACGAGAGCTTCTTCTCGTGGATGAGGATGTAGGGGTCCTCGAGTTCGGCGACCATCTTCTCGGCGTTGGTGATGAAGTACGGCGAGAGGTAGCCACGGTCGAACTGCATGCCCTCGACGACGTCGAGCTCGGTCTCGGCGGTCTTGGCCTCTTCGACGGTGATGACACCCTCGTTGCCGACCTTCTGCATGGCATGGGCGATCATCTCGCCGATTTCCTTGTCGCCGTTCGACGAGATCGTGCCGACCTGGGCGACTTCCTCGGAGGAGGCGACCTTCTTGGCGCGGGCGATGATGTCCTTCACCGCGGCGGCCGTGGCGAGGTCGATGCCGCGCTTGAGGTCCATCGGGTTCATGCCGGCGGCGACGTACTTGGCGCCTTCGCGGACGATCGCCTGGGCCAGGACGGTGGCGGTGGTGGTGCCGTCACCGGCGATGTCGTTGGTCTTCGAGGCCACTTCGCGCAGCATCTGTGCGCCCATGTTCTCGAACTTGTCGGAGAGCTCGATCTCCTTGGCGACGGTGACGCCGTCCTTGGTGATGCGCGGCGCGCCGAAGCTCTTCTCGATGACGACGTTGCGGCCCTTGGGGCCCAGCGTGACCTTCACCGCGTCGGCGAGGATGTCGACGCCGCGCAGCATCTTCTCGCGGGCGTCGGAGGCGAAGCGGACTTCTTTCGCTGCCATGTGTCGGAATCCTTATGAAGTGGGGAGCCCCGCGGCGCCGCGGGCGGCGCCCTCGAAGGGCTCGTGGAGACGGAGAAAAAGCGAAGGCGGACCAGACTTTAGGCGACGACGCCCATGATGTCGGATTCCTTCATGATCAGGAGGTCCTGACCGTCGATCTTGACCTCGGTGCCGGACCACTTGCCGAACAGCACGCGGTCGCCGGCCTTGACGTCGAGGGCGTTGATGCGGCCGGCCTCGTCGCGGGCGCCGGGGCCGACGGCGACGATCTCGCCCTCTTGCGGCTTCTCCTTGGCGGTATCGGGGATGATGATGCCCCCCTTGGTCTTCTCTTCGCCTTCGATGCGGCGGACGACGACACGGTCGTGCAGCGGACGGAACTTCATGAGCTGCCCTCTTGCTTCAAATTCATGGATGGCGTTGATGCGGCCGAAGGCACGCTCAACCCGGCGCCGTTAGCACTCTCGATCGGTGAGTGCCAGCGATGGCTGCGGATTAGGCGTATGCCGGCCGCGAGTCAAGGAAAACCCTCGGCGCAACCCCCGTGTCGCGGTGGATTCGGTCCCCGCGGGGCCCGCCGTGCGAGGACGTTTCACTCTCCCATGATCAGTCTCCAGGGGCCGCACGGCGCGGTCGACCATGCCGGGCCGCCCGGAGCGCCGAGGGTGCCCGATCACGCGATCTGGATCGACCTGAACGACCCGAGCGCGGAGGAGGCCAGGGCCGTCGAGGAGGCCACCGGCATCCGCGTGCCGTCCCGCACGGCACTCAGCGAAGTCGAGAACTCGAGCCGCCTGCGCCGGACCAAGGCCGGGCTGTCGCTCAGCACTCCGATGATCACCTTCGACAAGGTCGATTCGCTCTTGAAGCCCCTCGGCTTCGTGCTGACGCGCGACCGCCTCGTCACGGTGCGGTTCCACGACCTGCGCGCCTTTTCCGAGGTCAAGACGCGCATCGCCGAGCAGGACGGCCCGGCGGCCACGAGCACCGAGATCTTCCTTCTCCTGATGGAGGAACTCGTCGACAGCCTCGCCGACGCGCTGGAGGAGATGGGGGCCGACCTCGACACCCTCTCCACCCGCATCTTCGATTTCGACGTGAGGGGCGGCGGCACCGCCTCCGGGGCGGTCGTGCCGCGCCGTCGCGATCTCGCCCTGCGGCGGATCCTGCGCAGCATCGGCCGGCGCGGCAAGGCGCTGGGCAAGATCCGCGCGACCCTGCTTGGCCTCGAACGCATCCTGCCGTTCGTGGCCGGCGAGTGCGAGGGCGTCCTGGGCGTCGAGCAGGTGCCGCGCTTCGAGACGATCCGACGCGACATCGCCTCCCTCGCCGAGTTCGAGATCCGGCAGTCCGAGAACGTTCAGTTCCTGCTCGACGCGACCCTGGGGCTCATCAACATCGAGCAGAACAACACCTTCCGGGTGCTCACCGTGGTCTCGGTGGTGGGCGTGCCCCCGACCCTGGTCGCCTCGATGTACGGCATGAACTTCAAGCACATGCCGGAACTCGACTGGATCTACGGTTATCCCTACGGCCTGTCGCTGATCGTGATCAGCGCCCTGCTCCCGCTCCTGTACTTCTGGCGGCGCGGCTGGTTTTGAGATCCAGTTGCGGAGTGCTCGGGCTATACACCGACGATCTCGCAACTTTTAAGGGCGAACTCCAGGGCCTCCCACGCTTGGAGGGCTGCCTCCCGCGGTGTCAGGGCCCGGTGTTGAACTGCAA
The DNA here is from genome assembly GCF_001424525.1 of Methylobacterium sp. Leaf399. Taxonomy (NCBI): domain Bacteria; kingdom Pseudomonadati; phylum Pseudomonadota; class Alphaproteobacteria; order Hyphomicrobiales; family Methylobacteriaceae; genus Methylobacterium; species Methylobacterium sp. Leaf399. The sequence goes on along the minus strand of NZ_LMQK01000030.1, from coordinate 110,790 downwards.
GTTGCAGAACCGCCAGATTTGCGCCACAGATTCGGGCCGCATTGAGGCTGACTTCGCCAGCCAGCGTTCTCTGGAGTAGCTCGCGTTGAAATAGTTCGACAAGGGTAGCGCCTTGCTTGAAATGATTATCCGACGAGAACATTTGTCGATACCTTCGATAAGGCGTGGCAATAGATATGTGCGTTTTATTTTGATCAATAATTTGCTGTGTTTTATTGCTATTCAGATAAATATAATTATCTAAAAATATTATATCGATATCATATTTCATTCATTGATGAAAATAAAACAACAAGATTAAAATTTATAGGTGATGATTACTGGACTAGAACGGCCTGATCGCAGCGGGTGCCGTCGACGGTGACGTCGGCGTTCCCGAGGCGGAGACCGAGCGTCCGCAGGGTGCTGTTGAGAACCCCGTCGAGAGCTGGGGCGACCGTGCCGAGGACGGTCGCGACGGTGCCTGTGAGGAGACCCGGCGTCAGGATGCCGATGCCACTCACAGAGAGGTCCAGGTTCTGAATCAAGCTGGTGACGGCCGATTGCGTGAGGCCGTTCGAGCTCACGGTCTTCACCGTATGCCGTGCGATGTCGTCTTCGCCGAAGGTCACCGATTGGGCATACGTGCTTCCGATGGAAAGCGAGGAGCGGCCGCTGACAACGAGGCTGGGCGCCACGCGCAGGAGGGTCGCCGGCTGCGAAAAACTGGGCGTTGCGGCCGTCGGATCGATCGAGGCCTTGGGGATGGTGGCGACGGCCAGGTCGGCCAGTCCCGGCTGCGCGTCGAGGACGACCTGGCGCTGACCTTGATCGGACCATGGGCAAGTGGTGGAGCGCAAGGTCGCCTTGGCCTGGGCCGCTTGAACGTAGATCGGCAGGGTCAGCGAGCCGAGATTGAGGGGAAGCGTGATGTCCGCCTCGATCAATAGGCGCACCTGTGCGGTCGTCACCGTCGCGGCGGCGCTACCCGGCCGGACGTACCCCGAACTCTGCCGGCGTTCGCCGATCGCGAGCGTCAGCTTCGTCCCCGTCACTCCGGGGATCGATGCACCGATGTTCACGGAGACCTGGCGTTGCCCGTTCGCAATGACGACGGCATCGGACAGCGTATTCATCAGGTCGATCGTCGGGCCCCGCGAGCCGGCGCCCGGATTGAGCGTGCCCGCATCCCCCAGGTCGACGATCTGATCGACCCGGATCGGCATCCCGCTTCGCAGGCCCGAGGCGATCTGACGGAGGGCAGAGGCGGCGACCGCGCCGTTTGCGGTTCCGTCGGCTGTCGCTTTCAGAGCCAAGACGACTTGCTCGATCGTCGCCGTGGACCGGACGATGTCCTGATAACTGCCGGCCTGAAGAGCGAGGCTCGGCGCCAGGGCATCGAGAAAACGGAAGGCGTCCACCCGCGTGGAAAGGATGGCGTTGTAGTCCATCACCGACAGGCTGACCGGCTTGCCGAGCATGGCGGTCAGAATGGCGTTGGCGACACCCGGATTTAACGAGGCCAAGCCTGAGCCAACGGTAAACGCGGCAAACTGCGCCGAAGCTGCGGTTCCCCTGACCGTGATGTCGACCTCGCGGTTCAGGCCCAGCGCCGGTGCGAAGAAAGTCGGCGTCGAGGTTGTCATGGCGACCCGCACGGCACTGGCGAGCGCCGAGTCGGCACTGAACCGTGCATCGAGGGAGACTTTGGCGTCGGCGGAGTAGCTGCCGGGCTGCACCGTGATGAGGGCCGACGCGTAACCGTTGTCAGCGAGGGACCGGCGGGCCACGGGGTCGGCCTTGGCGGGGTTCGCGGCGGCAAGAGTCGCGGCGAGATCGACGGCGCCCTGTGCCTTGCGCCGTGCCAGGACCATGGAACCGAGATCGATTCCCACGGCCGCGGCGGCCATCAGGACCGTGAGGCCGAGGGCCGTCAAGACCGCCACTGCCCCATGCCGGTCTCGACCGAACGAGCGACCGTGCATCACAGGCCTCCACGGCGGACGGTGACCTTGCTCGTGATCAGGTCTGGCGGGATCGGGATGAGGCCGGACAGACCGGAGAACCCCAGGGACTTGGTGTCGAAGCTCAATGTCACAGTATAGATATTGTTATCGTCCGGGTCGGCCCCGACCTTTACATCCACTGTCCCCGGTTTGAACATCGCGTTATCAGCGAGGGCGCTGTTCACCCGCTGGAATGCCAAGTCGGCTCGCTCCTGGTCGCTCAGGCCGGCGATCGACGCCCGTGCCGCTTCGGACGCAATCTGGCGAAGGTTGTGACAGGCTCCAAGATAGATCCCGAACACGACGATGCCCGAAAACAAGGCAAGGAGGACAGGCACGACAAGTGCAAATTCGACCGCGGAACTCCCTTGCGCGCAATCTACAATCTTCGTGATGTTTTTTATGCGATTTAGTACAAATGTCATGAAATCAATCCTCCTAAGAATTGAGTCTCATCTAGGCTTACAAACATATGTTGGCGCCGACTCTCTAATGGAACGTTTAAGTGAATACAAAATGCTGATATATGATCGTGGTATACCAATATAGAATCGATTTTGGGACCCTTGTCGTTGCGCTGAACGCAACCCCGCGGACAACGACAGTGCGCGTGCGGTAACGGCCTCTGCGGGCGCGTTCGATCAAGCGTCGGATTTAAATTTCCCGCTCTGTGCTCGCTGCGGTCTTGATCCGTGTCGGGCGGATGGCTCGAAGTTCATGAAACCGGGCGCGAGAGGGCGGCATTAGCGGAATCTTCGCACCGCGCGCCTAGACCGGGACGGTCGCGCGGGTTCGGGGCAGGGAGCCATGGCCGTCATCGTCGCCTTCCTGCTGAACGCCGGCCTCAACTTCGTGGTCGGCCTCTTGGTGGCCAAGCTGCTCGGGCCGGCGCAGTTCGGCGTGTTCGCCCTGGCCTCGGCTGGTGCTGTCGTCCTCAACACCCTGCTGTTCGAATGGCTTCGCCTGTCCGCGACCCGGTTCTATTCCGGCCGGGTGCGGGTGGAGGAGCCGTGGATCCGCCAGGGGCTCGACCGGGCCTACGCCGTCCTGGCGCTGGCCATGATCGGGCTGGCACTCCTCTATGGCGGCCTCGACCTCTGGGGCGGCAACGCCCCCCAGAGTCGGGCCGCGGTCACGGCCGGAGCGGCCCTGGTCGCCGTGGGCATCGGCCTGTTCGACTACCATGCCGCCCTGGCGCGGGCGCGGTTCGACGGCGGCCTCTACCTGCGCCTGGTCGCGGTCAAGAACGTCCTCACCTTCGTGAGCATGTCGGCCGTCGCTTGGTTCTACCCGGAGCCGGTCTACGTTCTTCTGGCCGGCGGCCTCAGCCAGGCCGTGGCCGTCCTCGTCCTGCGCGAGCCCCTGCGTGACGCCCCGGCACCGAGGCAGCGCCTGCGCCTGTCCGAGACCCGGCGCCTGTTCCTGGTCTACGGCCTGCCCCTGATCGCGGCCAACGGCCTCTACCAGCTCCTGCCCTTCCTCAACCGCTGGTCGATCGCCGATCAGGCCGGCTTCACCGAGGCCGGCTATTTCTCGCTGGCCGCCGACGTGGCCTCGCGCAGCCTCGGCACCCTCGGCACCGCCCTCGACCTGCTGCTGTTCCAGCTCGCCGTCCAGGCCGAGGAGCATCAGGGCCGCGCCGCCGCGGAAGCGCAGATCGGGCGCAACGCCGCCATCGTGGTGGCCCTGATGCTGCCCTGCGCGGCCGGCTTCTGGGTGGTGCTGCCCGCCCTCCAGGACCTCGTCGTGCCCGAGGCCTTCCGGGGGCCCTTCGTCACCTATGCCGCCATCCTCATCCCGGGCCTGTTCTGCCTCGCGCTCACCAATTTCGCCCTCAACCCGGTCTTCCAGATCAGGCGGCGCACCCTGCCGGTGATCGGCGCGGCGCTGCTGGGGCTCGCGGTGAACGGGGTCGGCCTCGTCGTACTGCCGCGCCTCGTCGGGCCGGCCGGGGTCGCCATGGCGCAGAGCCTCGGCATGGCCGCGGCGATGCTGGTCCTGGCGGTGCGGGCTCTGACCGGGCGGGACCGGATCGCCCTGCCGTGGCGCGACATCCTGGCGGCGAGCGGCGCCAGCCTCGCCATGCTGGTCTGCCTGCTGCCGCTGCGGCCGCTCCCGGCCTGGCAGGCCCTCGGCCTGTCGGTGCCGGCCGGGATCCTGCTCTACGCCGGCCTCGTCTGGGCCTTCGACATCGCTGGCCTGCGCACCATCGCGGTGGAGCGCCTGCGCAACCGCGCGCCGGTGCCGGCCGGCTGAGGCATCGCCCGCGAAACCCGGATGCATTCCGGCCGCAAGCCTTTTAGAACGGTCCCAAGGATGCGCGGCCACAGCGCACGCCAGGGCGGGAAGCGATGCGTTCATACGAGCCTCACGACGAGGATGCGGCTACCGACGTGGTGCGCGACGCCGCTGGCCGCGGCGAGCGGCTGCGCCTTGTCGGCGGCGGCACCAAGGCCGGAATCGGCCGGCCGGCGCAGGACGAGGCGACGCTCTCGGCCCGCGGGCTCACCGGGATCACGCTCTACGAGCCGGCCGAGATGGTGGTGGCCGCCCGCGCCGGCACGCCGCTGGCCGAGGTCCAGGCGCTGCTCGCCGAGCGCGGCCAGATGCTGCCGTTCGAGCCGGTGGACTACCGCCCGCTGATGGGCTCGGCCGGCGAGCCGACCTTCGGCGCCGTGGCGGCGGCCAACACTGCCGGCCCCCGCCGCATCAACGCGGGGGCCGCCCGCGACAGCCTGATCGGCGTGCGCTTCGTCAACGGGCGGGGAGAGGCGATCAAGTCCGGCGGCCGGGTGATGAAGAACGTCACCGGTCTCGACCTCGTCAAGCTCATGGCCGGCTCGTGGGGGACGCTGGGTCTCCTCACCGAGGTCACCTTCAAGGTGCTGCCGGTGCAGGAGCGCGTCGCCACCCTGGTCTTTGCCGGCCTCGACGACGCCCGCGCCGTCGAGGCGCTCGCCACGGCGCTCGGCTCGCCCTTCGAACTGACCGGTGCCGCCCACCTGCCGGCGGGCGTCCACGGCCCCGAGCCGCGTACCCTGATGCGGCTCGAAGGCTTTTCCGTCTCGATCGACTATCGCCTGGGCGAACTGCGCCGCCTCCTCCAGCGTTTCGGCGCGCCGACGGTGGTCGAGGATGCGCAGGGCGCCGCGCTCTGGTGCGCGGTCCGCGACGTCGTGCCCCTGGCCGAGCCGCGCGAGGCCGCGGTCTGGCGGATCTCCACGGCGCCGAGCCACGGCCCCGCCGTCGCCGCGGCCATCGCCGAGCGACGCGAGGCCCGCTGGTTCTACGACTGGGGCGGCGGCCTGATCTGGCTGTCCACCCCCGCCACGGGCGATGCCGGCGCCGAGGCGATCCGCGCGATCCTCAAGGTCCACGGCGGCCATGCCACCCTGGTGCGCGCCCCCGATCCTTTGCGCGCCGCCGTCCCGGTGTTCGAGCCCCTGTCCGAGCCGCTGATGCGGATCACGGCAGGCATCAAGGCGGCGCACGATCCGGCCGGGGTGTTCAACCCCGGGCGGATGTATGCGGGGGTGTGAAGGGAGCGGGAAGCGGCTTCAGATTTCCTCGGCCGGTCCCGTGGGCAGACCGTCCAGGCTGCGCGTGTTCTTGAGCTTTCGGTAGGCCTCGATCTCCTCGTCGGTCTTCGCGTTCGCCCAGCGATCGAGGGAGTCGCGTTCGCCGACGAAGTCGAAGAGCGGCACCCCGAAGCCGCAGGAGGTCTGGACGAGGTCGACCGCGAGCCGCACGATCTGTCGCGCGCCCCTCGGCTCATCGCCGCCGAAGGCTTCCGCCAGGAGCGTGCGATAGGGCGCGCCATGGCGGGGCAGCACCTCGCCCCGCCCGTAGAGCCGCAGGATTCGCGGCGCCCCCTCGAAGGCGCAGAACATCACGCTGAGGCGCCCATCGGCGAGAAGGTGGGCCGCCGTCTCGTTGCCGCTGCCGGTCCGGTCGAGATAGGCCACCGCGTTCGGTCCGAGGACCCGGAAGGCATCGGTGCCGCGCGGCGAGAGGTTGACCCGCGTTCCGTCCGCCGCCGATGCCGTGAAGAAGATCCGCTGGCGCGCGATGAAGGCCTCGTGCGCCTCGTCGATGCGGTCGAACTGCTTGCCCACGCCCTCGTCTCCTTCGCTTCCGCCTGCCCCGGTAACCCGCGAGGCCCGCAGCCGCCTCCTCGCACGAATTTTGGTGTAGAGGTACGTCAGGGAAGAAACGAAAAAGAGCTCCGGGACAACGCCGTGCAAACCAGTTTCACAGCCACCCAGCTCGCCGACCCGGCGATGGCGACCTCCGAAAAGATCCTGCGGACCTGCGTCCATTGCGGGTTTTGTACCGCGACCTGCCCGACCTACCTGCTGCTGGGCGACGAACTCGATAGCCCGCGCGGACGCATCTACCTGATCAAGGACATGCTGGAGGGCGGCAAGCCGGCGACGCCCGAGGTGGTCAAGCACGTCGACCGCTGCCTGTCGTGCCTGTCGTGCATGACGACCTGCCCCTCGGGCGTGCACTACATGCACCTCGTCGACCATGCCCGCACGCATATCGAGGAGACCTACCGGCGCCCCCTGAGCGACCGCCTCCTGCGTAGCGTGCTCGCCTTCGTCCTGCCCTATCCGAACCGGTTCCGGCTGGCCTTGCTGGGCGCCAAGATCGGCGGGCCGTTCCGGCCCCTCGTCGCCCGCCTGCCGCGGGTGGGCAATCGCCTGGCCGCGATGCTGGACCTCGCGCCCGCGCTCCTGCCCAACCGCAACCCCTCCGACCGGCCCGGCACCTTCCCCGCCGACACCCGCGCGCGGGAGGCGAGCGCCCTGCTCCAGGGCGAGCCGATGCCGGGCAGGGCCGGCCGCGTCGCCCTCTTACGCGGCTGTGCCCAGAGCGTGCTGCGGCCGGACTTCAACGAGGCGGCCATTCGCCTGCTGACCCGCCACGGGGTCGAGGTGGTGCAGGCGCAGGGCGAGGGCTGCTGCGGTGCCATCACCCACCACATGGGCAAGGCGGACACGGCGCACGCCACCGCCAGGCGCACCATCGACGCCTGGATCGCCGAGATGGACGGGGCCGGCCTCGACGCCATCGTGGTCACGGCCTCGGGCTGCGGCACCACGATCAAGGACTACGGCTTCATGTTCCGCGACGACCCGGCCTATGCGGCCAAGGCGGCGCGGGTGTCGGCCATCGCCAAGGACGTCACCGAATACATGGCGGGCCTCGGCCTGATGCCGCCGATCGTCACGAGCGACCTCGTGGTCGCCTACCATTCCGCCTGCTCGATGCAGCACGGCCAGGGCATCCGCACCGAGCCGAAATCCCTGCTCAAGACGGCGGGCTTCACGGTCAAGGACGTGCCGGAGGGCCACATCTGCTGCGGCTCGGCGGGTACCTACAACATCCTGCAGCCGGAGATCGCTGGCCGCCTGCGCGACCGCAAGGTCGCCAACATCGAGCGGATGCGCCCCGACGTCATCGCCACCGGCAACATCGGCTGCGCCACGCAGATCGGGAAGGGCACCGCGATCCCCATCGTCCACACGGTGGAACTGCTGGACTGGGCCACCGGCGGCCCAAAGCCCGCGGTGCTCGAGGAGGCGCATGTCCTCCACGCGGCCGAGTGATACCGCGTCCGCGCGATTCGCGCGGGAAGCGTGTCACCGAGCCCGCGCGGTGCCCGAAGATGACCGACATCCGCACGGCGAAGCCACCAACGGATGTCGTAGGATCACGGGTCGAGCTGGTAGCTGACGGGAATCCAGCGGTACCCCGTCCCCATGGCCACGACGTAGCCGAGGGAGGGAAACGAGGTGTGGTAGCCGGCCACCAGGATCTCGTCGGCCGCCGCCATGCCGTAGAGGTCGCGCCGTGTCGCGGCACCCATGGCCTTGTCCATGTCGAACAGGGCGTGCCAGTCGGGGCGGGCGAGGGAGGCGACCTCGTGATGGGCGCAATCGCCCCAGATGAGCATCCGCCGGCCCGCACTCTCGACGTGATAGGCGAGATGGCCCGGCGTATGCCCCGGGGCGGCCACCGCCGCGATGCCGGGCACCACCTCCTCCCCCGGCCGGATCGTGCGGATCCGCGCCACCTGGGGCACGAGGTGGCTGCGCACGACGAGCGCCGACGTGTGCTCGTTGCCCTCCGGCGCGGAACCGAGGCGCGCGTCCTTCGTCCAGAAATCGAGCTCGGCCGCTCCGACGGCGATGGTCGCGTTCGGGAAGGCCGGGCGTCCGGCCTCCATCAGGCCGCCGATATGGTCGGTGTGGCAATGGGTGAGGACGACGTGGTCGATGCCGCCGGGGTCGTGGCCGGCCGCGCGCAGCCGCTCGGCGAGGCGCCCGCCCGCCGGCCGCTTCACGAAGCCGACCTCGCCGTTGCCGGTGTCGAACAGCACGCGCTCACGGCCAGTGTCCACCAGGATCGGCGTGAACCCCGGCTTGAAGCGGTCCGGCGGCAGCCGGTTCTCGCGCATCAGCGCCTCGACCTCGGTGCGCGGGCGATCCTCGCCGACGATGGGCCAGGGGCCGTCGATCATCGCGGCGGCATCGAGGATCGCCGTGACGGTGAAGGCTCCGAGGGTGAAGCGGTAGAGGCCGGACGTATCGGACGGATCGCCGGACAGCGGCGCCGCGCCGGCATTGCGCAGGAGGGCGGGAGCGGCCAGGATCGCTACGCCCGATGCGGCGAGCCGCCGCCGTGTCCATCCGGTCATGTCCAGGGTGTCCCTTATCGCCGGGCCGGATCACGACGAGCCGTGCCGGCCTCCGATGGCGGTAGCATCCGGGGGAGCGGGTCCGCTTGTACGAACGTGCTGACCCTCGGCCCCTCGGTCCCCTCTGGCACGTGCAGGGGGCGCACACCTTCTTCGCCGGGCCGTTGTCGTACAACGCCAGCCACCGGCACGGGGCGCCGGTCTATCTCGCCGGGCTCTACGACCGCTTCCGGATCCGGGTCGGCGAGGGCGCATGGACCGCGTGCCGCACGGCGATGATCCCCGCGGGTGTCGCCCACGAGCTCGACGTGCGCGGCGACCCCATCGCGGTCCTCTACCTCGAACCCGGATCGGGCGGCGCGCACGGGCTGTCGCCGCTGGTGGACGGCGGGCAGGAGGCCGGCGGCGTGCTGCTGGGCGCGGGCGGGGAGATCCGCGCTTTTCGCGATCTCCACGAGAGCCGGGACGGCGTGCGCGAAGCCGGTGCGGCGCTCGCCGATGTCGTGCGGTTCTCGTGCGGACGCGCCAGGCGGTCGGTCGATGCGCGGATCGCTCGTGCCGTGACACTCCTCCACGACGACCCGGCGATGGGCGCGGGCGCCCTGGCCGCCGCCGTCGGGCTGTCGTCGTCGCGGTTCCAGCACCTTTTCACAGCGCAGGTCGGCGTGCCGTTCCGCCGTTACCGCGCCTGGCTGCGCATGCGGCGGGCGATCGCCGCCGTCACCGCCGGCGACAGTTTCACGACGGCGGCCCATGCGGCCGGCTTCGCCGACCAGCCGCATTTCGCCCACGACTTCCGCAAGACCTTCGGCGCACCCGCCTCGGGCAGCCTCCTGGGCCTGCGGCGCTGAGGATCCGCAGGAGGCGCCCGGTCACACGACGAAGATGACGTCAGCCGAGAGGGCGGCCCTGTTCTCCAGGATGGCGAACTGCACCGCCGCCAGGGCGCCCGATCCGTCCGCGTCGTAGGCCAGCCCGCCCGTGGCCCCGTCGTAGAGGATGCGGTCGTCGGCATCCACGGCCTGGGTGCCGATCACGAACATGCTGGCCGAGAGCGCGCCGGGCTGCGTGCCCGACGCGGTGGTCAGCATCGTGAACACATCCTTCTCGAGGTAGATCAGGTCGAATTCGTTCGCCGCGAAATCGGCGATCCGGTCGACGTTGCCGGCCCCGAGGGCGGCGGTGAAGGAGAAGGCGTCGTTGCCGAACCCCCCCACGAGCAGGTCGGCGCCGCCACGCCCGTCGAGGAGGTTGCCGGCGCCGTCTCCGGTGAGCGTGTCGGCGAAGGCCGAGCCGGTCACGCCCTCGATCCTGACGAGCGTGTCGGCTCCATCGGCTCCGGCCGCGGTCCCGGTCGCGAGGTTCACCGTCACGCCGCCTGCGGCCACCTCGTATTCGGCGAAGTCGAAGCCGCCGCCGCCGTCGAGGCTGTCGTTGCCCGTCAGACCGTCGAGGATGTTGGCGCCCGCATCGCCCGTCAGGACGTCGCCGAAGGAGGAGCCGACGAGGCCCTCGATGTTGCGTAGGGTGTCGGTCCCGTCCGCACCGCTGGAGGTTCCGGCGGCGAGACTGACGGTGACCGCGCCGACGGCGTTGAAGTAGAGGGCGAAATCGAGGCCGTCGCGGCCGTCGAGGATGTCGTTGCCGGCGAGGCCGGTCAGGTAGTTGGCACCGGCGTCGCCCGACAGCGTGTCGCCGAAGATCGAGCCGGCGACGCGCTCGAAGCCGACCAGGATGTCGGCGCCCGCGGCCCCGCTCGACAGGCCGGTGGCGAGGTCGACCGCCACCGCCCCCGTGGCCTCGCCGTACCAGACCGTGTTGAGTCCGGCGTCGCCCGTGAGCGTATCGGCGAAGGCCGAGCCCTGCACGCTCTCGATGCCGACCAGCGTGTCGTTGCCGTCCGCCCCCGAAGAGGTGCCGACGGCGAGGTTCACGCTCACGGCCGCGAGCGCGAGGTGATAGCTCGCCACATCGTCGCCGGCGCCGCCGTCGAGGCGATCGTCGCCGGTGAGGCCGGTGAGGACGTTGGCGACCGCGTTGCCCGTGAGCGTATCGGCGAAGGCCGAGCCGACCACGCCCTCGATGCTCGTGAAGGTGTCGGCGCCCGCGGCCCCGCTCGCCCTGCCGGTGGCGAGGTTGACGGCCACCGCGCCGAGCGCTGCGGCATAGGAGAGCTGGTTGAACCCGGTGCTGCCGGTGATCGTGTCGGCGAAGCGCGAACCCTGCACGCCCTCGATGCCGATCAGGACGTCGTTGCCGTCGGCACCCGTGGCCGTGCCGGCGGCGAGGTTGACCGAGACCGCGCCGGTGGCCGCGCTGTAGTCGGCGAAGTCGGAGCCGGCACCGCCATTGAGGGTGTCGTTGCCGAGGCCGCCCGCCAGCTGGTTGACGAAGGCATCGCCGGTGAGCGTGTCGGCGAAGGCCGAACCGCGGACCGCCTCGATGGCGCGGAGGGTGTCGGACCCGGCGGCCCCGCTCGCCGTACCCGCGGCGAGGTCGACCGTGACGGCGCCCGCGGCGGCGGCATAGCTGGCCTCGTCGAACCCGGCCCCGCCGTCGAGGGCGTTGGCGCCGGCATTGCCGACAAGGACGTTGTGGAACGCGTTGCCCGTGAGGCCGATCGCCGTCGTGCCCGCCGCGCTCGCCGTCTCGAGCCGCTCGATCTCCTGGCCGGCCGCCAGAGTGTAGGTGACGCTCGTCAGCACCCGGTCGGTGCCGCCGCCCGCCGCCTCGATCACCCGGTCGCCGATGTCGTCGACGCCGTAGGCGTCGTTGCCGAGCCCCCCGATCATGGTATCGGCGCCAACGAGGCCGTTGAGGACGTTGGCGGCCGCGTTGCCGGTCAGCACGTTGGCGAGCGAGTTGCCGGTGCCGTTGAGGCTCGCGGTGCCGGTGAGGGTCAGGTTCTCGAGTGCGGAGCCGGCCAGCGAGTAGCTCACCGAAGCGTAGACGAGGTCGGTGCCCGCGGCACCGTTGAGCTCGATCGCCCTGTCGCCGGCATCGTCGACGTAATAGGTGTCGGACCCGGCCCCCCCGATCATGGTATCGGCGCCGGTCAGGCCGTCGAGGACGTTGGCGGCCGCGTTGCCGGTCAGCACGTTGGCGAGCGAGTTGCCGGTGCCGTCGATCGCTCCGGCCCCGGTGAGGGTCAGGTTCTCGAGCTCCGAGCCGGCGAGCGCGTAAGTCACCGTGGCGTAGACGAGATCGGTGCCTGCGGCGCCGTTGGCCTCGATGGCGCGGTCGCCGACGTTGTCGACGTAATAGGTGTCGGACCCGGCCCCGCCGGACATCGTATCGGCGCCGCCCAAGCCGTTGAGGACGTTGTCGCCGCTGTTGCCGGTGAGAACGTTGGCCAGGGAGTTCCCCGCGCCGTTCAGGTTTGCGGTGCCGGTCAGGATCAGGGTCTCGAGTTCCGATCCGCCGAGCGCGTAGGACACCGCGGCGTAGACGCGATCGGTGCCGGCGGCGCCATTGGCCTCGATGGCGCGGTCGCCGACGTCGTCGACGTAATAGGTGTCGGATCCGGCCCCGCCGATCATGGTGTCGGCGCCCACCAGGCCATTGAGGACGTTGGCCGCGGCATTGCCGGTGATCACGTTGGCCAGCGCGTTGCCGAAGCCGTTGATCGCGGCCGTGCCGGTGAGCGTCAGGTTCTCGACGTTGGCCGACAGCGTATGGCCGGCCGAACTGCGCACGAGGTCGGTCCCGGCGTTCGCCGCCTCGATGATCCTGTCGCCGCCATCGGTGACGTAGGTGTCGCTGCCCAGCCCACCGCTCATCGTGTCGGCGCCCGTTCCGCCGTTGAGCACGTCGCCCAGGCCGCTGCCCACCAGGGTGTCGGCGCCCGATCCGCCGATCACGGTGCCGATCACCGTGCCGAGCGCGATGGCGATGTTGTTGACGAGGCCGCCGGCGCTGCTGAAGGTTCCCGGCTCCAGGGAGACGGTCGCTGCCTGGGTGTAGCCCGAGAGGTCGAGGACGTTGCCGAGCCCCTTGTTGTACAGGGTCACGATCGGCGCCGTGTTGGCCGTGAAGTCGAAGAACTCCCTGAGGACGCCCGTGACGGTGGTGTTGAAGCCGTAGGTCTGGCCTCCGGCGAAGGTGGCGGTCTTCGAGGTGCCGTAGAGCTGCTGGATCGCTTCGATGTCGGCCATCATCGCGGTGTGCGGCGCTTCGCGCATCGCGCCGTCGGCGCTCGACCCCCAGTTCGTGCCGGGGAAGGGATTGGCGGCCCGGTACTTGGCGGTCCCGTTGATCCACGAGAGGTAGGACATGATGCTGTACTGGCCGTCGTCGAAGGCGCTGAACTGCTGGGTCGCCGGGTCGACCTTGCCGTTGTAGTTGCCGCTGTGCCCGAGCCCGATGGCGTGGCCGATCTCGTGGATGATCGTCGACAGTCCGTAGCCGCCGGCGACTTCGAACGAACCGGAGAGGTCGAAGCCGGCGGCCGACGTCTCCATGTTGATCATCGACTGCCCGGTCACGCTGCCGAGGCTGCTGCCGCTGCCGATCGTCTGGGGCGTGTTGGCGAAGGCGCCCGAATTGGTCTCGCCGCGTACCAGCGTAATGCCGCGGATCGTCGTGCTCAGCGTGAAGGTCACGTCGGCGATGGCCGACCAGATCGCCAGGGCCTTGACGAAGGTCGCCTTCTCCTGGGCCGTGAACGCGGAATCGACGTCGAAGGTGTAGCCGATGGTGGCGCCCGTGCCGGCGGTGGACGACCCCCACTTGAAGGCCGAGCCTTCGTTGAAACCCGCGAACGACTCGTCGGACAGCGTCCCGTCCGGGTTCAGCCCGCTGATGAAGGTCACTTCCTGTGCGAAGGTCGGCCCGGACGAGGAGACGGGAATGCGGTGGGCGGGCATTGATGCGGATGCCTTCTGCGCCATCATCATCGGCATGCCGGCGCCGAAGTCCTCGTCCTCGTTACCGAACCGAATCGCCATGACTGCCCATCTCCGATCAACACGGAGTGCGCTACTGCAGGCCGGTTACTAAACGGTCAAGGTTGCAGTCTCGGGCCTTTGTCGCGACGGATCCAGCAGGTCATCGGTGCCGTCGCGAGGCTATGGTTGCCCGATTGAGCAATCCCCCCGTACGGCGTCGAGGACGAAAACCCGGATCGCCGAGGACAGGTTCTGGGCACCGCGCACAGCGTCGATCTCGCCGATCAGGGCCTGGACCGATCGCCGGCGCGCCCCGGCGATGTCGCGCAGGGCGGCCCAGAACGGGTCCTCCAGCGAGACGCTGGTGCGATGGCCGGCGATCATCACGGAGCGTTTGGTGATGCCGGTGCTCATGGCGAGGACGTCTCATGTCCTCGTCGCGGGTCGTTTCTTCGTCGCGGGTCCTCTCCTCGTCGCGGGTCTTTTCCTCGTGGCAAGGTATCGACGTCACACATCCGGCGATCCTCGCGACCCGGAACGCGCCACCGACAGGGGCGGAGACGGGGTCGTCATCCCTCCTCGTCCCGCCCCACGAGCTTGTGGCCCTCGTGGCGGGAGACCTCGATGGCCTTCTTGGCCTCCGCCAGGGTCCTGGCCTTCTTCGGGCGGCCGAAGAGGATGCGGTTGCCCTTGGCCGTCTCCTCCTTCTCGCCGCGCGCCTTGGCCTTGCGCGCGGCCCGCAGGTTGATGATCTCGGCCATGGTTCACTCGGCGCCGGGTGCCAGCATGGTTTCGGGGCGCACCACGCGCTCGAACTCTTCCGCCGTGACGTAGCCCAGGCGCAGGGCCTCCTCCTTCAGGGTGGTGCCGTTCTTGTGCGCGGTCTTGGCGATCTCGGCGGCCTTGTCGTAGCCGATCGAGGGAGCCAGCGCGGTCACCAGCATCAGCGAGCGGCTCATGAGGTCCGCGATCCGGTCCTCGTTGGCCTTGATGCCGACCACGCAATTGTCGGTGAAGCTCACGGCGGCGTCGGCCAGGAGCCGGATCGACTGAAGCACCGCGTTGGCGATCACCGGCTTGAACACGTTGAGCTCGAAATGGCCCTGTGAGCCGGCAAAGCTCACCGTGGTGCCGTTGCCGATCACCTGCGCGCAGACCATGGTCAGCGCCTCGCACTGGGTCGGGTTGACCTTGCCGGGCATGATCGAGGAGCCGGGCTCGTTCTCGGGCAGCGAGAGTTCGCCCAGGCCCGAGCGCGGACCCGAGGCCAGAAGGCGGATGTCCTGCGCGATCTTGAACAGGCCGGCGGCCAGTGCGCAGAGCGCGCCCTGCGTGAACACCAGGGCGTCGTGGGTGGCCAGGGCCTCGAACTTGTTGGCGGCCGAGGTGAAGGGCAGGCCGGTGAGTTCGGCGACCTGGGCCGCGAACTTCTCGGCGAACTCCGGGTGGGCGTTGAGGCCGGTGCCCACCGCCGTGCCGCCCTGGGCCAGGGCCAGCACGCCCGGCAGCGTCGCCTTCACGCGCCCGGCACCCAGCGCCACCTGCGCCACGTAGCCGGAGAACTCCTGGCCCAGCGAGACGGGTGTCGCGTCCTGAAGGTGGGTGCGGCCGATCTTGACGATGGCGGAGAACGCCTCGGACTTCGCCTGGAGGGCGTCGTGCAGGTGCGCGAGGGCCGGCAGCAGGCGGTCGTTGATCTCGCGCGAGACCGCGATGTGCATCGCGGTGGGAAAAACGTCGTTGGAGGACTGGCCGCGATTGACGTGGTCGTTGGGGTGGACCGGCGACTTGCCGCCGCGCTTGCCCCCGAGCCGCTCGTTGGCGAGGCTGGCGATCACCTCGTTGGCGTTCATGTTCGACTGGGTGCCCGAGCCCGTCTGCCACACCACCAGCGGGAACTCGTCGTCGTGCTCGCCGGCCACCACCTCGGCCGCCGATGCGGCGATGGCGTCGGCCACCTCCGGAGCGAGACCGCCGAGATCCCGGTTCACCAGGGCGGCCGACTGCTTGACGAGGCCGAGCGCGTGGACGAGGGGCGCGGGCATCCGCTCGGTGCCGATCTTGAAGTTCTGGATCGAGCGCTGCGTCTGCGCGCCCCAGTAGCGATGGGCGGGCACCGCGATAGGCCCGAAGGTGTCGGATTCGGTGCGGGTGGCTGAGGTGTCCTGGTGTGTGTCCTGGCGTGTGCCCTCACGCATATCCTGGGGCGTGTCCTGCGGCGACATCGTGGCCTCTTCGGTCAGGGATCGTGGGACCCTACTTATCGGGTGGCGGGCGCCAGGGCGATGGCGCGAGGGCGCCGCGCCGCAACATCGGCGCGTTTCCGTCGCCCTTTGTCCGTCACGCGCGTGGCCGGACCATTCGAGGATCTCGACGATGACGGCCAGCACCGACCTTCGCGACGATCCCGCCCTTCGCTTCCGGCCGGTGGTGCCGCGCCCCTTACGCGAACAGCCGGGCCTGTTCGCCTTCCTCAAGGCGGCCCGGGCCAACCCGATCACCACCTGGCTCGAGGAGCATTTCATCCGGCCGGTGGTGGCGGGGGAGGGGGCGCTCGGCCGGGTGACGGTGGTCAGCGACCCCGCCCTGATCCGCTACCTCTACGTCGACAATGCCGCCAACTACCGCAAGGACGACCTCCAGCGCCGGGTCCTGGCGCCGGGCCTAGGCAACGGCCTCCTCACGGCGGAGGGCGAGGAATGGCGCCTGCAGCGGCGCACCCTGGCGCCGATCTTCTCCGCCCGCCACGTCGTCGATTTCGCGGTCGCGATGAACGGTGCGGGCGCCCGCATCGCCCGCCGCCTGTCCCGGCGCGACGGCACCACCATCGACGTGGCGCTGGAGATGACCCGCGTCACCCTCGACGTCCTGGAGAGGACGATCTTCACCCGCGGCCTGTCGAGCGACCCCGATGCGCTCGGCCGCGCCATCACCCGCTTCCTGGAAGCGGTCGGGCCGATCGACCCCCTCGACGTGTTCGGAATTCCCGCGTTCGTGCCGCGCATCGGCCGCATCCGGGCGCAGCCCGCGATCCGCTATTTCGAGGAGGTGGTGGACGAGCTGATCGCCCGGCGCAAGGCGCTGATCGCGGGCGGCGACGCGCCTGCCGACCTCCTGACCCTGCTGCTTCGGGCGCAGGACCCCGAGACCGGCAAGGGCCTCACCGACCTCGAAGTGAAGGCCAACATCGTCACCTTCATCGCCGCCGGCCACGAGACCACCGCCAACGCCCTGACCTGGGCCCTGTACTGCCTGTCGCAGGATCCCGAGAGCCTGCGGCGGCTGGAAGCCGAGGTCGATGCGGCGGCCGGGGAGACAGGCGACTTCGACGTGGCGGACCTGCCCTTCACCAAGGCGGTGCTGGAGGAAACGATGCGGCTGTTCCCGCCGGTGCCCTTCATGAGCCGCCAGGCCATCGCCGAGGATCGCATCGGCCGCATCAAGATCCCGCGCGGGTCGCTGGTGATGGTGGCGCCCTACGTGCTCCATCGCCATCGGACCCTCTGGGACGACCCCCAGGCCTTCGTGCCGGACCGGTTCCTCGGCGAGAACCGGGCCGCGATCCCGCGTTTCGCCTATCTGCCGTTCGGGGCGGGGCCGCGCGTGTGCATCGGTCAGAGCTTTTCGCTGCAAGAGGCGTCGCTGGTGCTCGCCCACATCGTCCGCTCGGTGCGGCTCGCGATGGCGGCGGATCATCCGCCGGTGGTGCCGCTTCACCGCGTCACCCTGCGGCCGGAAAGCGGCCTGCGCATGGGCGTGGCGGCGCGCCGGTAGGAAAGGGCCTCGGAAGGCCCCTGCCTTCCGTCAGCTCTTCTTCCCTCAGCTCTTCTTGCGGAACGCGTCGAGGCTCACGACCTCGGCGCTGCCTTCCGCCGGGGGCGCGGGAGGGGTGTCGCCGCTCGCGTCCGACTTCTTGAGAAGGGGTCTGGCGGCCTTGGACGCCTCATTGGGCGCCTCGGCGTTCTGGGCGGCGGCCGGCAGGAGCTTGGGAGCCCCGCCGATCGTCGTCAGGCCGCCCTGGCCCGGAGTGTTGCCCTGGCCGGTGATCCGCGGCTTGATCTCGGTGGGCTCCGAGGCGGCTCCACGCGGGGCGCCCTTCTGGACCATCCCCTGGGCCTCGTCCGCCTCTGCGCTCTCCTCGACGCCGTCGTTGAGGTCGAACTTCAGGCCGAACTGCACAGAGGGGTCGAAGAACCCCGTCAGGGCCTCGAACGGCACCAGCAACCGCTCGGGCACGCCGGAGAACGACAGCCCGACCTCGAAGGTGTGCTCGGTGACGCCGAGGTCCCAGAACTGGTGCTGGAGGACGATGGTCATGTCCTGCGGGTACTTCTCGCGCAGGCGCTGCGACATCCGCACGCCCGGCGCTTCCGTCCGGAACGACACGTAGAAGTGATGCTCGCCCGACAGGCCTTCGCGCGCCGCATCGGTCAGCACCTTTCGGACCACCCCGCGCAACGCATCCTGCACCAGAAGATCGTAGCGGATGAGATCGTCTGCCATCTTCGGTCGCCCTGCCGGTGCCCGCCGGTCGTTCCGCGCTGTCGGGCGCACCGGGTCGCTCAGAATTCTAAAGTGGAGGCTTCTGTTGCCAGGTGCCTCCGAACCCCGCCTATCCGATGCTAACCGGTAGGACTTTGGTTTGGTATTGGGGACCGCTTACGCAGCCACCGCCACCGGAGCAAAGTTGTCATTGGCAACTATTGCAGAGGCCCGATAACGGCGGAACCATGCCGAGCGAAAGCTCTACCTTTACGCCCTCGTCGATCCTATTTCGCCCCCGCCGAAACCCAGGCAACCCGCCCTTTTGCGGACGTTGCGTCCAAAGGCCCTGGGTCTTGGTGGAGGCGCCGGGTACCGCCCCCGGGTCCGATAGGTTTATTTCGAAGACCGTTTATCGCCATAGCCGGTCTTGCGACCGGCAGAGGTAACATAGAGGGAGTCCGGCCGGTTTTGAAGCCCGATCCTCGCACGATCATGCCCGATGATGCGGCTGTTGCCCGAAACGCGCAGGCACCAGGCCCGCCCGACGTCCCGCAGCGGCGCGAGGTCGCATCGTTCGGGGGCGTGATCCTCGGTCTGGCCGGGCTCGCCCTGCGGGCGCTCCTCTACCTCGCCGTGGCGAGCCTGCTCGCCGTCGTGGTGGTGCGCGTCGGCGCCGACCTGCTGGCGGGGATCGACCCGTTCCTGTCGCCGGACCGGCGACCGCGCCTGCCGCCCCGGCAGCTGGCGATGCGCGAGATCGCCCTCGACCTCCTCCGGCAGGCGCTGCTCGCGGCCCTCGTCGTGGGGGCGGTGTGGTGGCGGGACCGGGACGGCTGGCGCCGGACGCTGGCCCTGGCGCGGGCCGAGGAGCCCGGCCTTCGAGGAGAGCCGGACCTACCTCGAGCGACGGGTCTTCCCGCCTCGCGCCTCCTCGTCATCCTCCTGGCCTGGCCGGTGGTCCACATCCTGTGGGTCACCGCCACCGCCGAGATGTTCTCCACCTCCTTCGGCCGGCACGTGTCCCTGGCCCCCGGCATGCCGCTGGTCGCCGCGGCGGCCTGGCTCGCCTATGCGACGCTGCTGGCGCCGCTGGCCGAGGAGCTGCTCATGCGCGGCGAGATCTTCGCCAGGGCGCGGGCCTTCCTGGGACCCGCGGCGGCGATCCTGGCGACCGGCCTGCTGTTTGCCGTCGCGCATGTGTCGCAGGCGGGCTGGGCGCGGCCGGTGTCGCTCCTGCCCCTGGCCCTGATGCTCGGCTGGCTGCGCTGGCGCACCGGCCGGCTCTGGCCCTGCATCGCCCTGCACGCCTGGAGCAACCTCGCCGTCCTCGTCTACGTGCTGTGGCCGAGCGCGACCTGATGGTCTCGCGCCGCCTTTCGCGCTATCGCCACGGGCCGAAACGAGGCCCGCCATGATCCCCTACCACCAGCTCCTCGCGCGCATCCTCGACTCCGGGGTCGCCAAGGACGACCGCACCGGCACCGGCACCCTCTCCGTGTTCGGGCACCAGATGCGGTTCGACCTCGCGCAAGGGTTTCCCCTGGTCACGACGAAGCAGCTCCACCTGCGCTCGATCGTCCACGAATTGCTGTGGTTCCTCTCCGGCGACACCAACGTGCGCTCGCTCCAGGCCAACGGCGTCACGATCTGGGACGAGTGGGCGGACGAGCACGGCGACCTCGGCCCGGTCTACGGCCGGCAGTGGCGCTCCTGGGCGACGCCCGACGGCGGCGCCATCGACCAGATCGCCTGGGTGCTGGCCGAGATCCGCCGCAACCCCGACTCCCGCCGCCTCGTGGTCTCGGCCTGGAACCCGGCCGACCTCGACCGGATGGCGCTGGCGCCCTGCCACTGCCTGTTCCAGTTCTACGTGGCGAAGGGGCGCCTCTCCTGCCAGCTCTACCAGCGCTCGGCCGACGTCTTCCTCGGCGTGCCGTTCAACATCGCCTCCTACGCCCTGCTCACCGCGATGATGGCGCAGGTCACCGGGCTGGAGCCGGGCGACTTCGTCCATACGCTGGGCGACGCGCACCTCTATCGCAACCACGAGGACCAGGCCCGGCTCCAACTCACCCGCGAGCCGCGCCCCCTGCCGCGCCTCCACCTCGACCCTTCGGTGACCGACCTGTTCGCCTTCCGGTTCGAGGACATCGCGATCCGCGATTACGTGCCGCATGCCGCGATCCGCGCGCCGATCGCGGTCTGAGGAAAGGGCCGCCATGACACCGAGCCGTCCCCGTATCGTCGTCGTCGCCGCCGTCGCCGGCAACGGCGTCATCGGCCGCGACAATCAGCTGATCTGGCGGCTGCGCAGCGACCTGCGGCGCTTCAAGGCGCTCACCATGGGCAGGCCGCTGCTGATGGGGCGCAAGACCTTCCAGTCGATCGGCCGGCCGCTGCCGGGCCGCCGCACCCTCGTCCTCACCCGCGACCCCGGCTTTGCCGCCGAGGGCGTCGAGGTCGTCCACGGGTGGGAGGCGGCCCTGGCGGCGGCGGAGGGCGGCGAACTGATGGTGGCCGGCGGGGCCGAGATCTACGCGCTGGCCCTGCCGCAGGCGGACGCGATCCACCTCACCGAGGTCGAGGCGGCGCCGGACGGCGACACGGTGTTCCCGGCCTTCGACCGCTCGGCCTTCCGCGAGGTCGGGCGCGAGGCGCACCCGGCGGCCGAGCACGACGACCACCCCTTCGCCTTCGTCGACCTGATACGTGTGGCGTGACCCTGTCATCCGGCCCCGCGACCCATTGCGCAGAACCGGCCCGGCCGGTTGCCTTTGCCCCCGGCGATGCCCACTTCCGAGCCTTGACAGGACGGAGCGGCCGCACGCAGTGCTTACCGTCACCGGTTCGGCCCGCCTTGAGCGGGGTGGTGCTTGAGTAGGAGAGATCGGCCAGCATGCCTTGGAGCAATCAGAGCGGCGGCGGTGGCGGCAACGGGGGAGGGCCCTGGGGGCGCGGCGGCGGCGGCAATGGCGGTGGCCCCTGGGGCGGCGGCGGTGGCGGCGGTGGCGGTAAGACGCCCCCCGATCTCGAGGATCTCCTGCGGCGCGGCCAGGATCGCCTGCGCGGTGTGATGCCCGGCGGCTCCATGGGCGGCGGGCGCGGCGTGCTCGTGGCGGCCGGCCTCGCCGTCGTCGCCTGGCTCGCCACCGGTATCTACAAGGTCGAGCCGCAGCAGGTCGGCATCGAGACGATCTTCGGCCGCTACACCACCACGACCGGCGACGGCCTCCATTACAACTTTCCCTATCCGATCGGCGGCGTCGAGAAGCCCAACGTCGGCCAGATCAACACCGTCGCCATCGGCTACCGTGCCGGGGTCAGTGCGCAGAGCCGCGGCCGCGACGTGCCCGAGGAAAGCCTGATGCTGACCGGCGACGAGAACATCGTCGACCTCGACTTCGAAGTGCAGTGGCGCGTGAACGCGCTCAAGGCGTCCGACTACGTGTTCAACCTCGCCAACCCCGAGGGCACCATCAAGGCGTTGGCCGAGAGTTCGATGCGCGAGGTGATCGGGCGTCGCAACATCCAGCCGATCCTCACCAACGAGCAGTCGAGCGTCGCCCAGGAGGTCAAGGAGATGACCCAGAAGGCCCTCGACGAATACGGTGCCGGCGTCTCGATCGTCGTCGTGCAGCTCGTGAGCGTGAACCCGCCGCCCGAGGTCCGCCCGTCGTTCATCGACGTGAACGCCGCCCAGCAGGACGCCGAGCGCGTGCAGAACGAAGCCCGTACCTACGCCAGCAGCGTGGTGCCCCAGGCACGCGGTCGCGCGTCGCAGATCGTCCAGGCGGCCGAAGCTTACAAGACCCAGGCGACCGCCGAGGCGACCGGTCAGGCCGCCCGATTCCAGCAGGTCTACGAATCCTACAAGACCGCGCCGGTCATCAGCCGCGAGCGCATCTTCCTCGAGACGATGGAGCGCGTGCTCGGCTCGGTGAACAAGGTCATCATCGACCAGGGCGGGGCCGGCGTCGCCGGCGGTGCGGCCGCGGCCGGCGTGCTGCCGGTTCTGCCCTTGACGGAATTCGGGCGCCAGAGCCCCGGCTCGACGGCGGGGGGAGTCGCACGATGAACGGCCAGGTCATTCGCACGGGCGCGGCCATCGTCGCCGCCGCCGTCGCCGTGGCGCTCTACGCCTCGGTCTTCACTGTCGGCCAGATGCAGCAGGCGCTCGTCCTGCGGTTCGGTAGCGTCCGCGCCGCCCTCAACCAGACCGGCATCGACAAGCCGGGCCTGTATTTCAAGGTGCCGTTCTTCGAGAACGTGGTCTTCTTCGACAAGCGCGTGCTCGACCTCGACCTGCCGGTGCAGACGCTCTTGACCGCCGATCGCCAGAACCTGGAGGTCGACGCCTTCGCCCGCTACCGCATCATCGATCCGCTGCGGTTCTACCAGTCGGCCAACAACATCCCCCGCGCCAATACGCTGCTCGCCAGCTTCGTGAACTCGGCCCTGCGTAACGTCCTGGCCCGTTCGACCCGGGACGCCATCGTGCGGACCGGCCGCGCGGCGCTGATGAACGAGATCCAGGAGGACGTGAACCGTCAGGCCAAGGATCTCGGCGTCCAGATCGTCGATCTGCGCATGACCCGGGTCGACCTTCCCGCGGCCAACTCCACGGCGGTCTACGAGCGGATGAAGACCGAGCGGAAGCGCGAGGCGGCCGACATTCGCGCCAACGGCGAGCAGATGGCGGTGTCGATCAAGGCGAAGGCCGACCGTGACGTCACGGTGCTGCTGTCGGAGGCCAACCAGTCCTCCGAGACCCTGCGCGGTCAGGGCGACGGCGACAAGAACCGGATCCTGGCCGAGGCCTACGGCAAGGACGCCGACTTCTTCAGCTTCTACCGGTCGATGCAGGCCTACGAGGCCGGCCTGAAGGGGTCCGACACCCGCCTCGTCATCAGCCCGAACTCGGACTTCTTCCGCTACTTCAGCGATCCGCAGGGCCGGGCACCCGGCACCGCGCCGCGGGCCGCCCGCGATCCCGGCGCCACGGGATCGACGGCTCGGTAAGACGAGTTACGGCCGGCTCCGTTCTCCACGAGCCGGCCGCCGATGCGGCCAAGCGCCCGAGCGGCATCCGATGCCCTTGATCGGCGCACGCCCCGGACGATCTACCACCCTCCCCGCCATTCGAGAGGTCGATCCATGGTTTCCGTCGCGAGCGCCGTGAAGATGCCCCGTGTCCGGGCCATGCTGGCCAGTGCCGTCATCGGCGCCTCGGTCGCTGCGGCGGCCCTGCCGTTTCCGGCCCTCGCCAAGGGCCCGGAATCCCTGGCCGACCTCGCCGAGCAGGTGACCGACGCGGTCGTCAACATCTCGGCCTCCACGACGGTCGAGGCGCGCCCGCCCACCAGCCGCACCCTGCCGCAGCTGCCGCCGGGCACGCCGTTCGAGGATCTGTTCGAGGACTTTTTCAACAAGCGCGGCCAGCGCGGCGGTGGTGACCGCAGCGAAGGCGAGAACAGCACGCCCCGCCAGCAGCGCAAGTCGAACTCCCTGGGCTCGGGCTTCATCATCGACGCCTCGGGCATCGTGATCACCAACAACCACGTCATCGGTGATGCCAACGACATCCAGGTGATCCTGCACAACGGCTCCAAGCTGAAGGCCGAGATCATCGGCAAGGATCCGAAACTCGACCTGGCCGTGCTGCGGGTGAAGCCGGAAGCCGACAAGCCGCTCAAGGCGGTGCCGTTCGGCGATTCCGACAAGATGCGCCCCGGCGACTGGGTGATCGCCATCGGCAACCCGTTCGGCCTCGGCGGTTCGGTCTCGGCCGGCATCGTCTCGGCGCGCGGCCGTAACATCGAGTCCGGCCCCTACGACAACTACCTGCAGACGGACGCGGCCATCAACAAGGGCAACTCCGGCGGGCCGCTGTTCAACATGAACGGCGAAGTCATCGGCATCAACACCGCCATCCTGTCGCCCACCGGCGGCTCCGTGGGCATCGGCTTTGCCGTCCCCTCGGGCACCGCCGGCCCGGTGATCCAGCAGCTGCGCGACTTCGGTGAGGTCCGCCGCGGCTGGCTCGGCGTGCGCATCCAGAACGTCGACGACGTGACCGCCGATGCACTCGGCCTCAAGGGCGGCGCCAAGGGTGCCCTCATCGCCGGCATCGACGAGAAGGGTCCGGCCAAGTCCTCGGGTCTCGAGGTCGGCGACGTGATCACCCGCTTCAACGGCACCGTCGTCCAGTCCTCCGCCGACCTGCCGCGCATCGTGGCGGCGACGCCGGTGGGCAAGACCGTCGAGGTCCTGGTCGTCCGCAAGGGTCAGGAGGCGACCAAGTCCGTCACCCTCGGCCGGCTCGAGGACAACGAGAAGCCCCAGCTCGCCAACGTCCGCCAGCCCGAGGCCGAGAGCGTCGCCCGGCAGGTCCTGGGCCTCAGCGTCTCGGGCATCACCGACGAGCTGCGCCGCCGCTACAGCATCAAGGACACCCTCAAGGGCGTCGTGGTGACCAAGGTCGACGCCAACTCGGCCGCGTCGGACAAGCAGATCAAGCCCGGCGAGGTCATCGTCGAGGTCGGTCAGGAGGCCGTCGCCACCCCCGCCGACGTGACCAAGCGTGTCGACCAGATCAAGAAGGAGGGCCGCAAGTCGGTGCTCCTGCTCGTGGCGAGCGCCACCGGCGACGTGCGGTTCGTGGCGATCGGCCTCGAGTAGTCGTTTCGCGCGAACCATCGTCGGGCGGCTCACGCACCGGTCCGTGAGCCGCCCTTTTGCCATCTCATCACAGAAACGCTTGCTGCCTGCGAGGTCTCAGGTTTGCGATCCGTGACCACCGGCTTCGGCCGTCGTCCCTGAAGGAAACGCGACGACGTTCCGGGAGCCTGAATCCCCGCGTCGGGTGATCCGGGACGCGGTGAGGGAAGCGGCGCGTCGTAAGGGTGGACCATTCCGGATCTAGTCGCCGGATCTAGTCGCCGGTGTAGCCCAGAGCCCGCGCGGCCTCCCGCAGGCGGGCGAAGGCGATGGCGTAGCGGGTCCGGCGATCCTCGCCGTCCGGCAGGGTGCGCTCGGGACTCAGGTTGTCCTCGGTGTCCGACATCTTGATGAGGATCGCGCCGAGGTTTCCGCTCTCGACGATCCGGTCGATCGCCTCTTCGTAAGGGGGCTTGCCCGGCGGCTTGGTGAGCAGCACCACCTTCGCGATCACGGCGTCGGCGAAGCCGCGCACGCGCAGGTCGCTCGTGGTGGTCGCCGTGTCCTCGATCACGTCGTGGAGGATGGCCGCCTGCATCACCACCATCGGGTCGATGTCGAGGTGGTCCACCGCCCGCGCGTGCCCGGCCCGCCCGACGGCGGCGTTGGCCACCCGTTCGAGGTGCCGGATGTAGGGCTGGCCCCCCTTGTCGATCTGGCCGGCGTGGGCGACGACCGCTAGGCTGTGTGCGTCGAAGATGGATGCCATGGTGCCTTGGTCCCGGCCGGTGGGTTGCCCCTATTCCCGAAGCGGCCGCGCCTCGAGGATGGCGGCCCGCACGAAGGGGAGCCGCATCTGTGGGCCGGCCCTGCCGTTATTGACGATGTCGTTGGCGCCCGGATGACGCCGCACCGCCTTGGCGAGGTGCAGCCGGTAGCCTTCCCGGAATACGAACGGCGGCGCCATCGGGTTCGCCATGAAGGCGGCGACGGCCGCGTTCACCTCGTCCTCGGAGATCAGGTTGAGGTCGCGCAGGGCGGCGACGGTGAGGGTCTCGGTCATGGCCGCCAGAGTGGACGCCCGCGGCGCCCGCCGCAACCGGGCCGACCACGATCGGTGCGTCGGTCCGGCATCGCGATGGCGTCGCACCCCTCGCCGAGGGGGCGGTTGGTCCGTGGCATGGCTTCACGTATCCCACGTCGCACATGGGGGCGGGACGCGGCCGGCCCGGTCGAAGGATCCGCGGACGGGGAGCGGCGGTGGAAGAGGTGATGCTGCGGTGGATCGGCCAGACGGCCGCGATCCGTACCGACATCCTGTCCGTGGCGGGGATCTGCCTCGCCGTGGCCGTCACGGTGCACGTGCTCCTGCGCAAGCGCGAGGTCGGGGCGGCGATCGGCTGGATCGGCCTCGCCTGGCTGTCGCCGTTCCTGGGCGGCAGCCTCTACATCCTGTTCGGCGTCAACCGCGTGACGCGCCGGGCCAGGCGCCTGCGCGTCAAGCCGTCGTCCCCGGGACAGACCCGGGAGGGGGGGCAAGCCACGGCCGAGGTCGCGGCCACCGCCGTTCTCGCACCCCTCGACCGGGTGGTGGGGACGATCACCCAGCTTCCCCTGTCGCCGGGCAACGCGGTGACGCCCCTGCGCCACGGGGACGAGGCTTATCCCATGATGCTGGCGGCGATCGGCGCGGCGCGGCGGTCGGTGGTCCTTTCGAGCTACATCATGCGCGACGATCGGATCGGGCGCACCTTCGTCGCCGCCCTGGCCGGGGCGAAGGCCAGGGGCGTCGAGGTCCGCGTCCTGATCGACGGCATCGGCAGCGGCTACCTGATCTCGGGCATCCATCGGCGCCTGCGCCGGGCCGGCGTGCCGGTCGCACGGTTCATGCACTCGGCGCTGCCGTGGCGGATGCCCTTCCTCAACCTGCGCAGCCACAAGAAGCTGATGATCGTCGACGGCGAGATCGCCTTCACCGGCGGCATCAACATCGCCGACGCGAACTGCCTTTCCGCCCGACCGTCCGACCCGATGCGCGACACCCACTTCCGCCTCGTCGGGCCGGTGGTGGAGCAGCTCGTGGCGGCCTTCGCCAGCGACTGGGCATTGGCCGACGGCGAAGACCTCGACGGTCCGGTCTGGTTCGCACCGCCTTCGGCCGGCGGCCCGACCTCGGCCCGCGTGGTCACCTCCGGCCCCGATGCCGACCTGCGCAAGATCGAACTCGTGGTGCTGCAGGCGGTGGCCTGCGCCCGGCGCAGCATCCGGCTCGCGACGCCCTATTTCCTGCCGAGCGAGGTGCTGTCGAGCGCCCTCGCGCTCGCCGCCGGCCGCGGCATCGCCGTGGACGTGATCGTTCCCGAAACCAGCGACCACCGCCTCGTCGACTGGGCGACGCGGGCGCATGTCGATCCCCTGCTGGCGGCGGGGGTGCGCATCTGGCTCGACACGCCGCCCTTCGACCACTCGAAGATCCTGGTGGTGGACGAGGTCTGGTGTTTCGTCGGCAGCGCCAATTGGGACATGCGCAGCTTCCGCCTCAACTTCGAACTCAACGTCGAGATCTACGACGCCGACCTCGCCCGCTGGCTCGGCGCCGTCATGGACGAGAAGACCGGTGCCCTCCTCACCCGCGAGGATCTGGCGCGCCGCTCCCTGCCGATCCGCCTGCGTGACGCCAGCGCCCGCCTCTGGCTACCGTATCTCTGATCCTCGATCCGCCCGGGCTGGAGCCGG
The DNA here is from genome assembly GCF_001424525.1 of Methylobacterium sp. Leaf399. Lineage (NCBI taxonomy): Bacteria > Pseudomonadati > Pseudomonadota > Alphaproteobacteria > Hyphomicrobiales > Methylobacteriaceae > Methylobacterium > Methylobacterium sp. Leaf399. The sequence goes on along the minus strand of NZ_LMQK01000030.1, from coordinate 83,335 downwards.
ATCACAACCCCGCGCGGCGCTTCAGCGAGGCCGAGATCCGCATCGCGAAGCGATCGATCGGGTTTCTGCCGCGCGCCCGCTCCTCGCGCGGCTGCGGCGCCGGAGCGAGGTGGACGACGATGGGCCGATGGTCCGAGGCCCCGCGTGGCAGCACCGCCCCGCCCTGGCAGACCAGCCCGCGCACGAGGCAGCGGTCGAGGCGCAGGGGAACCACCCGGCCCATGGCGTGGGTCGGCCGGCGCGGGCCGGCATCGGTGAAGCCCGGCAGCAGCGGCGGCCCCACCAGGTTGAAGTCGCCGATGACCGCGGCGCGCTCGGGCAGGCTCAGGGCGATGCGGCGCAGCTGGCGCCGGTTCAGGACCTGCCCGTGGGAGAGGTGCACGTTGGCGACCCCGAAGTCGCCGAGGTCGAGCACCTGGCAGACCCGGTCGATCAAAGCGCCGGACGGCAGGGCGATGACCTCCGGCCGCGTCACGAACGGCGTCCGGCTCCAGATCGCCAGGCCGTGGATGCGGCCCGGCAGCTGCGCCCAGGCATAGTCGCCGCCGAGCCGGGCCTTGAGGCCGTCGATGTCGCGGGTGGCCTCCTGCATCAGCACGAGGTCGGGCTGTTCGCGCTCGATCAGGGTGGCGATGCCGGCGACGTTGGCGCCGACCCGCCGCAGCAGGTTCCAACTCAGGATCTTGCGCTGGCCGGGATGGGGGAACGCCGTGGTCGAGAGGCGGTGGTCGGCGAGACGGCGGTCGTTGAGCATGACGCGATTAAGTGGGACGCCGCGCCCGGTTGGAAACCCCGGCGGGGCGAATCGACGGTCTCCCGACCGACCCGCCCCGCTGCCTCAGGCGCCGCCCCATTGCATGGTCAGGCCGCCATCGACCACGAGGGTGTGCCCGGTGACGTAGTCGGCGGCCTCGGAGCACAGGTAGAGGATGGCCTTGGCGATCTCGTCGGGCTGGCCGGCGCGATGCCACGGGATCCGCTCGAGGGATTGCGCGAGCTTCTCCGGGTTCTCGAAGCGGTCGCTGGTCATCGGGGTCTGGATCAGGCCGGGGGCGACGATGTTGACGTTGATCCTGTCCTCGGCGAGCTCCCGCGACAGGCTGCGGCACAGAGAGCCGACACCGGCCTTCGACATGCCGTAGGGGGCGCTCTCGGGGGTCGGCAGGTGCTGGGCCACCGAGGACACCAGCAGGATCTTGCCGCCGCCGCCGTTGGCGCGCCGCACCTTGATGAAAGCCCGCGCGCAATAGACCGGCGCCATCAGGTTCACGCGCAGGATGCGCTCCAGGGTGTCGTCGTCCATTTCGGCCACCGGCATGCCGTTCATGGCCTGGCCTGCGTTGTTGACGAGGATGTCGAGGACGCCGAGGTCCGCCGCCACCTGGGCGAAGGTGGCCTCCACCGAGGCCGGGTCCGACACGTCGTTGCGGATCACCAGGCAGCGCCGCCCGGCCGCCTCGACCCGGCGCGCCGTCTCGCGGGCGCCCTCGGCATCGGTGTTGTAGGTGATCGCCACGTCGGCGCCCTCGCGGGCGAAGACCTCGGCGGTGGCCTGTCCGATTCCCGAATCGGCCCCGGTGATGAGGGCGCATCGTCCTTGCAAGATCATGGTCGGCCTGTGTTCGAAGGGCGGAAAGCGCCGCGGGTAGCGGCGACACGCCAACGTCAAGGTGACCCGGCGAGGGTGTGTTCCGCCCCGCCGGGCTTCCGGACGGTCGCAGTCGCTCCGGCCGGAAGGGCGTCAGGGCGCGCAGCCGTTGAGGCGTTCCTGGCGCTGGATCTCGGCGATCTTGGCGCGGACGCGGCTGGACAGCGGCACGTCGCCGATCTCGTCGTAGCGGCACCCGGCGTTGCCGAAGGCGCGGATCGCCTTGGGCGTCTTGAAGCAGTAGCCCGCGTCCTTGTAGGCGGCGTTGCGCTCGCCCCAGAGTTCGTCGCAGGGAAAATCCGCCCGCGCCGACCCGGTCCCTACGCACAGGGCCAGCCCTGCGATTGCCAAACGAACCATGGTGCGACGGCTCCCCTCCCGGCCGGCGGTGGGCCGGCCTCCGCCCGATCATAGCCACTCCCGTGCGGCGGGAGAATCCGCAGTCGCGGTGCGTGGCGTCGGTCGGGGGGAACCGAAGGCCCCCGCCGCGGCATCCTCACGGCAGGGTTCGCAAACGGGGGCACCGGTTTTGCGGCAGGAGCCCGCCTCGGGTTCGGGGACCGCCATGACCATCCGCCTCCACCTCGCGTTCGCTCTCGTCGCCGCCTCGGTCCACGCCGGCCCGGCGCTGTCGCAGAACATGGCGTTGACGCCGCCCGGCCACGTCGATGCGGCGCCGCCCCCGCGCGCCTGGCCCGAGCCGCCGCCGCGTCCCAGCCTGCTCGTCCCGGATACGTCGCTGCCCAACCAGCGCACCGGGCCGCCGCGCCCGCCTCGCGTCGTGCGCGACATCTGCATCGGGTGCGATCGCTGACCGGCGCCGGCCTGTATGGACGCCCGATGGAGGGTGACTTCGCGAAGGGCCCGCCATAGGGATGGGGCATGCCGATCCTCAGCCTCGATGCCGCCCGGACCCTCGCCGTCGAGACGCTCGTCCGTTGCGGCACGGCGCCGAGCGCGGCGGCCAGCACCGCCGCGGCCCTCGTCGGCGCGGAGGCCGACGGCCTCAGGACCCACGGCCTGATGCGCCTCCTCGCCTACGGCGAGCAGGTGAAGGCCGGCAAGGTGGTGGGGCACGCCGAGGTGACGACGGCGCGCCCGCGCCCGGGGTTGCTGGCGGTCGATGCCGCCCACGGCTTCGCCTATCCCGCCCTCGACGTCGCGGTGGACCTGCTTCCCGAGATCGCCCGGTCGCAGGGCGTGGCCGCCGCCGCCATCCGCCGCTCGCACCATTGCGGCGCGGCGGGACGCCCGGTGGAGGCCCTGGCCGAGCGCGGCCTCGTCGCCATCCTGTTCGCGAACGCGCCCGCCTCGATGGCGCCCTGGGGCGGGTCGCGCCCGGTCTTCGGCACCAATCCCGTCGCCTTCTCCTGCCCGCTGCCGGGCCTCGATCCTGTGGTCGTCGACCTGTCGCTGTCGAAGGTGGCGCGCGGCAACATCATCGCCGCCCACCAGCGCGGCGAGGCGATCCCGGAGGGCTGGGCCTTCGACGCGAACGGCGAGCCCACCACCGATGCGGCGGCCGCGCTCGCCGGTACCATGGTGCCGCTGGGCGACGCCAAGGGCACCGCCCTGGCGCTCATGGTCGAACTCCTGGCCGCCGGGCTCACCGGCGCGCGCTTCGCCGGCGAGGCTTCGTCCTTCCTGGATGCGCAAGGCGACCCGCCCGGCACCGGCCAGCTCATCGTGGCGTTCGACGCCACCGCTTTTGCCGGCGACGCCACCGAGCGGTTCGCCTGGCTCGCCCGCTCGATCACGGATCAGGAGGGGGCCCGCCTACCCGGCGCCCGCCGCGTCGCCGCCCGTGCCCGCGCCGCCACCGAGGGCGTCACGATCTCCGACTCGCTCCTGGCCCAGATCGAGGGCCTGTGAACCCCATGCCCGGGAGACGCCCATGACCGCCCGCAGCTTTCCCAGCCCCTGGACCGTGGTGGAGGGGCCGGGGGCATTCTGCGTCGAGGACGCCGAGGGCGGCCGCATCGCCTGGACCTATTTCGACGACGATGCCGGCACCGGCGCGATGACGCGCGAGGAGGCCCACCGCGTCGCCAAGGCGATCGCCATGGTGCCCGAGATGCGCACCATCATCCGGTCGCTGCAGGACGGGCTGGCGCAAGCCGAGGACGATGCGCCCACGGCCTGAGGCACGCGCGGCGGCTCAGGTGATCCGCGACAGCGAGAACGGGGTCAGGTCCACGGTGCTGCGACCCGTCGTCATCACCTGGGCGACCGCCTCGCCGATGCCGGCGGAATGCTTGAAGCCGTGGCCCGAGCAGGCGGCCACCACCAGGACCCGGTCATGGACGGGATGGCGGTCGATGATGAAGCCGCGGTCGGGGGTGACGGTGTAGAGGCAGGCCGCCGCCTGGACCACCTGCGGTGTCGCGCCCGCCAGCCGCCCCGCGACATGGCGATCGTACATCGCGGCGGATTCCTCGGGCCTGACCACGCGGTCGAGGGCGTCGGCGGTGGTCCAGCCGTCGTATTGCTCCGTGGCCACCTTCAGCCTGGGGTCGCCCGGCATCGGGGGGAAGCCGTAGAGGTAGTCTGTGTCGGTGGCGCCGTGCATCCAGATGAAGACCGGCGCATCGGCGCCGTAGGCGCTCGTGTCGTCGAGGGCATACCAGTGCAGCAGCTGCCGGTTGACCTTGAGCAGGCGGTCGAACGGCCGGCCGAGCAGGGGAGCCGTCCAGGCGCCGGCCGAGACCACCGCCTGGGCCGCCCGCACCGTGCCGCCGGTGGTGGTGACGACGACGCCCTCGGCGTCCTGGGCGATCGCCAGCACCTCGGTGCCGGTGCGGATCTCGGCCCCGAGTTCGCCGGCGCGTGCCAGTTGGGCGGCGATGCAGCGCTCGGGCCGGACATAGCCGCCGCCGGGCTCGTAATAGGCCTTTTCGTCGCCCTTCAGGCCGAGGAACTGGGGAAACCGCGCCCCGACCTCCACCCCCGACAGCACCTCGTGCGGGATGCCGAAGGCCTCGGCGCCGGCGATGGAGGTGGCCACGAAGTCCCGCTTGCCGTGGTGCGAGGCGCCGCCGGCCGGGGCCATCACCACCACGCCGCAGGCGTTGAGCAGGTCCTCGCCGGTCTCGGCCTCGAGCTCGCGCCAGATCCGGTGCGAGGCCAGGACGAGGGGGACGTAGTCGCGGCCCTCGCCCACCGACTGGCGGGTGATGCGGCTCTCGCCGTGGCTCGACCCATTGGCGTGGGGCGGGGCGAACCGGTCGAGGCCGATCACCCGCGCGCCGCTCCTGGCGAGCTGGTAGAGGGCGGCGCTGCCCATCGCGCCGAGACCCACCACCACGACATCCGCCCGCCCGCTTGCAGCAACAGGCGTCTCGCGCTCGCTGGTGACGACGGACGTTTCGCGTTCGCTCATGACGACTGCCTCTCCTCGAAGAGGCGGTCAGCCTCGGCCCGGATGACCACCGCGGCCCGCTCCACCTGCGCGCGGCTCACGTCGAGATGGGTGGTGACGCGGATCTGATGCCCGCCGATCGCCCGCACCCGGACGTCGTGGGCGAGGCAGGCGCGGGCGAAATCCGCCGCCGTCACGCCTAGCCCGCGCACCGAGAAGCACAGGATGTTGGACTGGCCGGCGGTGGGCTCGAAGCTCAGGCCCGGCGCGTCGGCCACGACCCCGTGCAGGAGCCGGATGTGGGCGTTGTCGGTGGCGAGCTGGTCGAGGTGGTGGTCGAGGGCGTAGAGCCCGGCCGCCGCCAGCACGCCCGACTGGCGCATGGCGCCCCCGAGCCGGTACTTCCAGCGCCAGGCCTCCACCACGAAGTCGTTCGTGCCGCACAGGACCGCACCGACCGGGCAGCCCAGCCCCTTGCTGAGGTCGATCCAGACGCTGTCGAACCCGCGCGCGTAGTCGGCGGCCGAAATCCCGGTGGCCATGACGGCGTTGAGGAGGCGGGCGCCGTCGATATGCGCCTTGAGGCCGCGGGCATGGGCGATGTCGCGGATGCGGCGCATGTCGTCGAGCGCCCAGATCGAGCCGCCGCTGAAGCTCGTGGTCTGTTCGATCGACACCAGCGCCGAGCGCGGCGCCGTGCGGGCCGGCGGCCGGATCGCCGCCTCGAACGCCGCCACGGAATAGACGCCGGCCGGGGTCGCGAGCGGCGCCACCGAGACGCCGCCGATGGCCGCCGCCCCGGCGGCTTCGGTGTTGTAGATGTGGGACTGGTCGTCGACGATGATCTCGTCGCCGGCCCGGGTCTGCACGAGGATCGCGGCGAGGTTGCACATCGTGCCGGAGGGCATGAACACGCCGGCCTCCTGGCCGAGCATCGTGGCCACCCGTTCGCACAGCGCCAGGGTGGTGGGATCGTCGTTGGACTGTTCGTCGCCCACCACCGCGCGGGCCATGGCCTCGCGCATGCCGGGCGTCGGCCGCGTCTGGGTATCGCTGTAGAGGTCGATGGTCACGTCGCGTTGTCCGGTCGGGTGCGAGGCGGGAGGCCGGGGAATCGGACCGGTTTCATCGGGATGATCCGATCCCAGACCTGAGGAGCGAGAGCGTCGGGTCGGATATCCTGTCCGGTCAGATGCAAGAGGTTTTAAAGTTTGATGGCTCCCGGCGCCAGGGGCGAGGCCCGCTCCGGCGATCCGTGCCATAAGCCGGCCCGTCCCATGGCCTCCACCGACCATACGCCCGCCGCCCTCACCATGCTGACGCCTCGCCCCCATCAGGTCGCGGCGCGGGACGCGATCCTGCGCGCGCGGGCCGCCGGGCGCAGCGGCTTCCTGCTCGGCGACATGACCGGGCTCGGCAAGACGCTCTCGGTCTGGAGCGCGCTGGCATCGATGCCCGAGGCGGAGGTGCTGATCGTCTGTCCGAAAGGGGCGATGCCGCAGTGGCGCCACACCATCGCCCGCTCGGGCCTGGCCGCCAAGACGGTGACGCTGATCAACTACGAGCGCACCAAGTCGCTGATGGCGCCCTCGGCCGCCGTCGTCCGTCGCTCGACGCGGGCGAAGAACAACGCCCTGGCCAAGCACGGCGCCCTCAAGCGGTCCTGGCCCCTGGTGGTGTTCGACGAGAGCCACCGCCTGCGCAACCCTCAAGCCCAGCAGAGCCTGGTCTGCCGCCAGATCGCGGAGGCTGCCGCCTTCACCATCTACATGAGCGCCACGGCGGGGCAGGCGCCGCACGAATTGTCCTACCTCGGCCGCCTGCTGGGCGAAGCGGCCGGCCGGCCGGCCGGGACGCTGGCCGAATTCCGTGCCCTGATGCAGCACCTGGCGATCGGGCGGGCCAAGGGGCGCTGGGTGAACTGGTCGTGGCAGGCCAACGCCCACGATTGCGCCGTGATGGCCGGTCTCCTCTATGCCGGGCCCGACGCCATCGGCCTGCGGCGGCGGCCCGGCGACATCGCCGGCTGGCCGGAGGTGCAACGCGAACTCGCCGCCACGGCGCTCGGACGCGACGAGCGCCGGCTCTACGACGCCACCTGGCGCGAGTTCCGCCGCGAATGGGGCTTAGCCGGCGGCAGCACCCGCCGGCCGGTCGGCTGGGCGGCGGACCTGCGCTTCCGGCAGAAGGCGAGCCTGCTGCGGGTCTCGGGCACCGCCGATTTCGCCGAGCTGTTGCTGGAGGACGGCCAGCAGGTGGCGGTCTCGGTGGCCTTCCTCGAGACCCGCACGGCGCTGTGCGAGGTTTTCGCGGCGCGGGGCTGGCGGGCCGGTGCCATCGACGGCACCCGGTCCTCCGAGGTCAACGAGGCGACGCGCACCGCCTTCCAGACCGGCAATCTCGACGTGGTGGTGTTCACGGTGACCGAGTCGATCTCGCTCCACCGCAACGAGATGCCCGGCGGCGAGCGACCGCGCAGCCTCGTCGTCCACGACCTGCGCCACAGCGCCATCCAGCTCGCGCAGATCGAGGGCCGCTGCCACCGCGACGGCGAGGCGGCGACGATCGTCTACGCCTTCGCCGAGGACACGGTGGAGGAGGCGATCGCCGCCACGGTGCTGCGCCGCATGACCGCCATGGACGCCATGGCCGGCGAGGACACTGCGATGCTCGACGCGATCGTCGCCTGCCTCGACGCCGAGGTGGGCGAGCCCGTCACGGTCTGACGGCGGGCGTCTCGATGGGCAGGGGGGCTGCCCGGTCCATCAGGTAGCGTTCGAGGGCGACGAACTCCGCCGATCCGTAGGCGAAGGGCTCCGCCCGCATCCCCGTCATGCAGTTGCGCAGGCGCCGCTGCACCGAGCCGAGGCCCTGCCATTCGAGCCGGTAGAGCGGGTAGCCGGTGGGATGGCCCTGCGGAATCGTCGCCGCACCCAGGCGCCGGCCGTGGTTGTCGTCGTGGCAGGCGGCGCAGGACAGGCCGAGCTGGCCGATCCGTTCCCGGAACAGCGCCGCGCCCTGTGCCCGCGCCGGATCGAGGCGAGGGTCGCGCGGCGGTGCGATGGGAAGGCCGCGCGATTGGAACCCGAGGTCGGCGGAGAGCGCCAGCAGCTCGCGGCTCTCGTGACCGTAGGGAGGTTCTCCCTGGTGCTCGCGCCGGCAATGGTTGATCCGGCCCTGCAGGTCGATCGCAGCGCCGCTCGCTTCGTCGAAGGCCGGATAGCGGGCGGCGACGCCGCGCAGGGTCGCGGCCTCGCCGTGGCAGCCGGCGCAGGCGGGCCGGCCGGAGGCGGGCGCCCTGGTCCAGAGGTCGGCGCCGTCCTGCACCCAGAGCAGGCCGGGGTTGGCCGTGTCGTCGACCTGTATCGCGCGGGTCTCGGCGCTCATGGCGTCGAAGCCCGAGCGGCGCTCGGCCGGCGGGATCTCGTCCGCCACGGCCGCGAGCGAGGCGAAGGCGCCGAGGGCGGCCGCAGCGAGCCGTCTCACGTCACGGTCAGCGTCGCGGTCTCGGTCTGCGAAAACCCGTTGTCGCCGCGCCAGGTGAAGGTGAGCGGGCCGGTCGCCTGCGCCACCAGGGTGAAGGTGAGATAGGGGTTGGCGGCGGTGGCCGGAAACAGCTCTGCGCGAAACACCTCGCGCCCGTCGTAGTGGCAGGCGAAGTCCGTGATGATGTCGCGGGCCATGATGCGGCCGTCGGCGCCGGGGCGGAAGCCCGTCTCCATGGGGTGCGAGATCAGCGTCTTGATGGTGACGACCTCGCCGGCCTTGGCGGATTTCGGCACGTTGATCAGGGTGCGGGCCATCGGCTCAGCCCTCCAGGCAGGCGGCCAGCGTGACGATCGCGTCGGCGCTGGTGGACCAGTAGCGCCCGTCGCTGGTCTCGGCGATGGCGGTGATGCGCTGGGTGTCGGCCAGCCGGATGCGGGTGGTCACCGCCGCGCGGCCGGAGGCCGGCCCGAGATGCACCGTGACCACGTTGGGCTGCGGGTTCTTGTCGTTGAACACCGCGATGCGACGGACGTGGTCGTCGGCGGTCATCGGGCTGTCGACGGTCACCGTGATGGTCACGGCGTTGCCGTTCTCCACGAGGGGGGGCAGGTCGAGGTGGATCCGCCCCGGCGTGATCGCCGCCTCCCCGGCGAACCGGCGGATCGCCTCGGCCGTGCTCTCGGTGCGCACCGCGGAGGCCGCCGCGACGGGACGCACCGTGATGGCCAGGACGGCCGCCGCCCCGGCGGCGAGGAGGTCGCGGCGGTTCCGGGTTCCGGCGGAGGGCGTCATCGGGCTGGTCCTTCCCTGGTGTCGTCGCGCAGCGTGGCGAGGTAGGCGACCACGTCTTCGATCTCCTGGGCCTCCAGCACCGGCTTGCCGCGCCAGGCCGCCCCGACGCGCGGGCTCGGGTCGACCCGGTGATAGGAAGGCATGATCGTGTCCGGGTTCAAGGCCCGGCCGTCGACCAGGCGCAAGCGAAGCTGTCCCGCCGTGTGGCGGCTGCCGGCGCCCGACAGGTCGGGGCCGAGGTCGCCCTGGAACCGTTCCTCCGGGATCGGCCCGGCGTGGCACAGCAGGCACAGCCCCCGGGTGCGGTCGGCGATGATCGCGCGGCCGCGCGCGGGGTCGCCGGGGGTGTCGGTGAGGGGGGCGGGAATGGCGTCGCCGACGATGGCGATGGGAGGGCGGCGGGTGTCCGTCGCGCCCGCGAAGGATGCATCGACTGCCAGAAGGCACCCGGCCGTAAGAACGAGGCGCGTGGCCTTTCCGGCGGTCTCATGCGGCCCGGTCCGCCTCACCCGAACACCCGCCGGGTGATAGTCCGGTACCAGTCGGCGGCATACGCCGCCTCCTGCTCGCGCAGGGACGCCGGGGCGTCGAGGGGGCTGATCCCGCCCGCGCCCTCGACGTCGGCCAGGACGCCGCCGGACGGGCGGTAGACCCCTGCGATGGAGATGCCGTAGCCGGGTGCCACGAGGCTGTAGCAGGTGTTGATGAGCTTGGGCTCCTCGGGCGCGCGCCCGGCCAGGAGGTCGATCACGGCGAGCGCACAGACCTGGGCCTGCGCGTCGGCCGAGAAGGCGGATTTCGGCATGGCGCCGGCGATGGCCGCGTCGCCGATCACGTGGATGCCCGGCACCAGCCTGGATTCGAACGTCACCGGGTCGATCGGGCACCAGCCAGAACGGTCGGCGACCCCGGCGGTGACCGCGATGCGCCCGGCCCGCTGGGGCGGGATGATGCAGGCCACGTCCGCCTTGTACTCGGAGAAATCGGTGCGCACGGTCATGGTGGCCGGGTCGACCCCGGTTACCTGCCCGCCGCCCGCCAGGGGCACGTATTCGAGGATGGAGGGGTAGAGGGAGGCCCAGGCCGCCTCGAACAGGCGCTGCTTGGAAAAGACGTCCTTGGCGTCGAGGACGATCAGTTTCGCGCTCGGCTTGCGGGTCTTGAGCACATGCGCGATCAGGCTCGCGCGCTCGTAGGGCCCCGGCGGGCAGCGGTAGGGGTTGCCCGGCACCGACAGGACGACGGTGCCGCCCTCCGGCATCGCCTCGATCCGACGCCTCAGGAGCTCGGTCTGCACCCCCGCCTTCCAGGCATGGGGCATCACCTCGGCCGCCGCCTCGTCGTAGCCGGGGATCGCGTCGAAGCGCAGGTCGATGCCGGGCGACAGGACGAGGCGGTCGTAGGGCAGCGTCGCGCCGTCCGCGAGGGTGACTCGGCGCCGGTCGGCATCGATCGCCGCGGCCACCGCATGGACCACCCGGACCCCCGATCCGGACACGCCGTCGTAGCCGAAGCGCTGGGCCTCCATCGGCTGCAGCCCGGCGATGACCTCGTTGCTGAACGGGCAGGCGGTGTAGGTGGCGTTCGCCTCGACCAGGGTGACGTCGAGGCCGCCGGCCAGAAGCGCGCGGGCCGCACTGGCGCCGCCGAACCCGCCGCCGACGACGACGACCTTGGGCTTGCCCTGGGCGAGGCTGGGCTTCGGGAACGCCAGGACGGCCCCGGCGGCGCAGATGAGGTCACGACGGGTCGGGGCGGTCATTCCGGCGGCCTGCGCGAAACATACGCCGCGATGGCCCGGCTCTCCGCCTCCGAGAACCCCTTGGCGATGCGGCCCATCACGCTCGCCGGCCTGGCGCCCGAGCGGTACTCGGCCAGGGCGGTGGCGATCTCCGCCTCCGGCCGTCCGGCGATGGCCCCCATGGCCGCGCCGGCCGCGTGACAGCCGGCGCAGGAGGAGGCGCCCGGCGGCGGCCGCATGTCCTGTGCGGCCGCCGCCGGCATGTCTTGCGCGGCCTTCGGCGAAAGGTCTCGCGCGGCGGCCGGCACGGCGGCGAGCAGCAGGAACGCGGCTCCGATCCCCCTCACGCCCGGCGCAGGTCCGTGTTCTTGAGCGGCATCTGGCGCACGCGCTTGCCGGTGGCGGCGAAGACCGCGTTGAGCACGGCAGGCGCCGCCACGGCGATGGTCGGTTCGCCGACGCCGCCCCAGAACCCACCCGAGGGCATGACGATGGTCTCCACCACCGGCATCTCGTCGAGGCGCATCACCGGGTAGCTGTCGAAGTTGGTCTGCTCGATACGGCCGTCCTTGACGGTGCACTCCTGGTAGAGCGCCGCCGAGAGTCCGTAGACGAACGATCCGCCGATCTGCGCGTCGATCTGCTGCGGATTCAGGGCATGGCCCGGATCGGTGGAGGCCACGATGCGGTGGACCTTGACCTTGCCCTCGTCGGTCATGGAGATCTCGGCCACCGCCGCCACGTAGCTGCCGAAGCCCATCATCTGAGCGAGGCCGCGGAACACCCCCGGCGCGGGCTTCTCACCCCAGCCGGCCTTGTCGGCCACCGCCTGCAGCACGGCGCGGTGCTTGGGGTGGTTGCCCATCAGCTTCAACCGGAAGGCCAGCGGGTCCTGCCCCGCCGCGTGGGCGAGCTCGTCCATGAAGCATTCGAGGTAGATGGCGTTGGGGTTCATGTTCACGCCGCGCCAAAACCCCGGCAGGATGTGCGGGTTGCGCATGGCGTGATCGACCAGGATGTTGGGGATCGTGTAGCCGATCGCCGCCTCCGCGCCGCCCGGGTTGAGCCCCTGGAACACCACCGGGTCCTTGCCGTCCACCATCCGGTTGGGCGCCACCGAGGCGAGGATCGACTGGCCGGAGATGCGCATGTGCAGGCCGGTGAGGTTGCCCTGCCCGTCGAGGGCGGCGCGCATCCGGCACTGGGTGATCGGGTGGTAGCGCCCGTGCGCCATGTCCTCTTCGCGGGTCCAGATCAGCTTGACCGGGGTGCCCGGCATCTCGCGGGCGATCAGCACGGCCTGGCGCAGCCAGTCGTGGGTGGCGCCGCGGCGCCCGAAGCCGCCGCCGAGGTGGATCTTGTGGACGTCGCATTGCTTGGCCGAGAGCCCGGACGCCTCGGCCACCGCGGCCAGGGCCGCCTCGCCGCTCTGGGTCGGCGCCCAGGCCTCGCAGCGCTCGGGCGTCCAGCGCACCGTGGCGTTCATCGGCTCCATGGTGGCGTGGTTCTGGAACGGCACGCCGTAGGTGGCCTCCACCACCTTGGCGGCACCCTTGAGGGCGGCCTCCACGTCGCCGCCCTTGTTGCCGACATGGGCCTCGGTGGCGTCGAGGCCCTCGCGCAGCATCGCCGCGATGGTGGCGCTCGACACGGTGGCGTTCGGCCCCTCGTCCCAGACGATCGGCAGCGCATCCAGCGCGGTCTTGGCCCGCCAGAAGGTGTCGGCGATCACGGCGACCCCCGTGTCGCCGACCTGCACCACGCGCTTCACGCCCGCCATGCCGGTGACCGCCTTGGCGTCGAAGCTTTTCACCGTGCCGCCGGTGACCGGGCAGTCGCGGATCGCCGCGTTGAGCATGCCGGGCAGGGTCAGGTCGATGCCGTAGACCTGGCTGCCGTCGAGCTTTTCCGCCGTGTCGAGGCGCTTCACCGGCTTGCCGGCGATGGTCCAGTCCTTGGGGTCCTTGAGCACCACGTCCTTGGGCGGCGCGATCTTGGCCGCCTCGACGGCGACCGCGCCGTAGGTGGTGGTCCGGCCCGAGGCGGCATGGGCGATCACGCCCCTGTCGGCGCGGCACTCGCCCGGCGCCACGCCCCAGCCCTTGGCGGCCGCCTCCACCAGCATGATGCGGGCGGCGGCCCCGCCCTTGCGGACGAGGTCGTGCGAGTCGCGGATGCCGCGGCTGCCGCCGGTGCCGAAATCGCCCCAGACCCGGCCCCGCGCCAGGTTCTGGCCCGGCGTCGGATACTCGGTCACCACGCGCGACCAGTCGCAGCCGAGCTCCTCGGCCACCAGCTGGGCGAGGCCGGTGAGCGTGCCCTGGCCCATCTCGGAGCGGGCGATGCGGATCACCACGGTCTCGTCGGGGCGGATCACCACCCAGGCGTTGACCTCGGGCGTGATGGTGGCCGCGTCCTGCGCCATCGCCTCGCCGGCGAAGGGAACGTGGAAGCCGAGGCTGAAGCCCCCGGCGAGCGCCGCCACGGAGGCGACGAAACCGCGGCGCGACAGGGCGGCGGCGGGGGTCGGGCGATAATCGGTCATGGTTGCCCCCTCAGCCGCGGCCGGCTTCGCCGCGCTCGGCGGCGAGCTTGATGCCGGCCAGCACCCGCGTGTAGGTGCCGCAGCGGCAGATGTTGGTGATCTCGGAGCGGATCTCGGCCTCGCTCGGGCGCGGGTTCTGCGCCAGCAGCGCGGCCGAGGCCATGATCATCCCGGGCTGACAGAAGCCGCATTGCGGCACGTCGAGCTCGCCCCAAGCCTTCTGCACCGGGTGCGAGCGGTCCGCCGACAGGCCCTCGATCGTCACGATCTTCTGGTCCGCCGTCACGCTCGACACCGGCATCGAGCAGGAGCGCACCGCCGCCCCGTCGATGTGGACCGTGCAGGCCCCGCATTGGGCGATGCCGCAGCCGTACTTCGTGCCGGTGAGGCCGGCCTGCTCCCGGATGACCCAGAGGAGCGGCGTTTCGGGTTCGGCATCGACCTCGCGGACGACACCGTTCAGGTTCAGCCGGATCATGCTTCGTCTCCGCGCTCGGCCCCAGACAGGCTCTTCGATCACACCAGTAGATGGGCAACGCGAAGGTTTTGCAACGCCGCCTGGCGACGCAGCCGCTCAGGCCGCCGTCACGAACTCGCTCGCCGCGAACCCCTGCAGGTAGAGCAGCGCCGTGAGGTCGCCGTGGTCGATCTGGACGCGGGCGGCCGCCGCCACCTTGGGCTTGGCCCGGAAGGCGACACCGAGCCCGGCCTCGGCGAGCATGTCGAGGTCGTTGGCGCCATCGCCCACCGCCAGGGTCTCGGCCGGGTCGAGGCCGAACCGCGAGCGCAGGGCGATCAGCGTGGCCCGCTTGGTCTCCCGGCCGACGATGGGTTCCTCCACGGTGCCGGTGAGGCGTCCGTCGCGCACCCCCAGCGTCGTGGCATGGGCCTCGTCGAAGCCGATCGCCGCCGCGATCGGTCCGGCGAACAGGGTGAAGCCGCCCGAGACGAGGCAGGTGTGGACGCCGTGCGCCTTCAGGGTTCGAACGAGGGTGAGTGCGCCCGGCGTCAGGGTGATCCGGTCGCGGATCAGCCCTTCGATGGCGGCGAGCGGCAGGTCGGCGAGCAGTGCCACGCGCTCGCGCAGCGCCGGCTCGAAGGCGATCTCGCCCCGCATCGCCCGCTCGGTGATGGCCGAGACGCGGGCGCGCAGGCCGATCGTCTCGGCGAGTTCGTCGATGCACTCCTGCTCGATCATGGTGGAATCCATGTCGGCGAGGAACAGGCGCTTGCGCCGATGGCGCCCCACGGGCAGCACCGCCACGTCGAACGGCTCGGCCGCGAAGGCGGCGCGCAGGCGCCGTGCCAGGGCAGGGGCCGCCGCCGCCTCGCCCGGGATCAGCAGTTCGGCGGCGATCTCGCCGTTGAGGATGCGCGGCTGGTGCTCGGTGGCCATCACCGCCCGCGCCTCGGCCAGGACCGCATCGGTGATGGCGGGCCGGGATTCGTTTGCTATCAGGGTGGCGACGAGGGTCATGTCGTGAGCGTCCCCACCTTGCCGACCCGGAACGGACCGGCCGCGATCCTCATTGCAGGGCCCACCGCCTCGGGCAAGTCGGGGCTGGCCCTCGACCTGGCCCGCCGGCTCGGCGGGGTCGTGGTCAACACCGATTCGATGCAGGTCTACGCCGACCTGCGCCGGCTCTCGGCGCGCCCGAGCCCGGCCGAGGAGGAGGGCGTGCCCCACCGCCTCTACGGGCACGTCGACGGCGCCGTGAATTATTCCGCCGGGCACTTCGCCCGCGATGCCGCGTGTCTCCTGACGGAGTTGGAGGCAGTGGGGACCCTGCCGGTCTTCGTGGGCGGCACCGGCCTGTACTTCCGGGCCCTGGAGGAGGGCCTGTCCGATCTCCCGGCGGTGCCGGACCCGGTGCGTGCCGCCATCCGCGCGCGGGCCGAGGGATGCCCGACCGAGGCGCTCCATGCCGATCTCGCCGGCGTCGATCCGGCCGGGGCCGCGGCGCTTCGCCCGAGCGACCGCGCCCGGATCATGCGCGCCCTGGAGATCCATGCCGCCACCGGCCGGCCGATCGCCGCCTTCCACGGCGAGCGCAGGCCCGGGCCGCTGGCCGGCCGGCCCCTCCTCAAGCTGTTCCTGTCGCCGGAGCGCGAGACCCTGCGCCGGCGCATCGACGACCGCTTCGTGGCGATGATCGCGGACGGCGCCCTCGACGAGGTCGCGACCTTGCGCGAGCGCCGCCTCGACCCGCTCCTGCCGATCATGCGGGCGCACGGCGTGCCGGGGCTGATCGCTCATCTCGACGGCGAGATCGGGCGGGACGAGGCGATCCTCCGGGGGCAGGCCGACACCCGCCGCTACGCCAAGCGCCAGTTCACCTGGTTCCGCCACCAGATGGGATCGGAGTGGCTGTGGACGGACCCCGAGGCGGCCCTCGCCCTGGCGCTGGCCCGCCTCAGCGCTTGAGGCGGGCGAGGAGGCTCGAGGTGTCCCAGCGGTGGCCGCCCATGGCCTGCACGTCGGCGTAGAACTGGTCGACGAGGGCGGCCACGGGCAGCTGCGCGCCGTTGTGGCGGGCCTCCGCCAGCACGATGCCGAGATCCTTGCGCATCCAGTCGACGGCGAAGCCGAAGTCGAACTTGGCCGCGTTCATGGTCTTGCCGCGGTTCTCCATCTGCCAGGAGCCGGCCGCCCCCTTGGAGATCACGTCGAGGACCGCTTCCACGTCGAGCTCGGCGGATTGCGCGAAATGGATCGCCTCGGCGAGCCCCTGCACGACGCCGGCGATCGCGATCTGGTTGACCATCTTGGTGAGCTGGCCCGAGCCGGCCGGCCCCATCAGCCGCGAGGCCTTGGCGTAGGACAGGATCGCCGGTTCGACGGCCGCGTAGACGGCCTCCTCGCCGCCGCACATCACGGTGAGGGTGCCGTTCTCCGCGCCGGCCTGACCGCCGGAGACGGGTGCGTCGACGAAGCCGAGGCCGGACTTTTCCGCCACCGCCGCCAGCGCCCGGGCGATCTCGGCCGAGGCGGTGGTGTGGTCGACGAAGGTCGCGCCCTTGTCCATGCCCGAGAAGGCGCCGTCCTCGCCCATCGTCACGCCGCGCAGGTCGAGGTCGTTGCCGACGCAGGCGAACACGATCTCTTGGCCCTGCGCCGCCTCGTAGGGGGTCGGCGCGGAGCGGCCGCCGTGCTGGGCGACCCACGCCTCCGCCTTGGCGGCGGTGCGGTTGTAGACGGTGACGTCGTGGCCGTGCTTGACGAGATGCCCGGCCATCGGGCCGCCCATGACACCGAGACCTAAGAACGCGACCTTGGCCATGACCTGCTCCGAACGGTAAAACTACCGCAGCGGTCTAAGCCTCATTCCACGGTCTGTCATACGGTCGACCTGAAAAAATCCGTGCTCAGCCGCCGGTCACGCTCATGTGGCGGGGCACCGCCGCGGGCCGGGCCCGTTCGATGACGAAGTCGTGGCCCTTGGGCTTGCGGGCGATGGCGTCGATCACCGCCTGGGTGACCAGCGCGTCGTCGGGCGAGGCGCGCAGGGCCGCGCGCAGGTCGGCCGCGTCCTCCTGCCCGAGGCACATGTAGAGCTTGCCGGTGCAGGTGAGCCGCACGCGGTTGCAGCTCTCGCAGAAGTTGTGGGTCAGCGGCGTGATGAAGCCGAGGCGGCCGCCGGTCTCCGCGATGCGGACGTAGCGGGCCGGGCCGCCGGTGCGGTCGGGCAGCGGCACCATGGTGAAGCGGCTCTCGAGCCGCGCCCTCGCCACCGAGAGCGGCAGGAACTGGTCGGTGCGGTCGCCCTCGATCTCGCCCAGCGGCATCACCTCGATCAGGGTCATGTCCATGCCGTCGCCGTGCGCCCAGGCGATCATGTCGGCGAGTTCGTCCTCGTTGACGCCCTTGAGCGCCACCGCGTTGATCTTGACCTTGAGGCCGGCGCGGCGCGCCGTCTCGATCCCGTCGAGCACCACCTTGAGGTCGCCGCGGCGGGTGATCGCCTTGAACTTGGCCGCGTCGAGGGTGTCGAGCGAGACGTTGACGCGCTTGACGCCCATCGCCGCCAGGTCGCCGGCGAAGCGCCCGAGCTGGGTGCCGTTGGTGGTCAGCGTGAGTTCGTCGAGGGCGCCGCTGTCGAGGTGGCGCGAGAGGCGGCCGAACAGGTGCATGATGTCGCGGCGCACCAGCGGCTCGCCGCCGGTGATGCGCAGCTTGCGCACGCCGCGCCCGATGAAGACCGCGCAGAGCCGGTCAAGCTCTTCGAGGGAGAGCAGGTCGCCCTTGGGCAGGAACTGCATGTCGTCGGACATGCAATAGACGCAGCGCAGGTCGCAGCGGTCGGTCACCGAGATGCGCAGGTAGGTGATCGCCCGCTGGAACGGGTCGATCAGCGGCATCGCCACCGGTGCGGACGGACGGGAGACGGCGTGGGGAGCGTCCATGCTGGACTCGCGACTGGAACCTGGGGACAGGGTATCGGTATTGCCGCGTGACGAACCTGGCATGCCACGCCATATGATGCGTCGCGGGCCCATGAGCAAGCGCGCGCCTCGGCGCGCCGGGGTTGTCGCGGCCGCAGGCCTGCTGGGCAGGCCTTTCTGGGCAGGCCTTCTGGGGATGACCATGACCGATCAAGCGACGCCCCGGCCGATCGTCGAGCAGCAGGTGTCCGGCGGCACCGAACGCTGGCCCACCGAGATCCGCCTGTCGGGCGACAAGCGCACGCTCACGGTGGCCTTCGAGGACGGCGGCCGCTTCGCGCTGCCGGCGGAATACCTGCGGGTATCCAGCCCGTCGGCGGAGGTGCAGGGGCATTCGCCGGCCGAGCGCAAGGTGATCGGCGGCAAGGTCGACGTGGCGATTCTGGCGGTGGAGCCGATCGGCAACTATGCCGTGAAGCTCACCTTCGACGACATGCACGACACCGGCCTGTTCGGCTGGAGCTACCTGTACGACCTCGGCCGCGAGTACCGGAAGCGCTGGCCGATCTACCTCGCCGAACTGGAGGAGCGCGGCCTCACCCGCGAGCCGGCCAGACGGTCGGCGGCCAAGCCGACAGCTGCCAAGCCGGCAGCGGCCAAGCCGGCCACCGACGAGCCCGCGGGCGGCGGAAGCTGCGGCAGCGGTTGCGGCTGTCATTGAACCGCAAGCCCGGCGAATGCCCCGGCGTGTTCCGATCCCACGAGTCCCCGCTCCCGAGATTGACCCGGCCCGAGCCTGGCGGCACAACCCCGCCAGTTCTGTCGCCGTCGGATGAGGACATAGCCGTGACGATCCAGCCATCGAGCCGTCTGCTGGCCCTTGTCCTGTCAGCCGGTGCCCTCGCGGGGTGCCAATCGACGGCGAGCGCCCCGCCACCGGCCGCAGTGGCGGCGGCTCCGGCCGCCGTCGTGCTGCCGCAGGGGTCAGGGTGCGGCCCGGCCATCGCCAGGACGCAGGCGGTGGTGGAGAGCGATGTGGCGACCGGCAACCTCAACAAGCCGGTGGGCGACCGCTTCCAGGCCGACCTGAGCGTGGCGGCCCAGGCCTGCGCCGCCGGCCGCGACCGCGACGCCTCCGGCCTGCTCGCGGCGGCCAAGGCCCGCTACGGCTACCCGTAAGGGGCATCGTACCATTTCCGGGTGATCACTTCGTGATGCGGACATGGGCTTCGCTCAGGTGCCGCGCGGGCTCGGTGATACGGTTCCCGCTCGATCCAAGCGGAAACCGTATCACCCACCGAAGGCGTGGCCGAGCGCGGCCCGTACGAAGCCCGGCATCCGCGCGGGATCGATGTCGCCGGTCCTGCGCGCGATCGTGAAGCCGGCGAGTTCCGGTGCGGCTTCCGCCCGGCGGTGGCGGTCCATCCTGGCCACCAGCGTATCGGCGTCCTCGGGGAAGTCGATCTCACGCAGGAACGCGAGTTGGCCGTCGCCCTGCCAGAGGGTCCAGTGCTCGGGCGCGCCGTCTGGCACCGCCATCCCGGTCTCCTCGGTGAGCTCCCGCGCGGCGCTGCCCGCGAGATCGACGCGACCGTCCGCTCTCAGATCGTCGAGGTCGGGGGTGCCGCAGGGGAAGTACGCCTGGCCGGCATTGGCGGTGTGGCCGCCCATGATGCCGAGGATCACGGCGCCGTCCGCCGAACGCGGCACGACCGCGGCGAAGACGTTCTTCACGCCGCCATCGGGCGAGCCGGCGTCGCGGTGCCCGAGGAAGCAGGCGTAGCGCGTCTCGAACAGATCGAGCCGGCAGGCCCCCTCCGTCACTTCCCAGCCGCAGGCGAGGAAGACCCGGCCGTCGAAGATGCCCGGCCGCTCGGCCATCCGGCGCGCCCAGTTCCGGGTGACGAAATCCGCCGCCTCGCGCGCCCACGGCCAGTCGTGGGCGACGCGGCGCGCGGCGATGCGGCTCACGGCGTGCCGGGTGAACGCCTCAGGCATGCAGGGTGCCTTCGGTCACGACCACCGCCGAGCCGGAGATCTCCACCGTGCGCAGGGCGCCCGACGCGATCGTGAGCTGCACCCCGATCGCGCTCGGCCGCCCCATCGCCACCCCTTGCGTGATCGCCACGTCGTGGGTGCCGTCGCCGAGCGGCTCGAACTGCATCATCACCCCGGCGAAGGCCGCCGCCGCCGAGCCGGTGGCCGGATCCTCCGGCACCCCGAGGTGGGGCGCGAACATCCGCGCGAGGTAGCGATGGCCGATCCCCTCCGGATCGACCGCGTAGAGGTAGAGGCTATCGACCGTCTCCAGGGCCGCGAGGCCCGCCGGATCGACCGTCGCGGCGTCGAGGGCGGCGCCAGTGGCCACCGGCACGAAGGTGAAGCCGTGGCCGATGCCGTGCCGGCTCGGGACGTGGAGACCGAAGCCGATGTCGGAGGCCGATAGGCCGAGGGCCGCGGCCAGGGCCTCGCGGGCCGGCGCCTCGCCGCGGTACTCGGGCATCACCGGCAAGGTGAAACGGGCGCGCCCGCCGTTCGCGCGGGTCTCGACCACGCAGGAGATCACGCCGATCTCCTCCTCCAGGCCGAAGGCGCTGGCGTCGGCGAGCCCCGCCCGCCCGTCCTGCAGCGCCAGCAACACGGCCGTGCCGATGGTGGGATGGCCCGCGAACGGCAGTTCCCGCGCCGGCGTGAAGATGCGCAGCCGCGCCCTGCGCCGGGGCTCGTCGGGGGGCAGCACGAACACCGTCTCGGAGAGGTTGAACTCGCGCGCGATCCTCTGCATCGCCGCCCCGTCGAGCCCCTCGGCCTCGAGGACGACGGCCAGCGGATTGCCGGAAAACGGCGCCTCGGTGAAGACGTCGAGGGTAACGAAGCGGCGTGCCATGGGCTGTCCTTGCGGCGAGGTGGCGGATCGGGCCGCAGGATAGCCTGCCCTCGCCCCCGGCGCATGCCCCGGGCGAGGCCTCCGATCGCCACCGCAGGCCGGTCGTCTCAGGCGGGCGGGCCGTTCTCGGCCGTGTCGCGGCCCGCGTCCCGCGACGCCTCGGCCCGGCCCTGCTCGCGTGCGGCCGTCATCAGCGCGGCGATCTGGCTCGCCGTCGCCTCGTACGTGGCGGTGCCCTCGACCCTGCGAAACCCGTGGAGCAGCGCGCTCTCGATCAGGGCGTTCTCGGCCTCGCTGCCGGGCGCCGGCGACGCCGGGGGAATGCGACCGGTGTCGCGGAAAGTCCTGGCGCGGCGCAGGCCGACGTAGATCTGTTCGATGAGGACATGGCCGCTCCAGTCGTCGTCGATGGTGATGACGCTGGCGCCGTGGTGGATCGCGATGGGAAAGGTCATGCCGGCTCCGGCCCCTCGACGGGCGTCTCGTGAACGCTCCGGTCCGGTCCATGGACGTGCGCTCCTGCCCGGGCAAGCGCCGGCGCGCGGGTTGAAACCCGCTGCCCGGACCGGTATCGCCGTCGTGGCGATTCCGTCTTCGGCCCAGGGCTCCCGCGGACCTCGGCGCTTCGTCCCGTGACAGCCGGGCGATGTCGAGGCACCGGTGCCGATGGACGGCCCTCACGCGCAGGTCAGTCCCATGTCGGTCAGTCCCATGTCGGTCAGCCCCACGTCGGTCAGCCACTTGTCCGAGATCCGCCCGCGTCGCAGCGTGCTTTCCATGCCGGGCTCCAACGCCCGCGCCCTGGAGAAGGCCCGGACCCTTCCCACCGATGTCGTGATGATCGACCTCGAGGATGCCGTCGCCCCCGAGGTGAGGACGCAAGCGCGTGCCGCCGTGGCCGCGGCCGTCGCCGCGCGCGGCTTCGGGCGCCGCGAGGTGGTGGTGCGCATCAACGCCCCCGACACTCCCGCCGGCGAGGCCGATCTCGCCGCCATCGCCCCGGCCGGCCCCGACGCCATCGTCGTGCCCAAGGTCTCCGGCCCCGACGTGCTGGTGAGCGTCGGCTCGCGCCTGCGGCGGCTCGGCGCCCCCGACCGGACCCGGCTGTGGGCGATGATCGAGAGCCCGATGGCGATCATCGAGATCGGATCGATCGCCAGCGCCGCGCGCGACGTCGATTCGCGCCTCGCCTGCCTGATGGTGGGTCCCAACGATCTGGCCAAGTCCAGCCGCCTGCGCCTGGGCGTGCCCGGCCGGGCGGCGCTGCTGCCCTGGTTGATGACCGCCCTGGTGGCCGCCCGCGCCTACGAGATCGACATCGTCGACGGCATCTACAATTCCTTCACCGATGCCGAGGGGTTCCGGGCCGAGTGCGAACAGGGCCGCGATTGCGGCTTCGACGGCAAGATGCTGATCCACCCGAGCCAGATCGAGCCCGCCAACGCCATCTTCGGCCCGACCGCCGAGGAGATCGCCGAGGCCCGTGCCATCATCGCCGCCTTCGCCGCGCCGGAGAACGCGGGCCGCGGCGTCATCCCGTTCCGGGGGCGCATGGTCGAGCGCCTGCACGCGGTCGAGGCCGGCCGCACCGTGGCCATGGCCGAGGCGATCGCGGCCCTCTCGGCGTGACCGGGGCGCCGCCGGATCTGCGCATCGCGGTCCGCCTTCACGACGCGCGGCTGCGGGACTGGGGCTTTCCGCGCTGGGGCTCGGCCGGGGCCGCGGGCCTCGACCTGCATGCCTGCCTCGACGCGCCTGTGACGTTGCTGCCGCAGGCGCCCCCGGTGCTGGTGCCGGCGGGGTTCTCGGTGCGGATCGGCGATCCGGACTGGTGCGCCCTCGTCGTCCCGCGCTCCGGCCTCGGGCACAGGAGCGGCCTCGTCCTCGGCAACACGGTGGGCGTCGTCGATGCCGACTACGAAGGCCCGCTCCTGATCTCGGCCTGGAACCGCAACCCGCCCGGTGCGGCGGATGCCGACATCGTGATCGCGCCGGGCGACCGCATCGCCCAGCTCGTCTTCACGCGGGTCGTGCGCCCGCAGATCACCATCCTGGACGGCGGTTCCGGCGGCGAGGCGCCGGGCACGCGGGGGACCGGAGGCTTCGGGTCCACCGGAATTCGCCCTTGACCGTTGCCGGCTCGCGACGACTTTCAGCCTCGCTTAACCGGTCGTGAGCCAAGGTCTCACGGTGCCGCAGCCTCTCGGGCCCCATGCGGCGCGGCGCGATCCGTGGCGGACGGTTTCGGACAGGCAGGCATGGCGGCAGATCCCGAACCCTCGCAGATCGCCATCGTCTGCGCCGCCACGCCGACCGATCTCGTCCTGGCCCTGCGCCCCCTCGACGCCGCCCTGCGGGTCATCGAGGGAGCCGGCACCGCGGCGGATCGCCTGCGCGACCCGGCGGTGGACGTGGTCGTCGTCGAGCACGGCACCGGCCTCGACGGGCTCGGCCTCGCGGCGGCGCTGCGCGGCGAGCCCGATCTTGAAGAGACGCCCATCATCCTGATCGTCCCGGCCGAGGGCGGCCCGTCGCGGCGGGAGGGCATCGCCGCCGGCGCCACCGACGTCGTCCTGGCGCCCTACGATGCCTTCGACCTCCAGATCCGCACCCGCAACCTCGCCGCCCTGTCGCTGGCGCGCCGGCAGGCGGAGCGCCAGGCCCGGTCGATCCATCGGGTCGTGAACCGCGCGGTGGCGGAATCGGCCCAGCGCGAACGCGAGATCATCCGCCGTCTCATGCTGGCGGCGGAGTACCGCGACGACCAGGCCGGCGACCACCTGACCCGGGTGGCGGGCTGCGTCATCGCCATCGCCGAGGGCCTCGGCCTGTCGGAGGCGGACGCCAACGACATCGCGCTCGCCTCGACCATGCACGACATCGGCAAGATCAGCATCGCCGACGACATCCTCATGAAGGCCGGCCCGCTCACCCCGGCCGAGCGCGACGAGATGAACCAGCACGCCCTGCGCGGCTACCAGATGCTCAACGACAGCCCGTCCCACCTGCTGCAACTCGCCTCGGAGATCGCGCTCACCCACCACGAGCGCTGGGACGGCACCGGCTACCCGCAGGGGCTGGCGGGCGACGAGATCCCGCTCTCGGGCCGCATCATCGCGGTGGCCGACGTGTTCGACGCGCTGATCTCGGAGCGGGTCTACAAGCGCGCCTGGCCCGTGGACGAGGCGCGCCGCCACCTCGAGGACAACGCCGGCACGCATTTCGACCCGGCCTGCATCGCCGCCTTCGTCTCGCGCTGGGACGACATCGTGCTGCTCACCCAGGAGCGCCCGACCGTGGCGGCGACCGCGTCGGCGGCCTGAAGCGTCGGACCGAAGGGCGGCTGCCGGCCTTCGAAAAAATCCGGTGCGCTACAGAGCCCGCCTCACCCCGCATCCTGCCCCAAATCCTCGGGGCGCGGCATCGCGATGATGCTGTAGCCGGCATCGACGAAATGGACCTCGCCGGTGACGCCGCCGGAGAGGTCGCTGAGGAGGTAGAGGGCCGAGCCGCCGACCTCGTTGAGGCTCACGGTCCGCCGCAGGGGCGCATGCGCCTTCTGGTGGGCGAACATCGCGCGGGCGTCGCCGATGCCGGCACCGGCCAGCGTCCGCATCGGCCCGGCCGAGATCGCGTTGACGCGGATGCGGTCGGGGCCGAGATCGGCCGCGAGGTAGCGCACCGAGGCCTCGAGGGCGGCCTTGGCCACCCCCATCACGTTGTAGTTGGGCATCACACGGGTGGCGCCGCCGAAGGTCAGGGTCAGGAGCGCGCCGCCTGGCCGCATCATGGGTGCGGCGCGCTGGGCCACCTCCGTGAAGGAGAAGCACGAGATCGTCATCGTGCGCGAAAAGTTCTCGCGGGTGGTGGCGTCGACGTAGCGGCCCTTGAGCTCGGCCTTGTCGGAGAAGCCGATGGCGTGGACCACGAAGTCGATGCCCTCGGGGAAGCGCTCTCCCAGGGCGGCGAACACCGCGTCGACGCTGGCGAGATCCTCGACGTCGCAGGGCAGCACGATATCCGACCCGACGGAGGCGGCCAGCGGCGCCACGCGCTTGCCCAGGGCCTCGCCCTGGTAGGTGAAGGCCAGTGCCGCCCCGTGGGCGTGTAGCGTCCTGGCGATGCCCCAGGCGATCGAATGGTCGTTGGCGACGCCCATGATCAGGCCGCGCTTGCCTGCCATCAAACCCGTCATGCGTGTCCTCTCGTGGCCGATCCGGTTCTGAACGACCGGATTCGCCGGAAGTGTCGTTAAGCTCGGGGGCTCGATCAGTCCTTGGGCATCGCCGACTGGATCAACCGGTCGGAGCTCAAGTCTTCCTCGTCGTAGCCCAGGAGTTCGGCGAGGCGCCCGCGGGCGCGGCTGACCCGACTCTTCACGGTGCCGACCTTGCAGCCCATGATCGCGGCGGCCTCCTCGTAGGAGACGCCCTCGGCGCCCACCAGCACCAGCGCCTCGCGCTGGTCGGGCGGCAACTTGGCCAGCGCCGTCTGCAGGTCCTCGACGTCGAGGCGGTCGCCCTGGTGCGGGGCGGTGGCCAGGCGCGCGGCGTAGGAGCCGTCCTGGTCCTCGACCTCGCGCACGCGCTTGCGGTGGTCCGAATAGAAGATGTTGCGCAGGATCGTGAACAGCCACGCGTTCAGGTTGGTGCCCGGCTGGAAGCGGGCGCGGTGCTGCCAGCCCTTCAGCAGCGTGTCCTGGACGAGGTCGTCGGACCGGGCCGGGTTGCTGGTGAGCGAGAGGGCGAAGGCCCGCAGGGACGGCACGGCCGCGAGCAGGCCGTTGCGGAACTCCGGCTCGATCGCCTCGCCGCGGGCCTTGAGGGCCGCTTCCAGCTTCTCGATGAGTTCGGCGAATCGGCTCGGCTGGTCGTCCGTGGGCAACCGGTCGTAGATCGTGCGCAGGTGCTCGCCGAGGTGCGTCCGGATGGTCGCCGTCAGGTTGGGACGTCCATCGGCGGCGTCACCGCCGGTCGTCTCGATCACGTCGCGTGTCATGGCTCGTGGCGTTCTGATCTGGTCGGAAAGGGACCGGCGACCGGCTTCCCGGCGCGGGGTGAGGTATCGCGGCGGTCCGCTACCGGCCGGGATGCCCATCGTGTCGAAGAGGGTTGTAGCGCATCGCGGGCGGTGACGCACCCCGTATGCTCAAGCTCAAGCTCCTGCCACGGCGCCCGTCGCCACCGGCCGGACCGCGACCGCCCGCCGCGCCCCGGGCTTGAGCACCCGCACCGCCCCGTCGCGCAGGGACAGGACATGGCCGCGCTCCACATGCGTCCAGCACTCGTCGCGGGTCAGGGCCGTGGTGGCGACGACGGTGACCACGTCGGACGGTCCCGTCTCACGGGAAAAATCGACCCGCCAGTCCTCGTCCACCAGGGTGGCGGTGCCGAAGGGCGCGCAGCGGGTGAGGTAGCACAGGCGCTTGCCGCAATGGGCGTAGAGGGTGCGGCTGTCGGACAGCAGCATGTTGAACACGCCGAGCCCGTGGAGTTCGGCGCAGAGGTCGGCCACCGCCCGGTCGAGCTGGGCCGAGGTCGGCAGTTTCGGCCAGCGCGCCTGCAACTGGTCCATCATCCAGCAGAAGGCGTGTTCGCTGTCGGTGGAGCCCACGGGCTTGAACCAGGTCAGCGGCCAGCCCTTCACGCCGCGCAGTTGCCCGTTGTGGGCGAAGGTCCAGCGCCGGCCCCACAGCTCCCGGCTGAAGGGGTGGGTGTTCTCCAGCGCGACCCGGCCGCGGTTGGCCTTGCGGACGTGGGCGATGACGATGCGGCTCTTGATGGGAGCGTTGCGCAGGAGCTTGGCGAGTTCCGAGCGCGCGCTCGGCTCGGGCTCGTGGAAGGCGCGGCAGCCGCGCCCCTCGTAGAAGCTGATCCCCCAGCCGTCCGCATGCGGCCCGGTCTCGCCGCCCCGGCGGGCCAGCGCCGCGAAGGAGAAGCGGATGTCGGTGGGCACGTTCGCGCTCATGCCGAGCAGTTCGCACATGGTGTGGGGGCGATTTCTTTGGAAGAAGGGAAAACCCGCAGCAGGCGGGCAGGCTTAAGGGCCTTTGCGGAATCCCACAACGCGCCTTCGCCTACAACGCGCCCTCGCGGATCGCTCCGGGGTCGGCCAGCGCATGCAGCAGCCGCGCCGCGTTGTGGGCAAAGCGCAGGGTCACGGCCTTGCGCCGGGCGCCGCTCAGGGGATGCTCCGGCCCCTCGCGCAGGATCATCGCCCCGAACGCATCGGCCACGATGAGGCCGGTCTCGGCCGGGATCAGCGACTCGGGCAGGGTCTCGGGGATCGCGAACAGGAAGCGGTCGCAATAGGCCCGGTAGTCCGGCCATTTCCTGTCGGCGCGAAAATCCGCCACGCTCGACTTGATCTCGACGATGGTGAGCCGCCCGGCCGGGCACAGGGCGATGACGTCGGCACGGCGCCCGCCCGCGAGGGTGAACTCGGGGATGGTGACGTGGCCCATCTCGCGAAACAGCCGCCGGACTCCGCGCTGGACCTGCAGCGCGGTGGCCGATTGCCGGCGGTCGGGGGGAAGGACGACGTGGGCGAGGGAGGCGGACATGCGCGGCGCGGGGGCGTGTGACGGCGTCCCGAAACGGGACGGCGCCCCTCAAGAATCAGGTCGCGGCGCCTTTGTCACCTGCGGCGTCGTTCCGTCAGCCCGCGCCTCACCCGCGAAAGTACGTGAACAGCCCGGCGCCGGGCGCCAGCATCGCGAAGGCCCAGACCAGTGCGGAGAGCACGTTGGCCACCTGGAACGGCAGGCGGGCCACGCCGAAGGCGCCCGCGATCAGGGGCACCACCGCGCGGGCCGGCCCGAAGAACCGGCCGACGGCCACGCCCATGGCGCCCCAGCGACGGCAGAAGTCCTCGCCGCGCGCCACCATGTCGGGGTAGCGGCTCATCGGCCAGAGCCGCTTGGTGGCATCGGTGTAGTGGCGCCCGACCTCGTAGGAGAGCCAGTCGCCGAGGATCGCGCCGAGGGCGGCGGCCAGCACCACTGGCCAGAACGGGATACCCACCGCCCCCATCAGCGCGCCGATCCCGATCAGCAGGACGGTGGAGGGCACCAGCAGCGACAGGAAGGCCAGCGATTCGCAGAAGGCGAGCACCCCCACCACCAGGGGCGTCCACTCCTTGTTGGCTTCTACGAAGGCGAGGCTCGCGGTCTTGATGGCGTCGAGGTCGATGAAATCGAAGGTCATGTCGGCTTTCAGCAGATCGTGTCCGCTTTCAAAAGGTCATCGGCCGCCTTCATACGGGGGCGGGGTCGCACCGCAAGCCCGCAGATCGTTTCCCCGGCGGGCGGTGCAAGGACGCCACGAACCGGCTAGAGCGCGGGCTGCTCGCAAACGGTCGGCCCCCATGAACATCCTCTCGATCCAGTCGCACGTCGCCTACGGCCATGTCGGCAACGCCTCGGCGGTATTCCCGATGCAGCGCCTGGGCGTCGAGGTCTGGCCGATCCATACGGTGCAGTTCTCCAACCACACCGGCTACGGCGCCTGGCGCGGCAACGTCTTCGACGGGCCCTCCATCGAGGACCTCGTGGCGGGGATCGCCGAGCGCGGGGTGCTCGGCACCTGCGACGGGGTGCTCTCGGGCTACATGGGGTCGGCCGACATCGGCACCGCCATCGTGCGGGCGGTGGCGGCGGTGCGGGCCGCCAACCCGAAGGCGCTCTATTGCTGCGACCCGGTGATGGGCGACACCGACCGGGGCGTCTACGTCCGCCCCGGCATCCCCGACTTCATGCGGGGCCAGGCGGTGCCCGCCGCCGACATCGTCACCCCCAACCAGTTCGAGCTCGACCACCTCTCGGGCCTGGCCTCCACCAGCCTCGCGGCGGCCAAGCGCGCCGTCGCGACGGTCCAGGCGATGGGGCCGCGGGTGGTACTGGTGACCTCGCTCGTCACCGATGCGACGCCGGCCGATGCCATCGACCTCCTGGCGGCCGAAGGCGGCGCGTACTGGCTCCTGCGCACGCCCCGGCTCGACCTCGGCGTCAACGGCGCCGGGGATGCCATCGCGGCGCTGTTCCTGGTGCATTACGCCCGCACCGGCTCGGCCGCGGTCGCGCTGGGGATGGCGGGCGCCTCGGTCTACGGCCTCCTGCGCCGCACGGCGGAGGCCGGCTCGCGCGAGATCCTCACGGTGGCGGCCCAGGACGAGTTCGTGACCCCGACGACGACGTTCCCGGTCACGCCGGTGTAGCGGCGCCGGCCTCCTGCGCCGGCGCCAGCACGGCGGGCGAGAGGGAGGGGATCACCGCCGCCGGCGGCCCCGAGGCGACGATGCGGCCGGCGTCCAGCACGTGGACCGTGTCGGCCCGCGCGAGGCTCGCCAGCCGGTGGGCGATGAGGATGAGGGTGCGCCGGCCGGCGAGCGCATCGAGGGCGGCCATCACCGCCGCCTCGGTCTCGCCGTCGAGGGCGGAGGTGGCCTCGTCGAACACGATCACGTCGGGGTCGTGGTAGAGGGCCCGCGCGATGCCGAGGCGCTGGCGCTGGCCGCCGCTGAGCCGGGCGCCGCGCTCGCCGACGCGCTCGCCGTAGCCGCCGGGCAGGGCGGCGATCACCGCGTCGAGGCCGGCCAGGCCGGCGGCCCGGCGCACGGCGTCGTGGTCGACGGCCTCGGGCGGGACGCCGAGCGCGATGTTCTCGGTGACGGTGCCGTCGATCAGGAACACGTCCTGGGGCACGTAGCCGACCCGGTTCTGCCAGGCCGGCAGGGTCGCCTCGTCGAGGAAGACGCCGTCGACGGCGATGGTGCCCGAGGTCGGCGTCAGGATGCCGAGGACGAGGCCGACGAGCGTCGACTTGCCCGAGCCCGTGCGCCCCACGAGGCCCACCGTGGTGTGGGCGGGGATCGTCAGGTCGAGGGCCGAGAGCGTCCGCCGGCCGGGCTCGTAATCGAACGACACGCCCGCCAGCCGGATCTCGCGGGCGAAGGGGAGGGTGTCGCCCGTGCGCGGCGGCACGCTGCGTTCCCCGGCGAGTTCATCCACCACCACCCGCACCGCCGGCAGGTAGAACCGCAGCAGCGACAGCGACAGGAAGATGTTCTGGAAGGCCGGCAGCATCCGGTAGCCGGCGAAGGCGAACAGCCCGAGCAGCGGCAGCAGCCCGGCGGTGTCGAGCCCCTGGGACAGGGCGAACAGCACCACCGCGACGACGCCGCCGAAGGCCAGCGATTCCATGACGAAGCGGGGAAGCTGGCCGGTGAGGAGACTGGCGGCGGTGGCCCTGGCGTAGGCGCGGGCGGGGCCGTCGAAGCCGGCGGCGAAGGCCTCGGCCCGGCCGTAGAGCTTGAGTTCGGTCAGCGCCCCGAAGGTCTCCTGCACCACCCGGTAACGCCGCTCGTTGTCGGCCACGGCCTTGGCCCCCAGCCGCGCGAGGCGGGCGCGCATGACGAGGTAGAGGGCGACGTAGAGGCTGCCGAAGCCGCCGCCGAGGATGAGGGCGAGCCGCGGCGCATAGGCCATCAGGAAGCCGATCACGGCGAGCGCCGAGAAGCTGCGCGAGGCGATGACGGTGGCCGGCGTCAGCACGCCGACCACGAGGCGGTCGGTTTCGCTCAGCACGTTCTTGGCGAGTTCGGCGCTGTTGGCGCGGGCGAAGAACAGGCGCTCGCGGGCGAGGTAGCGGGCGAGCAGGCGCCGGGCGAGGCCGTAGCCGGTGAGGTTGGTGAACAGCAGCGTGGCGAAGGTGAGCCCGGCGTTGATCAGGCTCGTCGTCAGGATGGCGAGCAGCGCCGCCGCCCCCATCGCCATCAGGAAGGTGCGGTCGTCGGTCAGTCCCATCGTGGCGCGCAGGGCGGCCAGATACGGCACCTTGGCCGCGGCGGACGGATCCCCGACCAGGGTCAGGAACGGCACCACCGAGGCGACGCCCACCACCTCGAACAGGGCGGCGAAGGCCAGCCCCATCGCCAGCAGGGCGAGCCGCCGCCGCTCGTGGGGCCGCAGGATGCGGACGAGGTCGATCAGCGCGCGCATCGCGGATACGGGCTTTCGGTCACGGCCGTGGCGGGGCGGGGGCGATCCATCTGGCTCAGCGCGATAGAGGCGGGGCGCGCCGGTGTCCATGGCGCGGGGGGAGGGGGCTCCGGCCGGCGGCCTGGCGGGAGGCTGCCCCCCCAAAAAGCCTGGCGCGGGCCGCGACGATTGGAGAAAGGCTTAAACCAATCTTGATCTATGTGTTGAATTCTGTCCGCATGAGTTGGCGCATCGTCGAAAACTGCCTCCTGTCCGCCGCCATAGCCTTCGTGCTGCCGCTCCTGGCGGTCTCGCCCGCTCGCCCCGGCGCGGCGGTCCTCGTCCTGGTGGCGCCCTGGGCCGGGCCCGACCGGGCGATCGGCCTGATCGCAGCGGCCGAGGGTGAGATCGTGCGCGGCACGGCGATGTCCTGGCTCGCCGTGGCCCGATCGGACCGGCCCGATTTCGCGGCGAGGCTGAGGCGCGCCGGTGCCTGGATGATCTTCGATGCGTCGGGGGTCGGCGGTTGCGACCCGCAGGGGCGAGACGAAACCAAAGCGAGAGACTAACGAGATGCACGAGGCCATCAGCACATCCGGCGATACCCTCCATCGCATCCGGTCATCGGCCGGTTTGGCGATGATCGGGTTCCTCTGGGCCAACGCCGTCCTGGTGGTCGGCGCCAACGTCTGGCGGGAGACCTTCGCCGCGCCGGGGCTCGCCGGTGCCTCGCTGGCGCTCGCGGCGGTGCCGACCTGGCTGGCCTACCGGACCCCGGCCGACCCGCGCACCCGCATCGTCACCAGCATGGCCCTGGCCGCGCTCGTGGCGGTGCTGGTGGCGGTGTTCCAGCCCGCCGGCGGTGCGCCCACCATCCAGGGCGACCTGCACATGTACTTCTTCGCCTGCCTCGCCATCACCGCCGCCTTCGTCGACTGGAAAGCCCTGGTGGCCTTTTCCACCGTCGTGGCCGTGCATCATCTCGGCCTGTCGCTGCTGATGCCGAGCCTGGTCTTCCCGAACGGGGGCGGCCTCGACCGTGTCGCCGTGCACGCCGTGATCCTGGTGGCCCAGACCGCGGTGCTGGCGTGGCTGGTGTTCCAGGTCCAGGCCGGGCTGGCCGCGGGCGATGCCCTCGTTCGGACCAGGGGCGAGAAGGACGAGGCCGACGCTCTCCGGGCGCAGGCGCAGGCCCTGGCGCGCAAGGAGGAGGTTCGCGCCGCGTCGGTGGAGGGCCGGGTCCGCGCGTTCCAGGGGGCGGTCGCCGGCGTCGTCGCGGCCATCGAGGCGGCGCTCGGCCGGATGGGGGCGAGCACCGCCGCGATGGTGGAGGTCGCAGGACGCACCGCCGCGGATACCGACGGCGCCACCGACTCGTCCCGCCGCGCCGGGCAGAACGTCAGCCGCGTGGCATCCACCTGCGGCGGCCTGACGGCGGCGGCCGAAGAGATCGCGCAGCATCTGGCGGCGACCAACGCCGTCACCCGCGCCGCCGGCGAGGAAGCCCGCCAGACCGGCGAGACCGTCGCCAAGCTCATGGCCTCCGTCGAGAGGATCGGCTCGGTGATCACCACCATCCGCTCGGTCGCCGAGCAGACCAACCTCCTCGCCCTCAACGCCACCATCGAGGCGGCGCGGGCCGGCGAGGCCGGGCGGGGCTTTGCCGTGGTCGCCGCCGAGGTCAAGGAGCTCGCCGGGCAGACCGCCCGCTCCACCGAGGAGATCGCCGCGCAGATCCGCGACGTCCAGGGTGCCACCGAGCAGTCGGTGGCTTTCATGCGTGCCTTCGCCACGCGCATCGGCGACGTCGAGCGCACCGCCGGCGCCATGGTCGAGGCGATCGACCGGCAGCGCGCGGCGACGCGGGCGATGGGCACCGACATCGAGGCCGCCCTCGACGACGCACGCGCCGCCACGACGCAGGTGACGGCGGTCTCCCAGGCGCTCGGCACCACCGAGGCCGCCATCGGCGACGTCCAGGGCTCGGCCGATGCCGTCCACCGCCAGGTCGAGATCCTGCGAGAGGTCACCGCCGGCTTCGTGCGCGATCTCGACGCCGCCTGAGAGCGAGGGCGCGCCGCGGCCCGTGCGGCGGAGGCCTTCGACCGGCGATCGCCGCCGGGACGGGCCGTCCCGCTTTCTCCCGCGCGACCGGCGATGCGCCCCTCGCCCCGGCCCGTCCTCCCGTGGGATACCGTCGGGGCGCCAAGGCAGCCATGCCGCGGCGCGGGTCTTCGAGGGGAAGCCGGTTTTCGTCGGGAAACCGATGACCACTTTCCCCGATACCCGCTCTGGGACGGAGGATCGATGGCACGCAAGCGCAGACGGGCGACCGCCGAGATCCTGGTGGAGGCGCTCTGGCGGCTGGGACACGATGCGGCCGCCGTCGATCTCGCGGCCCTCCAGGCCCGGCTCGGCCTGCCCGACGTCGACGGGTGGGTCGAGGACGAGGCGGTGGCGCAGGCACTGGCGGCGCGGGCGCCGGTGCCGGCCGAGCGCGTGGCCGAGGTGGTCCGCGCATGTCCCGGAATCAGGGGCGGGCTCGGCCCGGACGGGGGTCCGGAGTGGCGCGTGACCGCGACGATCCCGATCCTCGACGACGGCCGGGCGGACCTGCGCATCGACGCGACGCCCGAGCCCGGCGCCGTCGAGATCCTCGATGCCATGGCACGGCGCAACGATCCGAGCTGGCGGCGCGACGAGCTCGTCCGGCTCGTGGCGGCCGCGCAGGCGGGGATCGAGCGCGCCCTGCGCCGGCCGGTGGAGCGCCTGCGCGGCCAGGTCGCCGCGGACCTCGCCGAGGTCGGCGCCGACGCCGTCACCTACATCGCCCACCTCGACCGCTCGCTGCGCTCGCGCCGCTTCGCCTACGGCCCCGACCTGCCGGGCGCCCTCATCGAGACCCTGAAGCCGGTGCGCAGCCGCGGGCGGGTGCTGGCGCAGGAAAACTCCCGCCAGCGCCGCCTGCGCGACCGGATCGGCTTTGCCACCTACATCGACCGCTTCAGCGCCGCCCGCCGGCTCGGGCGGCGCATCGTCTTCCACATGGGGCCGACCAATTCGGGCAAGACCTACGCCGCGCTGCGCCATCTCTCGCAGGCCGCCACCGGCTGCTACCTCGCGCCCCTGCGCCTCCTGGCACTCGAGAACTACGAGACCCTGGTCGAGCGCGGCCTGCGCGCCGGCATGGTCACCGGCGAGGAGGTGCTGGGCGAGGCCGACCCGAGCCACACCGCCCGCACCATCGAGACCGCCGACCTGCGCCGCCCGGTGGACGTGGCGGTGATCGACGAGATCCAGATGATCATGGACCCGGACCGCGGCTGGGCCTGGACCAACGCGCTGTTCGGCATTCCCGCCCGCACGGTCGTCGTCTGCGGCTCGGAGGACGCGCTGTCCTACGTGCGCCGCGCCGCGGAAGCGGCCGACGAATCCCTCGACGTGGTCGCCTTCGCGCGCAAGACGCCGCTCCACCTGATGGACGAGCCGGTGCCCCTCGATCGCGTCGAGGCCGGCGATGCCGTCGTCGCCTTTTCGCGTCGGGCCGTCCACGAGAACCGCCAGGCGCTCATCGCCGCCGGCCACAGCGTCGCGACGATCTACGGCGCACTCTCGCCGGAGGTGCGCCGGGCCGAGGCCGCCCGCTTCCGGTCGGGGGAGGCACAGGTGCTGGTGACCACCGACGCCGTGGGCATGGGCCTCAACCTCGGGCCGCTCAAGCGCGTCGTGTTCTCGGCGGTGCGCAAATGGGACGGCACCGCCGATCGCCCGCTGACCCACTCGGAGATCCGGCAGGTCGCCGGCCGGGCCGGACGCTACGGCCACCAGGAGGCGGGCTACGTCGCCGCCCTCGACGAGACCGGGATCGCGCCGTTGCGGGCCGCCCTGGGCGGTGCCCTGACCGCGCCGGCGGCGGACCCGCGCTTCTACGTCCGGCCCGACCTCATCGCCATCGAGGCCCTGGCCGCGGAGATGGGCACCCAGAGCCTGCACGCGGTGCTGAGCCGGTTCGCGCTCGCCACCTTCTACGAGGGCTCGCCGTTCCAGCCCGCCGACCAGGCCGAGATGCTGGCGGCGGCCGAACGCACCGACCGGGTTCCCCTCGCCCTGGCCGACAGGCTCGTCTTCGCGGTCTGCCCGATCGACCGGCGCGACGCCGTCTCGGTGGCGGTCCTCGACCGCTGGATGGAGGCGTGTTCGCTCGGCGCGGCGGTGCCGGCGCTGCGGCCGGGCGCGTCCGGCGACCTCGCCGAGCAGGAGCGACTGGTCAAGCTCGCCAGCGCCTATCTCTGGCTCGGGCGCCGCTTTCCGGACGTCTTCGTCGCCCTCGACGAGATGCGGGCGATGCGCGGGGCCGCCAACGCGGCGATCGAGGCCTACCTCGTCGCCACGGCCGCCGCGAAGGCCACCACCCGCCGCCCGCGTGGCCCGACCCCGCAGGCTGCCCTCGCCGATACGGATGGTTGAGACGGGTTCCGCTTGAATCAAGCGGGACCCGTCTCACCGAGCCCGCGCGGCGCCTGGGCGAAGCCCATGTCCGCATCACGACGTGATCAACCGGAAATGGCATGAGACCGACCGGCACTATCGTGCCGGTCGGGACCCGCGCCGGATCACAGCGGTGCGGACTTCTTCATCGCCATGCGGTGCATGACGGCAAGACCGAGCCAGGGACCGACGAAGACCAGGAAGTAGAAGAAGCTCATGCTCTCGCTCCCGTCCGAACGCAGCCGGAAATGTCCCGCTGCCCGGAACGATAAGTCATGAAGGCGGGGTGGAGTTCAACATGTCGGTCCCCCCGCGACGGCCGGCGATTCCGGGTGGGCGCGACGCCGGGGCGAAGTCGGTCCGTGACCCATGTCCCCTCGTCGCGCGTTGCCGCAGCACCCGACGAGTACCGGCAAGCGAGGAGAACACGATGAGCGACGGCGCCACCGCCAGCGATAGCCCCTTCATCCAGGGACGCAACGCCCGCCTCTATGGCAAGACCCGCGAGAGCTGCCCCTACGGCGAGGGGACCGACGACCGGGCCGCATGGCTCGAGGCCTTCGACGAGGCGGCCGACGACGGCCGGGAGGGAACCACGACCGCGGGCGACGCGACGCCGGCCTGAGGCCGGCTCACGTCCCGCGCGGCTTGGCCCGGCGGGTCGGCGGTTCGGCGATCGGGTCCTCGGGCCAGGGATGGCGTGGGTAGCGGCCGCGCATGTCGGCCCGCACGCCGGCCCAGGAGCCGCGCCAGAACCCGGGCAGGTCGCGGGTGATCTGGATCGGGCGGGAGGCCGGCGAGAGCAGGTGGAGCACCAGGGGCACCCGCCCGCCGGCCAACGCCGGATGGCGGTCGAGGCCGAACAGTTCCTGCACCCGCACCGCCAGCACCGGCCCGCCCTCCACCTCGTAGTCCACCGGGATGCGCGAGCCGGTGGGCACCTCCACATGGGTCGGGCAGGCGCTATCGAGGCGGGCCCGCAGGTCCCAGGGCAGCAGCGCGAGCAGGGCGCGGCCGAGGGTGTCGGCGGGGATCGCGTCCACGCTCGTCACGCCGACGAGCTCAGGGGCGAGCCAGTCCGGTGCCGTCTCGGCCAGTGCCGCGTCGGACAGGTCCGGCCACGGCTCGCCCTCGGCCGCGCGCATGAAGCCGACGCGGGCCCGCCACTGCGTCAGGGCCGGCGTCCACGGCAGCGCCGCGATGCCGATCCGTGCGACCCCGCGTGCCAGGATCTCTGCCGAGGCCGCATCCGCCGGCACCGGCAGGGTGCGCTCGGCCAGCGTCACCGCACCCAGCCGGCGGGTGTTGCGGGCGCGTAGCGCCCGCGCCGCCGTGTCGAAGCTCACGGTGGTCGTCGCCTCGATCCGGTCGGAAAACAGGGCCTCGATCGCCTCCGAGGCGATGGCGGCCGCAGCCAGGATGCGGGCGTTGCCCGCGGCCCCCGCGAGGTCGGCCACAACGATGTAGGTCTCGCGGGCCAGCGCCGAGGCCGGATCGAGCCGTCCGCCGCGGCCGTTGGCGAGGACGAACTCGCCCTCGCGTCCCCGTGCCCTGGCGATCCGGTCCGGATAGGCGAGCGCCAGCAGCGGGCCGGCCTCGCGCAGATCGGGGCCGCCGCTGCCGTCGGGGTGTGACTCGGCCTGTCGCTCGGCCTGCCGCGCCCAGCCGTCGGCGAGCCGGCGCATGTCGGCGGCGCGCTGGCCGCGGTCGCGGGCGAAGCGGTCGACCCGCTCGGCGAGGTCGGCGCCGTCGCCGCCCAGGCCCCGTTCCACCAGCACGGCCGCCAGGCGCGCCGCCTGCACCGCCGCGCCGAGGCCGGCCGCACCCACCACCATGCGGGCCAGCCGTGGCGGCAGCGGCAGGGCGCGCAGGCGCCGCCCGGAGGTGGTGAGACGGCCCTCGTCGTCGATGGCCGCGATGGCCCGCAGCATGGCGCCGGCCTCGTCCAGCGCCGGGGCCGGCGGCGGGTCGAGGAAGGCCAGCGTGCGCGGGTCGAGGACGCCCCAGGACGCGCAATCGAGCACGAGCCCGGCGAGATCCGCCGCCAGGATCTCCGGCCGGCCGAACGGGTCGAGGGCCTGCGTGGCGGCCTCCGCCCAGAGCCGGTGGCAGACGCCGGGCTCGGTGCGCCCGGCGCGGCCCCGGCGCTGGTCGACCGAGGCGCGCGAGGCCCGTGCGGTGACGAGGCGGGTCAGCCCGGTGGCCGGCTCGTAGAGCGGCACCCGGGCCAGCCCGGAATCCACCACGATGCGCACGCCCTCGATGGTCAGCGAGGTCTCGGCGATGCTGGTGGCCAGCACCACCTTGCGCCGGCCCGCCGGAGCGGGGGACACCGCCCGGTCCTGCTCGGCCGGGGTCAGGGCGCCGTAGAGGGGCGCGACCTCGGTGTCGGCCGGAACCCGCCCGTCGAGGAGCCCGGCGACGCGGCGGATCTCGCCCTGGCCCGGCAGGAAGGCGAGCACCGAGCCCGGATCGGCCCGCAGGGCCCGCAGGATCGCCTCCGCCATCGCGTCCTCGATGCGTCCGTCGGGAGAGCGGGGATGGTGGCGGGTCTCGATTCCGAAGGCCCGGCCTTCCGATTCGATCACGTGGGCCTCGCCCAGGAGCCGCGCGACGCGGGCCCCGTCGAGGGTCGCCGACATGACGAGGATGCGCAGGTCCGGCCGCAGGGCCCCCTGCGCGTCGAGGGCCAGCGCCAGGCCGAGGTCGGCGTCGAGGGAACGCTCGTGGAACTCGTCGAACAGGACCGCGCCGACCCGCGCGAGCTCCGGATCGTCGAGGATCATGCGGGTGAACACGCCCTCGGTCACCACCTCGATGCGGGTGCGGGAGGAAACCTTCGAGCCCAGGCGCACGCGCAGGCCCACGGTCTCGCCCACCGCTTGGCCCAGCGTCGCGGCCATGCGCTCGGCCGCCCCCCGGGCTGCGAGACGGCGGGGCTCCAGCACGATGATGCGGGCCCTCTCCTCGAGCCAGGGCGCGTCGAGCAGGGCGAGCGGGACGCGGGTGGTCTTGCCCGCGCCCGGAGGCGCCACCAGGACTGCGCTCGTCGCCCTCTCCAAGGTCGCCCGCAGGCGGGGCAGCACCGCATCGATGGGGAGCGGGTGGTCGGTCGGGGCGGGGGTCACCGGTGCCATGGTCCAGGCTCCTGCGACGCGGTTTCGCGAACCGCAAGGGGGCGTGCCGGCGTAGCGGCGACGGCGGCGCGGACGGGCGCGGCGGACCGACACGTCGGGCGCGGCGTAACAATCCGATGCGCGCCCTTCAAAAATCCGAATGGCCTCAAGGCTTTGTATACACCGTTTTCATGCGCGCGATGTCGGATTTCCGGGAACAGGTCGCGCACAAGCGACTTATCAGGCCGGCGCGGTATCGCGCGGACCGACCGGATTGGACGACATGAACAAGCTGACCCTCACCCTCGCCGCGAGCCTGATGCTCGGCGGTCTCGGCCTCACCACCGCCTCCGCCGCTCCCGCCGTGCCGGCGGCCGCGACCCTCGCCGAGGGCCTGGCCACCACCGATGTCGCCTACCGCGGCAGCTACGGCGCCCGCCATCGCCACGGCTACCGCAACAAGATGCGCCGCCGGCAGCCGCGCATGATGAGCGACCCGAATTCCCGCAACCCGTCGCAGCCCGGCTACCAGCAGCAGAAGGGCAACACCTCGGGC
This sequence comes from Methylobacterium sp. Leaf399, assembly GCF_001424525.1. Lineage (NCBI taxonomy): Bacteria > Pseudomonadati > Pseudomonadota > Alphaproteobacteria > Hyphomicrobiales > Methylobacteriaceae > Methylobacterium > Methylobacterium sp. Leaf399. The sequence continues at coordinate 44,356 of NZ_LMQK01000030.1, read as the reverse complement.
GGCCCGCGCTACTGAGGTCAGGCGGAGGGCCGGCGCACCGCCGGCCCCGACCGCAGATACGGGGTCGATCCGTCCAGGGCCGATGCGGCGACGCATCGGCCCTTGTCGCGTCTCGATGGCCTCCACAGGCCAATGCCGGTGCCGCGCTGAAACGCGACCCGGGGTCTGATACCGTCACGCCATGTCCGAGCGTTCCGCCCGATCCCAGTCGAAGATCCTGCCTGTGCCGGACGGGCCCGCCCCCTTCGACAGGGCCGGCGCCACGCCGATGATGGCCCAGTACATCGAGATCAAGGCCGCCAACACCGATTGCCTCCTGTTCTACCGGATGGGGGACTTCTACGAACTGTTCTTCGAGGACGCCGAGATCGCCTCGCGGGCTTTGGGCATCGTGCTGACCAAGCGCGGCAAGCACGGCGGCGCCGACATCCCGATGTGCGGCGTGCCGGTGGAGCGGGCCGACGATTACCTCAGCCGCCTGATCGCGCTCGGCCACCGCGTCGCCGTCTGCGCCCAGACCGAGGACCCGGCCGAGGCCAAGAAGCGGGGCCCGAAATCGGTGGTGAACCGCGCCGTGGTGCGCCTCGTCACCCCCGGCACCATCACCGAGGAGCGGCTGCTCGATCCGGGCCGGGCCAGCATCCTGCTCGGCCTCGGGCGCCGCAAGAACCCGGACGGCGGCTTCGCCTACGGGCTCGCCGCCATCGATATCTCGACCGGGCGGTTCTCGCTCAGCGAGGTCGACGGCAGCGAACTCGCCGCGGCCATCGCCCGGCACGAGCCGCGCGAGATCGTCCTCTCGGAGGCGATCCACGCCGATCCCGGCCTCGCCCGGCTGTGGCGCGAGATCGCCGCCGCGGTGACGCCGCTGCCCCAGGCCGAACTCGAACCGGCCTCGGCCGAGCGGCGCATCCGCGAGCAGTTCGGCGTCTCCACCCTCGACGGGTTCGGTACGTTCGGCCGGGCCGAGATCGCCGCGGCCGGAGCGGTGCTCCTCTACATCGCCAGGACGCAGATCGGCGCGCGCCCGGCCCTGTCGCCGCCGACCCGCGAGGCCAGCGGCGCCACGCTCTCCATCGATGCGGCCACCCGCGCCAACCTCGAACTCACCCGCACCCTCTCGGGCGAGCGGGCCGGGAGCCTGCTCGCGGCCATCGACCGGACCGTGTCGGCCGGCGGCGCGCGGCTGCTGGCCGAGCACCTGGCCGGTCCGCTCACCGATCTGGCGGCCATCGGCCGTCGCCACGCGGCGGTCGCGGTCTTCGTGGACGACGGGGTGTCGCGCCGGGCCTGCCGCGAGATCCTGGCCCGCGCCCCCGATCTCGCCCGCGCCCTCTCGCGGATCGGGCTGGGGCGCGGCGGCCCGCGCGACCTCGCCGCCCTTCGGGACGGCCTCGACGCGGCCGGGGCGCTGGCCGACCGGCTCTCCGGCGTGGGCGCGCTGCCGGACGTCCTCGCCGGGATCGCCGAGACCCTGGCGCGGGTCGACCCCGACCTCGTCGACACCCTGCGCGCGGCCTTGGCCGACGAGCTGCCGCTCAACCGCCGCGACGGCGGCTTCGTGCGCGCCGGCTACGACGCCGAGATCGACGAGACCCGTCTCCTCGGCCAGGATTCCCGCAAGGTCGTGGCCGCCCTCCAGGCCCGCTACGCCGAGGAGACCGGCTGCCGCACCCTGCGCATCAAGCACAACCACCAGCTCGGCTACTACATCGAGGTGCCCCAGGCGGTGGGCGAGACCTGCCTCAAGGGTCCGATGCGCGAGACCTTCGTGCATCGCCAGACCATGATCGACGCGATGCGGTTCACGAGCGTCGAGCTCGGCGCCCTCGAATCGAAGATCTCGGGCGCCTCGGAGCGGGTGCTGGCCCTGGAGGGCGCGATCTTCGACGCGCTGGCCGCACGCGTGATGGGGCAGGCCACCACCATCGCCGCCTGCGCCGAGGCGCTCGCGGGCCTCGACGTCACCGCCTCCCACGCCGAACTGGCGGTGGAGCTCGACTGGACCCGGCCGTTCGTCGACGACGGCTTCGCCTTCGTCGTGCAGGGCGGGCGCCACCCGGTGGTGGAGGCGGCCCTGCGCCGGGCCGGCGAGCCCTTCATCGCCAACGATTGCGACCTCTCCGGCGAGGGCCGGGGGCGCATCCGCCTGATCACCGGCCCCAACATGGGCGGCAAGTCGACCTTCCTGCGCCAGAACGCCCTCATCGCCGTGCTGGCGCAGATGGGCGCCTTCGTGCCGGCGGCGCGGGTCCACCTCGGGGTGGTCGACCGCCTGTTCTCGAGGGTCGGCGCCGCCGACGACCTGGCGCGCGGGCAATCGACCTTCATGGTCGAGATGGTGGAGACCGCCGCGATCCTGAACCAGGCGACCCGGCGCTCCCTCGTCGTCCTCGACGAGATCGGGCGCGGCACCGCCACCTTCGACGGGCTCTCCATCGCCTGGGCCTGCCTCGAACACCTGCACGAGCAGAACGGCTGCCGGGCCCTGTTCGCCACCCACTTCCACGAACTGACGGCGCTCGGCCAGCGCCTCACCCGCCTCGACAACGCCACCCTGAAGGTGACCGAGCACAAGGGTGCCGTGGTGTTCCTGCACGAGGTCGTGCCCGGCGTGGCCGGTCGCTCCTACGGCCTGCAGGTGGCGCGCCTGGCCGGCCTGCCGGCCGGTGTGGTGGCGCGTGCCGGCGCCATCCTCAAGAACCTGGAGACGGCCGAGCGCGACCGCCCGAACCGCCCGCGCATCGACGACCTGCCGCTGTTCGCCAGCCTCGCCCCGCCGCCGCCGCTGCCGGAACCCGCGCCGGCCGACCCGCTGGGCGACCTCCTCGACACCATCGATCCCGACGCCCTGACCCCGCGCGAGGCCCTGGAGGCGCTCTATCGCCTCAAGGCGCAACGCCAGGGGGGCGGGCCCGGGTGAGGATGCCGCCACCGGCCGCGCGGGCCATGCCAGGCGGCCTTGCGTTCAATGGCTCATCAGGCAGCAGATCGGGATGCGCTCCAGCAGGGTGCGGGTGACGCTGCCGAAGATCACCTCCCGCATCCGGGTATGGCCGTAGGCCCCGGCGACGATCAGGTCGGCACCTTCCCGTTGCGCGATCGCGATGACCTCGGCGGCGACGCCGAGCTTCGGAGGCGGCCTCAGGACGGTGGTGGCGGTGACGCCGTGCCGGGACAGATAGGCCCTGGTCTCGCCGGCGCCCGTCCAGTCGGCCTCGTCGCCGAGGGCGACGATCAGCACTTCCTCGGCCATCCGCATGAACGGGAGCCCGTCCGACACGGCGCGGCGCGCTTCGCGGGTGTCCTTCCAGGCGACGACGATCCTGCGTGCGGCGAGGGTCTCGACGGACGGCGGGGCGATGAGCACCGGCCGGCCGAGGCGAAGCACCAGCTCGCCGGGCTCGATGGACGAGCACCAGTCCCCGGCGCCTTCCTCCCGGTACGGGTTGACCACGACGAGGTCGGCCGACCGGGCCTGCCGGACCAGGAACGCCATGGGATCGGTCTTGGCCGCGCGCCATTCGACATCGTCGGAACCGGCCGTGGCCTCGCGGAACCGTGCCTCGACCTGCGACAGCTCCTCGGACGCGCGGGTGCTGGCCTGGTCCACGAACTGGCTGCTGATGTAGGCGCCCCGGCCGTACAGGTGCTGCGGCAGGGCCTGCCGGGCCGCGAGCCCGATCAACCGGGCCTCGAAGCGTCGGGCCAGGGTGCTGGCGAGCCGCAGGCGCACGGCCACGGACGCCCCGAGGTCCAACGGAACCATCACGCTCGCGAACGTCATGACCGATCCCCTGCTGCCTCCCAGGTCCGGCAGGCGCGCCGGAGGGTCGGGCCGTGGTTCAGCCTACTGCGGACGCGCCCTCCCGGCGAGGCCCTACGCAAGCAATCTCAGATCACCGTGCAGCCCCGAGGTCCCGGCCCGGACGGGCCCGCGCGCGTCCCGGCCCCGATCCGCTCCCGACGCGACGCTTGACCGCGCCCGCACGACCATGCTGCGCTCGTCGGCGCACCGCGGAACAGCCTGCGGCACGGACCGACCCACCCATGACCCGACACGCCGATACCGTCCCGCCGGACTATTTCACCAACCTCTACGCCACCAATCCCGACCCGTGGAGTTTCGAGACCAGCGCCTACGAGACCGCGAAGTACGACGCGACCCTCGCCGCCCTGTCGCGGCCGACCTACGACGCGGCCGTCGAGATCGGATGCTCCATCGGCGTTCTGACCCGGCGGCTGGCCCCGCGCTGTCGCGACCTCCTCTCCCTCGACGTGGCCGCCCCCGCCATCGCCGCCGCCGCGGCGCGCTGCGCCGACCAGCCCCACGTGCGGTTCGCGCAGATGGTGGTGCCCGGGCAATGGCCCGAGGGGCGCTTCGACCTCGTGATGCTGTCCGAGGTGCTCTATTTCTTCAGCGACGACGACATGGCCGCTCTGATGGCGCACCTTCGTATCGCCCTCGTCCCCGAGGGTGAGGTGGTGCTCGTGAACTTCCTCGGGGAGACCCATTATCCCAACACCGGGGACGGGGCGGCCGAGGCCGTCATCGCCCTCGGGCACGACTGGCTCGACCTCGTCCGCCAGGAGCGCACCGAACGCTATCGCCTCGACGTCCTGCGCCGCCGTCCCGTGACCGCGCCGGTCGCCTGAGGGCGTCACCCTGAGCGAGCGGGGCCCGCGAGGCGGAATCCCTCGACCCGGCCGCCGCCGGGTTCGGCACCCGCGCGCAGGGCGGTGACGTAATCCAGCGCGGCCATGACCGTCCGTTCGGAATAGGGCTTGGCGATCACCCCGATGGCCCCGGCGAAATCCTCGGGAATGCGCTTGTCGTTGGCGGTCATGAAGATGAGGGTGATGCGCGGGTCCGCACTCAACGCCTCCGACACGCGGACCCCGGTCGGACCGTCCATGAGGTGGATGTCGACGAAGGCCACGTCGGGCACGCCGGCGAGGCCCAGGGCGATCGCCTCGGCGGAACCGACCGCCGTGCCGATCACCTCGTGCCCGAGATCCTGGAGGAGGCTGCCGAGTTCGAGGGCGATCAGCGCCTCGTCCTCGACCACCAGGATGCGCAGCGCGCTCAAGCGCAGCCGCCGGTGCGGACGAGGTCGGGTCCTGCCGCGGGATCAGGCACCCTTGAGCCTGACGCCGTCGAGGGGGACGGCGATGGCTACGCAGGTGCCCGGGTTGGTCTCGGTCCAGGCGATGGTACCGCGCAGCTGCCGCACCACCATCTCGGCCAGCGACCGCCCGAACCCGGCAGGGTTCGGCGTCCCGGCCCCGATCCCGATGCCGTCGTCCTCGATCCGCACGTTGAGGATGTTGCCCTCTCGGCGCGCCACGATGGAGACGCGGCCCTCGCGGTCGCCCGGGAAGGCATGCCGGATCGCGTTGCTGGCGATCTCGTGCATCAGGAGCGCCAGCGGGGCGGCCATGGCGGCGGAGACCGAAACCTCGTCGAACTCCGCGCTCACGGTTGTGCGCTTGCGGTCCACCGTCGCGGTGAGGTCGCCGAGGAAGTCGTCGGCGAAGTCCTTGATGTTGAACTGCGTCGCGTCGCCCGCGGAATACAGCATCCGGTGCGCGGTGGAGAGGGCGCCCACCCGCTCGGCCATGGCCTCCAGGGCGTCGCGGGCCTCGCCGAGCGGGGTCCGCCTGGCCTTCAGCAGCATCAGCGAGGAGATGACCTGGAGGTTGTTCTTGACGCGGTGGTCGACCTCGTGGAGCAGCGCGGTCTTCTGCTCCAGCGCCGCCTCGAGGGCCGAGGTGCGTTCGCGGACCTGCCGTTCGAGTTCGGCATTGGCGTCCGCCATGGCCGCCTCGAGGCGATGCTTCTCCGTCATGTCGGCCTGGGCGGCGAAGTAATAGGCCACCGCCCCCTCCTCGTTCCGGACCGGCGCGATGGTCATGCCGTTCCAGAAGGCCGAGCCGTCCTTGCGGTAGTTCAGGATCTCGACGTCGATGGGAGAGCCCGCCGCCACTGCCTCCGTGATGCGGCTCACGGTGCCCGCGTCGGTGTCCTCGCCCTGGAGCATGCGGCAGTTGCGCCCCTCGATCTCCTCGCGGGCATAGCCGGTGAGGGCGAGGAAGGCGTCGTTCACCCAGATGATCGGGTTGTCGGGCAGGCGCGGATCCGTCACCACCATCGGTGTCCGGCTGGCGCTGAAGGCCGAGACGAATGTCCCGGCGCCGACCTTGCGGACCTGATCGTTCGAGTCGTTGTCGTTGGCCATCCCGTTCCGACCCGAAACCCCGCTCCGAGCAATGGCGCCGTCGACGGACCGTGCCCGATCTGATGTTTCACGACCTTTCCCGACGCGCAAGTCAGCATCGGCGCGGGCGAGACCTTCCCTGCGTCCCTTATCAATTGACATTACGGTGCGCCGATCTCCACAGTCGAACAAATCTAGCGATGGATGGCCTTGGGTCGGGGCCATGCTGGCAGGGTTTTGCGGTCATCGCATGTCCTGGCGTGCGAACCGGTCGCCGGGACGGCGCCGGCGGAATCCGCCGTGTCGGTTTTCTCTTGGCGTCGGTCTGGGCTAACGAGAGCCACGATCATCCGCCATCAAGGGTCGTCGCGACCCGGGAGTTCCACACGATGGCCAACAGCGTTGTGCACGAGGCTTCCGAATCCTCGCCGCCGCGGCCGTTCCGCCTTCGCGACATCGTCGAGGATCCGCGCATCCTGCTGATGCTGGCCCTCGGGTTCTCGTCCGGCCTGCCGCTGCTCCTGGTGCTCGGCACCTTCTCGACCCGGCTCGCCTTCTCCGACGTCGACATCAAGGCCATCGGCCTCTTCAGCTACCTCGCGCTGCCCTATACCCTGAAGTTCCTGTGGGCCCCGATCATCGACCAGTTCGACGTGCCGGTGCTCACCCGCCGGTTCGGCCGCCGCCGGGCCTGGATGATCGCCACCCAGATCGCGGTCGCCCTCTCCCTGACGCTGATGGCCTTCGCCGACCCGGCCACCAGCCTCGCGCTGCTGGGGCTCGGCGCCTTCCTCGTGGCCTTCTGCGCCGCCACCCAGGACGTGGTCATCGACGGCTGGCGCATCGATGCGGCCGGCACCGACCTGCAGGGGGTGATGGCCGCCACCTCGAACCTCGGCTACCGCCTCGCGTTGATGTCGGCGGGTGCCGGCGCGCTGTTCATGGCGAGCTACGCCGGCTGGACCGCCGCCTACCTGACCATGGCCGCCCTGATGGGGGTCGGCATCCTCGCCGCCCTGTTCGCGCCCGCCTTCGACGCCAGGCACGCCACCGCACTGGCCGCCGCATCCCGCCCCGCCGCGGACGGCCGCAAGACAGCATGGTCGTTCCGCACCGCCGTGTTCGAGCCGTTGAAGGAGCTGCACACCCGCCTGGGAGTCGGCCTCTGGGCGATCCTGGTGCTCGTGGCCTTCTACCGGATGCCGGACTTCATCTCCGGCGTGATGGCGAGCCCGCTCTACCGGCAGGTCGGCTTCAGCCTCGTGGAGATCGGCACCGTATCGAAGCTCTACGGCATCTGGATCGGCATCGCCGGGGCCTTCGCCGGCGGCTGGGCGATGACGCGGTTCGGCCTGTTCCCGACGCTCGTGGTGGGCGCCTTCCTGGGCGCCGCCTCCAACCTGTCGTTCTCCTGGCTGTCCTACGGCGGGCCGGAGGTCTGGCGGCTCACCACGGCGATCTCCGTCGACAACTTCTGCGGCTCCTTCGCCGGCATGGCGCTGATCGCCTACATGTCGAGCCTCACCGCGCCCGGCTTCGCGGCGAGCCAATACGCCCTGTTCTCCTCGCTCTACGCGCTGCCGGGCAAGCTGGTGGCGGGCACCTCCGGCTTCATCGCCTCGGCCTACGGCTACCCGGTGTTCTTCGCCTTCACGGCCGCCGTGGGCATCCCGGTGGTGATCCTCTGCCTGTTCGTCGGCCGGGCCGGCGAGCGCGCCGCCGTGGCGGTGCCGGAGCCCGATGCGGCGGTGGGGCTCGACGGCGACGGCCTGGCCCCGGCCGGGTTGCCCGCGGGGAACCATCCGCCGGGGCACGGGCTTGCGTCCCGGTAACGGCCTTTCATCCCAGGCCCGGCCTCACCATGCCGGTCCCCGATCCGCTACGCGCATGAGATGGCAGACGTGAGCATCGCTCTGATCACCGACGACAGCGTCACCCTTCCCGCCGCCCCCGCCGGCGCCCCCGGCCTCAGTGCGGACGATCGCGAGGCCCTGCGCCGGGCCGTGCTCGCCCTCGAGAAGCCTGGTCTGGCCGCCCGCCTCTCGGCTGCGGTGGGCGCGCCCCTCGACATGATCGGGCGCGCCTTGCCGGCCCCGGTCACCGATGTGGTGGCAAGGTCCACGGACGCCGCCATGCGCACCGCCCTGCGGATCGCCCTGGCGTCGCTGCCAGCAGCCAAGCCCGCCACCGGGCGCGACCTGATCGACGCCCTCGATACGCCGGCGCCCAAGCGGTTCGCCAACCTGTTCGGATCGAGCGAGACCAAGCACAAGGTCTTCGCCGGTCTGTCGGGCGCGGTGGGCGGTGCCTTCGGCCTCGCGACCCTGGCCGTCGAACTGCCGCTCTCCACCACGCTGATGCTGCGCTCCATTGCCGAGATCGCCCGCAGCGAGGGCGAGGATCTCGCCAAGCCCGAGAATGCGCTCGCCTGCATGCAGGTGTTCGCGCTCGGTGGGCGCGCGGGCGCCGAGACCTCCCTCAGCGACAGCGGCTACTTCGCCGTACGCGCCGCCCTCGCTAAGACCATGGCCGAGGCGGCCCGCTACGCCGGCAACAAGGCCCTCCTCGACGAGGCGGCCCCGGCCCTGATCCGGTTCTCGGCGCAGATCGCCTCGCGCTTCGGCCTCGTGGTCTCGCAGAAGGTGGCGGCCCAGGCCGTGCCGATCGTCGGCGCGGTCGGCGGGGCGGCGGTCAACGTCGCCTTCATGGACCATTTCCAGGCCACCGCCCGGGCCCACTTCACCGTCCGGCGGCTGGAGCGCGTCTACGGCCAGCCGGCGGTGCGGGCCGCCTACGAGTTGGAGCGGGCGGCGCTCGGCGCCTGAGGCTCACGCGCCGTAGCGGTCCTTCAGGAGGCGGTACACCAGCCGCGCGCCCTGGACCTCGCCGCCCTCCGGCCGGCCCGGCTTGGTGGTCGGGTTCCAGCCGTAGAGGTCGAGGTGCACGTGGCGGCGGGTCTTGGGCGCGAAACGGCGCAGGAACAGCGCCGCCGTGATCGCTCCGGCGAAGGGACCGCCCGAGACGTTGTTGATGTCGGCCACCTTCGAGTCGAGGAGCTTGGCGTAGGGCTTGTGCAGGGGCATCCGCCAGACCGGGTCGATCGCGCGGGCGCCCGCCTGCATCACGGCGCCGGCCAGATCCTCGTCCTCGGTGAAGAAAGCCGGCAGGTCCGGCCCCAGCGCCACCCGGGCCGCCCCCGTCAGGGTCGCGAAATCGACGATCAGGTCGGGTTCCTCTGCGTCGGCGAGGCAGAGCGCGTCGGCCAGGATCAGGCGACCCTCGGCGTCGGTGTTGCCGATCTCGACCGACAGGCCGGCCCGGCTCGCGAGCACGTCGCCGGGCCGGAAGGCGTTGCCGGCGACGGCGTTCTCCACCGCCGGGATGAGCAGGCGCAGGCGCAGCCTCAGGCCCGCCCCCATCACCATGTCGGCGGCGGCGAGCGCCGCGGCGGCCCCGCCCATGTCCTTCTTCATGAGCAGCATGCCGCTCGACGGCTTGATGTCGAGGCCGCCGGTGTCGAAGGCGACGCCCTTGCCCACCAGCGTCACGCGGGGCGCATCCGCCGGCCCCCAGGTCAGGTCGATGAGGCGCGGCGCCCGCGGCGAGGCGGCGCCGACCGCATGGACCAGGGGGAAGTCGCGGGCGAGATCCTCGCCCAGCGTGACCGCGACCGCGGCGCCGTGCCGTTCGGCCAGGGCCCGGGCCGCGGCCTCGATCTCGGCGGGGCCGAGATCGTTGGCGGGCGTATTGACGAGGTCGCGGCCCATGGCGACGGCGACGGCGATCCGCACGATCTCGGCGGCGTCGACGCCCTCGGGCGCCACGAGGCCGGGGCTCGGGCTCGCCGTCCTGTAGCGGGCGAAGCGATAGCCGCCGAGCAGCCAGGCGAGGGCGGCCTCGGCCGCGTCGAAGCCGTCGCGCGTCTCGAACCGATAGGTGCCGGGCGGCAGCAGGCCCGGCAGCTTGCCGGCGACGAGGCGGTCCTCTCCGGTTTCCCCGAGCCCGTAGAGGACGCGGGCGAGGGTGCCGTCCTCGCCGGGCAGGAGGACGATCCGCCCGGCCTTGGGCGTGAAGTCCACGGCCGTGCAATAGGCGCCCTGCGCCCGGCTCAAGGCGTCGCGCGCCGCCGGCCACTCCTCGAGCGACAGGCAGGCGATCGGGGTCGCCGCGGTTCCGGGCGGCAGCAGTTCGGGCGGGCGAGAAGGCATGGGCCGGCGGGGCTTGGGGGATGGGCGGGGTTAACCCGGGATTAGGGTTAACGCTCTATCACCGGCTGGCCGGCGGCGTGAAGCGCGAGACCGGCCAGTCAGTTCGGAGTGCGTCATGGCCACGCCTAGGTCCGGGTTCCATCGCCGTCCGGGCGTCCTGCTGCGGGCTCCCCTGGCCGGCGCGATCCTCGTGGGCGCGGTGCTCGGCGGCTGCCAATCGCGCTCGCCCGAGACCACCGGATCGATCGGCTCGCCCGGCCTCGGCTTCGGGCGTCAGCGCGAGACGGTGAGCCGCCGCGACGTGGAAGCGCTGGGCGAGCGCTACGCCGCCAGCCCCTCCGACGTCGGCCTCGCCCTGCGCTACGCGCAAGGGCTGCGGGCCACCGACCAGAAGCCCCAGGCCGCCGCCGTCCTGCAGCAGACGGCCCTGCGCAACCCCAAGAATTCCGCGGTCCTGGCCGCCTACGGCAAGGCCCTCTCCGACGTCGGCCGCTTCACCGAGGCCGCCGACGTCCTCCAGAACGCCCACACCCCGGCCCGGCCGGACTGGCGCGTGCTCTCGGCGCAGGGCGCGGTGGCCGACCAGCTCGGTGATCACGCCCGCGCCCAGGCGTTCTACGAGGCGGCCTTGAAGATCCAGCCCGAGGAGCCGTCGGTCATGTCCAACCTCGGCCTGTCCTACGCGCTCGCCCGCCAACTCGACCCGGCCGAGGCGATCCTGCGCCGGGCGGCGGCCCTGCCGCAGGCCGATTCCCGCGTGCGCCAGAACCTCGCCCTGGTGCTCGGCCTGCGCGGCAACTTCGCCGAGGCCGAGGAACTCTCGCGCCGCGACCTTCCGCCGGACGTCGCCGCCGCCAACACGGTCGCTCTGCGCGCTCTTGTCGCCCGCACCAGAGCACCGAAATCCGCGGCCGCCCCGCGCAGCACCGCCCGTGCGGGCGAGGCGGCCAATTCCGCCAGCCCGCGCGGCTGAGTTCCACCGCGGCCCCGCCCCTGGAATCGCCGGCGGGGAGACGGCATAAGCCTTCCACCGCCGGAGACGGTTCGGAAAGGCAGATCCAGGCATGACCGCATCGACCGGCGACACCTCACTTCCGGCCAGCGACCATGAGCGTGCCGGCCTCGCGCGGTGTGGCAAGGTCCTTCGCCATGTCCTCCTCGGCGCCGCCGTCCTCCTCGGCACCGTCCCGGCCCGGGCCGACGACTGGCCGATGTTCGGGCGCGACCACACCAACCGGCACTACTCGCCGCTGACCGCGATCGACCGCACCAACGTGGCGCGCCTGCGGCCGGCCTGGATCTTCCAGACCGGCATCACCGGCTACTTCCAGGCCGAGCCGGTGGTGGTCGACGGGGTGCTCTACGTCTCCACCACCCAGAACCATGTCGCCGCCCTGGAGGCCGGCACCGGCCGGGTGCTGTGGACCTACACCCACAAGGCGCGGACCGAGAAGATCTTCGGGCCGCCCTCGAACCGCGGCGTCGCCGTCTCCGGCGGCAAGGTGTTCGAGGCGACCATGGACGGACGCCTCATCGCTCTCGACGCCGGGACCGGCAAGGTCGTGTGGGACCATGAGGCGGTGCGGCCGGAGGAGGGCGAGTCCGAGACCGCCTCGGATCTCGCCGCCACGCTCGGCGCCAAGGGCGTGCAGGGTTCGAGCCGGCTCGGCTTCAAGATGCCGCCGCTGGTGGCCGAGGGCCTCGTCATCGTCGGGGTCGCGGGCGCCGGCTACGGGCTCCATGTGGAATCCGACAAGGGCGGCGTCGGCGAGGGCGCGGTGGTGGGCATCGAGGGCGGCTACGGCCGCCGCGGCTGGCTCGCCGCCTACGATGCCGCCACCGGCGCGGAACGCTGGCGCTGGTACGTCACCAAGGCCGACGGCTGGGAGGGCGGCTTCGTCGACAAGACCCTCGACGGGCTGCCCTTGAAGCGCGACCTGCCCGCCGAGCGGGCGGCCGCCCTGCGGTACCCCGACGCCTGGAAGGTCGGCGGCGGCTCCCTGTGGATGACCCCCGCCTTCGATCCGGGCCTCGGGCTGATCTACGTCGGCACCGGCAATCCGGCCCCGCAGAACTTCGGGATCTCGCGGCCGGGCGACAACCTCTATTCGGTGAGCCTCGTCGCCCTCGACGTGCGCACCGGGGCCTTGCGCTGGTACCACCAGCACGTGCCCCACGACGAATGGGGCTACGATGTCGCCAGCCCGCCCTTCCTCCTCGACTACCCGACCCCGCAGGGGCCGGTGAAGGCGGTGGCCCAGGCGAGCAAGACCGGCTGGATCTACGTCAACGACCGCGAGAGCGGCGCGCTTCTGGGCCGCTCGGCCTCCCTCGTGGAGCAGAAGAACCTGTTCGCGCCGCCCACGGAAGCCGGCGTGGTGGTGAGCCCCGGCCCGCTCGGCGCGATCTCCTGGCACCCGGTCGCCTACGATCCGGCCCTGGGCGCGGCCTTCGCCCAGGTCCGCCAGAGCGCCACCACCTACGTCGTCAAGACGGTGCCCGCCGCCGCCGGGCGCCCGGCGATCCGCTACACCGAGACGGCGGAGGCGCCGGGCGAACCCGCCTTCTCGGCGCTGACCAAGGTCGACCTCGCCGCCGGGGGCGCCCTCGCCTGGTCGGTCAAGGCGAAGACCCGCCTGTCGGGCGGCACGCTGGCCACCGCCGGCGGCCTCGTGTTCTCCGGCGAGGAGGACGGCCACATCAACGCCCACGACGCGACCACCGGCGCCGTGCTGTGGCGCTTTCAGTGCGGCGCCGGCATCAGCGGCCCGCCGATCACCTTCTCGCTCGGGTCCACGCAATACGTGGCGGTGGCGGCGGGCGGGGCCTCCTACACCAAGGGCTCCGGCTTCGGCACGGGCGATGCGTTGGTGGTGTTCGCGCTGCCCGATTGACCCGGCGAGGAGAGACGAGGATGGACGCGGCCCAGCCCACCGACAGGGGCCCGCCGGTGGTGCGCACCATCGCGATGCCCGCCGACACCAACCCGTCCGGCGACATCTTCGGCGGCTGGCTGATGGGCCAGATGGACCTGGCCGCCGGCAACGTCGCCGCCCGCCGCTCGCGGGGGCGCTGCGCCACCATCTCCGTCGATGCGATGACCTTCCACTCCCCGGTCTTCGTCGGCGACGAGGTCAGCCTCTACGCCTGGATCGTCGCGGTGGGCCGCACCTCGATCCGCATCCAGGTCGAGGTCTGGCGCCGCGAGCGCACCGGCGAGGCGACGATCAAGGTGACGGAAGGGCGGTTCACCTTCGTGGCCATCGACGCTGAGCGGCGGCCGCGGGTGGTGCCGCCGGAGGTCGTGTAGGGGATGAGCGCGGGTGAGGGGGCGGTGAGGGTCTGCTTGCGACCCACGCTCGCCGCCCGGGCCATCCCGGTCACGTCTCCGACGCGGCCGTTCGGCGACGTCGCTGGACGCATCCTTTCGCGGTGTGCGCCTTCTCACCGCGTCTTCGATCGCATGTGCTCTAGCCAGCCCTGATGAGCATCAGCATCCACGACGTCAGCGTCCCGATCTTCGTCAACGCGCTTGGCAACATGAGCGCGTGGCTCGACAAGGCGGCATCGGAGAAGCCGGAAGCCGAGTTGCTGATCCGGCGGCTGGCTCCGGACATGAAGCCCTTGCCTGCCCAGTATCAAATGGCGTCCGACAGCGCGAAGAACGCGGTGGCACGGCTCGCTGGGATCGAAGCGCCCTCGATGCCCGACGTCGAGGCGACGTTCGCCGAACTGAAGGAGCGCTGTGCCAGGACGATGGCCTTCGTCGAAGGCGTCGATCCGGCCGCGTTGGCCTCAGGCGCGCAGCGCGAGGTGGAACTGACGTTCCCGAACGGCATGGGATACCGCTTCACCGGGCAGGCCTATCTCACCGGCTTCGCGCTTCCGAACTTCTTCTTCCACGTGACCACAGCCTACGGGATCCTCCGCAGCGCCGGAGTGAGCCTCGCCAAGCCGGATTTTCTTCGGCATCTCGGGCCTCCGAACATCCCGGGCGCGAAGTAGTCGTTCAGGTCTCCTAGTCTCGCGACCGATCTGCGGAATCTGCTTGGGGCGCGCATGGCGCCCTCAGCTCGGCAGTCTCCAGGAGGTCGATTGAGCCTTGCCGACGTCGGCGCGTTCCCTCCCACGTCCTGCGCCGAACCGAAGCCCCCATGTCGAGCCTGTCCGAGGGAAAGGCTCGCTTGACCGACCGTGCCGAAGCGCCGCTCCGCCGCCTGCCTGTCTCCCGACCGAGGCGGCTCGTGAACGTGCTGTACCTCGACGTGCGTTCCGATGCTCCGGCACGCGGATGCGGACCGGCAGAAATCCACCCGCGTCGGACCTCGGTCCGAACGCCTCGGTCATGCTCGGACCACCGGCGACACGGCCTTCATCGGATCGCCACGAACGACTTCACCAACCCGAAAAACCGCTCCCGCTCGATCCGTGCGTCGGGAAACAGCGCCGTCATCTCGCGCCCGTCGAGCAAACTCGAATCGGAGAGGATACGGTCGGCCTCCTCGAAGGTGTCGGCACGCGGGAAGAAACCATGGGCGCTCGTCATCACCAGGCTGCGCTGCCAGGGGCGGGGGAGCCAGTGGATCAGAGGCGTGCGCAGGTGCGGTTCCACCGGGAACCAGTAGTTGGGCGTCTGGACGTAATAGCGGGGTGCGACGCGGCGGATCTCGGCGGCCATGCGGACCTTGTTGCCCCAGCTGCCCACATGCTCGATCACCGAGTTGGAATGCACCACGTCGAAGGCGAAGTCGGGGATGTCGGTCAGGGCGCAGCCGTCGCCCACGGTGGCGACGAAGCGGGAATCGGGCGTCTTCTCCGGGTAGAGATTGAGCAGGGTGAAATGCAGCGGCCGGTCCTTCCACAGCGATTCCAGCCCGAGCCAGTAGTCGGCCGCTCCCCCGAGGTCGAGGACGCGGCAGGTCGGCTGGCGCGCCAGGATCTCGTCGCAGACCGCCAGGAACGCGCTCACCCGCCTGCGGCGGAAACGGTTGGCGTAGACGGCCGTCTTCGTCGGCTTGACCCACCACATCGGACGATCCCGTCTCCCCCTGGCACATCCGGACGGGTCCTTTCGGAACCGCAGCCCGCCTGTGCCGACCGTTTTCGGCACGCCTGGCGCGGCCCCCGGCCGCTCGGTCCCGGCCGCCGCAAGGGAAGAGCCAGGACGGCCCGTCGTGCAACCGGTATCCGCCGGCATGGTCACTGGTTCGGCTCCTCCACCCCGGCGGCCGCGTGCTCTCCGGTGAGGGCTGCGCGATGATCTTTGCGCGCGAGCCCGATCGCGCCGCCGGCGGGGGGACCGATCGTCGGGCCGTCGTCGCCGGGGGGCTCGCGCTCGCCGCCGGGATGGGGGGGCAGGCGCGGGCCTGGGCGCCCGACGGCCTCCACGCCGCCGCGCGGGCCAAGGGGCTGGCCTACGGCTCGGCCGTCAACATCACGCCGTTGCGCCGCGACCCGGCCTACGGCCGGGCGATCGCGCGGGAGTGCGGGCTGGTGGTGGCCGAGAACGAGATGAAGATGGCCCACGCCTGGCCGCAGGCTGAGCGGCCGGCCTTTGCCGGCGGCGACGAGACCGCGGCCTTCGCGCGGGCCAACGGCCAGTCCCTGCGCGGCACGACCCTGGTCTGGCACGAGGCCCTGCCGGCCTGGGCGCGGGAGCGGATGACGGCGCCGCGCGAGGCGGAGGCACTGATGCGCCGCTGGATCGGCCTCATCGCCGGGCGCTACCGCGGCCGCATCGAATCCTGGGACGTCGTCAACGAGATCTGCGGGCCGCAGGACGGGCGCGAGGGCGGCTTGCGCAACAGCCCCTGGCTCGACGCGCTGGGCCCCCGCTACGTCGACCTCGCCTTCGCGATCCTGCGCGAGGTCGATCCCCTCGCCGCAGGGGTCTGGAACGAGAACGACCTCGAACCCGCCGCCGACTGGGTCGAGCGCCGCCGCGCCATGGTGCTCAAGACCCTCGAGGGCCTGCTGGCCCGCGGCGTGCCGGTCCGCCGCTTCGGCCTGCAGGGGCACCTCAACAGCACGCTGCCGTTCGACGAGCGCGCCTTCCGCCGGTTTCTGGCGGAGATCGCGGCGTTGGGGCTCTCCATCGAGATCACCGAGTTCGACGTCGACGACAGGGCCTATCCGGCCGACATCGCCGTGCGCGACCGCAAGGTCTCCGACTTCGCGCGGCGCTTCCTCGACGTGGCCCTCGACGAGCCCGCGCTCCTCGCCGTCACGACCTGGGACATCACAAACGCCAACACCTGGCTCGACGTGAACCCGCAGCGCCGCCGCCGGGACGGGCTGCCCCAGCGCGCGCTGCCCCTCGACGACGCCTACGGGCGCACGCCGCTCTGGCAGGCGATGCGGACGGCCTTCGTCGATGCGCCCGACCACCGCGCCATGCGCGCCCGGCTGCGGGGGGGATAGGCGCCTTACCGGCGCGCCGCGGACACCGAGGGCCGCTCCTCGGCGTATTGCCGGAGGAAGGCGGTCATTTCCGACAACGCCGGTGCCTTCGAGCGGAAGGCCACCGAGAGGGCCAGCAGCGTGTCGGCGTGGTCGAGGCCGGGGTAGACCCGCTCCTGCACCGGCACGCGCACGGCGCGCAGCCTGGCGGCGAGGTTCTGCGTGTTGCGCGGGCGCACGATGGTGTCGGCCTCGCCCGTGGCGAGGAAGGCCGGCGGCGAATGCGGCCCGGCGAAGGTGATCGGCTGGGTCGCGGCCTTGTCGGGCGCCTCGCCGAAGATCTCGCGGGCGGTGCCCTCGTCCAGCGGCAGGAAGTCGTAGGGGCCCGACAGGCCCGCCACCGCCCGGATCGCCTTGGGGTCGACGCCGGCCCGGCGCAGGTAGCGGGAATCGAGCCCGAGCATCGCCGCGTTGTAGGCCCCGGCCGAATGGCCCGCGAGCACGATGCGGTTCGGGTCGCCGCCCAAGGCCGCGATGTTGTCGCGCACCCAGGCGACGGCGGCGGCCCCGTCGTCGAGGAAGGCGGGGAAGCGCACCGCCGGGTACAGCCGGTAATCGGGCATCACCGTCACGAAGCCCTGCGCGGCGAGCGCCTGGCCGACGAAGGCGTAATCCTCCTTGGCGCCGCTCTTCCACGAGCCGCCGTAGAAGAACACGAGCACCGGCGCCCGGTTGGCCGCGGCCACCGGCACGAACACGTCGAGTTTCGCGCGCGGATCGCTGCCGTAGACGGCATCCTTGAGGGCGAGACGGCCGCCGCCGTCGCGGGGTCCCAGCGCGTCGAACAGGGCGAGCGGCGAGCAGGCCGACAGCCCGAGCGCCCCGAGGGCGAGGGCGAAGAGGCCGGCGACGACGGTGAGGATTCGGGTCATTCAGCTCTCGGAACGGGGCGACGCCGACCCTGATCCACGGCCGAAGGGGCGGATTCATGACCGAACGCCGGACAAGGGCGCACGCGCGTCAATCCGGCCGTCGGCTCGCCAGATCGTCGTAGAGGGCGATCAGTGCCGCGGCGTGGCGCGCGGCCGTCATCGGGCTCGCCCAGTAGCGGTCGTGGGCCGCCCGCCCGAGGTCGGCGACCCGCCGGTCGTCGTGCAGCTGCCCGAAGGCCGCCGCGAGGGCAGGGACCTCCGGGGCGGTGACGAAGCCGGTGAGCCCGTCGACGACCTTCTCGGCCGCCCCCGACCGGTTCGAGGCGACGACCGGGATGCCGGCGGCCAGGGCCTCGTAGACCGTGAGCGGCCCGGTCTCGTACCAGCGCGAGGGGGCGGCCAGGGCCCGGGCGCGCGAGCGCAGGATCGCGGCGACGGCCTCGGGCGCCTGCCAGCCGACGACCTCGACGCCGGGCCGCGCCCGCAGCTCCTCCTCCAGCGGCCCGGCGCCGATGAACAGGGCGGTGAGCCCGGCGACCCGGGCGGCCTCGGCCACGAGGTCGGCGCCTTTCTCCCGGGTGAGGCGCCCGACGTAGGCGACCGCGTCGCCGCGGTCCGGCTCGGCCGGCGGGCCGGGCATCGCCCGCACTGGATTGTCGATGCGGTGATGGCGCAGGTCGAGGCCGCCGACGAGGTCGCCCATCCGGTCCAGGCTCGCGTCGCAGACGTGCACGACGTCGAGCCGGCGGCGGCGCAGGGTGGCGCGAAGGGCGGCCGTGCGGCCGACCCGGACGAGCTTGTGCAGGCGCCCGCGACCGTCGCAGGGTGCGCTCAGGCAGGCCGGCGAGAGCGGCCGGAGGGTGCAGGGCTCGTTCCGGTCGAACCGGTAGTAGACCCCGTTGGGACAGGCGAGGAAGTAGTCGTGCAGGGTGACGAGCACCGGCACGCCGCGCTTCGCCAGTACCGGAAACGCGCTCGGCGACAGGCTCCGTGTCCATTGGTGCAGGTGGATGACGTCGGGGGCGCGCGACAGGCCGTCGAGAGCCGCCGCGAGGCGCCGGGCCGATGCCCGGTCCCAGAGGCCGGCCATGGCCCCCGCCAACCGCGGCCGGTCCCAGATGTCGGCGTTCCCGAGGACGATCCGGGCGATGCCGGCGTGGTCCAGCAGCGGATCGGCCGGTCCCGCGATGGCCTGGACGTAGGTCACCGCGACGCCCGCCTCGGCCAGGGCCCTGGCCGATTCCACCGCGACCTTCTCGGCGCCCCCGCTCGCCACCGCGAATTCGGCCAGGACAACGACGTGCATGGGCGTGTCACCGGCTCGGGCGGCATCGTCGCCGACTGTCGACAATCTAACCTGGTTTACGGCCGATCAACGCACGGATGGTAAAGATCGGATCCCCGCCGCCCCGATGAAGGTCGACCCGCCATGCACGTCGTCCTCGTCGCCGACCACGCCTTCATCAACGGCGGCCAGGCCAAGGTCGCCATCGACGAAGCCCTCGGCCTCGTCGGGCGCGGGCACCGGGTCACGCTGTTCGCCGCCGTCGGCCCGGCCGATCCGCGCCTCGCGGCCGCCGGCGTCCGGGTGGTCTGCCTCGACCAGGACGACATCGCCACCACCCGCAACCGCCTCGCCTTCGCGGTCCAGGCGATCTGGAACCGGACCGCGGCCCGGCGCCTCGCGCAGGAGCTGAGTGTCTGCGACCCGCGCGACACCATCGTGCACGTGCATGCCTTCGCCAAGGCGCTGTCGCCCTCGATCGGGGTCAGCCTGCGGCGCTCGGGGCTGCCGCTCCTCTACACGATGCACGAGTTCTTCCTCGTCTGCCCGAACGGGGGGTTCTACGAGTTTCCCGCCCAACGCATCTGCCATCGCGTGCCGATGTCGCTCGATTGCGTCACCACGAACTGCGACGCGCGCAGCTATCCGCGCAAGGTCCTGCGCCTGGTGCGCCACACCGGCCTCGACCACGTGGCGGGCCTGCGCGACGTGTTTCCCCACATCGTCACCATCAGCGCCCTGCAGGAGCGGGTGGTGACGCCCTACCTGCCCGCCGGCACCGCGTTCCACCGCGTCGACAACCCGATCGGCATCGCCCAGGCGCCCCTGCGCGAGGGGCCGCCCGGGGACTTCCTGTTCGTGGGCCGCATCTCCAGCGAGAAGGGCGCGCCGGTCTTCGCCGAGGCCGCGCGGCTCGCCGGCGTGCGCCCGGTCTTCATCGGCGACGGACCGCGCCGGGACGACCTCGTCGCGCGCTATCCCGAGGCGGTGATGCTCGGTTGGAAGGACCCCGAGGCGGTGGCGGCCGCCATGCGGCAGGCCCGCGCCCTGGTGTTCCCCAGCGTCTGGTACGAGGGTCAGCCGCTCACGGTCTACGAGGCGCTCGCCTGCGGCACGCCGGTGGTGGTGAGCGACGACTGCGCCGGCCGCGAGGCGATCGAGGACGGCGAGAACGGTTTCTGGTTCCGCACCGGCGACCCCGAGGCGCTGGCCGCACACCTGCGCCGGCTCTGCGACGACGACCTCGCCATCCGCATGGGACGGACCGCCTACGACCGCTACTGGGGCAGCCCGCTGACCCTCGACGCCCATCTCGACCGCCTGCAGGGCGTCTACGAGGTCGTCCGGCGCAGCGCGGCGACGAGGCCCGACCGGCCCCGGCTGACCCGTCTGGCACCTCTGGGCTCCGCCGCGCGTTGACCGCATGAGAGCATCGCCGCTGCGGTGCACGACGCGAAACCTTGGGAGACAACCGATGGTCGACGACGCCAGGACGCCCGGCAAGGGCCAGCCGCCGGGTCCGCACGAGGACGACACCAAGCCCACGAGCGGCGCCAAGACCGCGCCGTCGGACAAGGGCCGCCCGGAGAACGACCAGGGCGCCCTCAACGAGCGCCTCGACGAGGCGCTGGAGGAGACGTTTCCCTCGAGCGATCCGGTCTCGGTGAAGATCACCAAGTAGGCCGGAATCCATCGGCGGGCGGGAGGAAACCTGAAAGCCGGACCCCCTCTCCGCTACCGCCGGTCACACCACCATCCCGCGGACCGCGAACGCGCTGGCCAGCATCCCGAACACGAACAGCGGTACGCCGAAGCCGCTGTACCAGATCGCCCGTGCGGTCGGCGCCTTGAGGAACGTCTGCATCATCACGAGCTGGCCGGCCAGGAAGACCACGATCACCGCGGCCTCGACCTGCCGGTCCCAGGCGAGCAGGAAGCCGATCACCGCCACCTGCGGCACCGCCATCATCCAGCAGGCCACCGTCGCGGCCCGCTGCGGACCCAGCATCGCCGGCAGCGACCGGATGCCGGTCTGGAGGTCGCCCTTGATCGACTTGAAGTCGTTGAGGGTCATGATGCCGTGGGCCCCGGCGCTGTAGAGGGCGGCGAGGATCAGCGAGGGCGCCGGCGGCAGTCCGCCGCCGATCATCACCGCCGCTCCGGTGACCCAGGCGAGGCCTTCGTAGCAGAGGCCGCATGCGGCGTTGCCCCACCAGCCGTTGCGCTTGAGCCGCAGGGGCGGTGCGCTGTAGGCCCAGGCCAGGGCCAGCCCGACGACGGCCGCCACGAACACCCATGGCCCCAGGGCGAGCGCCACCAGGAGCGAAAGCCCCGTCCAGGCGACGGCGATGCGCAGGCCCCAGGTGCCGGGGATGCGCCCCGAGGGGATCGGCCGGCTCGGCTCGTTGATGGCATCGACCTCGCGGTCGTACCAGTCGTTGACCGCCTGGCTCGTGGCGCAGACCAGCGGCCCGGCGAGCACGATGCCGACGACGGCCACGAGCCAGTTCCCGGCGAGCGGTACGCCCGAGGCGACCACGCCGCAGCCGAAGGCCCACATCGGCGGAAACCACGTCACCGGCTTGAGGAGTTCCAGCACCGCGGACGGGGCGGGCGTGGTCCTGGCCGGCGTAGTGCTCGCCGGGGTCGTCGCGGCCGTGCCGTCGCGGCCCGGCTCGTGCGCGAAGCCCGGCGCCGCCGTCGTCGCCGAGCCTCGAGACTCCGTCGAGACCCGGGAATCGATCGAGATCTGGGATTCGCTCATGTCCGCCTCCGTCTCAGCGTGCCAGCAGCGGGAAGGTGACGCCGATCGCCCAGGCGAAGGCGATGGCGTTGGCGAGGCCCGCCACCATGGGGTGGCCGGTGCGTCGGTAGCTCCAGCCGCTGATCGCGCCGTATACGAGGAAGAACAGCACGATCACCGGCACGATGATGACGAGGAAGAACAGGCGCCCGAAGTCGAGCCCGACGGCGAGCGCCAGCGACGCGAGGAAGGCGAGCTTCGAGGCGGCGTAGGCCCCTCGTGCGGCCCCCCGCCCGCGCGTGAGCCATTCGTCGGCGAGGAAGAACGACAGGGTTCCCGCCAGCATCGCCAGGATCAGGACCACCCGGTGCGGGGCGGGCACGAAGGCGGTCGCATAGGCGTCGATGGGCAGGACGAGGCCGACGAATCCGTAGAGCGTGACCGCGGCGGCTCCGGCGGCGAGCGCCGGGACGGAGATCGGCGCCTTCGTCCCCACCGGTGCGCCACGCCGCCCGATCCACCACAGGCAGGCGGCGGTGAGGAGGCCGTAGGCGGCGAAGTGGACGGCGAGGTAATCCGCCACGAGGACGGGCATGACGTGGGTCGGCACCACCCGCAGGACGAGGGGCGTGACGATGGCGGGGATCGCCAGCGCCGGCCACAGGCGGCGCCAGCTCAAGCCTGCGCCCAAAGGCACTGGGCTCACGACGGGCAGGAGACGGGAGGCCGGCCAGGCCAGCGCGACGACCCCGGCGAGCAGGAGGACGATCCAGGGGCCGCGCCCGTCGAGGGGACGCGGTATAGGACCGGACCGCAAGAACGTCGCGTCGAGCCAGGCGGCGGCCTCCTCGAGTCCGGCCCGGGCATAGAGCACGCCGACATGCTCGACGCCGGGGGAGACGGCGAGCCGGCGGGCGGTGCCGGCCGCGAGGTCGCCATAGGTGACGCCCTCGCGCGGCGCGTCCGGCGCCGAGCTCAGCCCGACCGCGCGCAGGCCTTCGGCCCGCAGGGTGCCCTCCCAGCCCCCGGCGACGATCAGCAGGTTGCGCGGGCTGTCGCGGGTGACCGCGGGGGAGAACATCGAGACCGCGACGGTGGCGGCGACCTCCGGCAAGTCCTGCTTCGGCACGTCTTGCTTCGGCACGTCCTGGTCCGGGATGTTCTGGGCGACGCGCACGACGATGTCGGAGGCCATGGAATGGCCGAGGAGGGCCAGGCGTCCGTCGCCGCGGCCGCGCAGGCGGTCGATCACCCGCTTCGTCGCGTCCACGAGGCTGCGGGTCGCGCCATCCTCGCTGGTGATGCTGCCGGTGAGGGGCGCGGGGTTCCGGCCGTGGCCGGGAAAGTCGAAGGTGACGGCGACGTACCCGCTGTGCGCGAGCGTCGTCGCGAACGGCAGCATCAGCTGCTGCGAACCGGCGAACCCGTGCGCGATCACCACCACCGGCCCGGGCGGGGCGCCGGCCGCCCGGAACACGGTGGCCGGCGTGCCGTCGACCGACACCGCCTCGACGACGAGCCCTCGCGTGGCCGCCTGCAGGTGCCACAGGGCCGCCGCGATGGCGATGAGCGCGGCCACGGCCACGGCGGCCCGCCGGACCCGCTGCATCGTCGGACGCGTCATGCCGGGTCGACGGGGATCGCGGCCCTGGGCGTCTCGTCCTCGGTCGGGGTCAGTCCGTAGGGGGCGACCAGGGCCCAGACGTGGGGCGGCACCATCGTGCGCAGGCGCCGCGGCCGGTTGCGGCGCAGGTGCAGCACCGTCTCGACGGCCTTCATCTCGACGCGGGTACGGGCGAATTCGAGCCCGCGCGGTCCGACCCGCGGCATCAGCCAGCCGACGATGGGGCGCACCCAGTCGGGCATGCGGCGGAGCGGCAGGCCGCCGGCCGCGCGCTCGACGTTGGCGAGGAACCCCTTCACCGCCCCCTTCCGCTTACCGGCGCTGCCGGGGGCCGCGGTGCGGACCTCGTCACCGAGCAGGGCGAGCAGTTCCTCGCCCCGCTCGTTGCGGACGATGAGCCATTGCTCGCCCTGCCCGGCCATGTAGCCCACCGTGATGTCGGACAGGACGTTGGTGTAGTCGACGCAGGTCCGGCAGGTGAGGGGAAAGAAGTCGGGCGGCAACTGCGAGATCGGCAACTGCAGGAACGGGATCGCCTTCACGCGGCCGTCGGAGAAGCGCAGCTCGACGTGGTAGTCCGCCCGGAACTCCAGGTAGACGATCGTGGCGGGATCCTCGGACAGGAGCGCCAGGAAGCCGTGGAACCGCTCGGTGGTGGTGTTGTCCGAACACGGCGTGCCGATCACGTAGAGGCGCTCGAACCCCAGTTCGGCTTCGAGGGCGCGCAGGGCATAGACCTGGCAGGGAATGCCGACGACGGCCAGGCGCCGGTAGCCGCGTTCGCGCGCCGGTTCGAGCAGGGCGAGGAGGGGCGCGTAGCCCATGCGCATGCCCCGGCAGGCCGCGAGATCCTCGGGGCGGGTGACGAGGACGGGGACCGGCCGCCAACGGTCGTCCGGGTCCGCGGCCATGGTCAGCACGGCATCCACCGCGCCGGTCTCGAGCAGGCGCTCGGCGAGCCGCGTGGTGATACCGCTCCATTGCGCGCCCTCGCGCGGCGCGACGAGGTTGGCGCGCAGCATGCGCCGGAACGGCCCGAAGAAGCGTTCGTCGGTGCGGGCCTCGTCGCGCGCCCGGCCGTGCACCCGCGCCTCCAGCCCCGCATAGTCCGGCTTGATGAACTGGCAGGCCGTGCCGCAGCGCTTGGGGTCGGCGGTCCGGGAGATCCCGCAGTCGGTGCACAGATCGCGCGGCGCCGGCACCGGCCAGGCCGGAGCGGAGGGGGGCGATGCGAGGGATCGCTCGATGCGGGACGCGGCCATGACTCTACTCTGGGAGCGCGTCCACCTGTCCCGGTCGATCCCCGGGGCCGCCGGATGGGCGACGTGCTCGCACTTCGAGCCGCATCAAAGCCGCTGATGGCGAATGTGTAAAGTTGTTTTGACACACGGCAAGCGGCGTCGGCCTCCGGAGGGTCGGACGGAGTCCGACCCTCCGGAGGCGGGGCGGGATCATCCCAGCCGCTTGGCGGCCCAGGCGATGTGGTCGGCCATGAAGGTCGAGATGAAGTAGTAGGAGTGGTCGTAGCCCTCGCGCATGTTGAGGGTCAGGGCGATCCCGGCCTTTTTGCAGGCCTCTTCGAGCAGCCAGGGGCGAAGGCCGTCGTCGAGGAAGCTGTCGGCCGTGCCCTGGTCCACCAGGAATTCCGGGAAGCGCTTGCCGTCCTCGATCAGCGCGGTGGCGTCGTGGGCGCGCCACGTGGCGGTGTCGGCCCCGAGGTACTTCTCGAAGGCGGGCTTCGACCATCCGGCCGTGGAGGGCTGGGCGATGGGGGCGAAGGCCGAGCACGACTTGAAGCGGTCGGGGTAGGTCAGTGCGATGGTGAGGGCCCCGTGGCCGCCCATCGAGTGGCCGAAGATGCCCTGGCGGGTCATGTCCGCCGGGAACTCCTTGGCGACGAGGGCGGGCAGCTCCTCGGTGACGTAGCTCCACATCTTGTAGTTCGCGGCGTAGGGCGCCTGCGTGGCATCGAGGTAGAAGCCCGCCCCTGAGCCGAACTGCCAGTTGTCCGCCTCGTCCGGGATGCCGGGGCCGCGCGGGCTGGTGTCGGGCGCCACGATGATGACGCCGTGCTCGGCCGCCGCCTTGCGGTACTCGCCCTTGTCCATGACGTTGGCGTGGGTGCAGGTGAGGCCCGACAGGTACCACAGCACCGGCACCGGGCCGTTCTCGGCCTGCGGCGGCACGAACACCGCGAAGGTCATCGGGCAGCCGGTGGTGGTCGCATCGTGCTTGTAGACGCCCTGCGTGCCGCAGTGGGCGCGGGCCTTCGAGATGGTTTCCATGTGTGCTCTCCTGCTGGGGGCATGGATTTTATTGGGGGCATGGATTTTCCCTCCCCACAAAGGGGGAGGGAGGCAGTGTCAGCCAAGATCCATCCTAGTAAACCACCACCGACCGGATCGACTTGCCCTCGTGCATGAGGTCGAAGCCGTGGTTGATGTCTTCGAGCGGCATGGTGTGGGTGATCAGATCGTCGATGTTGATCTTGCCCTCCATGTACCAGTCGACGATCTTCGGCACGTCGGTGCGGCCGCGCGCTCCGCCGAAGGCCGAGCCCTTCCAGACGCGGCCGGTGACGAGCTGGAACGGACGGGTCGAGATCTCCTTGCCGGCCTCGGCCACGCCGATGACGATGGATTCACCCCAGCCGCGATGACAGCATTCGAGCGCCTGGCGCATGACGTTGACGTTGCCGGTGCAGTCGAACGAGAAGTCGGCGCCGCCCCCTGTGGCGTCGAGGATCGCCGCCACGACGTGATCGTTGCCGACCTCTTTCGGGTTGATGAAGTGGGTCATGCCGAATTTGCGGGCCATCTCCTGCTTGTCCGGATTGATGTCGACGCCGATGATCTTGTCGGCGCCCACCATCCGGGCGGCCTGGAGCACGTTGAGGCCGATGCCGCCGAGGCCGAACACCACCACGTTGGCGCCGGGCCAGACTTTCGCGGTGTAGATGACCGCGCCGATGCCGGTGGTGACGCCGCAGCCGATGTAGCAGATCTTGTCGAAGGGGGCGTCTTCGCGGATCTTGGCCAGGGCGATCGCCGGCAGCACCGTGAAGTTCGAGAAGGTCGAGCAGCCCATGTAGTGGAACACGGAATTCGCGCTGCCCAGGCTGCCGCCCGTGGAGACGCAGGAGAAGCGCGAGGTGCCGTCCGGCATCACGCCCTGGCCCTGCGTGGAGCGGATCGCCGTGCAGAGGTTGGTGCGCTGGGACAGGCAGGACTTACAGCTGCGGCATTCCGGCGTGTAGAGCGGGATGACGTGGTCGCCGACTTTCAGGTCCGTGACCCCGGCGCCGACTTCGCGCACGATGCCGGCGCCCTCGTGGCCGAGGATCGCCGGGAACTTGCCCTCGGAATCGAGGCCCGACAGGGTGTAGGCGTCGGTGTGGCAGATGCCCGTGGCCATGAGCTCGACGAGAACCTCGCCGGCCTTGGGTCCTTCGATATCGATGGTCTCGATGGTGAGAGGCTTCTTGGCCTCCCACGCCACCGCTGCGCGCGTCTTCATGATCGTCATGTCTCTTGGGTATCGATCACGGACGGCGTCGAACTGCCGACTCTTCGCGCCGCGTCGTCCCGGAAGGACGGCGGCACGAACGGCCCGAAAATCTGGGTGGTGTGTGATGGTTCTGGCCGCGAGATGCAACGTCCCGGCGCCGACCGTTCGGATCGGACCCCGCAAACTTGCCGCGCCCATGAGCTCGCCACGCCCATGAGGCGAAACGGGGCATGAACCGTTTTCGACAACCACGCGTTTCATGCCCATGGGGGACGTGACGTCTTTCGGAGATCGATCATGAAACGTGTTCTTCTCGCATCAGCCGCCATGGTCGGGGCGCTGGCCCTGATTCCCGCCACCGCCGATGCCCGGGGCTTCCGGGGCGGTGGCTTCCACGGCGGCGGCTTCGGTGGCGGTGGCTTCGGCGGTGGTGGCTTCCGGGGCGGCTTCGGCGGCGGCGGGTTCCGCGGAGCCGGCTTCGGCGGGGGCTATCGCGGCGGCTTTGGGGGATACCGTGGCGGCTTCGGCGGCGGTTATCGTCCGGCGGCCTTCGGCGGCTACCGCGGTGGCTTCGGCGGCTATCGCGGCGGCTACTACGGTGGCCGCGGCTATGGACGCGGCGTCGGCATCGGAGCGGTCGGCCTGGGTCTCGGCCTCGGTCTGGCGGCCGGCGGCCTCTACGGCGGCGGCTACTACCCGAGCTACGGCTACGCACCTGTGGGCTACGGTGGCGGTTACGCCTACGGCGGTGGCTATGCCCCGGCATCCTACGGCGGCTACGGCGAGTGCTACACCGTGCCGCGCACCCGCTGGACGCCCTACGGTTACCGCCGCGTGCTGGTCGAGCGCTGCTACTGAGCGACCGACATCGGTGATCTCGATGATGGGGGCCGCGATCTCGCGGCCCCTTTTTCGTCGTGCCTAGCGTCGCATCTCGTCCCGTCGCATCGGCATCGCATCGATGGTCGAGGCCAGCTGCGCCGCCGTGATCGGATCGGTGGCCACGAGCTTGGCCCCTCCGTCCTTGCCGATCAAAACCGACCGAAAGGCGCCCTCGGGAAGTCCGAGCTTCTTCCTTAGGGCCACCGCCGATGGGGCGTCGCCATAGGCGTCCACGCTCACGAGGTCGCGCTCGGCCATGGCTTTCCCGGCCGCCGCGGCGATGGCGCGTTGCGCCCGTGCCCGCGGGTCGTCGGCGCTGGGTGCGGAGATCACGAGGACTCGCGACCGCCAGCGATGCTCCGAGAGAG
The DNA here is from genome assembly GCF_001424525.1 of Methylobacterium sp. Leaf399. Classification (NCBI taxonomy): domain Bacteria; kingdom Pseudomonadati; phylum Pseudomonadota; class Alphaproteobacteria; order Hyphomicrobiales; family Methylobacteriaceae; genus Methylobacterium; species Methylobacterium sp. Leaf399. Next base: position 16,190 of record NZ_LMQK01000030.1, on the reverse strand, counting down.
GATCGGCCTTGACCGCCGTCGCCGAGCCGACCGCGATCATCGCCAGGCCAACCGTCCAGACGGACGCGACGGTCCTGCCCCCCGATCTCGCGACGGATCGAAGGTCGCTCGGGCTCGCCGAGATCGATCCGTCGAGGCCTGCGATCATCCCCATTCGCGCCATGCTGCACTCCTATGGACCGCACCACAGCGGCGCGCCGGTGCGCGCCGTGGTCGCCGTGTCCTGAACGTCTCCAACCTCTGAAAGTGCCCATGGCCGAGCTCAACCGCCGCATCGTCCTCGCCTCGCGCCCCCATGGCGAACCGAGCCCGGCGCATTTCCGGATGGAGGAGGTGCGGGCACCCACCCCCCAGGAGGGCGAGGTGCTCCTGCGCAACCGCATCCTGTCCCTCGACCCCTACATGCGGGGCCGCATGAGCGCGGCGAAATCATACGCCAAGCCCGTCGAGATCGGCGAGACCATGGTCGGCGCCACGGTCAGCGAGGTCGTGGCCTCGCGCCATCCCGATTTCGCGCCCGGCACCCTCGTCGTCGGCTTCGGCGGCTGGCAGGATTTTGCGATCTCCGATGGAAGCGGCCTGCGGCGGCTCGATCCGGGCGTGGCCCCCGTCGGTACGGCGCTGGGCATCCTCGGGATGCCGGGCATGACCGCTTATACGGGCCTCCTCACCATCGGTCGTCCGAAGGCGGGGGAGACCGTGGTGGTGGCCGCCGCCGCCGGGCCGGTGGGGTCCCTGGTCGGCCAGATCGCCAAGCTGAAGGGCGCCCGGGCCGTCGGCATCGCCGGGGGCGCGGAGAAATGCGCCTACCTCGTCGACGAACTCGGCTTCGACGCGGCCGTCGACCACCGCGGCCCCGACCTGCCGGGCAGCCTCGCCGCCGCCTGCCCGGACGGCATCGACGTCTATTTCGAGAACGTCGGCGGCGCGGTGTTCGAGGCCGTGCTGCCGCTCCTCAACGATTTTGCCCGCATGCCGGTCTGCGGCCTCGTCTCCGGCTACAGCCTCACCGACCTGCCGCCCGGCCCCGACCGTTCGCCGATCCTGATGCGGGCGGTGCTCACCAAGCGCCTGCACATCCAGGGCTTCATCGTCTGGGACTTCGCCGACCAGGAGGCCGCCTTCCTCGCCGAGGTCGGCGAATGGCTGGCGCAGGGGCGCGTCAAGCACCGCGAGGACATCGCGGAGGGCCTCGACAGGGCACCCGAGGCTTTCGTCGGCCTGCTCAAGGGCCGCAACTTCGGCAAGATGCTCGTCAGGCTGCCGTAGGCGACGGGCCTCGTTCCCTTGCTGGGCGACGAGAACATGAGTAGAACATCGGAGGTCTGGGGACAGATTCGCTGCGTGGTGGACAACGCCGGCCAATGTGGTTGTCGGCGGCGCGCGAAAGCCTCAGGACGTGGGTCGGCGGGGGCGGCGATGTGGAGCCCGTCCTTGCGCCGTCGTGAGATCGGTTCGGAGGAGAGAGCGGCATGGCCGGCAGCGTCAACAAGGTGATTTTGGTTGGCAACCTCGGACGCGATCCCGAGACGCGGCGGCTCGCCTCCGGCGACCCGGTGGTCAACCTGCGCATCGCGACCTCGGAGTCCTGGAAGGACAAGATGTCCGGCGAGCGCAAGGAGAAGACCGAGTGGCACTCGGTGGTGATCTACAACGAGAATCTCGCCAAGGTCGCCGAGCAGTACCTGCGCAAGGGCTCTAAGGTCTACATCGAGGGCCAGCTGCAGACGCGCAAATGGGCCGACCAATCCGGCGTCGAGAAGTACACCACCGAGGTGGTGCTGCAGCGGTTCCGAGGTGAGCTCACCCTCCTCGACGGCCGCAGCGGCGGCGGTGGCGAGATGGGCGCCGACGAGGAGGGCGGTGGCCAGATCAGCCGAGGCGGCGATTACGGCGGCGGCCGTGGCGGCTCCGGCGGCGGTTCGGATCGCGGCGGCGACTACGGTGGCGGTGGTGGTGGCCGCTCCGGCGGGGACCGCCGGCCGGCTCCGTCGTCCGGCGGTGGCGGCGGCTCGAAGCCCAATTACGACCTCGACGACGACATTCCGTTCTAGGCAGGCTCACGTCGGCGAGCCGACGCTCCACCCCGCCTACGCCCGGTGCCTCGGCGCGGTTCTTGCTCCCCTTGCGTGCAAAGGGAGTGAGACGGCGCCATGGCATCCTTCATCCGCGTGACCGAGGTGTGGGTTCCCTCCAAGGACGGGACGGCCCTCGAGTTCGGGAGCGGCAGCTACGGCGGCCTCGACGGCTTCCATGCGCAGAGCCACCAGACCGTGTTCGGCTACGGCGAGGGCCTGCCGGGGCAGGCCTGGGCGACGCGCCGGCCCATCGTCCTCAAGGACCTGCAGAATTCCTACTTCAAGCGGGGTGCTGCGGCCGCCGCGGCGGGGCTGACCTGCGGCCTCGCCCTGCCGATCTTCGCCGGCGACGTGCTGCAGGCGGTGGTGACGTTCTTCTGTGCCGACGACGACGAGAAGGTCGGGGCGATCGAGGTCTGGAGCAACGACCCCGCGCGATCGAGCGCCATGGCGGTCGAGGACGGCTACTACGGCAACGCGGAGTTCTTCGAGCGCAACTCGAAGGCGATCCAGTTCGGACGCGGACAGGGCCTGCCCGGCGAGGTCTGGGAGCGGGACCGGCCCGTCGTGGTCAAGGAGCCCTACGGCTCGCACCGGTTTCTGCGAAAGGCGGAGGCCCTCAAGATCGGGCGGACCACCGCCTTCGGCCTGCCCTGCCACGGCGACCGCGACCGGGACTGGGTGATGACCTTCCTGTCGGCGCTCGGCACCCCCATCGCCCGGCGCTTCGAGGTGTGGAAGGTGGAGCCCGACAGCGAGCACCTCACCTACGAGGCGGGGCTTTGCGAGGTGCAGGGCGATGTCGCGGCGTCCTACGGCCCCCTGAGCCTGACCCGCGAGGACGGCACCATCGGCCGCATCCTGCTCACCGGCCTGCCGGTGATCGCCACCGACTTCTCGCACGAGCCGACCGTGATCGCGGCGAGCCTGGCCGCCGCCGGGCTGACCACCCTCGTGGCCATCCCGGTGTTCAGCGGCACCGCCCGGCTGAACGCCGTGGCGGCCTGGTACTTCTGACGCGCAGTGGGCTATTGCGACCGCTTGCCGAAGGACACCGCATAGGCCTGGGTGCGCGCGTCGATCAGCGGATCGTCGGACACCTCGATCCCGTCCACGAGGTTGGTGGGCAGGAACAGGAGCGGCTTCTCGGCCGCCGCCGTATCGGCCGTGGCCTTCGAGAGGGTGAGGGTGCCCATGGTCACCAGCCGGCGGTCCTCCGGCCAGACCTGCGTCGGGTCCTTGGTCTGGTCGCCCGGATTGGCCAGTTGCGCCTGGATCGTGAAGGCCACCGGACCCTTGGCGAGGGTGGCGGGCAGGCCCTCCATCAGGAAGTTAGGCGGCTGCTTTCCGGCCTCCTCCGCCGAGAGATGGTCGTTGCCCGCCACCGGCACGATGCGGAAGCGGAACGGCTGCCTCTTGCCCTCGGCGTTCACGAACACGAAGGCGTCGATGCCGTTGTAGGTCTCCCGCGCCAGACTCGAGGGCGTCTTCACGCCGGCTCCCGCCTTGGGCACCATCGGATGGGCGGCGACGAACTGCTCCAGCGGCGTCGGCTTTGGGGTATCGGGCTTGGTCTGCGCATTCGCCGTCAGCAGCGCCAGGAACTCCTCGCCGGTGGCGACGGGGAAGAACGGCAGCGAGTTGGCGACGATGTCGAACTCGCCGTCGGGAAGGGCGAACTTCAGCGCCATTCCGTGCGGGTTGGCCGGCTTGGCGCCGTCCGCGATGGCGGGCAGGCCCGTGGCGTTGGAGAACCGCACCGTCACCGGCACCGGCTTGCCGCCGAAGACGCTGGCCTTGCTCAACGGCGCGGCCTCCGGGGTCGCGGTGAAGCTGCCTTCCACCACCACGCCCTTGGCGTGGTTGGCGCGCAGGCCCGCGTGGCTGCCCCACAGGGTGTTCATCACCGCGATGGTCCGCTCGGCGGTGGTGCCCTCGGCGGCGGCGGCCAGCGGCGCGAAGCCGACGGCGAAGAGGGCGGCCAGCCCAAGGGGGCGGCGCAAGCGGGTGGCAACCATGCACGATCTCCCGACGTGTCTGTCGATCGAGCGGGATGATCCCGCGCTCGCCCTCGTGTCTATCCACAACGGGAGCGGTCGAACAGACGTGGCCGGCGGGACCCGCGACGCCCCGCGGCCGGCGGTCGGCCCTGCGTAAGCCCTTGAGCCGGACGGTCTATCGCGCTCCCCTTATCCCCGTGCCGCGGTAGGGGTCGCGGTGGCGTGCCGCAGGCGAATGGCGTATGGAAACAGGGTGACAGACGTGGCGCGACGCGACCGGGGCGGACCCGGCCGGCGAGCGCCCGACATCCGCAGTCCCACGAACGCGACGTCGTTCGGCGCGGCCCCGGCCGCGCCGGCCCGTATGCAGGCAGAGATCGAAGACCTTGGCAGAGAACGACACACCGGGCGCGGGCACGCCGCCGCCCGCCAGCGACATCCGCCCCGTCTCCATCACCGACGAGATGAAGCGGTCGTATCTCGATTACGCCATGAGCGTGATCGTGAGTCGGGCCCTGCCCGATGCCCGCGACGGCCTCAAGCCGGTCCACCGCCGCATCCTGTTCTCGGCCTACGAGAGCGGGCACCTGCCCGAGCGCAAATACGTCAAGTCGGCCCGCATCGTCGGCGACGTGATCGGTCTCTACCACCCGCACGGCGACCAATCGATCTACGACGCCCTGGTGCGCATGGCCCAGGACTTCTCGATGCGGCTGATGCTCATCGACGGCCAGGGCAACTTCGGCTCCGTCGACGGCGATCCGCCGGCCGCCATGCGCTACACCGAATCGCGCCTGGCCAAGCCCGCCAACGCGCTGCTCGCCGACATCGACAAGAACACCGTCGACTTCCAGCCGAACTACGACGAGTCGCGCGAGGAGCCGACCGTCCTGCCCGCTCGCTTCCCCAACCTCCTCGCCAACGGTGCCGGCGGCATCGCGGTGGGCATGGCCACCAACATCCCGCCCCACAACCTCGGCGAGCTGATCGACGGCTGCGTCGCGCTCATCGACGATCCCAGCATCGACGTGGAGGGCCTGACCGAGATCATCCCGGGCCCCGACTTCCCCACCGGAGGCTCGATCCTCGGCCGGGCGGGCACCCGCCAGGCCTACGCCACCGGGCGCGGCTCCATCATCATGCGGGCGAAATCCCACGTGGAGGAGCTGCGCAAGGAGCGCGAGGCGCTGATCTTCACCGAGATCCCGTATCAGGTGAACAAGGCGACGCTCATGGAGAAGATCGCCGAGCTGGTGAAGGAGAAGCGCGTCGAGGGCATCTCCGACCTGCGCGACGAATCCGACCGCGACGGCATGCGCATCGTCGTCGAGATCAAGCGCGACGCGATGGCCGACGTGGTGCTCAACCAGCTCTACCGGTTCACGCCGCTGCAATCCTCCTTCGGCTGCAACATGGTGGCGCTCAACGGCGGCCGCCCCGAACTGATGAACCTGAAGGACCTGCTGCAGGCCTTCGTGGACTTCCGAGAGGAGGTCGTCTCCCGCCGCACCAAGTTCCTGCTCAACAAGGCCCGCGAGCGGGCGCACGTGTTGTGCGGCCTGGCCATCGCGGTGGCCAACATCGACGAGGTCATCCGCCTGATCCGGACCTCGCCCGACCCCAACACCGCCCGCGAGGCGCTGATGGGCCGCGACTGGCCGGCCCACGACATCGCGCCCCTGATCGCGCTGGTGGACGACCCGCGCCACCGCATCAACGCCGACGATTCCTACCGCCTCTCCGACGTCCAGGCCCGCGCCATCCTCGACCTGCGCCTGCAGCGCCTCACCGCGCTCGGCCGCGACGAGATCGGCGGCGAGTTGCAGAAGCTCGCCGACGAGATCGCCGACTACCTCGACATCCTGCGCTCGCGCCTGCGCATCATGGGGATCGTCAAGGACGAGCTCGCGGAGGTCCGCGAGGCCTACGCCACGCCGCGTCGCACCGTGATCCTCGACTGGGATTCCAACGTCGAGGACGAGGACCTGATCCAGCGCGAGGACATGGTCGTCACCGTGTCCCACGCCGGCTACGTCAAGCGCGTGCCGCTCTCGACCTACCGGGCCCAGCGCAGGGGCGGCAAGGGCCGCTCGGGCATGTCAACCCGCGACGAGGACTTCGTCACCCGCCTGTTCGTGGCCAACACCCACACGCCGATCCTGTTCTTCTCCAGCCAGGGCCAGGTCTACAAGGAGAAGGTGTGGCGCCTGCCGATGGCGGCGCCCAACGCCCGCGGCAAGGCGCTGGTCAACATCCTGGCCATGGATGCCGGCACCGAGCGCATCACCACGATCATGCCGCTGCCCGAGGACGAGGCCTCGTGGGAGACGCTGGACGTGATGTTCGCCACCGCCTCGGGCGGCGTGCGGCGCAACAAGCTCTCCGACTTCGTGCAGGTGAACCGCGCCGGCAAGATCGCCATGAAGCTCGACGAGGGCGACCACATCGTCCACGTGGAGATCTGCCGCGCCGACCAGAACGTCCTGCTCACCTCGAAGGACGGGCAGTGCATCCGCTTCCCCGTCGAGGACGTGCGGGTGTTCAAGGGCCGCGATTCCACCGGCGTGCGCGGCATCAGCCTCGCATCGGGCGACCGCGTCATCTCGATGACCATCCTCAACAGCTTCGAGGCGACGCCCGAGGAGCGCGGCGCCTTCCTGAAGATGCAGCGGGCGGTGATCGGCGACACGGAAGGGGGCGACGCCGATTCCGAGGAGATCGCCACGGATGCGCCGCTCCTCTCGCAGGAGCGCTACGCCGAGATGGGGGCGAACCAGCAGTTCGTGCTCACCCTGTCCGAGCGCGGCTTCGGCAAGCGCAGCTCCTCCTTCGAGTACCGGACCTCGGGACGCGGCGGCAAAGGCATCACCGCGATGCGGGTGAATGCCCGCAACGGCAGCCTCGTGGCCTCCTTCCCGGTGCAGCCCTCGGACCAGATCATGCTGGTGACGGATGCCGGCCAGCTCATCCGCGTGCCGGTCGACGACATCCGCATCGTCGGACGCGCCTCGCAGGGGGTGACGGTGTTCAACACCGACAAGACCGAGCGCGTGGTCTCGGTGGAGCATATCGAGGGCGAGGACGAGAGCGGCGACGAGGTGGCCTGATCGCCTGCGCCGATCCGTCCGGCGACGGTCGGGGATGAACAAGTCGTTACGCGCGTGTCGGAAAACGGAAACCGGGCGGCCAACATGTGGCCGTTCGGTGTTGCTCTGATGTCATAGGTGCTCGGGCCGCTTGACGGTAAGACGGGGGCAGTGAAACAGCCCCTCCGAAGGACTGCCCCCGTGTTCAAGAAGATCCTCCTCGCCGGCGCCTCCCTGGCCGTGATGGTCGGCACCGCCGCCGCCGCCGATCTGCCGCGCCGCGCCGCGCCGCCGGTCTTCGTTCCGGTCCCCGTCTTCACCTGGACCGGGTTCTACTTCGGTATCAACGCCGGCTACGCCTTCAGCGAGAACGACACCATCCGCACCACGGGCATCAACACCCCCGGCGGCGCCCAGCTCAACAACAACGTCCTCAACGGTCTGCGTCGCGCCAACGTCTCGACCGCCACGGAAGGCTTCACCGGCGGCGCTCAGATCGGCTACAACTATCAGTTCACCCCGGGCTCGGGCCTGGTGGTGGGTGTCGAGGCCGACGCCCAGTACATGGACCTGCAGCAGACCCGGGTCGAGAACATCTTCCTCCCCGCCTTCAACCCCAACAACCTCACCAACACCTACCGCACCGACCTGTCCTTCCTCGGTACCGTCCGCGGTCGCGTCGGCTACGCCTTCGACAAGTTCATGATCTACGGCACCGGCGGCTTCGCCTACGGCGACGTCACCCAGCGGATCAGCTTCACCACCGGCCTCCCGGTGACCTACGCCGCCTCCCGCTCCAGCATGGAGACCGGCTACGTCTACGGCGGCGGCGTCGAGTACGCTCTCCCGACCGACTCCTTCCTGAACTTCTTCAAGTCCAGCGCCGTCACGATCAAGGCGGAATACCTGCGCTACGACCTCGGCAGCCGCAACCTGCTCGTCGGCAGCGTCGGTGGTCCGGGCGTCGGGTACAACTCCCGCATCGCCACCGAGGGCAGCATCGCCCGCGCCGGCCTGAACTACAAGTTCGGCTCCTACTAGGACCTTCCGTCGAAAGCAGCCACGCTTTCGAAGTCCGACGATCGGCCTGCCTCGCGTATCCCCGGATGCGCGAGGCAGGCTTTTTTTATGGGTTCCCACTGAGTCCGGGGCCTCCTCGTCGTCAGTATACGACCGTCGATCGGAGCCCGAAGACGAGGCCGCCCCTCGTCCTGGTTCCGGGACGTGAGGGGTTCTCGACGCCACCGCCCGGGTTGACGACGTACTGGATGTCGGGCTGCACGATCCAGCCGGGGGCGATCCGGGCCTGGTAGCTGAGCTCGACCGTCGCTTCGAAGCTCCTGACCGGCCGGTAAGCATGGCCCCACCGCGCCCCATCGATGTCGGCCGCCCGCGCCCCGTCGCCGATCCGCGCGTAGATGACACTCGCGCCGAACCTGTCGTCTGGCCGGCCTGGAATCATGCCGGCGCAGACCACCCCGCCGTCGGCCCAGAGGTCGATCAGGTTGCGGTCCGCCGGGCTGCCCGAGATCCGGGCGTAGACCGAGACCCCGCCATCGGGGCCCGCGCCCTCGGGACGATGAAGTTGCTGGTCGACGACACCATAGACGCCGCCGGTGCCGCGCAGGCGCCGGGCGACGCCGTTGGCGAAGGGACTGGCCAGCGGCAGGCCGGCGGTATCGAACCGCAGGTCGTCGAAGCGGCCGAAATGCCGGTATCCGCCGAGCTTGAGGCTGCCGGCGAGCCCGCGCGCCCGCGTGCCCTGGTTGTAGCGGACCTGCGCCTCGGCCATCACCAGGGGCGGGTCGCCGAGCCGGAAGTTCGTGCCGGTCCGGTTGACGATGCGCTGGTCGCCCGGATCGCCGTTGAAGATCGCCACGAGGGCCGAGACCGCCGCGTTCGGGTCGTAGCGCAGGCGCACTCCGGGGGTGGCGAGCGGATAGGCCGGGCCGCCGCCCGGCAGGTTGGCGCCGGTGATCGTCGGCCAGTCGTTGCTCACGAACAGCTTGCCGGTGTCGGACGAGAAGAACTCGCCATCGGCGACGAGCTGGCCGAATCGTACCGCGAAGCGGTCCCCGGCCCATTTCTGCTCCAGCCAGATTTCGGACAGGCGCGTCGAGGGAAGCGCCTCGATGTTGCTGACGGTGATCAGGCGCCCGAAGCTGCGGTCACGCAGGCCGCCGGTGTCGTGGATCTGGAAGGCGTTGGCGAAGAAGGTGAGGCCATCGAGGCCGGCGAGCGTCCCCAGATCAGCGGTGACGATAGTCTCGAGCTTTCCGGCGTAGATCGGCCCGCGGGCAAAGCCGCCGGTGACGTTCCCCAGCGCCTCGTTGGTGGAGATGGCGTTGTAGGTGATGCCGCGGGCACCGAGCGCGGCCCGAAACCCGCCCGGATCGCCGAACGCCCCGAGGGACGACTGGATCGACGCAGGTCGGGCGGAGTCCGACTCGGGCTCTACCGCGGCCGATTGCACCGGCCTGTCGGCAAGCGGCGAATCGATGTCCGGCTGCGCCACGGCCGGAAAATCGGGAGCGACGAGGCAGACCGCGACGCAAAGGCCGCGCGCCGAGGCCCATGGCCGCTGCCCCGGCCCGATCGCAGGCGGGCGAGGCGCGGATCGGGGCGACCGAAGCCATGGAGAGAGTCGCCTCATCTGCGCCTATGCTGTGAAGTATGCCTCTTGCTATACTCTGTAGGACGCGCAAATTCCCGCTGTCAATCGCGACGGCGTTCGACCGAGAACGATTTTTGGGGGGAGGGGGATAAGCCGGCGATCCACGCCACCGGCCTCGGTCACGAGACCGGCGCGCCTAGCGCGACCGCATCGAGCGGCGTCAAAACGGCCGGGAGAAAACGGCGCCGGGGTGGCAGCGCGGAGCCGGATCGGCGCGACCGCCGACCTCGGTAAAATCCGCGACGGAGCGCTACGCCTTGCGCTTCTGGTAGTCCTTCACGTCGGTGAACCGCACGTCCGGCGCGCGCTCCTCCTCGTAGCGCAGCGAGAACGCGGTGGTCGCCATGAACACCGGGGCGCCGTCGAGGTCGCTGGCCATGGCCGAGCCGTGGCTGCCGACGAATTTGTCCAGCGGCGCTTCGGTGTCGGCCTCGATCCAGCGGCAGATCGAAAAGCGGGTCGGCTCGTAGTCGATGGGCAGGCCGTACTCCGCCTGGAGCCGCTCCTTCAGCACGTCGAGCTGCAGCGCGCCCACCACGCCGACGATGGCCTGGGAGCCGTCGTGCGGGCGGAACACCTGCACCACGCCCTCCTCGCCCATCTGCTGCAGGGCCTCGCGCAGCTTCTTGGCCTTCATGGCGTCGGTGAGCTTGATCCGGCGCAGGATCTCGGGCGCGAAGCTCGGCACGCCGCGGAACACGATCTCCTCGCCCTCCGTCAGCGTGTCGCCGATGCGCAAGGTCCCGTGGTTGGGGATGCCGACGACGTCGCCCGCGAACGCCTCGTCGGCGATGGCGCGGTCCTGCGCGAAGAAGAACTGCGGGGCCGACAGCGACATCGGCTTGCCGGTGCGCACGAGCTTGGCCTTCATGCCCCGGCTCAACCGGCCCGAGCACACCCGCATGAAGGCGATGCGGTCGCGGTGGTTGGGGTCCATGTTCGCCTGGATCTTGAACACGAAGCCGGTCATCTTCGGTTCGGTGGGCTCTACCAGGCGCTTGTCGCAATCCTGGCCGCGCGGCGGCGGCGCGAAGCGCGCCAGGCCGTCGATGAGGTCGCGCACGCCGAAGTTGCGCAGCGCCGACCCGAAGAACACCGGCGTGAGGTGGCCCTCGCGAAAGGCGTCGAGGTCGAAGCGCTTGAGGCCGGTCTCGGCGAGTTCGGCCTCCTCGCGCCAGGTCGTGGCCTCGCCCTGCTCCGTGAGCAGCTGGTCGAACAGCGGATCGTCGACCCCGGTCACCGGCACGGTGCCGGCGTCGTCAGCCGCATCGAGCCGCCGCACGCGGCCGTTGCCGAGATCGTAGGTGCCGGCAAAGCTGCGGCCCCGCCCGATCGGCCAGGTCACGGGCGCCACGTCCAGCGCCAGGGTCTTCTCGATCTCGTCCAGGAGCTCGAACGGGTCGCGGGCCTCGCGGTCGAGCTTGTTGATGAAGGTGACGATGGGGATGTCGCGAAGCCGGCAGACCTCGAACAGTTTTCGCGTGCGCGCCTCGATGCCCTTGGCGGCGTCGATCACCATCACGGCCGAATCGACCGCCGTCAGGGTGCGGTAGGTGTCCTCCGAGAAGTCCTCGTGGCCCGGGGTGTCGAGGAGGTTGAAGACGCAGTCGCCGTACTCGAACGTCATCACCGAGGTGACAACGGAGATGCCGCGCTCCTTCTCGATGCCCATCCAGTCCGAGCGGGTCGAAACGCGGTTGCGCTTGGCCTTGACCTCGCCGGCGAGCTGGATGGCGCCGCCGAACAGCAGCAGTTTTTCCGTGAGCGTGGTCTTGCCGGCGTCCGGGTGCGAGATGATCGCGAAGGTGCGCCGGCGCGCGACGGGGTCGTCGGTGCGGGCGGGTTTCGCGTCGGGCTGGGTCTGCATCAACATCGCGGGGAATTGCTTTCGAGGCCGCGTCCGCGGGCCTTTTTTTCAGGTCTGACGGAGGTCGACGGCCCGCCGAGGAGCCCGCCCCGCCCCTCCTTACAGGAGAGGGGGGCCGCGCTCCACCATCGGTGGAGGGGCCCCGCGTCGGCTCAGCCCCGCCCGATGTAGGGCATGCCGGTGGCCATCACCGTGAGGAACGGGACGTTGGCATCGAGCGGAAGGCCGGCCATGTAGACCACCGCATCGGCCACATGCGCGACGTCCATCAGCGGTTCGGACCTGATCGACCCGTCGGCCTGGCGCACGCCGGCGGCCATGGGCCCGGTCATCGCGGTGGCGGCGTTGCCGACGTCGATCTGGCCGCAGGCGATGTCGTGGGCGCGTCCGTCCAGCGCCGTGGCCTTGGTGAGCCCGGTCATGGCGTGCTTGGTGGCGGCATAGGCCGCCGAGTTCGGCCGCGGCACATGCGCCGAGATCGAGCCGTTGTTGACGATGCGCCCGCCGCGCGGCTCCTGCGCCTTCATCATCCGGAAGGCCGCGCGCGTGCACAGGAAGGCGCCGGTGAGGTTGACGTCCACGAGGCGGCGCCAGTCGTCGAGGGCGACCTCGTCCACCGGCACCGCCGGCGCGAACACCCCGGCGTTGTTGAACAAGAGGTCGAGGCGGCCGAACTCCTGCCGCACCCGCGCGAACAGCGCCTCGACGGACGCCTCGTCCGCCACGTCGGCGGGCACGGCCCGCGCGGTGCCGCCCGCCGCCGCGATCGCCTCCGCGACCGCCGCCAGCGGCTCGGCCCGGCGCCCGGCGAGCACGACGACGAAGCCCGCCCGCGCCAGCCCCTCCGCCACGGCCCTGCCGATCCCCGATCCCGCCCCCGTCACCACCGCGATCCGCCGCATCGATTCTGTCTCCCCGTCCTGTTGCCACCCGCAGGCCCGGCGTCTAGACAACGCCGATCCTGCCAGGATGGGGCGTCGCCAAGTGGTAAGGCAGCGGTTTTTGGTACCGCCATTCCCAGGTTCGAATCCTGGCGCCCCAGCCAACTTTTAGCCTAAGTCATTCAGATCGTTTGGCTTCTCGCCCAGCCGTCCTGCGGAGCGAGCCGGTTGCTACACTTCGCTGCTACACGAGCCGCCTGAAATGCGGCGAAGGAGTACGGTGGCAGCCCTCTTCAACGTCGTCCTCCGTAAGACGATTTACCATTTCCGGCGGCGGGTGCCGGACGACCTGCGGCCGTGCCTTGAACGCCGCGAGCTTGTGCGCAGCCTGGCTACGTCAGACCCGCGCACTGCCAAGCTGCGCGCATGTCGGTTATACGTCGCTTCCGAGACCCTCTTCTCGGTCCTGCGTACGACGCCGATGCTGACACAAGCACAACTCGCCCGGATGGTGCAGGACTTTTACAGCCTGCTCCTCGACACGGAGAACCTGTGCCGCTTGCGGGAGCAGCCGATCAACGAGGTCCGGCGCTCAGGCCGGGCCCGGCACTACGGCGCGGTCGCACAACGGGCGCGCGAGGCCCTGGCCTGCAACCGGCTCGACGAGGCCCGTTTCCTCACGGAGGGAATGCTGAAGAAGCAGGGCATCGTGCTTCGTGGCCTGCCACCCGACGACCTCGCCCGCGCCGAGCAGGCTATGTTGCGGGCCGGCATCGACGCGGCGGAGGCGCTCAAGGCCCGCTACGAAGGCGACTTCAACTACGAGCCGCGCGACCGTCTTCTGAAGCTGCAGCTCGACGCACTGAACGAGGGTACGACACAAACCGCGCAGCCGAAGGCTCAACCAACCGCACAGACACCAGCCGAGACAAAGGCGGAGACGGACAAAGCGCCACCATTTTCTGTCGTGGGAACCAAGTTTCGCGCTTCACAGGTCGCGACGAAGGTGTGGGACCAGCAGACCGCCGCCCAGGCCGGGGCAACATACCGCCTCTTCGTCGATGTCTGCGGCGACAAGCCGGTCTCAGCCTACACGCGAAAGGACGTCGGCCGCTTCCGCGAGCAGGTCCAGCGCTTGCCCAACGACTACGGCAAGCATCCCCGTTACCGTGACGTGTCAGTCGAACAGATTCTCGCTGTTCATGAGGCAGCGTCTCCAACAAACCGCAAGCCGGTCATCACGCAACGCACCGTGAAGCGACACTTCTCGGCGCTCTCAACTATGTGGAGCGCCGCGGTGTCCAAGGAGGACGCAACCACCAACATCTTCTCAGGCTTTCGCTTCGCCAACAGCCGCAAGGCCAGCGAACAACGCGACATGTGGGAGCGCGCCGACCTAGCGCGCCTGTTCGCCACCCCGATCTGGACCGGCTGCGCTTCGGCAGGCCGACGCACCGCTCCGGGCGATCTTATCCTACGTGACGAGAAGTTCTGGTTGCCCCTGATCGCCGTGTTCTCCGGCCTGCGCCAGGAGGAAATCTGCCAGCTTCAAGTCGAAGACATCCGGCAGGATGAAGATGTTTGGTTCTTCGACATCAACGACCGGCCGCCTCGTAAAATAAAGAACACGACCGCGGTACGGCACGTCCCTCTGCATGCCGAGCTGATTCGCCTCGGGTTCCTAGCCCACGTCGAGACACAGCGACGGCGGCGGCAGACGCGCGTTTTCGCGAATCTCACCCCGGGCGGCGCGGACGGACGCCTCGGACACGCCTTCACTAAGTGGTTCACGCGCTACCGCCGTGATGTCGGCCTGTATCGGCCAGGCCTCGATTTCCACTCGTTCCGGCACACCGCCACGACGCTGATGCATCAGGCTGGTGTGTCCGTGGCCGTCATCGACCACATTACGGGTCATACGACCGCAGGCGAGACCGCCCGCTACACCAAGCGCTCAACCCTGGTCCAGATGAAGGCCTCCATTGACACCATCGGCATAGGGGTCGACCTGACGGCGCTCTACGGCAAAGGCCAGCCTCCAGCCTGACCTGCTGCTGGATGAGCGCAGCAGTCGATCCGGTCATGGGCGGTCAGCGCCGCCGTCCCCCGCGCAACGATTCAGGGCGGGGCTCTCCCTCAGCCGGCGCCACGAACAGTTCGCCAAAGGGCACGTCGAGAGCACCGGCAACCTTGTCGAGCAGGTCGACCGTCGGATTCTCGGCCTGACGCTCCAGGCCGCCCAAATAGGCCCGGTCCACGCCCGCATCCGCTGCCAGCCGCTCCTGCGACAAGCCTTGCGCCACACGCACCCGGCGCAGGTTCCACGCGACCAAAGCCCGACCCTTCATGAGTCGGATCAGCACGCGAGAGGGGCTATCTAACCACTGGCTATAGCCACACGTTACGGCTAAGCTCTTCCCACAACCTAGGGGATATAGGCGTCCGATGCGGGTGCGCATCCACCGCGGCGCGCGCGAAATCGGCGGCTGCTGCATCGAGCTGGCGCACGATAGCGCCCGTCTCCTGCTCGACCTCGGCCTGCCCCTCGACGGTCATCCGGACGACCACACCCGCCATCCCGACATCGACGGCCTGGCCGGCGGCGGCACCCTGCTTGCCCTCGTGCTCAGCCACGGCCACCGCGACCACGTCGGCCTCAGTCACCTCGCTGGGCCGGACCTACCGGTGGCGCTCGGCGCCGCCACCCTTCGTATTCTGCAGGCGGCATCCGCCTTCGTCCCCGATTGCCACGWGCCCACCAACACCATCACGTTTACAGACCGCCAGCCGCTCACCTTCATACCGTTCACGGTTACCCCCATCCTCGTCGACCACTCGGCCTACGATGCCTACNGCCCACCAACACCATCACGTTTACAGACCGCCAGCCGCTCACCTTCATACCGTTCACGGTTACCCCCATCCTCGTCGACCACTCGGCCTACGATGCCTACGCCCTGCTGGTGGAGGCAGGCGGACAGCGCCTGCTGTACTCGGGCGACCTACGSGGGCACGGGCGCAAGGGCGCGCTGTTCGAGCGACTGCTGCGCGAGCCGCCSCAAGACATCGACACCCTGCTGATGGAAGGCTCAAGCCTCGGCCGGCTCGACGACAACCGCACCTTCCCGACCGAGGYAGAGATCGAGGACCGCTTCGTCGASTTGTTCGAGGACACCGTGGGACTCGCCCTGGTCGCGGCCTCGGCCCAGAACATCGATCGCGTGGTCTCMCTCTACCGTGCCTGCAAGCGTGCCGGCCGGACCCTCGTCATCGACCTCTACGCCGCCGAGGTCCTGGCTGCGACCGGCAATCCGCGCATCCCACAATCCGACTGGCCGRRCGTCGCCGTCTTCGTGCCCCACCACCAGCGCGTCCGCATCAAGAGGACCAACCGGTTCGACCTAATCGAACGGCACGGCAGGAACCGCATCTACGCGGAGGACCTCGCCACCCTGGCACCGCGGGCCGCCCTTCTGTTCCGCCACTCGCTGCTGCCCGACCTCGACCGGGCCGGGTGCCTCACCGACGCACGCGCGATCTGGTCACAGTGGGACGGCTACCTGCGCCAGCCGCGAGGGCAGGCACTCGCGGCYGACCTMGCCGC